>JAEUNZ010000006.1:0-105588 GCA_016790965.1 Dechloromonas sp.
CTCGCTCGCCAGTCGCGCCGCGGCATCCGAGCGGCCGCCGCTGCGGCAGAGAAACAGGACCAGCGCTTCGCGATCGACCTGGCGCATCAGTTCGGTGGCGAAATTGGGGTTCCGCCCACCGCCCGGGTAGAGGTTCCACTCGATCTCGACAGCGCCGGGAACGCGGCCCACCCAGTCCCATTCGGCGCGGGTGCGCACGTCGACCAGCCGGGCGCCGGGGGCCAGGCGCAAGAGGTCGAAGGCTTCCTGCGGCGTCAGCGCGCCTTCGTAAGGCAGGCCCATGGCCTTGGCCCGCTGTTGCGCGAGGGTGAGGATCTCCGATAGCTTGCCCATAATCCGCAACCGTTGGAATTCGAGGCCGATAGTATAGGGCACGGCGAATCGCTCTCGATCAACTCCGTCACAGGCAGCCATCCCCGGTAATGGCCGGTCGCGGCCCTGCGGCGGTGCGGCGCGACCGGCGTCCGTGCGGACGCCAACCTGGCTTCCGCGAGCGACAGCGCTTCGCCGAGTCGGTCGGCCACCGGGAGGCATCGCCGGCCTCCCGGCGCGCCGGGGCGGCAGCGCCATGGACCGCACCACCCCGGTGCGGCCGATCATCCGCCTGCACGGAGTTGGTGCGTCAAATCTCCGGCTGATTGGCGTACCACCCTGTGGCAAAATGACGTGCTTCGCAAACAGGTGTTGGCACGGTTTCTGCTAAAGAGGCTGCGTTGGCTTTTTATTGTCGCCGGCGTCGCCGGCTTCTTGATGAGTTAGGAGATTGACGATTATGGCAACCCCGCAAGACGTGATGAAGATGGTCAAGGAAAACGACGCCAACTTCGTCGACTTCCGGTTTACCGATACCCGTGGCAAGGAACAGCACGTCACCGTGCCGGTCTCCGCCTTCAGCGAAGACAAGTTCGAAAACGGCCATGCCTTCGACGGCTCCTCCATCGCCGGCTGGAAGGGCATCCAGGCTTCCGACATGCTGCTCATGCCGGACGCCGACACTGCCTACGTCGATCCCTTCTTCGACGAAACCACCGTGGTCATCACCTGCGACGTGGTTGATCCCACCGATGGCCGCGGCTACGACCGCGACCCCCGCTCCATCGCCAAGCGCGCCGAAGCCTACCTCAAGTCCTCCGGCCTGGGCGACACCGCCTACTTCGGCCCGGAACCCGAATTCTTCATCTTCGACGGCGTCGAATGGTCTGTCGACATGTCCGGCTGCTCTCTGAAGATCCACTCCGCCGAAGCGGCCTGGGCTTCCGGTGAGAAGAACGAAGGCATGGGGGCCTCCGGCCACCGTCCCTCCGTCAAGGGCGGCTACTTCCCGGTTCCCCCGGTCGACAGCCTGCACGACATCCGCTCTGCCATGGTGCTGACCCTGGAAGCGCTGGGCGTGCCCGTCGAAGTGCATCACCACGAAGTGGCCAACGCCGGCCAGTGCGAAATCGGTACCGTGTTCAGCACCTTGACCAAGCGCGCCGACTGGACCCAGATCCTTAAGTACGTGGTGCACAACGTTGCCCACCAGTACGGCAAGACCGCCACCTTCATGCCCAAGCCCATCGTCGGTGACAACGGTTCCGGCATGCACGTGCACCAGTCCATCTGGAAGGACGGCAAGAACCTGTTCGCCGGTGACGGCTACGCCGGCCTGTCCGAGTTCGCGCTGTTCTACATCGGCGGCATCATCAAGCACGCCAAGGCCCTGAATGCCATCACCAACCCGGGTACCAACTCCTACAAGCGTCTGGTTCCCCACTACGAAGCCCCGGTCAAGCTGGCCTACTCCGCCAAGAACCGTTCCGCTTCCATCCGCATTCCCTTCGTGGCCTCCACCAAGGCTCGCCGCATCGAGACCCGCTTCCCGGATCCCATCGCCAACCCTTACCTGGCCTTCTCCGCCCTCATGATGGCCGGCCTGGACGGCGTGCAGAACAAGATTCACCCCGGCGATCCCGCCGACAAGAATCTATACGACCTACCGCCGGAAGAAGATGCCAAGATCCCGACCGTCTGTGCCAGCCTGGAAGAAGCCCTCAATGCCCTGGACAAGGACCGCGAGTTCCTGACCAAGGGCGGCGTGTTCTCCAACGACTGGATCGATGCCTACATCGACCTGAAGATGGACGAAGTGAACAAGATCCGCATGACCACCCACCCGGTGGAATTCGATCTGTACTACAGCTGCTGAGCGCTCCGGCGCGCCGTGAAAAGGACGGGCTTGCCCGTCCTTTTTTGTCTGCTTTCTCGCCCAGTCGGCCGTTATGTCCGGTACACTGATGCCGCCTTCGGGACCGATGACGATGACACGTACTGCTCCAGCCCTGATCCTGCTTCTGTCGGCCGCCTCTCCGGTACTGGCCAACACCATCTACAAGTGTACCGACGAGCACGGCGGCACCCTCATTTCCAACAGCCGCGTCAATAAGTCTTGCCAGGCCGTGGTCAGCGGACCTGATTCCAGCATTCCCCCGCCCAAGACGCGTTCGCCCGCGGCGGCGACACCTTCCCCCGCCGGCTTTCCCAAAGTGGGCGAGGACACCCAGAAATCCCGCGATGGCGACCGCCGCCTCATCCTGGAGCAGGAACTCGCCGCCGAGCAGAAGAACCTGGAAGCCGCCCGGAAGGATCTCGCCGAACAGGAGGCCCTGCGCACCGGCGACGAAAAGAATTACCAGAAGGTCGTCGACCGCATCCAGCCCTACAAGGATCGGGTCGCCCAGCACGAGCGCAACATTCAGGCGATCAACAAGGAACTCTCCAACCTCCGCTGAGAGGCCTTCCCCTGCGCCACGGCTTCTGCGAGGCCCATCCCGCCCTCTGGGCGTAGAATGCCCCCATGACTTCCGTCAGTTCCCGATTTGCCGGATTGGACCTGCTGGCCTCGGCGGTCCTTGTCCTCGATGCCGAACTCCGCGTGCGCCATCTCAACGGAGCCGGTCAAAATCTCCTCGCAGTGAGCGAAAAGAATCTGGTTGGCCATCGCCTAACCGACGTCTGCCCCTGTTCGCCTTCCCTCCAGGCGGCTCTGGTCAATGCCGTGAGCAACAACTGGAGCTACACCGGCCAGAACGTCGAAATCGAACGGGCCGATGGCGATCCGCTTCACCTGAACTGCACCGTCACGCCATTGCTGGTGGAAGACGCGGGCGGTGCCCGCCTGCTGGTCGAACTCCACCCCATCGAGCAGCAACTGGCCGCCAGCCGGGAGGAGCGGCTCATCGAACAGCAGCAGGCCAATCGGGAGCTGATCCGCAATCTGGCGCACGAAATCAAGAACCCCCTGGGGGGTATCCGCGGCGCCGCCCAGCTGCTCGAACACGAACTCAACAACCCCTCGCTCAAGGAATATACCCAGGTCATCATCAAGGAAACCGACCGTCTGCAGGATCTCATGCAGCGGCTCCTGACACCCCATCGGGCCATGCAACCGACCACGGTCAATATCCACGAAATTCTCGAACGGGTGCGCAGCCTGCTCATGGCAGAATTTCCGGGTTCCCTCGAAGTGCGCCGTGACTACGACACCAGCCTGCCGGAATTGGTCGGCGACCGGGAGCAACTCATCCAGGCCGTGCTCAACGTGGCCCGCAACGCGGCCCAGGCCATGCAGGGCAGCGGACAGATCATCCTGCGCACCCGTGCCATTCGCCAGGTCACCCTAGTCAAGAAATTGTATCGCCTGGCCCTGGCCATCAAGGTGATCGACAACGGCCCGGGGATCCCGGCCGACATCCAGGAGCGCATGTTCTACCCCCTGGTTTCCGGGCGCGAAGGGGGCAGCGGCCTGGGCCTCACCATTGCTCAGAATTTCGTGCAGCATCACCAGGGCACCATCGAATGCAACAGTCGGCCGGGAGACACCTGCTTTACCCTGCGCCTCCCCATCGAGCCCGCATAGTGCGGCGGACCCGCCGTGCTTCACCCTCCCGCCACGGGGGAGAGTCGGGGAGGGCAGAGTCAGCTTATTCAGTGGACTGCTCCTTGCTTGAAGGGAGGCGTTCTTTCCATGGGTGAAGCCAATATCATGAAACCGGTGTGGATCGTCGACGACGACCGTTCAATCCGCTGGGTGCTCGAAAAAACCCTGGCCCGCGAAGGCATTCCCTTCAAGAGCTACGCCTCGGCGACCGAAGCCCTTTCCCAACTCGACCACGGCGCTGAGCCTCCTCAGGTGCTGTTGTCCGACATCCGCATGCCCGGCCAGTCGGGTCTTGATCTCCTGCAGGAGATCAAAGCCCGTTTCCCGGCGGTTCCGGTCATCATCATGACCGCCTACTCCGACCTGGAAAGCGCTGTCGCCGCCTTTCAGGGCGGAGCCTTCGAATACCTGCCCAAGCCCTTCGATGTGGACCAGGCGGTGGAACTCATCCGCCGCGCCGTCGATCAGTCCATGCACCAGGAAGGTGCGTCTGAGGAAGTGAGCCTGGCGCCGGAAATCCTCGGCCAGGCGCCTGCCATGCAGGAAGTATTCCGGGCCATCGGCCGCCTGGCCCTTTCCCACGCCACGGTGCTCATTACCGGCGAATCGGGTTCCGGCAAGGAACTCGTGGCTCGCGCCCTGCACCGGCACAGCCCCCGGGCGGAGAAGTCCTTCGTCGCCATCAACACGGCGGCGATCCCCAAGGACTTGCTCGAATCGGAACTTTTCGGCCACGAGCGGGGCGCTTTCACCGGGGCTCAGGCCCAGCGCCGCGGTCGCTTCGAACAGGCCGACGGCGGCACCCTCTTCCTGGACGAAATCGGCGACATGCCGGCGGAACTCCAGACCCGTCTCCTGCGGGTGCTTTCCGACGGGCATTTCTACCGTGTCGGCGGGCACTCGCCCATCAAGGCCAATGTGCGGGTCATCGCCGCCACCCACCAGAATCTGGAAACCCGGGTGAAGGAAGGGCTGTTCCGGGAAGACCTCTTCCATCGCCTCAACGTCATCCGCATCCGGCTGCCGGCCCTGCACGAACGGCACGAGGACATCCCCCTGCTCACCCGCCACTTCCTCCAGAAGAGCGCCAAGGAACTGGGGGTCGAACCCAAGCGCCTCTCTGAAGCGGCGGTGAAGTATCTCTGCGCCCTGGATTTTCAGGGTAACGTGCGGCAACTGGAGAACCTCTGCCATTGGCTGACGGTCATGGCGCCGGGGCAACTAGTCGAAGTCAACGATCTGCCGGCGGAATTGCGCGATGCCCCCGCCGCCGCCGTCGCCACTGACTGGGAAAGTGCCCTGGAGGCCGAAGTCGATCGCCTGCTGGCGCGGGGGGTGGGCGACGTCCACGGTCTCCTGTCGCAGACCTTCGAGCGCATCCTCATTGCCCGCGCCCTGGCCCATACCGCCGGACGGCGCATCGAAGCTGCCAACGCCCTGGGCATCGGCCGCAATACGATTACCCGCAAGATCGCGGAACTCGGCATCGACGCCGGCCGGGAGGCAGCGGAGTAGTCCGGTCGCGCGCTCCGCGGGAGCGCAGGCTGCGGGGTGGGCCGAACGGCGCTGAACCTGTCTGACTGACTCCGAGCGGCTCTACAATGCCGCCATGCCGCTCGTCGATCCCCTACGTCTTGCCCCCCTCCTCGGTCTCTGGGCCGGGCGTTTCGACGTCGATGCGCTGGCGGAATGCGACTCGACCAGCAGCGAGGTGCTGCGGCGCGCCGAGGCCGGTGCGCCGGCTGGTCTGGTGGTGGTGGCCGACCGCCAGACCGCCGGGAGGGGGCGCCGGGGTCGTGTGTGGCACGCAGAACCCGAGGATGCCTTGACGTTTTCGCTACTCTGGCGCATCGAGGGACCTCCCGCGCGGCTGGCGGGCCTCTCGCTCGCCGTGGGGCTGGCCCTGGTCCAGGCGCTGGAACGCCTGGGCTTCCACGCCCTGGGCCTCAAGTGGCCCAATGATGTGCTCGGTCTTTGTTCGGGCGGCTGGGCCAAGCTGGCCGGGGTTCTCGTGGAGTTGAGCAGCGGTCCGCGGGGGACGCAGGTCGTGATCGGCATCGGCATCAACTTGCGGGCGCCGCGCGCGACCCTCGACCAAGCGGTGGCGGGACTGGCCGACCTGGGCCCGGTGCCCGACCGGCACGCCGTGCTGGCGGCGCTCCTTGCCTCCCTGGGCGAAGTTCTGGCGCATTTCGCCCGGCAGGGCTTCGCGCCCCTGCGGTCGGCCTGGGAAGCGCGCCACGCCTGGGCCGGGCAAAAAGTCCGGGTCAGCATCGACGCGGGGAGGGAGTTGACAGGAAATTGCGTTGGCGTCGACCTAGACGGCAGCCTGCTGCTTTCCTGTCCGGAAGGGCTGCGGCGCGTGGTCGCCGGCGACGTGAGCCTGAGAGCGCTGAGCGGAGGCGCGAGCGAGTGATCTTCTGTATCGATAGTGGCAACACCCGCATCAAATGGGGCATGCACGACGGCCACGCCTGGGTGGGACAGGGCGTCTGCCGTCAGGGGCGGGCGGCGGACCTGTCCGAACTGGTGGTCGCCTGGCCCGAGCCGGGCCGCATCATGCTGTCCAATGTGGCCGGCCCCAACGCCCAGGCCGCCATCCTGCAGGCCCTGGGGGCCTGGAGCAAAGCGGTCACCGCGGTACGCGCCACCGCCTGCGCCGGGGGCGTCACCAATGGCTATAGGCAGCCGGAAACCCTGGGGGCCGATCGCTGGTGCGCCCTGGTGGGTGCGCGGCGGCGCCTCGGGCGGGCAGTGGTGGTCGTGGGGGCGGGCACCGCGACCACAGTGGATATCCTCGACGGGAACGGATGCTTCCTGGGGGGCTTGATCCTGCCGGGACTGGAACTGATGCGCGAATCGCTGGCCCGCGGGACGGCAGGGCTGGCCCGGGCTTCCGGCCAGGTGGTCACTCTGCCCGACAATACGGCGGATGCTATCGCCAGCGGTGCGGTCGAAGCGACGGCGGGGGCTGTGGAACGGGCCAGCCGCCGCCTGGGGAACGCACCCTGCCTGCTCTTTGGCGGGGCGGCGACTCCCCTCAAGGCTGCGCTGGCCCTGGAAGTAATCGAAGAGCCGCTCTTGGTCCTCGAAGGTCTGCACGTCCTCGCCTCCGATTGCGATTGAATCCGGGCAGCTCGTTTCGCCGCTCGAGGTCCGCTCGTCGTTCAACCGGAACGCCTCGGCCAAGCCCCAAGGCTCCGCCCTTTCTACGACAGGTCCGTACGTGGTCCGACTGAAGGGCTCCGCGCCTGGAAGGCGGAAAATCAAGGTTGAATATCCGGCCCGGCCGGGGGACAATCCGGCCACGACGACCACCCGAGGGGACGCCATGCTAGATCAGGTGCTCAACAACCTGCCCGGTTTCGCGATGTACTTCGCGGCCGCCATTGTCATTCTGGCCGTGTTTCTCGCGGTGTATGCCTTCATGACGCCCTACGACGAGTTGACCCTCATCCGCCAGGGCAACGCGGCCGCCTCGGTGAGCCTGGCCGGCACCCTCCTGGGGATCGCGCTACCGGTGGCGGTCGCCGTGGCGGTGAGCCACAACCTCTACACCATGGCCGGCTGGGGAACGGTGGCCTGCGTCATCCAGCTTGCCGTCTTTGCCGTCGCCCGCATCGCCTTGCCTCAGCTGGCCCAAGACATCCCGGCCGGCAAAGTCGCCTCCGGAGTGTTCGTCGCTTCACTGTCTTTGGGCATCGGCGTCATCAACGCCGCCTGCATCGTTTAATCACCTGGGAGATCGCCATGGCCCTGATGGACTTCATCAAGAAACAATTTATCGACATCCTGCAATGGACCGAAGAGGGTGACGGCGTCCTCGCCTGGCGCTATCCCATGCAGGATTTCGAAATCCAGTACGGGGCCAGCCTCACGGTGCGCGAATCCCAGATGGCGGTATTCGTGAATGAGGGCAAGGTGGCTGACGTCTTCGCGCCCGGCATGCACAAGCTCACCACCCAGACGCTGCCGGTACTGACCTACCTACAGAACTGGGACAAGCTTTTCGAGTCTCCCTTCAAGTCAGACCTTTACTTCTTCTCGACTCGCAGCCAGCTCGATCAGAAATGGGGGACTCCCAACCCCATCACCATCCGCGACAAGGAATTCGGCATCGTCCGCCTGCGGGCCTTCGGCATCTACTCGTACCACATCGTCGATCCCAAGGTCTTCCACCAGAAGATTTCCGGTACCCGCGACACCTACACCCGGGACGAACTCGCCGGCCAACTGCGCAATACCATGGTCGCCGGCATGACCGACCTCTTCGGCGAATCTGGCGTGGCCTTCATCGACATGGCGGGCAACCAGGACGAGTTCGGCAAGGCCATGAAGGCCAAGATGGATCCGGTCTTCGCCGATTTCGGCCTCGCCCTCGATTCCCTGGTGGTGCAGAACGTCTCCCTGCCCGAGGAATTGCAGAAGATTCTCGACCAGCGCATCGGCATGAACATGGTCGGCGACATGGGGCGCTACACGCAGTATCAGGTCGCCAACAGCATTCCCTTGGCCGCCCAGAACGAAGGCGGCATGGCGGGTCTGGGTGCCGGCCTGGGCGCCGGGGTCGGTTTCGGGCAAGTGATGGGCCAGGCCATGGCCCAGGCCATGCAGCCTGGCGCGGCGCCCGCGGCGGCCGCCCCCGCTGCCGCTGCCCCGGTGGTCTCCGCCGACGATGTGGTGGCGACCCTGGAAAAACTGCACGGCCTGGTCGAAAAGGGCATCCTCTCCAAAGAGGAGTTCGAGGCCAAGAAGGCGGAGCTCCTCAAGAAACTCTCCTGACCGGTGGCGGCCCCGCGCCGCCGCATCATTCCCATGGCCCGGACCGCCGCCTGCCCCTCCTGCGGAGCCCCCGTCGTCTTCAAGTCGGCGGCGTCCATCTTCGCCGTCTGCGAGTACTGCCAGAGCACCCTGGTCCGCCATGACCAGGCCCTGGAGGACATCGGCAAGATGGCGGCCCTGGCCGAGGACCGCTCGCCCTTGCAACTGGGCAGCGAAGGCCACTGGCAGGGGCTGCACTTCGCCCTCATCGGCCGCATCCAGCTGCGCTATGGCGAGGGCCTGTGGAACGAGTGGCACCTGCTTTTCGACGACCAGCGTACCGGCTGGCTTTCCGAAGCCAACGGCGAATACGTGGTCTCCTTCCTGCATCAGGTGCGCGAGCCGTTGCCGCCCTTCGAGTCCCTGGCGCCGGGCGGGCGGCTGACCCTGGCCAGCAGGGCCTGGACGGTCACCAATATCGAGGACGCCGAATGCGTCGCCGGCCAGGGGGAACTCCCGTTCAAGGTGGGGCCGGGCTACAAGGCCCCGGTGGTGGACCTGCGCTGCGGCGACAATTTTGCGACCCTGGACTATTCGGAAACTCCACCCCTGCTCTTCGTCGGGTCGGCGGTGGCCTTCAAGTCCCTCCAGCTGAGCCATCTGCGCGAAGGCCAGTCGGCAGAGGCTCCGACGGTAGCCGCCCAGGTCTTCCGCTGCCCGAGTTGCGGATCGGCCATGCAGGCGCGCTCCAAGGAAATCCTGGCGGTCGGGTGCGGTAGTTGCGGCGCCGTGGTCGATACCTCGCGCAACGACTACAAGCTTCTGTCCAAGGCCCTCGGCATGCGGGACGAGAAGCATCTCCCCCGCATTCCCCTGGGCAGCACCGGCACCCTGGACGGGCAGCCGGTGGAAGTGATCGGCTTCATGGTGCGGGAATCGGTGTGCGAAGGCGTGGCCTACGCTTGGGGGGAATACCTGTTGGCGGCGGGAAACGGCACCTACCGCTGGCTCACCGAATACGACGGTCACTGGAACGTGGTCGATGTCCTCTCGCAACATCCCAGCGGCGGCAACGACTTCCAGGATGTGAATTACGAAGGTGGCCGCTACAAACACTTTGCCACCAGCAAGGCCGAGGTGATCCAGGTCCAGGGGGAATTCAACTGGCGGGTGAAGCGCGGCGACGTTTCCGCCGTGGCTGATTTCGTCGCCCCGCCCCTCATGCTTTCCCGGGACCGTACCGCCAAGGAAGTGAGCTGGTCCCGCTGTCTCTATGTGGAACCGGAAACGATCGCCGGCGCCTTCGGCCTCAAGGAGACGCCGGGCAGCCCGCTGGGGGTCTATGCCAATCAGCCCAACCCGTGGGAAGAGACCCACGGCCGGGTGTGCAGGATGTTCTGGTGGGCCTTGCTCGTCGTGGTGCTTCTTCAGGCCTACTTCGCCTTCCTGGGAGGCAGTCCGGTGCTGCTGCGCCAGCAACTGGCCTTCCAGCCCCACGGGAACGAGGATACGGTCGTTTCCCAGGCCTTCGTGGTCAAACCCAGCACCAAGAAACTGGTGGTGTCCCACGACACCGACCTCTACAACGACTGGATCGGGCTCAACGTCAATCTGGTCAACAAGGCCACCGGCGAGGCCTGGCAGGCACCACGGGAGATTTCCTACTACGCCGGTGTTGATGACGGCGAGAGCTGGTCCGAAGGGAGCCGCAACAACGAAGTGGTCTTCGTCGGCATTCCGGCGGGGACCTACTACCTGGCCATCGACCCAGATTATTCGGATACGCCGCGGGATGTGCATAGCCGCCTGGAAGTCACCGCGGGATCGCCGGGCTGGTCCAATTTTGTCCTGGTGCTGCTCTTCCTCGCGGTCTTCCCCATTTTCACCCGCCTGCGCCGGGGCGCATTCGAGGTCCGCCGTTGGGCGGAAAGCGACCATGCCCCCGTGGCTTCCGACGATTCGGACGACGACTGATGTTCAGAAAATTCACCCTCGTCATGAGTCTCGCCGCCGTGTCCTTCTTCGGCTATGCCCAGCACCAGGGCTGGAATCTTTTCGACGACGTCGCCAATTCCGATGGGCGCTCGGGCAGCGGCAGCAGCCGCCTCTACCATAAGTAAAGCAATCACCTCCGTGGACCGCTCCTTGAAGCCTGAGATGCCCTCTTCCCTGGATCTTCGCGCCCTGTCGAATTGCTCCACCGCCCGGACGCACCAATGGACTCGTCCAGCCGAGGCTTAGGGTCACTTGCAACACGCCCTGCTCGTCTCGGTCTTCATCGTCGCCTCCTGCGGCCTCGCCTACGAGCTGATCGCCGGGGCGCTGGCCTCCTACCTTCTGGGCGATTCGGTCACCCAATTTTCGACGGTGATCGGGACCTACCTCTTTGCCATGGGCGCTGGTTCCTGGCTGTCGCGCTACATCACCCGCGACCTGGTGCGGCGCTTCATCCAGATCGAGGTCATGGTCGGGCTTCTGGGCGGCTTCTCCGCCGTCGCCCTGTTCATGGCCTTTGTCTGGCAACCGGCGCCCTTCAAGCTTCTGCTCTACCTCTCCGTCTTCGGCGTGGGGGTCCTGGTCGGCCTCGAAATTCCCCTGGTGATGCGCATCCTCAAGGGGGAACTGGACTTCAAGGATCTAGTATCCCAGGTGCTTACCTTCGACTATCTGGGGGCACTCGCCGTATCGCTCCTCTTCCCCTTGCTGCTCGCCCCGCAACTGGGACTGGTGCGCACCGGCCTCCTTTTCGGCCTGCTCAACATCGCGGTCGCCCTCTGGGCCCTACTGCTGTTTCGCGCCCGCCTGCCCGCCAGTCGCGCCCTGGCCGCCCAGTGCTGGACGGCCTTTGCCGCCGTGGCCGCCGCCTTGGTCGGAGCCGGGCAGATCACCACCCTGGCCGAAGCCCATCTCTACGCCGACGAAATCGTCCATACCGAATCGACGCCCTATCAGCGCATCGTCGTCACGCGCTGGCGCGACGACCTGCGCCTCTTCCTCAACAACAATCTGCAATTTTCCTCGCGGGACGAATACCGCTACCACGAAGCCCTGGTGCACCCGGGCCTCGCCACCCTCTCCCGAGCCCGCCGGGTGCTCGTCCTGGGGGGCGGCGACGGCCTGGCGGTGCGGGAAATCCTCAAATATCCCCAGGTCGAATCGGTCACCCTGGTGGATCTGGACCCGGCCATGACCCGGCTCTTTTCCCACGCCCCCGCCCTGGTCGCCCTGAACGAGGGCGCCCTGACCTCACCCCGGGTGCAGGTGGTCAATGCCGATGCCCTCAAGTGGTTGGAAGAGGCTGACGGGTTTTGGGACTTCATCGTGGTCGATTTTCCCGACCCCGCCAACTTCGCCCTGGGCAAGCTCTATACCTCGGCCTTCTACAGGCTCCTGGAAAAGCGCCTCTCGGCCCACGGCCTCCTGGTGGTGCAGTCCACCTCGCCCCTCTACGCCCGCCAGGCCTTCTGGTGTGTTGCCACGACCCTGGAAAGCATCGGGCTCGTCGTCCATCCCTACCACGCCCTGGTGCCGTCCTTCGGCGAATGGGGCTTCCTCCTCGCCGGCCGCGGGCCTTACGCTCCGCCCACCGCCTATCCGGTGGCGACGCGCTTTCTCACCCCGGAAACCACTCCCTCCCTGTTCCACTTCCCTGCCGACATGGCGCGGGTGCCGACGGAAGTGAATCAACTCAACAACCAAGTCCTGGTGCGCTACTTCGAGGCCGAGTGGCAAAAGGTGCAGCGCTGAGGGGAGGATGGAGGTCGTGGGCGGTCTCCCGGAGCTGATGTTCGCCCGCGCTCGGCGGGTTCCATAGGTCGCTTCGCCAAATTTCCGTTGGCATTGAGGGGCGCGGCTGTAAAATGCCAGCCAGGAATGACGGAGGGTTGGGGAGGCCAATCCTCGTCAAGCGTCGGAGGCCTACACCGCCAACGGGCTCAACCAATACACCGCGGTAGGCGCCAGCCCCCTGAGCTACGACGGCAACGGCAACCTCGCTGGCGACGGCTACTGGAGCTACGGCTACGACCTCGACAACCGCCTGAAGACCGCCACCGCCCCCGGCTACAGCGCCAGCCTAGCCTACGACGCCGTCGGCCGGCTGCGCCAGACCGACCTGGGGGGCACCGTCACCCAACTGCTCTACGACGGCGTGAATCTCATCGCCGAATACGACGCCTCCAACAACGTGCTCCGCCGCTACGTCCACGGCCCGGGCATCGACGAACCCCTGGTGTGGTACGAAGGCGCGGGAACCACCAGCAAGACCTGGCTCTACGCCGACCACCAGGGCAGCATCGTGGGTCAGGCGGATGCCACGGGGACCAGCACGGCGATCTACAGCTACGGCCCCTTCGGGGAACCGAACCAGACGGCGGGGACGAGGTTCCGCTACACCGGGCAGCAGTACCTCTCCCAGCTTGGGCTCTACTACTACAAGGCGCGGTTCTACTCACCGATGCTGGGGAGGTTCTTGCAGACGGATCCGATTGGGTATCAGGATGACAGCAATCTTTATGCGTATGTGGGGAATGATCCGGTGAATGGCCGGGATCCGAGTGGGCTTACCAATCAGGAAGCCATCCAGTTGGCCTGCACTATGTGCGATGCAGGTTTCGGCAGCCTGGAAAATCTTTCAAGCTACGCACAAAACCAGGGTGCATTATCGGTTGGTGCCATTGATTTCCTATTGCAAGCGCCAATTGGAACGGCTGTGCCAGCAATAAATGGGCAAGTAATACTTGCTGCTAATACAATCAGTCCCTTGGAAAATATTGGGGTCGGTATCGGTGGATATTACGGTGGCGGTGGATCGGGTGGAATTGCCGCAAGGGGAGTACATGGCAACTCGAGGGCGAGCACGGCAGTTCAGCATCGCTACGAAATTGCCGAGACTGCCTCGGGTGATGTAGTGAAGACCGGCATCAGCGGCGGCGCCCTCAATGCGAATGGAACTTCAGGGAGGGCAAACCGGCAAGTCAACGCACTCAACAAAGCTGAGGGTCAAGGCTCATACTCTGCTTCGGTCAAAGAGACAAACCTCCCTGGTCGGCAGGCAGGACTAGATGCGGAGCAAGCAGCAACCACGAGACTCGATGCAGAAGGAAACTCTTTGCGCCTTCAACGGCGCCCGAGGCCCTGAAATGAGCAGCGCTTCCAAGAAGCTGAAGGAATTTGACCTAGACGCTCCGACGCTAGGGAAGGATGTGCGACAAGCGTTCCGTTTGCAGACGCGGTTCCTCACTTCGAGCGTCGAACGGAAATTTGAACCATTCCTGAATGACGTGGGTGCTTGGAAAGTGCTGGTGGAGGTCGTGCCTACGTTGAACAAGAGTCGATCCAGAAATCTGCTGGGTGTGCTAACCACGCAGGTTGTTGGTGATGCAGCAACTTACGTCACGATGAAAAGGGGCGAAAGAGAGCGATTGGCGCTCGACTGGCTGCTTGCTGGCGTGAAAAGCGTGTTCTCGGAGTACGGGTGGCGCACCGGTGAGATCGAAGCAGCTGTACAGAGCGTCGTTGACGAAGATTTTCGAAGTGCCCTGGTTTGGAAGAAGGGTGTATTGAATGCCTCCAAGTCAGTATCCGCCGACGTAGTTGTCGTATCGGATGACGAACATGCCAAGATCGTCGCGGTGTTTAGAACTCCCGGAGGCGAAGAGATGCAAGCTTCAACCCTGTGTGTTCGACCGCCGAGCGAGTTTGCATTTGTTCCCTGCTTGGGGAAGTTGAAATGGCTAAACGATGACACCGTCGAGCTGACGTCACGATCCGGCTCTGAGTCGTGGACTGCTACGAGACAAGAACGAAACAAGGAACGAAACACGGGCCAGCCCACGAATACCCAAAATAAATGACCCCAAGTCGCTCCGGCCCCGAAACCCCGCGCCGCTGCCAACCAACACGCCCCCGCCACGCGGATAGTCGCGCCCGGCATCGGCTGGTCACCTGCCAGACCTACGCCCCCAGCGGCAAGCTGCTCAAATCCTGGGGGCCGGCCCAGACGGCCACGGCCACCACCTGTCCCACGGCTGCCGCCCCCACCCCGATCACCGACTACGTCTACGACGACCTCGACCGCCTCGCCCAGGTGACAAAAAACCTCACCGCGGCCGAAGGCGGCAACCGCGTCACCCAAACCACCTACTTTGCCGACGACCGGGTACAGACCGTCCAGCGGGCCATCGGCACGGCGCTGGCCCAGACCTACGCCAGCTTCACCTACACCCCCAACGGGCTGCCCGCCACGATGGCCGACGCCAAAGGCAACCTCACCACCACCGTCTACGACGGCCACGACCGCAAGACCCAGACCCGCTACCCGGACAAGGCGACCCCCGGCCTCTCCAGCCCCACCGACCTGGAACAATACGCTGTCAACAGAAGCCGAGATTCGACACACCTTTCGGTCGGGTTGGAAATTGGAATCGGACACACCAAGTGGAACGGCCAAGCCCTCACCCTCGTCTACGACAACCTCAACGGCAAGGAGCTGTTAAGGGCGGTTCTGCTATCGAGAGACCCAATGTCCTTCAAAATCGAAGGACAGTTGCCGCTGATGACGGATGGCCAGCAGATAGATCGTTCCTCCGATTACTGCGTAAAGCATCAGGGAGTGCTTGAGCACGTATTCCCGAATCGCATCGGTTTCAGCCGTCAACGTGGCCAGCTTCTCCTTTAAAGCGGCAACAGCGTTCGCCGCCTCGACCGACCGAATGAGTTGCCGAAAAAATGGCCGCCCCATTTCGGGAAACCGCTCCAGGTTCGGAATCACCGTTTCCAGTAGTTCATCCAGCAGACCGTCGAATGCCTCCGGCGCTTCGGCCTCGATCAGAAAACGCTCGATCTCTTCAAGATTGCGCTCAAAATTTGCGGTGAATTTGACGACCGGTTTTTTCGCCCTGCGCGGCACCCGAAACCTCAGGCGCTGCGACGACGTTTAAGGGCGATGATGGCGCTGCGAGCATCCTTGACCCGGCCGGCAGCCACATCATCGAGACCTTTACCGGCCTCATCGATCAGCAGAAGGTGAATGCGCTCGCGCTCCAGCTGGTGGTAATAGTCCAGACGGTTGGCGTCGATCAAGGCAATGTAGCTTTCACCGTTCTTGGTGATGATCTTCTCGGCTCCGGCTTTGACCTCTTCGGCCAATTCGGAAAAGTTGGCGCGGGCGGTCGAAAGCGGGATCACATCACTGGCGGAAATTCCCATGGCGGTCTCCATAGATGCGCAAAACGTGCAGTATTTTGTACATCATACGCTTCAGAATGGAGAGTGCAAACCGATAGCATGCCGTACCGCTCGCGCCAATTCTCGCTCCTGACGGTCGAATGCCTCCGCCACCAGCGCGACCCTCGGCTACAGGTCGCTGATTCAGCTCCTGGAGAATTGGATCAGGGAGCAGCATCAGAAAAAACGGGTAGCATGAAATCCACCCTTTGGCAGACGAATAACCGAGGGAAGCTCAGGCTACCCCGGTCACCGACGTCGCCTGCGACGACCCCCGCAGGCAAGGGGTAGCAGCTGTAACGCCTTTACGGTGCGTGCCGTCTCCGTGGCGCGGCGCTCAACGCGTATCGCCCAGCCCGAGCAAAAATTCCGCAATCTGATCCGCCGGTAAAGGTCGGCTGTACAAATAGCCCTGTAGTACGTCGCAGCCCAGGCGAGCGAGGAATTCCTTTTGGGTTTCGGTTTCCACGCCTTCGGCCACCAGCTCCAGGCCAAGGTTGTGGCCCAGGGCCACGGTGGCGGAGCAGATGGCGGCGTCGTTCACGTCGGTTTCGATGTCCTTGACGAAGGAGCGGTCCAGCTTGAGGCGCTGGATGGGCAGGTGCTTAAGGTAGGAGAGGGAGGAATAGCCGGTGCCGAAATCGTCAATGGCCAGGATGATGCCCATGTCCGAAAGCTGGTCCAGGATGCGCACGGTCAATTCCGGGTTTTGCATGGCCGTGCTCTCGGTGATTTCCAGCTCGAGGTCGGAGGGATCGAGGCTGAAGCAGGCCAGGGCTCCGCGCACGACGGCGGGGAGGCCTTCGTGGCGAAGTTGCTGGGCGGAGAGATTGACCGCGACGCGCAGATCCAGTCCCTTGTCTTTGAAGGCGCGCAATTGACGGCAGCTTTCCCAGAACACCCAGTCGCCCAGGGCTTGGATGAGGCCCGTCTCTTCGGCGAGGGGGATGAAACGCACCGGCGGGATCGAGCCCAGGGTGGGGTGATTCCAGCGGGCCAGGGCTTCGACGCTGATGATGCTGCCCGTGGCCAGGTGGAACTGGGGCTGGAAATGCAGGGAAAACTGGGCACTGATCAAATTGGATGTGGAGAGAGCCTCTCGCAGGGCGTTTTCCAGGGTGAGGCGTTCTGCGGAAGCCTCGTTCATGCGGGCGGCGAAGAACTGGTGGTTGTTCCGGCCCGCCGTCTTGGCGTGGTACATGGCCACGTCGGCGTTGCGGATCAGGGTTTCCGGGTCGGTGCCGTCGCCCGGCATGAGGCTGATGCCGATGCTGGGGCTGGTGAACAGGTCGTGACCGGAAACACTCATGCGGTCGGCGAGGTTGCGCTCGATCTTGCCGGCGATGGAGCCGGCAGTCATGGCGCTGTCGATGTCGGGCAGGACGACGACGAACTCGTCGCCGCCCAGCCGGGCGACGATGTCGCTGGAGCGTACGCACTCCTTCAGCCGTCGGGCGATTTCCACCAGTACCGCGTCGCCGACGTGATGGCCCAGGGAATCGTTGATGGACTTGAAGCGGTCCAGGTCGATGAGCAGGACGGCGAGTTGCTGGCCCTGCCGCTGGCAGGAAATGATGGCCAGGTGCAACTGGCTTTCCAGGGCAAAGCGGTTGGGCAGTTCGGTCAGGGTGTCGTGGGTGGCCAGGTGGGCGATGCGTTCGGAGGCTTCGCGCTTCTCGCTGATGTCGGTGAACAGGGCCACGTGGAAGCGGGGCTGGCCGGCCTCGTCGCGCAGGACCGAGACGGTCATCCACTTGGGGTAGAGGGTGCCGTCCTTGCCCCGGTCCCAGATTTCGCCCTGCCAGTAGTCGCACTGCTGCAGTTCGAGCCACATGGAGCGGATCACGTCGCCGGAGGTGAGGCCCGAGGCGAAAATCCTGGGGTCGCGCCCGCGGATTTCGTCCAGGTTGTAGCCGCTCATGCGGGTAAAGGCCGGGTTGCCGGCGACGATGCGGTTGGCGCCGTCGGTGATGAGCACGGCGTCCAGGGTCTGGGAGAAGATGCGGGTCAGGACGGCACGGTCGAGGTCCTGGGCCTCGCGGTCGTCGAGAGGGTCGAAATCGACCATCGGGAAATCGTCCGTCAGGGCCGCCTCCTGGGGCCGTTCGGGGTTCATGTCCTCACCCAAGCTTTGCTCCGTGTGTGCTGTGGAATGGCCCGGTTCGCCGCCGGGCTCAGGTCAGGCCATCATACATTGAAAAGGAAATTCATGACGTCGCCGTCCTGCACGACGTAGTCCTTGCCCTCGGCCCGCATTTTGCCCGCTTCTTTGGCGCCGCTTTCGCCCTTGCAGGCGACGAAATCATCAAAGGCGATAGTCTGGGCGCGGATGAAGCCGCGCTCGAAATCGGTGTGGATGACGCCGGCCGCCTGGGGCGCGGTGTCCCCGCGATGGATGGTCCAGGCGCGAACTTCCTTCACCCCGGCGGTGAAGTAGGTCGCCAGCCCGAGGAGCTTGTAGCCGGCGCGGATGAGGCGGTTGAGGCCGGGTTCTTCGAGACCCAGGTCGGCGAGGAAAATCTGTTTTTCGTCATCGTCCAGATCGGCGATTTCGGCTTCGATGGCCGCGCACACGGGCACTACTTCGGCCCCTTCCGTCGCAGCGTGGGCCTGCACCGCGGCGAGCAGGGGATTGTCGGCAAAGCCGCCTTCGGCGACGTTGGCAACGTAGAGGACGGGTTTTGCAGTGATGAGGCAGAAGGGCTTGAGATTGGCCCACTCCTCCCGGGAGAGGTCGAGGGCCCGCACCGGCCGGCCCTGGTCGAGCTGGGCGTAGCACTTGTCCAGGACGGCGACCAAGAGCTTGGCTTCCTTGTCGCCGGCGTTGGCGGGCTTGCGATAGCGGTTGAGGGCCTTGTCCACGGTGGCGAGGTCGGCCAGGGCGAGTTCGGTGTCGATGACTTCGATGTCCCGGATGGGGTCGACGCCTCCGGAGACGTGCACCACGTTGTCGTCGGCGAAGCAGCGCACCACATGGACGACGGCGTCGGTTTCCCGGATGTTGGCCAGGAACTGGTTGCCCAGGCCCTCGCCCTTGGAAGCCCCCGCCACCAGGCCCGCAATATCGACGAATTCGACCACCGCGGGAACGACCCGCTGTGGTTTGACGATGGTGGTGAGCTGCGCGAGACGGGCGTCCGGAACCTCGACGATGCCCACGTTGGGCTCGATGGTGCAGAAGGGGTAATTGGCCGCTTCGATGCCTGCCTTGGTCAGGGCGTTGAACAGGGTGGACTTGCCGACGTTGGGCAGGCCGACGATGCCGCACTTGAGGGACATGGGATTTCCTTCGGGGTCAGGAGGCGGCGGGGCCGCCGGTTGCGGGTTTGGCGTGCAAGCTGCGCTGGGCCGCTTCGTAGTCGCCGCCGGCGAGGGCGGGCCAGGCCCGCAGGCTGCGGTCCAGGGCCGATTCGATGGCGGGCAATTCCTCCCGCCGCGGGGGGTGGAGGACGAAGTCCACCACGCCTTGGGCGAGGCCCAGGCTGCGCGGGTGGCCTATCCCCAGGCGCAGGCGCCAGAAATCCGGCGTGCCCAGACGTGCCTGGATGTCCTTCAGGCCGTTGTGGCCGCCGTTGCTGCCCCCTTGCTTCAAGCGGATGCCGCCGGGGGGCAGGTCGAGGTCGTCATGGACGACGAGGATTTCGTCCGGGGTGATCTTGCAAAAATTTGCCAGCGCGGCGACCGCCTGGCCCGAGCGGTTCATGAAGGTGGTGGGCTGGAGCAGCCACAGCTCGCCGGCCCGTCCGGCCCGGCCGAAGAATTTGGCCTGGGGGGCAAGGCCGACCCGCAGAGCGGCTGCGAGCTGGTCCACGAACCAGAACCCGACATTGTGCCGGGTGGCTTCGTACTCGGCGCCGGGGTTGCCGAGGCCGACGAGAAGGCGGGGGGCGGAGGGCATGGCGGGGGTCGGAACGCACGACGGCCGCCGGGGCGGAATGCCTGCGGCGGCCGTCCGGGGAGCGGGAGACGCTTAGGCCGCCGCCGGAGCTTCGCCCTCAGCGCCTTCCTCGCTGCCGCCCTTGCCGACGATGCCGACCACGATGGGGTCATCGGAGCCGTGCTGTACGGCCTTGACGCCCTTGGGCAGCTTGAGCTGAGAGACATGGAGGTTCTCGCCGACCTTGAGGCCGCCGACGTCCACTTCGACGAATTCGGGCAGATCCTTGGCCAGACAGTGGATGTCCACTTCGGTCATGACGTGATTCACCAAGCCGCCGGAGAGCTTGACGCCGGGGGCGACGTCTTCATTGACGAAGTGCAGCGGCACCTTGATGTGCAGTTCGTGGGTGGCGTCCACACGCTGGAAATCCACGTGCAAGACCAGGGGGCGGTAGGCGTGCACTTGCGTGTCGCGCAGCAGGACCTGTTCCTTCTTGCCATCGATGAGGAGGTTGAGGATGGAAGAGTGGAAGGCTTCCTTCTTCAGACCCAGGAGGAGGGCGTTGTGGTCGAGTTCGATGGCGACGGGGGCAGCTTCGCCGCCGTAGACGATGCCCGGCACCTTGCCAGCGCGGCGCAGGCGGCGGCTCGCACCCGATCCCTGCAGCGTGCGCAGTTGCGCGTTGAGTTCAAATTGCATGATGACTCCAGAGTTGATTCCCGCGCCGCGACCAGAGCGGGAGGTTGAAAAAACTTAATCGATGAACAGCGACGAAACGGAATCGTCGTTGCTGATGCGGCGGATGGTTTCCGCCATGATCTCCGCCACCGAAAGCTGGCGGATGCGCGGCGATGCCGAGGCTTCGTCGTGCAGGGGAATGGTGTCGGTGACGACCAGGGAATCCAGGTCGGACCCGTTGACCCGTTCGACCGCCGGCCCGGACAGGACCGGGTGGGTGCAGTAGGCCACCACGCGCTTGGCGCCGTTGGCCTTGAGGGCCGTGGCGGCCTTGCACAGGGTGCCGGCGGTGTCGACCATGTCGTCCATGATGATGCAGGTGCGGCCATCGACTTCGCCGATGATGTTCATCACCTCGGAGACGTTGGCCTTGGGGCGGCGCTTGTCGATGATGGCCATGTCGCATTCGAGGCGCTTGGCCAGAGAGCGGGCGCGCACCACGCCGCCGTGGTCGGGGGAAACGACCAGGGGATTCTCGAAATTCTGCTTCTTGATGTCGTCGAGCAGGATGGGCAGGGCGTAGATGTTGTCGACCGGGATGTCGAAGAAGCCCTGGATCTGCTCGGCGTGCAGATCCATGGTCAGCACTCGGTCGACGCCGGCCGCGGCCAGCATGTTGGCCACCAGCTTGGCCGCGATGGGCACGCGGGAGGAGCGGGGACGGCGGTCCTGGCGGGCGTAGCCGAAGTAGGGAATGGCAGCGGTGATGCGGCCGGCGGAGGCGCGCTTGAGAGTGTCGACGATGACCAGCAATTCCATCAGGTTATCGTTGCAGGGGGCGCAGGTGGATTGCAGGACGAAAATGTCGCGGCCCCGCACGTGCTCCTGCAGTTCGACGCTGACTTCGCCGTCGGAGAAGCGGCCGACATTGGCGCGGCCGAGGTCGACGTTCAGGTGTTCGGCCACGTCGGCGGCCAACTTCGGGTTGGCGTTGCCGGTGAAGACCATCAGACTGTTGTAGGCCATCTCGATTCGGTTCCCAGCGGCGGAGACCCATCCCGCAAGGCCTCGCCAAAAGCGCACTCGGGCAGGCTTTTGGCCTGCCCGAGGAATTCTGAATGGCTGGGGAAGAAGGATTCGAACCTTCGGATGCCGGAATCAAAATCCGGTGCCTTGACCAACTTGGCGACTCCCCAGCGGATCGTCCCCACGGGGTCCGTGCGAACGAGGCGCGCATGATACAGGAAGCCGCTTCGAAAAGCCACACCCGCCCGGGGCGGGGAAATTCAGGCGAAGCCGAAGAGCCTCTCGAAATTGGCGATTTCCAGCACCTTACGTACTGGGCTTTCGCCCGGCCGCAGGCGGACGGTCTTGCCCGCTTCTTCCGCGCCCTGGCGTAGCAGGAGGAGCATGCCCAGGGCCGAGCTGTCCATGTAGGCGACCTGGTGAAAATCGATCAGGATGTCGCTGACCGCGGGGTTTTCGAGCAAGGGCTTGTAGGCGCCGCGGAAATCGCGGTGGGCTGAAAAATCGAAACGGCCGGCGAGGGAAAGAGCGGCTGCGCTGCCGATGAGGGTGCTGGAGACGTTCATGAGAAGGTCACGCTAGGGAAAAGGCCTCAGTCTACGTCGGAGAGTGGATGGCGGTCCAGACCGCCCGCGACCCAGGCGCGGGTTCCTGCGGGCAGGGCGGCTTGGGCCTCTAAAGCTGTGTCTGCGCTGGCGAACTCGGCGAAGAGGCAGGCGCCGGAGCCCGTCATCAGGGCTCCGGGAGCGACCTGCCTAAGAGTGTCCAGTGCGTCAGCCACGGCCGGGAAGTGTCTGCAGGCGACCGACTGCAGGTCATTATGGCCGAATCCAGGCCGCCATTCGCTGACGTGAATGGCAGGTGTGTCACGGGGCAAGGCTGAGTCGGAGAAGATGGCTGCGGTGGGAACCGCGGTGTCCGGTTCGACCACCAGATACCACGCGGCAGGCAGGTCCACCGGCGTGAGCGCTTCGCCGACTCCCTCGGCGAAGGCGTTCTTGCCGGCGATGAAGACGGGAACGTCCGCGCCCAGGGCGAGGCCGAGGGACTGGAGCCGCTGCCTCGGCAGGCCCAGCCTCCACAGGTGGTTGAGGGCGACGAGGACCGTGGCCGCATCCGAACTGCCACCCCCCAGGCCGCCGCCCAGGGGAAGTTGCTTGTCCAGATGGAGTGTGACTCCGGGGGTCTCTCCGACTTCGCGCCTTAGGGCATGCGCGGCGCGCACGGTCAGGTCGGCTTCCGGAGGGACGTTCGGCAGCGGATTGGCGAGGACGATGCGGTCGTCGTCCCGGGGTGCGAAATGCAGCCAGTCGCAGCGGTCGATGAAGCGAAAGACGGTTTGCAGCAGGTGGTAGCCATCGGGGCGGCGGCCGACCACGTGCAGGAAGAGATTGAGCTTGGCGGGGGCTGGCCAGGGGGTGTGCCAAGCGAAAGGCGGCGGCGCGGTCACGGAGTTTTCCAGTCCTCGATGCGCAGACGCAGTTCCAGCTCGCTTTCCCGGGTGATGGTGAGACCCGCGGGAAGCGCCCCGGGGCGCGGGTCGTCGTAGGCGTAGTCCACGGTCCAGCCGTCTTCCCGCAGGCGGGCGGGGCGGCCCTGGGCGTCGCGGGAAAGGGCACCGGGGCTGTGTGCGCGTCCCAGGAGCCAGGCCGGCAGCTCCCCCAGGGGGAGCGTATAGCCCGTGGCTTCCCGCACCAGCGTGGCCGGGTCGCTTGCCTGACGGAGGCGGCCGTCGCCGCTTCTGAGACGGGCGCCGTCGGCGTCCACGGTGATTTCGGCCAGGCCCTGGCCGAAGGGGGAAGACAAGAGGATGGAGTCCCGGCCTGCCTCGTGGGTCCAGCTCAGGCGGCCGCTGGCGTGGGCGGGGGGCTCGCCCGGGCGCTCGCTGCGCAGGGCAAAACGGGCGTCGAGGGCAAAGTCGCCTACGCTGTCGCGGTCTGCGCTGGAAGGGGGGAGGGAGGCGCAGCCCGCGAGGAGAAGGGCGGCGAAAATGGCTCTCAAGGCTTGCCGAACTTGCGCACGGCCTCGGCCAACACGTCGCTTTCCGGGTGCTTGCGCACGGCCTCCAGCAGGAGGCTGCGGGCCTCGTCCTTGCGGCCCAGGGACCATAGCACCTCGCCCAGGTGGGCGGCGATCTCGGGGTCGGCCTTCAAGCCGTAGGCGCGTTCCAGGGTTTTGAGGGCGTCGGCGGTCTTGCCCTGGCGGTAGAGCACCCAACCCAGGCTGTCCATGATGAACGGATCGTTGGGGGCCAGGGCGTTTGCCTTGGCGATCAGTTCGTAGGCTTCGCCCAGGCGTACATTGCGGTCGGCCCAGGAGTAACCCAGGGCGTTGAGGCCGTGGGCGTGGTCGGGTTTGATTTCCAGCACGCGCTGCAAGCGGGCTTCGAGGATGTCGAACTTGCCCAGGCGTTCCGCCAGCAGAGCCGAGTCGTAAAGCAGGTCGGTGTCGTCGGGTGCCTTGTGCAGGGCGGCGTTGAGCAGGGCGAAGGCGTCATCGGTCCGCTTGGCCTCGCGCAGCAGATGGGCCTCGGCCAGGAGGAGCTGAGTTTTTTCCTCCGGTGTACGGCCGGTGGTTTCGCGCACCAGTTGGCGTGCCTCGTCCAGTTGCCCCTTGCCGGCAAGGATCTGGGCTGCCCGGGCGCGAGCCGGCACGTGCTGCTCTCCGGACTCCACCAGGCGGTAGTGGGCAAGGGCGGCGTCCAGGTTGCGGGCTTCCTCTTCGATCTGCCCCAGGAAGAAGCGTACTGTGGCCTTGTCCTTGAAATCGCCGCTCAGCAGCTTTTCCAGTTGCGCCTTGCCCGTTACCGGATCGTTCGCCTGCAGGGCGAGCATGGCCACCGGGTAGATGATTTCCGGATTGTCGGGGAAATCCTTCAGCAGGCGGTCGAAGTGGCTGCGGGATTCGTCGTAGCGCTTCTCTGCGATGAGCAGGCGGGCCAAGGCCAGTCTGGCGTCCTTGGCCCCCGTGTTGCGGCCCACGAAATCGCTCAGGAAGGCGGTCGCCTCGCTCTGGGACTGGCGCGCCAGCAATTGGGCGCGCAGAAGGGCCGCGGCTTCCCAGTCGGGGCGCAGTTCCAGGGATCGGGCCGACTCGCTCAGCGCCCGGGGATGGTCCCCCGCATTGGCGGCGGCGGTGGCCATGGCCAGATGGGCCTCGGCAATGCCCTCGTAGGGTTTGGCCACGGCGTCGATCAGGCGTTGGACGGCCTGCTTGTCGGCGTGCCTGCCTAGGAGGCGGTTGAGGCGCAGGAGGTGGTCGGGCAGGCTCGCTTTGTCCTTCTCGAGGAGGGCGGCGATTTCCGGCGCCAGATCCTCGATGCGGTTGAGCATGACAAGGGCCGTTGACGCCGACTGGCGGGCGCGCTGGGAATCGGGCTCGATCTGGGTCCACAGACGCGCCAGTTCGAGGGCGACTTCGCCCTGGCGGGCGGCCAGGGCTACTTCCGTCGCCCGGGCGACGACCTGGGGGTCCCGGGTCCGCCTGGCCAGGTCGGCGTAGGCGCCGACGCCGATGTCCAGTTGGCCGCGTTGCAGGGCAAATTCGGCGATCAGGACCTGGAAGACCGTTCGTCCATAGAAATCCGCCTCGCTTTCGCGCATTGCCGCCGCGGGGGCAGCTGGTGGCTCGCGCTTGGGCGCTGGTTTCGCGGCTTCAGCGGCCAGGCAGCATGGAACGGAACAAGCCAGGAGAAGGGCGGCGGCAAGGGAACGGGGCATGGGGGTTGTCTTTCGGCAGAACGGTTGGGGTGCGGGCGCCGCGGCGCGGCATACAATGACCCCAGCCGCGATGGTATTGGGGAATGAGAGGGGGAACAAGATGCCGGAATTGCCGGAAGTCGAGGTTTGTCGCCGGGGCTTGCATCCCCGGTTGGTCGGGCGGCGCATACGGCGGGCGACGATTCGCTTCTGGCAACTGCGTTCTGACATTCCCGCCAACCTACCCGACAGGCTCGCCGACGCCGAGATCGCCGCCCTCGAGCGGCGCGGGAAGTACCTGCTGTTTGATTGCCGCCGCTCCGGGGTACGCGGCTGGTTGATCGTCCATCTAGGCATGACCGGCAGCTTGCGCCTGCTTGGCCCGGATGTGCCCGCGGGGCTGCACGACCATGTGGATCTGGAACTGGACGGTGCCGTGCTGCGTTACCACGATCCGCGCCGTTTCGGCCTGATGGCTTGGCACGAGGGTGAAGATCCCGGCAGCGATCCTCTGCTGGCCTCTCTGGGAATCGAGCCGCTCGGCGAGGCGTTTGACGGGGCCTGGCTCCACGCCGCTACCCGGGGACGGCGCGGGCCGATCAAGAGCTTTCTCATGGATGCCCACCAGGTCGTCGGGGTCGGCAACATCTATGCGGCGGAGAGTCTGTTTCGGGCGGGCATCCGGCCGGACCGGGCCGCCGGTAAACTGGGCAGGGACGCCTGTCGGCGTCTGGCCGAGGCTGTGCGTCAGACCCTGAACGAGGCCATCGCCGCTGGCGGGAGCAGTATCCGCGACTATGTCCATCACGACGGCGGCACCGGATGGTTTCAGATCGCCTGTGCCGTCTACGGGCGGGCCGGAGAGTCCTGTCGCCGCTGCGGAGGGACCGTGGGGCGCCTGCGCCAGGGCGGGCGGACCACCTTCTTTTGCCCTGGCTGCCAGCGTTAGCCCCTGGTCACACCCCCCCATTCCCGCCGGCTGCTGGACCGGCGTTCATCCCCGTTCAGGCGGCGTCGCAGACGCCACAGATCGGCGTTTCCAGCCGCTGCGGATGCCTTCAACATGTTGAAGAAGCGGGGTTTTGTGCTAGATTGACCACCTTGACACCGAAATGATGGAGACCCCCATGTCCCTCGGTCACCAGTTCGCCGCCTACAGCGAGTGGCGATCCGCGCTCTCCGCCTGCGTCGGCGAATTTCAGGAGTGGCTCGCGGAAAACGAGCTTTCCGATGCCCAGACCGATCTGCGCCTCATACAGCTCCTTGACCGCCTGCGGGAGGATCGCCTCAACGTCGCCTTCGTCGCCGAGTTTTCCCGGGGCAAGTCGGAGCTGATCAACGCCATTTTCTTCGCCGATTACGGCAACCGCATGCTGCCCTCGTCGGCCGGGCGCACCACCATGTGCCCCACCGAACTCCTCTACGACGCGGCGCGCCCCCCCCGCATCGAATTACTGCCCATCCAGACCCGGGGCGCCACGGCGAGTGTTGGCGAATACAAGAAATTTCCTGACGAGTGGCATTGGGTGACCCTCGATGTCGATTCTCCGGAAGCCATGCAAGAAGCCCTGAAGCACGTCAGCGAGACCATTCGGGTTCTGCCCCAGGAGGCCGGGCGGCTGGGCTTCCAGGTAGGCGACAATGATGCCGACGCCTATCGCGTCGGCGAGGACGGTCAGGTCGAGATTCCCCGCTGGCGCCACGCCGTCATCAATTTTCCCCACCCCCTCCTCAAGGAAGGGCTGGTCATTCTGGACACCCCCGGGCTCAATGCCATCGGGGCGGAACCGGAATTGACCCTCTCGCTGCTCCCCAACGCCCATGCCGTCCTGTTCATCCTGGCGGCCGACACGGGGGTGACCCAGTCCGACCTCACCATCTGGAAGGAGCACATCGGCGAAGGCGGCGCGGCGCGGCGCGGCCGCATGGTGGTCCTGAACAAGATCGACGGTCTGTGGGACGAGTTGAAGACCGCTGAGGAAATCGAAGCGGAAATCCGCAAACAGGTTGATTCCTGCGCCTCGATCCTGAACCTTCCGCCGCGGCAGGTCTTCCCGGTTTCCGCCCAGAAGGGGCTGGTGGCCAAGATCAATGGCGAGACCGACCTCCTCACCCGCAGTCGCCTGCCGGTTCTCGAATCCGCCCTTTCCGAGGAACTCATCCCCGCCAAGCAGGACATCGTGCGCGACAACACCGAAACCGAATTCGGCGAGGTGCACCGGCGCGTGCGGGGTCTGCTGGAATCCCGCTTGGCCGGGCTGCGCGAACAGCTGAACGAATTGAACGAGTTGCGCGGCAAGAACAAGGGCGTGGTCGAATACATGATGGGCAAGGTGCGGGCCGAGAAAGACGAATTCGAAGCCGGGCTGCAGCGCTACTACGCCGTGCGCAGCGTCTTCTCGACCCTGACCAACCGGCTGTTCAGCCACCTCGGCATCGATGCCCTCAAGCAGCTCACCCGGGAAACCCGGGAATCCATGGACAGCGCCAGTTTCTCCAAGACCCTGACCGATTCCATGGGCCACTTCTTCTCCGAATCCCGCGGTGCCCTGCAAAAATCGAGCGGCGAGGTGGAGGAGATCCTCTCCATGATGGACGCCATCTACAAGAAATTCTCGGTGGAGCATGGCCTCAAGCTTGGTGCGCCGACGCCTTTCTCGCTGCTGCGCTATATGAAGGAAATCGATCGCCTGGAGCAATGGTGCAAGACCCACCTGGCCACCATGGTCAATCTTCTGACCCATGAAAAGCGCAACATCATCCACAAATTCTTCGACGAGGTTGCGGTGCTCGTACGGCGCGCCTTCGAGCACGCCAACCGGGACGCGGAAGTGTGGCTCAAGGCCATCATGGCCCCCATGGAGACCCAGGTGCGGGAGCACCAGATCCAGTTGAAGCGCCGCCTGGAAAGCATCAAGCGCATCCACCAGGCTACCGATACCCTGGAAGACCGCATCAGCGAGCTGGATAGCGTCGAGGCCTCGCTCCTGCAGCAGATCCAGGGGCTGGAAACGATCGCTACCGGCCTGCGCCAGTTGCTTGCTCCACCCCAGGCAGCGCTACGGGCAGCCTGAGTTTTTGTGAAAATTCCCTCCCGCCAACGAAAAACCCGCGCAGAGCGCGGGTTTTTCGTTTGAACGGCTCCGCCGCAGCGGCGGGGTTCAGGGACGCTTGTTGCCGGTGAGTTTCTCGTACTTGACCCAGAGCTGATCCTCGCTCTCGACCTTCTCGGGGTTCTTGGGGATGCAATCCACCGGGCAGACTTGGACACACTGGGGTTCGTCGTAGTGGCCGACGCATTCGGTGCACTTGCCGGGGTCGATCTCGTAAATTTCCGCTCCCTGCGAAATGGCTTCGTTCGGGCATTCGGGCTCGCAAACGTCGCAATTGATGCATTCGTCGGTAATCATCAGGGCCATGGCCTTCTTTCCTCTCTCATTGAACTGAATTGCTTGCCCGCAGGCGCTGTTCGACGCAGGGCTGTACGAACTTGCCCACGTCGCCGCCCAGGCGCGCGATTTCCCGCACCATGGTCGCCGAAATGAACATGTACTGCTCGCCCGGGGTCAGGAACACCGTTTCGACTTCCGGATAGAGGCTGCGGTTCATTCCCGCCATCTGGAATTCGTACTCGAAGTCGGACACCGCCCGCAGGCCGCGGACGATGACCTTGGCGCCGCGTTCATGGACGAAGTTCATGAGCAGCGTGTTGAAGCCGACGATCTCGACATTGGGGACATCGGCCAGGATTTCCCGCGCCATGCCGACCCGGTCGGCGAGGGCAAAGTGGGGGCGCTTGGAAGGGCTCTCGGCGATGGCCAGGACCACTCGCTCGAAAAGCAGCGCGGCACGGCGCACGAGATCCTCGTGGCCCCGCGTCATCGGGTCGAAGGTGCCGGGGTAGATGGCGATTCTGTGGTCGAGCATTCAGGCGGGCTCCCGCCGCAAGAGGTGGTAGTGGACTTCCCCCGCCCGGCCCTGGCGCGTCGTCGTCCAGGGACCCAGCGAGTCGATGGGGTATTCGGCTTCGACGTAGATCGCTGCGTCGTCCCGGGCCAGACGGTCCAGATGGGGGGCCAGTCGGTCCATCCAACCTTGCCGATAGGGTGGGTCGAGGAGGATCAGGTCGAAGCGCGATGCCGTCGAGGCGGCGTATTGTAGCGCATCCCCGCGCAGCAACTCCATCCGCTCCGCGGCACCCAGAAGTGCCGCGTTGCCTTTGAGCGCCGCAAAAACCTTGGCGTTTTGCTCGACCAGGGTCACCCGGCGGGCTCCCCGGGAGGCAGCCTCGAAACCCAGTGCGCCGCTGCCGGCGAACAGGTCGAGGCAGGTCTGATCGGAGAGATCCTGGCCCAGCCAATTGAACAGGGTTTCGCGTACCCGGTCTGGGGTGGGGCGCAGACCCTCGCTGTCCGGAAAGCGCACCAGGCGGCGGCGCCACGCGCCTCCCACGATGCGGACCGTGTTCACCCGGGCCTCAGCTCAGTCGGCCGCCACCGTCACCGTCACCAGACTGTCGAGCCGGACGTGGCGGGCGAAGGCGCGGCGCACGTCTTCGGCACTCACTGCAGCGATCTTCTCCTGGTAGCGATCCAGGTAGTCCAGCGGCAGGCCATAGAAACCGATGTTGGCCACGTTGTCGAGAATCTTCTTGTTGCTGTCCAGGCGCAGGGGGAAGCTGCCGGTGAGATTGGCCTTGGCGGCCTCCAGTTCCTGGGCCGTGGGGCCCTCGGCGAGAAAGGCCTTGAGCACATCGAGGCTCACTGCCAGGGCGTCCCTGGCCTGGGAGCGCTTGGTCTGCAGCCCGATCTGGAAAGGGCCGGCCTGCTTGAGCGGCGCGAAGTAGCTATAGACGCTGTAGGCGTAGCCCCGCTTGTCGCGCACTTCCTTCATCAGGCGGGAGACGAAGCCGCCGCCCCCCAGGGTGTAGTTGCCCACCAACAGGGGGAAGAAATCCGGATTGCCGCGCTCCACGGTGGGCAGGCCGACCAGGATGTGGGCCTGGGCGGCGGGATGGGCGACGGCGTCCCGGCTACCCTTGGAAGGCGCGGGCGGGGCGGGCAGGGAAGCGACGGTTCCCTTTGGCAGGCCCGCCACCAGGGCTTCGGCGATCGTTTCCGCTTCGGCCCGTGAAAGATCGCCCACCAGGGTGATGCTGGCGTTCATGGCCGTGTAGTGGCTCCGGTAGAAGTTCAGGACATCGTCGCGATCCAGCGCGGCGACGCTCTCCGGGGAGGACTGGCGGCCGTAGGGATGACCGGGGTACAGCGCCTTCCAGAAGGCGCGACCGCCGATGGCGTCGGGGCGGGTGAGTGCGTCCTTGAGGCTGGCGACGGTGCGTGCCTGTTCCCGCTGGAAGGTGGCGCTGTCGTAGCGGGGGGCGGTCAGCACGGCGCGCAGCACCTCCAGCGCCGGGCCGCGCTTGTCGTTCGCCGCCAGGGTGCGCAGGGCGACCGAGGCCCGGTCCGTGTCTGCGCCGCCGGAGAGCACGGCGCCCACGTCCGCTAGGCGGTCGGCGATGGCGTTTTCGTCGAGTTCTCCGGCACCCAGATCCAGGAGGGCGCGGGTCAGCGCCGCAGTGCCCGATTTGCCCGCGGGGTCGAACATCGAGCCGGCGGCGAAATCCACCTGCACGTCGAGGATGGGGAGGCCCCGGCTGGCGACGTAGAACACCCGGGCGCCGGAGGGAGAGACCCAGTGCTCGATGGCGACGCCAGCCCTGGCCAGCGGGGCGAAGGCAAGGATGGCGAGGGCGGTGAAGGCGAGAATCAAACGTTTCATCGGAGCGTTCTCAGTGGCGAGTTGCGACGCCGGAGCGGCGAGGCTTGCCGTCCAGGGGTTGGGGGTCGAGGACGCCGACGGTGAGGCTGTCGTCGTTGAAATATTTTTTCGCCACGGCCTGGACTTCCGCCGCCGTGACCGCCTGGAGCTTTTCCAGGATGCGCCCCACGTCGCGGTAGGACAGGCCGGTGATTTCGAACTGGCCGATTTCCATGGCCTGGGCGAAGACGGAATCAAGTTTGTAGGTCTGGCTGGCGACGATCTGGGCCCGGGCCCGCTTCAGTTCGGTCTCGTCTACGCCATCCTTCTGGATGCGGGCGATCTCGGCCCGCAGGGCGGCTTCCAGATCGGCCACCGTGCGTCCTTCGGAAGGGCTGCCATGCAGGTAGAACATGCCGGGGCCGCGGGCGGTGGAGTCGTACTCGACTCCGGCAGACACCGCGACCTTGTCTTCCCGTACCAGTTTTTTGCCGAAACGCGCCGCGGCGTGGCCGTCGAGGACGGCACCCAGCATTTCCAGGGCGTAAGGGTCACTGTCCCGGGCAACGTCGCGGATAACGGGCGCCTTGTAGCCCATGAGCAGCACAGGCAGCTCGGCGGGGCCCTTGACGTTGAGGCGACGAGTACCCTCCTGCAGGGGTTCGGTCTGGGGCCGGCGGGCGGGCAGGGGCCGGCCTTCCAGCGCGCCAAAGTGTTTTTCCGCCAGGGCGAAGACCGCCTGGTGATCCACGTCCCCCGCCACAACCACGGTGGCGTTGTTGGGCAGGTACCAGGTGTCGTACCAGGCGCGGGCGTCGGCGGCGGTCATCGATTCCAGGTCGCTCATCCAGCCGATGATGGGGCGACGGTACGGGTGGGCCTGGTAGGCCACGGCGTTCATCTGCTCGAAGAGCTTCGACTGGGGATTGTCGTCGGTGCGCATGCGGCGCTCCTCCATGACCACCTTGATCTCCTGCTCGAATTCCTTGGGGTCTACGTTCAGGTGGCGCATGCGGTCGGCTTCCAAGGCCATCATTTGCGGCAGTTTTTCCTTGGGCACCTGCTGGAAGTAGGCGGTGTAGTCGCGGCTGGTGAAGGCATTGTCCCGGCCGCCTGCGGCCGCCACCAGCCGATTGAACTCGCCCGGTCCGACGCTGGGGGTGCCCTTGAACATCATATGTTCGAGGACGTGGGCGACGCCCGAGTTGCCGTCGACCTCGTCCATGCTGCCCACCCGGTACCAGACCATCTGCACCGCCGTGGGGGCGCGGCGGTCTTCCTTGACGATGACCTTGAGCCCGTTCTTGAGTGTGGTCTCGAAGGGGTTGGCCAGGGCCGGGGCGGCCAGAAGGGGGAGGAAGAGGGCGGCGAGGAGCCAGGGCAGCGGGCGACGGAAATCGCGGCGGCGGGCGAGGGCGGGCAGGTCCATGGGGTGGGGGGCTTTCTGCTAGAATGGCATACCGTTTGCGTGCGGCATCTTAAAGGCTTGCCGCCGCGCTGTCAGTAGCGCTTCAGACCCCAATCTCCATGTTCAGTTTCTTCAAGAAGTCCGGCGAGCCGGATCAGCCGGCCGCCGAGGCTGTGCCTTCCTGGCGCGAGCGGCTTTTCCGCGGCCTCTCCCGCACTCGCGCCCAGTGGGGCGGCAAGCTCAAGTCCCTCTTCTCCCGCGGCAAGGTGGACGACGAGCTGCTGGAGGAGCTGGAGACGCTATTGCTCACCTCGGACGTGGGCATCGAGGCGACCCAGCACCTGCTCGAGGCCTTGAAGGCCCGCGCCAAGCGCGACAATCTGGAGACGCCCGAGGCCATACAGAAAGCCCTGGCCGACGCCCTGGCGGAAACCCTCGCGCCCCTGGAGGCCCCCCTCGTCGTCGCTGGTCACAAGCCCTACGTCATCATGATCGCCGGGGTGAATGGAGCCGGCAAGACTACGTCCATCGGCAAGCTGGCCAGATATTTCCAGGATCAGGGCAAGAGTGTCCTGCTGGCTGCCGGCGACACCTTCCGCGCAGCAGCCCGGGAGCAGCTCCAGACCTGGGGAGAACGCAACGGCGTCACCGTCATCGCCCAGGAAAGCGGTGATCCGGCGGCGGTGATCTTCGATGCCATTGCCGCCGCCAAGGCCCGGGGGATCGATATCGTCCTAGCCGACACCGCCGGCCGGCTGCCGACCCAACTGCACCTCATGGAAGAAATCGCCAAGGTGCGCCGGGTCATCAAGAAGGTCGAGCCGGACGGCCCCCACGAAACCTTGCTGGTGCTCGACGCCAATATCGGCCAGAACGCGCTGGCCCAGGTGAGGGCTTTCGACAAGGCGATCCACGTCACCGGCCTGGTGGTCACCAAGCTCGACGGCACGGCCAAGGGTGGGGTGCTCGCCGCCATTGCTCGCCAGTGTCCGAAGCCGGTGCGCTTCATCGGGGTGGGTGAGGGCATTGACGACCTACGTCCTTTCGTCGCCCGGGACTTCGTCGACGCCCTGTTCGAATGAATCTGGAAACCTCAGCTGACCGCTTGTCGGTGTCCGGAATGTCTTGTTCCCTGGGTGTCTGCGCCACTCGGGGTGACTCACCTCCGCAGGGCAGCGCTACGAGCCCGCTGGTGCATCCGGGCGGGCACCTGGCTTTGTCGCTCTTCCTCGCAGGCGTCAGCCTGCCGCGTCGTCGCTTCGCGCCAGATTCCCGCCCGAACACCCCAACGGGCTCGTCCAACTGAGGTTTCCAGGATGATCGCTGCCTCCGGTCTCACCAAGCGTTACCCCGGCGGTTTCGAGGCCCTGCGGGACGTGAGCTTCGAAGTGTCCGCCGGCGAGATGGTTTTCATCACCGGTCACTCCGGCGCCGGCAAATCGACCCTGGTCAAGCTGGTAGCGGCCATCGAGAGGCCTACCTCCGGCAGCCTGGTGGTCAATGGGCAGAATCTAGCCGCCCTCAGGAAAAGCGCCCTGCCCTACCTGCGCCGCCACTTCGGCCTGGTGTTCCAGGATCAGAAGCTGCTTTTCGACCGCAACGTCCTGGAAAACGTCCTTCTGCCCCTGGAAATCGTCGGGCTGCCGCGGCGGGAAGCCGTGCGGCGTGCCCAGGCCGCCCTGGACAAGGTGGGGCTGCTGGGCCGGGAAAAGGCTCGCCCCATCGCCCTTTCCGGCGGCGAGCAGCAGCGCCTCGCCATCGCCCGGGCCGTGGTCAATCGGCCTACGGTCCTGCTGGCCGATGAACCCACGGGAAACCTGGACGCCGGGTCGGCCCTGGAGGTGCTGGAGATTTTCGAGTCTTTCCACCAGGTCGGGGTGACAGTCCTCGTCGCCACCCATGATCCCCAGTGGATCGAGCGCTATCGCCCCCATGTGCTGCGCCTCGACCACGGGAGGCTCGCGTCGTGATGGCTTGGCTCTCCCAGCATCGGGCGGCCTGCGTCCGCGCCCTGCAGCGCTTGGTGGGCTCGCCCTTGAATACACTGCTCTCGCTGCTAGCCATCGGCATTGCCCTGACCTTGCCCGGTGCCGGTTTCGTCCTCCTGGAAAATTTGCGCGACCTGGGCCGCAGCATTTCGGGCGCACCCCAGATCAGCGTTTTCATGGCCCTGGACGCGAGCCGCAAGGACAGCGCCGCAATCGAAGCCCGCTTGCGGCAGAGCGTCGGCACCGCTTGGCGCTTCGTCCCCCGGGAAGAGGCGCTGAAGCGCCTCCAGGCTCGCGAGGGCATGGCGGAGATCGTCGCCAGTTTGCCCCGCAACCCATTGCCTGACGCCTTCGTCGTCGAACCCCGGGGTGCTTCGCCGCAAGAACTCGAAGCCCTGCGCAGCAGCTTCGCCGAGTGGCCACGGGTGGCCCACGTCCAGCTCGATTCGGCCTGGATCAAGCGTTTCGACGCCTTCTTGCGTCTCGGGCGCTTGGCGGTGACCTTGCTTGCCTCGGTCTTTGCCGCTGGCCTGGTGGCAGTCACCTTCAACACCATCCGCCTGCAAGTCCTCTCCCAGGCCGCGGAAATCGAAGTGGCGCGCCTGATCGGCGCCACAGACGCCTTCATTCGCCGGCCTTTCCAGTATTTCGGTGCCCTACAGGGGCTGCTGGGGGGGCTGCTCGCCTACGGTCTTGTGGCAGCAGGCCTCGGCCTTCTCGCCACGCCGGTCGAGGAACTCGGCAGTCTTTACGGCGGAGCTTTTGGGCTGCGCGGTCCCGGCCTCCTGGCCGCTGCGGCCCTTGCTACGGCTGGTGCCTTCCTCGGCTGGCTCGGCGCCCAGCTTTCGGTCAGCCTGTCGCTGCGCAGGATTGGCTAGCCGCCGCGATTTCCTCCGTACCCTGGGCGCGGCCGCCGTTGCCGGCTGTGCCCCCGTCGCGCTGCCCCTGCCGCCGGGGGAACTCCTTGGCATGTCCCATGGTCTGGGCCATCGCCTGCGCGACGGTGGGTTTCCACCGGCGGATGAAATCCGCCGCGTCGGTGTCCTTATCGTCGGCGGCGGGGTTTCCGGAATGGCCGCAGCTTGGAAGCTCGATAAGGCCGGCCTGGACGACTTTGTCGTCCTGGAAATGGAAGGCGAACCGGGAGGCAACTCCCGGGCCGGAAGCAGCCCCCTGGTCCCCTACCCCTGGGGAGCCCACTACCTTCCGCTGCCGACCCTGGAGTCCCGCGCGGTGCGTGAACTGCTGGTCGAAATTGGCACCCTGCAAGGCGATGCGGCTGCGCAAAGCCCCGTCTACGACGAGAACCGCCTGTGCGCCACGCCCCAGGAGCGGGTCTTTCGGGATGGCCTGTGGCAGGAGGGCCTCCTGCCCCACTTGGGCGTCCCGGCCGAAGAACGCGCTCAGCAGCGTCGTTTCCAGCAGGCCATGGAAGGGTTTAAGCAGGCCCGGGGCCGCGACGGCAAGCGCGCTTTCGCCATCCCCATGGAACTCTCCAGCCGCGATCCGCAGTGGCTCGCCCTGGACCGCATCCCTTTCTCTCGCTGGCTCGACGAGCAGGGATTCACCGCCCCCACCCTGCGCTGGCTCGCCGACTACGGCTGTCGCGACGACTACGGCCTGCGCAGCGCCCAGACCTCCGCCTGGGCCGGCCTGCACTACTTCGCCTGCCGTAATGGCCACGCGGCCAATGCCACCGGCGACACCGTCCTGACCGGCCCGGACGGCAACAGCTGGCTGTTGCGGGGCCTGGCCCGGCGGGCCGGAGGGCGCGTCACCACCGGAGCCCTGGTCTGGCGCATCGAGGAAGGTCGCCAGGCGGTGGCCGTCGATTGCTGGCTGCCCGCCGAAGGAAAAAGCCGGCGCTACCTCGCTCGGCAGGTGGTGTGGGCGGCGCCCCTTTTTCTCCTGCCCCGGGTCTGGGGCGGCCTGCCGGCCCCTCTCGCAGCAGCGGCCCGGGACGGCGACTACGCCCCCTGGCTGGTGGCCAACCTGCACTTGGCGGATTTCCCGGAAGAACGTCGCGGTGCGCCGCCGGCCTGGGACAACGTGCTCTACGAGGGCGAAGGCCTGGGCTATGTCGTCGCCACCCACCAACTCATTCGCCGCCGCCTGCCGGGGACGGTCTTCACCTACTACCGTGAATTCAGCGATCGGGAACCGGCCGCCGCCCGCCGCCTGCTGCTGGAAACCTCCCGGGAATCCTGGGCCGATGGCATCCTCGCCGAACTGGAACGGGTTCATCCCGATATCCGCCGCCACACCACCCGGCTCGACGTCTTCCGCCACGGCCACGCCATGCGCCGCCCCATCCCCGGGTCGCTCTGGGGCTCCGGCCGCGCGGCACTGGCCGCCTGGTCGTCGCCCCGGCTGAAGCTCGCCCACGCCGACCTATCCGGCTTCTCGCTCTTCGAAGAGGCCCAGTACCGGGGCGTCCTGGCGGCCGAGCGGGTGCTGCGGACGGAGGGGCGACGCTTTTCCAGTTCCCTTTGAGGGCGAGCCAGCCGGTTGGATGCGGCGCTCAGGAGGATCGATGTCTCAGGAGGGTTGATCGACCGAATCGAACGATTCGGTCGATATGGGCGAAAGACACTTGCAAGTAACTTGTCATGCTGACTTTGACCACGGATGAAGCCAAGACCCGCTTTGGGTAACTGCTCGATCGTATACAGCGGGAACCCGTTCAGGATGCTCGCCACAACCGCGTGGTTGGGGTGATGGTTTCGCCGGAAGACTATGCGGCCATGCGCGATTTCTACGCCGACCGTCTGCGTCGGACCCCGGTGCAAACGGCCGGTGAAGCCGCTGCCGAAGGAATGAACGACGCGGTGCTGGAAAAACTGCTGACCGATGAAAGTTGAGCGGGCGGTAGTCGACAGCAATGTCCTGATCAGTGCGGCCCTTGCGGCGGGCTCGGTTCCGGCCCGAGTGGTCTCTTGGCTGTTGCAGCACGGCCGGCTCCTTCTTTGCGACGAGACCTTCGCGGACCTGGAAACCCGGCTCTGGCGCCCGAAGTTCGATCGCTACTTGAGCCTGGAAAGCCGTCGTCTGCTGCTCCACGATCTGCGAGCCTGTGAAAATTTCATGCACCCCCGCTCGTCATGCCCAGCTACGCCCGCTCGGCGTTGCCAATGCTCGCCATAGCCCGAGCTATGGCTGTGCTTTGCGCCTTGATCGTGCACACCTGCACACGTCGCTCGGGCGCGCCCGAAAAATTCACAGGCTCTGAGTGCAGTGGGCGAATGGGGCAAACTGCCCGGCGCGGAGCGCTAGTGCTACAGCCGGGATCTCGACGACGACAAGTTTGTCTGGCTTGCACTGAGCAGCAGCGCCGACTGTCTGATCAGCGGCGACTGTGATCTCCATGACCTGGAACGGCCCCAGGGGCTGCTCGTCCCATCGCCGGCTTAAGCCTGGGAGATCTGGCCGCGACACGTGGCGGCTCGTTGCGGTGAATTACGGGACAGGAAATCGGGCCCCTGTCCTTAGCCGACTTCCGAAAGCCTTCTCGATTCCTTGGGGTCGCGGAACACCAGCGGTGCCGTGATGCGCTCCGCGTCGGGCAGTTGGGCCCGGGTGACGGCGGCTTCGATCATGGCGTGGTGGGGGGACTTGCTGCACACCGGGTCGGCGGCGTTGGGATCCTGGGAGAGCATGTAGGCCTGACATCGGCAGCCGCCCAGGTCCTTCTCCTTTTCCGGGCAGCTCTGGCAGGGTTCCTTCATCCAGCCGGTGCCGCGGTAGCGGTTGAAGCCTTCCGATTCGTACCAGATGTCGCGGATGCCCATGTCGCGCACATTGGGAAACTTGAGTCCGGGCAGCATGGCGGCGGTGTGGCAGGGCACGGCAGTGCCGTCGGGGGTGACGGTGAGGAAGACGCTGCCCCAGCCGTTCATGCACTTCTTGGGGCGGGTTTCGTAATAGTCGGGGACGACGAAGAAGATGCGAATCCGATCCCCCAGCTTCTGCCGGTACTCGTTGGTGATGCGCTCGGCCCGCTCCAGTTGCGCCCGGGAGGGGAGCAGGTGGTCCCGATTCACCTCGGCCCAGGAGTAGTACTGGCTGTTGGCCAACTCCAGGTATTCGGCGCCCAGGTCGGCGGCCATCTGGATGATCTCGCCGATGTAGTCGATGTTCATGCGGTGGATGACGCAATTGAGCACCATCGGCCAGCCGTTGGACTTGATCAGGTGGGCGACCCGCTGCTTCAGTTCGAAGGTGCGGGTGTGAGAGAGGAAGTCGTTCAACTCCCGGGTGGAATCCTGGAAGGATAGCTGGATGTGGTCCAGCCCGGCTTCCTTCAGCTTGGCGGCCCGGACGTCGGTCAGGCCTACGCCGGAGGTGAGGAGGTTGGTGTAGAAGCCCAGGCGGTGGGCTTCGGCGACCAGGATTTCGAGATCGTCCCGCAGCATCGGTTCGCCGCCGGAAAAGCCGCACTGCACGCTTCCTGTCGCCCGGGCTTCACGCAGCACGCGCAGCCAGTCTTCGGTGGACAGTTCGGTTTCCGTGCGGGCGAAATTGACCGGGTTGTAGCAGAAGACGCAGTGCAGCGGGCAGCGGTAAGTGATCTCGGCCAGCAGCCACAGGGGCGGGCCGACGGGGGGCAGGGATTGGGGGGCGTTCATGATTGGGCTCCCGGGAGGGGTTCAGCCCTCGATCCAGAGTTTCTGGCGGGCGATAGCGAGGAAGGCCAGCACGTCGGCGGCCAGGCCGGCCTGGCCGAATGTCGTTTCCAGGTCGGCGACGATGGCCGCGACGGGGGTCTGGCCGTCGCAGCGCTTAAGGATTTCGCCGGCGCTCTGGTTGAGCTTGACCATGCCTTCCGGGTAGAGGAGCACCCAGTTGCCCTGGGCCTCCTCCCACTGAAGGCGGAACTTGCGCGAGACGCCCGGGCGGGCGTCGAGTTCGCCGGCTTGGCTCACGTTTTCGGTCCTTTGATGGCCACTTCGCACTGGCTGAGCATGATGGAATCGGCCAGAGCCCAGAGCACGTCGAGCTTGAACTGGAGGATTTCCAGGGCCCGTTCCTGCAGGGCGCGGGACTGGCTGAAGTAATCCAGGGTGAAGCGCAGGCCGTGCTTCACGTCGCGGCGGGCCTGGGTCAGGCGGTTCTTGAAGTATTGCAGGCCTTCCGGTCTGACCCAGGGGTACTGGTCCGGCCAGGTGTCGATGCGCTGCTGGTGGATGTGGGGGGCGAAGAGTTCGGTGAGGCTGGAGGCGATGGCTTCCTGCCAGGGCTGCTGGCGAGCGAAGTTGATGTAGGCGTCCACCGCGAAGCGCGATGCGGGGGCGACGAAGCGCAGGGAAGTCACGTCCTCCCGGGTCAGGCCGGTGGCGATGCCCAGTTGAATCCAGGCTTCGATGCCGCCGGGATCCTTGACGCCGCCGATTTCGTACCCGTCGTGGTCGAGGATGCGCTGAATCCACTCGCGGCGCACTTCCCGGTCCGGGCAGTTGGCCATGATCGCGGCGTCCTTCACGGGAATGGCGATCTGGTAGTAGAAGCGGTTGGCGACCCAGCCCTGGAGCTGCTTCTGAGTCAGCTTGCCTTCGGCCATCATGACGTGGAAGGGGTGGTAGATGTGGTAGCCGGTGCCCTTGTCCCGGAGCTTGGCTTCGAATTCCTCCGGGGACCAGGGGGCGCGGGTGTCGTTCAGCATGGCGAGGTGGGTCATAGTTCGATTTCCATTCCATCGTAAGAAACTTCGATTCCGTGGCGGGTCAGCTCGGCCCGCTCGGGGCTGTCTTCGTTGAGGATGGGATTGGTATTGTTGATATGGATGAGGATCTTGCGCGTCGTGGCCGGCAGGCGGTCGAGCCATTCGATCATGCCGTCCGGGCCGGACTGGGGCAGATGGCCCATGGCGCGGGAAGTCTTGGTCGAGGCCCCCAGGCGGATCATCTCGTCGTCGGTCCACAGGGTGCCGTCCACCAGGACGCAGTCGGCGGCTTGCATCGCCGCCCAGACGTGGTCTTCCATCTGGCCCAGGCCGGGGGCGTAGAACAGGCGGCGGCCACTCTTGGGGTCGGTGATGCTGACGCCGATGTTGTCGCCGGGCTGGGGATGGTCACGGTGGGGCGAATAGGGGGGGGCATTGCTGATCAGCGGCAGGGCGGTGAATTCCAGGCCCTTGATGCCGTCCATGGCGAAGCTCCCGGTCAAGGGGATGTCGTGCCAGTCGAGGTCGCAGTAATGCTCCAGCACCTTGAAGAGGGGGTTCCCGGTACTGAGGTCTTCCCGTACCAGGGAGGTGCACCACAGCGCATGGGGCTGACGATGTTCGCGCAACATGTAGAGCCCGGTGGTGTGGTCGATCTGGGCGTCGATGAGGACGATGGCCCGGATGGCCGTATCGCGCAGGCTGCGGGCTGGTTGCAGGGCGGGGAAGCGCTGCACCTGTTGCAGGACGTCGGGGGAGGCGTTGAATAGAACCCAGTCTTCCGAATCACCGGAAACGGCGATGGAGGACTGGGTGCGGGCGGTGGCCCGGATGGTGCCCTTGCGCAGGCCGTCGCAGTTGGGACAGTTGCAGTTCCACTGAGGAAAACCGCCGCCGGCGCCGGCGCCGAGGATGTGAATTCGCATCTTAGTTACCCGGACCGAGACAAAAAGCCTCGGCCAAGAAAATCGGGACGTCCGGTCGGTTGCGACCGCGACGTCCCGATGTCATCTGTTCTCCGGGCGGTTTCGCCCGTTGCCGGAGATTCCCTCGTCGCAGCTTGCGGAGGCACTCGCAGGCTGCGCGTCGGGTTGGGCCCGCCGGCCGTCAGGGACGAGCCGGCGGGTGCAAGAACGCTCTTAGCGAGTGGCGATGTACATCGTGATTTCAAAGCCGAAACGCATGTCGCAAGCTGCGGGAGTTTGCCAGACCATGATGAGTCTCCTGTTGGGTTTCACAATTCGGAACCGATGGTTCCGGAGCTGATTGCACCGGAGCGAACGCCCCGACACGGTTCCCATGGTGCCCGGCGGCGGCTTGATGTGCGTCAAAGAATCCTGGGAAGTCGTCTCGTGATTTTCATGAGGCGTACAGGAGGTGGGGCTGCCGTTCGGTCCGCCAGGCGGCTTCGTCCGCCCGTGCCAGGGCATCCAGATCGCCGGGTTGGGCGGTCGGGTCGTCGACCCATTCTCGCAGGAGGGGCGAGCCGTTGATGAGGTCGATGGCCAGCCGGTCTCGCTCGTACTCGTAGGGAAAATCCCGCCACAGGGGGTATTCCGGGCGGAGGCGCCGCAGGGACTTGAAGGCGAGGGCCATCAGGCGCCAGGGGCGGAAGGCGGCGTGTTCGTAGCGGCCGTCCTCGACGTGGATTTGCAGGCCGTGGCACAGTTTGCCGGCGTGCTTGTGGAAGGTGGGTTCGAACCAGCATTCCCGCAGGCGGCAGCCGGCCAGCCACTCCGGAGCGAGACGGGCCATCTCGGCCGCCAGGGCGCGGGCGTCGAGGTCCGGGGCGCCGAAGAGTTCCAGGGGGCGTGTGGTGCCGCGGCCTTCGGAAAGAGTCGTGCCTTCCAGCATCACTGTCCCGGCGTAAGCGCGGGCCATGAAGAGATTGGCCGCGTTGGGGCTGGGGTTGATCCAGGTGCGTTCGCCCAGGGGCCAGCCCCAGCCCGGTGCGGCGTCAGGCTGCCAGCCGCTCATGGGGATCACCCGGTATTCGAGGTCGAGGCGGCCCCTGGCGACGAACCAGGCACCCAGTTCCCCCAGGGTGAGGCCGTGGCGCATGGGGAGCGGGCCGGCACCGACGAAACTCTCCCAGCCCGGGCGCAGGGTGAGGCCTTCCACCGGGCGGCCCGCCGGGTTGGGGCGATCGAGCACCCACACGGCTTTGCCGCGGGCGGCGGCTTCTTCCAGAACGTAGAGCAGGGTGGTGATGAAGGTGTAGATGCGGCAGCCCAGGTCCTGGAGATCCACCAGCAGCACGTCGAAGCTGTCCATCATGGCGGGGGTGGGGCGGCGCACCTCGCCGTAGAGACTGAAGACCGGGATGCCCAGGAGCGGATCCAGGAAATCCGGAGATTCGACCATGTTGTCCTGCTTGTCGCCCCGCAGGCCGTGCTGGGGGCCAAAGGCAGCGCTGAGGTGCAGCTCGGGCAGGGCGGCGAGGGCGTCCAGGGTGTGGGTCAGATCGGCGCTGACCGAGGCGGGATGAGCCAGGAGGGCGACCCGGCGGCCCGCCAGGGGGCGGCGCAGGGCAGGGTCGGCAAGGAGGCTGTCGAGGCCGAAGGTAGTGACGGGAGTCATGGGGCGGGCGGGGCAGGGTCGGGGCAAGTGAGGACGAATCCCCGGCGGTCGTGGAAATCGGGTTGGGGGGCCGGATGGGCGAGGGCCCAGTAGGAGAGGGCGCCGCTCCGGCTTTCCAGCACCGCGCTGAGGCCGAGGCGGAGCGGCCGCCCCCGGGGCAGTAAAACGGCGGGGATGATGGCCCCCAGGCTCAGCCGGCCCTCACCATGGCAGGCCAGGATGGCGGGCGGGGCGGCGGGGGCGAAGTCCGATTGCCACTCGCGATAGTCCGCGAAGGCGTAGGTGGCCCAGCAGCCGGACGGAGAAAGGTTGAATTCGCGATAGGCCTCGCCGTCCGGCGGCGCGGCAAAGACTTCGAAGCAGGTGTGCTGCCACAGCCCGTCGGAGGGGCGCGCCGGTCCCGGAGGAGGAATGAGCAGGGTGGCCAGCTCGCCCGTGAGCATGAAATCGACGGCGAGATCGCCCGCGTCAAAGCAGGCCGCGCCTTCGACGCGCACCGCGGGCGGGGAGGAGAGGCTGGGGTGGCAGCGTAGCGGATTGAACAGGGCGGACATCGGATCGAACGGCAGGTTCGGCGGGGCAGGCGGTACTTTACCTGTTTGCCCGCCTTTGGGATCATCGCCGGGGAACGAGCGTGGCGGTGGGCAACTCAGCGTGAGCCGATAACAATGAATGCATGCAACATACCCGTGGTGCTGGTGGTCGAGCCTTCCCCTTCCAACCGGGATCTGATCTGCGACTGTCTGGCCCAGTTGCCCGATGCCCGCCCGGTGGCCGTGGGCAGCGCGCAGGAGGCCCTCGCCCGTTACCAGGAGCTGGCGCCGGCCCTGGTGCTGCTCGACACCGCCCTGCCGGACCTGGACGGCCTGGAAGTGGCGCGGCGCATCCGGGCCCGGGAGAAATCCAGCGAAAAGGCCGATCTGCTGGCCTGGACGCCCATCGTCTTCCTGTCTTCGGCGACCGATGACGAAGCCCTGGCGCAGGGCATCATGGCGGGGGGCGACGACTACCTGACCAAACCCATTTCAGAAATCGTCCTGATGGCCAAGGTGCGGGCCATGCTGCGTATCGCCACCATGCGCGAGGCCCTGCGCGATGCCCATCGCCTGCTCACGGAGATGAGCTACGTCGATGGGCTCACCCACATTCCCAACCGACGCCGTTTCGACGAAGTCCTGGCCAGCGAGTGGCGGCGCGCCATGCGGCAGCACACGCCGGTAGGCGTCATCGTCTGCGACGTCGATTTCTTCAAGCAGTACAACGACCACTACGGCCATCAGGCGGGGGACCGCTGCCTGGAAGCCGTCGCCGGAGCCCTGCACGACTCCCTGTTTCGCATCGAGGATCTGGTGGCCCGCTATGGCGGCGAAGAGTTTGCTGCCGTTCTGCCGGGGGACGATGCCGGCGGAGCCGCTGCGGTCGCCGAACGCATGCGCCGGTCGGTGGAGTCCCTGCGCATTCCCCATGTGGGGGGAGTAGCAAGCTTCGTGACCTGCAGCTTCGGCATCGCCAATGCCCGCCCCGATGCCGGGAGCAGCGCGGCCGAGCTTGTGCAAGCGGCGGATGCGGCGCTCTATGCGGCCAAGCGGGCCGGGCGCAACCGGGTTGCCCTGGTCGAGCCGTACCGGGCGGCGGGATCTGCCGCCCGGTGAGCGCGCCGGGCGCGCAAGGCCCCTGAACCCCCGCGCTCCTGCCTGGCGGCGAGGGAAAGCGGCCCGGACGGGCTCTCGCCTTTGGAGGGCAGCATAGGCGGTTTCTTGGACGCTGCCGTCATTTCGGTTAAGTTAATGCCTTGCCGCCTGGAGCGCACCGTTCCAGGCCGTCCCGCTGCCTTGCGCCCCCTGATGCGAATTCTCGTCTTCCTCCTCGTCCTCGCCAATCTGCTCTTCTTTGCCTATACAGAGGGCTACTTCGGACATCCGGAAAACCCCGACGCCCTGCGCGCCGAGCAGCAGGTGCGGCCCGAGCAGGTCAAGGTCGTCTCCCACGGCGCGGCCCCGGCCGAAGGTGGGGCCTCTGCCCCCGGGGCGGTGCCGGGAGCGGCGCCAGCTGCACCTGCGGAAGCCCAGACCCTGCCTGCCGGGACAGCCGATCCAGCCACCATATGTCTGCACTGGAGCGGCATGGCTGCTGTCGAGGCGGACCGGCTTTCCGCCCTGCTGGCCGGAAAGTTCGATGCTTTCCGGCAGAACCGACGCCAATTAGTCCCCGATGGAGGAACGTGGTGGGTCTTCATTCCCCCTCAGGCGAGCAAGGCCGACGCCGATCGCAAGGCTGCGGAGTTGCGGCGCCTAGGGGTCGGTGACTACTTCGTCATTCAGGAGCAGGGGCCGAATCACCTGGCCATTTCCCTGGGGGTTTTCTCCGCCGAGGCGGGCGCCCAGGGACGGCTGGCCGAATTGCGGGCGCAGGGCGTCAAGAGCGCGCGGCATGGGCCGCGCTCCGGAAAGGAAGCCCAGCACAGCCTGGACGCCATCGGTCCGGCCGAGAGCCGCGAGGCTCTGCTGGGGGCCGTTGCGGCCGAGCTTCCCGAACTCAAGTCCCAGGCCTGTCCGTGAGTGGCTTTATAGTCGGTCTTACCGGCGGGATCGGCAGTGGCAAAACGGCGGTGGCTGCGTGTTTTGCGGCTGAGGGGGCAGCGGTTGTCGATACGGACGGCATCGCCCATGAACTGACTGCGCCCGGCGGCGAAGCCATGGCGGCTCTCGTGCAGGCCTTCGGTTCGGCCGTCCGCCAGACCGACGGTGGCCTCGATCGCGCCGCCATGCGCGCCCTGGTATTTGCGGACCCTGTGGCGCGGGGGCGTCTGGAGTCCATCCTGCACCCCCTTATCCGCCAGGCAGCCTTCACGCGCTGCCGGGCGGCCTCCTCTCCCTACGTAATCCTCGCAGTACCGCTCCTGGTGGAGACCGGCGTCTACCGGGGCGCCTGTGACCGCGTTCTGGTGGTCGATTGCGACGATGCTCTGCGCATCGCCCGGGTTGGCGCGCGTAGCGGACTGGGGGAAGCCGAAGTGCGGGCGGTCATGGCGGCCCAGGCCACCCGGGAAGCAAGGTTGGCCGCCGCCACCGAGGTGCTGCACAATGATGGTGCGCTGGACCGGTTGGGCGAAAAGGTGCGTCCCCTGCACAGGAAATACCTCGAATTGGCCGCCGCAAAACTTCAAGCAGCCTGTTGAGATTTTGCTGCAAATGGCTCAGAATTCAGGCATTTTCGCGAATTTGTCGGACGGCGCCAGCCCGTGATCACCTACGAGTACCCCTTCAACGAGCGCATTCGCACCCTCCTGCGCCTGGAAGACCTGTTCGACAAGACCCTCTATTTTGCGCAACTGGAGGGGGCCCAGGAGCACCACGTTGCCCTGGTGACCCTCTTTGAAATCCTGGAGGTGGCGGGCCGAGCCGACCTCAAGATGGATCTCATTCAGGAGCTCGAGCGTCAGCGACAAACCCTGCTCGCCTACCGCAACAATCCGGAAATCTCCGAAGAAGCCCTTTCCGGAGCGCTTTACGAAATCGAGCAGTCCTCCGCAGCCCTCCTCGCCATGACTGGCAAGATCGGCCAGTACCTGCGGGAGAACGAGTGGCTCATGGGCATCAAGAGCCGGGCGGCGATTCCCGGGGGCGTGTGCGAATTCGACCTGCCTTCCTACCACTGGTGGCTGCACCGCGCGGGCGCTCAGCGGCAGGACGCCCTGGCCGGCTGGACCAACCCGCTCTTGCCCCTGCGGGACGCCCTGGCGATCGTGCTGCGGCTGTTGCGCTCCAGCGGCCGGCCCAAGGCTTATACCGCCGGCACCGGGCAATTTCAGCTCAATCTGGGGGGCAGCGCCGCCCAGATGGTGCGCATCTCCGTCGCCCAGGCCGATGCTGCGGTTCCTGAGGTCAGCGCCAACAAGTACGCCCTGAATGTCCGCTTTACCAATCCGCCCAGCAGCGACGTGCGCAGCAAGATGTGCGACCGGGACGTCGACTTTGAGCTGACCTTTTGCAATCTTTAAGCCAAGGCTGGTAGTCAGTCACATAGGTTCAGCGATGTTCGGCCCGCCCCGCATCCCCGCTCGCTTTGTCGCTCATCCTCGCCATAGCTTCGGCTATGGCTGCGGTTCGCTTCGCGCGATCCAAGCGCGGATGCGCGCCTCGGCATTCACGCAAACCTATCTGACTAACCACTAGCCATGACGCGCAAGGTTCGTTGCCCCCAGTGCGGGGACGAAGCCCTGTGGGGGTCGGAAAATCCCTGGCGCCCTTTTTGTAGCGAGCGCTGCAAGGCCATTGATCTGGGCTGCTGGGCTTCCGACGGCTATCGTATTGCAGTGGTGGACGAGGATGCAGGCGGCGAAGACGCTCCCAGGACATCAACGCGCGCCGGCGACTGATCCCGGCATCTTCCCCCGCTGGCCTCTGAGCGGGGCTCCTACCAACCGCGCATCAGGGCGATGCCGTGGGCTCCCCGGGACTGGGCGGTGTCGAGATGTTCAAGACGAAGGCCCCCCAGGGCGAACACCGGTATTTCGGTTTCAGCCACCAGATCGGTGAAGGCGTCCCATCCGAGGCCTGCCTGGTCGGGGTGGGTGGGCGTGGGCATAACCGGCCCGAGCAGCGCGTAGTCGAGGCCGAGCGCCGCCGCCTGGCAGAGTTCTTCGCCGTCGTGACACGAGGCGCCGACCAGGGGGGCATTCGGCCGCTCCGAGGTGCGCCGAAGGCGCTCCGCCGGCAGGTGCAAGCCAGCGTGCAGCCGAGTTGCCAGGGCGGGATCGTCGTTGATGACCACGGTCAGGCCGCGGCTGCGGGCCATTTCCACCACGCTCTGGGAAAACCAGGCGCGAGGGCCTTCGGGCAAGGATTTCTCGCGCACCTGGATGAGGCCGACGCCCCGGCTTGCGGCGGTCTCCAGGCGCGCCAGTTCACCGTCCTCGCCGATTTCGGAGCAGTGGGTGATGCCCATGACGGTGGGCAGGGTCAGGGCATTGAGGATGGGGCCATTGGCCGGAAGCACCGGTGCGACCCGAGGCGGCTCGGACCGCTTCAGCCAGGCGACGGCGCTGTGCTCGACCGGAGCCGTGACGCCGATCTCCCCCTCCCAGGCGGTGACGCGCCAGAAGTGGATGCGCACTGTCGCGTGGGGATAAACGAATCGGCGCGTGAGCCATGGTGTGGCGGCCTGCACGGCGATGCCCAGTTCCTCCTGGAGTTCGCGCACCAGCGCGGCGCGGATGGTTTCGCCGGGTTCCACCTTGCCGCCGGGAAATTCCCAGTAGCCGGCATAGACCTTGCCCGGTGGGCGCTGGGCCAGCAGAAATTCCCGACCGCCGTTGCGCAGGATGACGGCGGCGGCGACCTCGACCGGCGTGCTCATCGCCGGGGGCGGTGGCTGCCCGCCCAGTCCTTGGCGAATTGCCAGGCCACCCGGCCGCTGCGCGAACCGCGGGCCAGTGCCCAGTTGAGGGCCTCGCGCTGGGCGGCGGCAATGCGGGCCTCGCTTTCTCCAAAGGCGCGCAACCAGTGGGCGACGATGGCCAGGTAATGGTCCTGGTCGAAGGGGTAGAAAGAAACCCAGAGGCCGAAGCGCTCGGAAAGGGAAATCTTCTCCTCGGTGCTTTCCCCGGGGTGAATTTCGTCCCCCACCCGATGGGCTTCGAGGTTTTCCGCAAAGTACTCGGGCATCAGGTGCCGCCGGTTGGATGTGGCGTAGAGCAGCACATTCTCCGGCGCCGCCGCCACCGAGCCGTCGAGGACCGACTTCAGCGCCTTGTAGGCGGTCTCCCCGGCCTCGAAGGAGAGGTCGTCGCAGAAGACGATGAAGCGCTCCTTGCGTCCCGTCAGCAGTTCCACCAGGTCGGGCAGGTCGACCAGGTCGTCCTTGTCCACCTCGACGAGGCGCAATCCCCGGTCGGCGAATTCATTGAACACGGCCTTGACCAGGGACGACTTGCCCGAGCCCCGGGCGCCGGTGAGCAGCACATTGTTGGCCGGGCGGCGCGCCAGGAACTGGCGGGTGTTGGCGACGACGCGGGCTTTCTGCTCATCGATGCCGGCGAGATCGGCGAGGCGGATGGCGTGGGGCGCGCGCACGGCCTGGAGAGTGGATCGGCCGGCGCTGCAGCGCCAGCGGAAGGCACGGCCCGCGGCCCAATCCACGGGCGGCGGCGGGGCAGGCAGCAGGGCCTCGGCGCGTGCCAGCATGGACTCGAGACGCTCGAGCAGGATTTCGACGGACCTGGGCTCGCTCATTGAGGCGGTATACTGCGCGGCTTGATGAAGAAGCCTGCCACTCTATCCAAGTCCTTGGCAAAACTCCACGTTGCCGGTTTTGTCCTGGTCGCCCTCGCGGGTTGCGTCACTTTGGCCTCGTCGCCCTGGAACAATCGGGCCGCAGGGGCGCCGACGGCCGAGCCGGTACCCGCAACGCCCGCTCCAGCGATTTCTTCCGAGACCTGTCCGGCTCCGACCCCTTGCCCCGCCTGCCCGGTCTGCCCAACGGCAGTCCCAAGCGCTCCGGCAAGACCCCTCCAGGCCGTCGCCTGGTCCGAGATACCAGGTTGGCGCGAGGACGACCTGCGGGCCGCCTGGGCTCCCTTTCTGCAATCCTGCCGCGGGCTAGCCGGTCGTCCCCAGGGCAGCGCCTGGAAGCGCGTCTGTGATCTGGCCCGGGAAGTGGACGGCAAGGACGCCGCCGCCATAAGGCGCTTCTTCGAGGCCGAGCTGCGCCCCCACGCCGTTTTCGGCGCCGACGGCAACGCCAGTGGTCTCATTACCGGCTATTACGAACCCCTGTTGCGGGGGAACCGCGCGGCCGGGGGCCGCTATGTCCAGCCAGTGCACGGCGTGCCGGACGATCTGGTGACGGTCGACCTGGGCGATCTCTACCCGGAATTGAAGCATCTGCGCCTGCGGGGCAGGCTTCAGGGCAACAAGCTGGTGCCCTACTACAGTCGGGGCGAAATCGCCGCCCAGGAAGGACGGTTCCCCGCCCGTACCCTGCTGTGGGTCGATGATGCTGTCGAACTATTCTTCCTCCACGTCCAGGGCTCCGGGCGTGTCAAATTGCCCGATGGCAGCCTGGTTCGCCTGGCCTACGGCGATCAGAATGGGCACCCCTACCAGTCCATCGGCCGGCTCTTGGTCGAGCGAGGCGAGCTTCGCCTGGAAGAGGCCTCCATGCAGGGCATCCAGGCCTGGGGGCGGGCCAACCCGACCAAGCTGGCCGAACTGCTCAACGCCAACCCGAGTTACGTTTTCTTCCGCGAGGGTGGCAATGGTCAGGAAGGCCCGGCCGGCTCCCTGGGGGTTCCCCTCACGCCCGAGCGTAGTCTGGCGGTGGATCCCAGGACGATTCCCCTGGGAGCCCCGGTCTTTCTGGCCACCACGCAGCCCAATTCGAGCCGCCTCCTCAATCGGCTGATGATGGCCCAGGATACCGGCGGCGCCATCAAGGGCGCCGTGCGGGCTGATTTTTTCTGGGGCTTCGGACCCCAGGCCGGCGAGCAAGCCGGCCGCATGCGGCAGTCCGGCCGCCTATGGGTGCTCCTGCCACCGGAGGCCGCGCCGAGGTAAATTGCACCAGAAAATGGCGCAGTACCGCCGCATGCACTATTGAAGTGCGCAGCCGGCGCCCTATTCTGTAGCAAGCCCTTGATTTTTGGCGAATCGATGCACTGGAATGGTGCTTGCTTTCACTTCCCGGTTCTTTGATCGGGAGGTTTCATGGAAGCATTTCAGTCTGGAGGCAACGTCCTCTTCATCCTGCTGGGCGCCATCATGGTGCTCGCCATGCACGCCGGCTTCGCCTTTCTCGAAGTCGGAACCGTGCGCAAGAAGAACCAGGTCAATGCCCTGGTCAAAATCCTGAGCGATTTTGCCGTTTCCACCCTGGCCTACTTCTTCATCGGCTACAGCGTGGCCTACGGCGTCAATTTTTTTGCTGGGGCCGAAACCCTGCTGGAAAAGAACGGCTTTGAACTGACTAAGTTCTTTTTTCTGCTGACCTTTGCGGCGGCCATCCCTGCCATCATCTCCGGTGGCATTGCCGAGCGCGCCCGCTTCAATCCCCAACTGGCCGCCACCTTTCTGCTGGTGGGCTTCGTCTATCCCTTTTTCGAAGGCATCGCGTGGAATCAGGGTTACGGCATCCAGGCCTGGCTGAAGGCTTCCTACGGTGCCGAATTCCATGACTTCGCCGGTTCCGTGGTCGTCCACGCGATGGGCGGGTGGATCGCCCTGCCGGCCGTGTTGCTCCTGGGGGCGCGCCATGGGCGCTATTCCAAGACGGGCGCCATTTCTGCCCACCCGCCTTCATCCATTCCCTTCCTTGCGCTGGGCGCCTGGATTCTCACCGTCGGTTGGTTCGGCTTCAACGTCATGAGTGCCCAGACCCTGGACAAGATCTCCGGACTGGTGGCGCTCAATTCCCTCATGGCCATGGCGGGCGGTACCCTGGTTGCCCTAGTGCTGGGCAGGAACGACCCGGGTTTCGTCCATAACGGACCTCTGGCCGGCTTGGTTGCCGTGTGCGCCGGCTCCGACGTCATGCACCCGATCGGCGCCCTGGTCGTGGGTGGCGTTGCCGGCGCCCTGTTCGTCGTCATGTTCACTCTGACCCAGAACCGCTGGAAGATCGACGATGTCCTCGGCGTCTGGCCCCTGCACGGTCTCTGTGGCGCCTGGGGCGGCATCGCTGCCGGGATCTTCGGTGCGCAGGCCCTGGGGGGGGCGGGTGGCGTGGCGTTCATGCCTCAACTGCTGATGACCCTTCTGGCCATCGCCATCGCCCTCATCGGCGGTGGCGTGGTGTACGGCGGCCTGAAGGCAGCCGTGGGCCTGCGCCTCGACCGGGAAGAGGAATTCGAAGGCGCAGACCTGTCGATCCACAAGATCACCGCAACCCCCGAGCGGGAGGCCAACTGGTAGAGACCGAAGCTCAGCGTCGGCTGCCGCCTTGGGACTATTCTCCGTCGGCGGGTGTCTGCGTCCTGAGACGCTTCTTGTCCAGCTTGCCGACGCTGGTACGGGGCAGTTCGCTGACGAAGTCGATGCGCTCGGGAACGGCGTAGCGCGAGACGCTGCCGCTCGCGGCGGCTTCCCTCACCAGTCGGCGCAGTTCCTCCGGGTCCACCTGACCGCCCGGTCGCAGGAGCACGAGCGCGTAGGGGCGTTCTCCCCAGTGGGGATCAGGGAAACCGATCACGGCGGCTTCGGCGACGGCGGGGTGGCGTGAGAGGAGGTTTTCCACTTCCAGGGATGAAATCCATTCCCCGCCGCTCTTGATGACGTCCTTCAGCCGGTCGGTGATGCGCAGGCAGCCGTCCGGATCGAGGGTGCCGATGTCGCCGGTGTGAAGGTAGCCCCCGGCCCAGAGCTCCCGGGTGGCTTGCGCATTGCCGCTGTAGCTCGCGGTGAGCCAGGGGGCGCGGGCGACGATTTCGCCCGGGGTTTTGCCGTCCCGGGGGGTGTCTGCGAAGTCGGCGTCCACGGTGCGCAATTCCACCAGAGGGACGGGATAGCCCGTGCGGCTGCGGGCGGCGAGGGCATCGCCGCCCTCATCGGGAACCCGCGCCAGGGTCAGCAGGGGGCCGGTTTCCGACATGCCATAGCCGGCAAAGACATCGATGCCCCGGGCCAGAGCGGCGGCGGCCAGGCCTCCGGGCAGGGCGGAACCGCCAATGACGACCTTCCAGCGGGAGAGGTCGACCCGCTCCGAATCCGGGCTGGAAAGAAGCATCTGCATGACCGTCGGGACGCAGTGGGAGAAGGTGACCCCCTCGGCGGCGATCAGGTTCAGCAGGTGTTCCGGCTGGTAGCGCCCGGGATAAACCTGCTTGAGGCCGAGCAGGGTGGCGATGTACGGCAGCCCCCAGGCGTGGACGTGGAACATGGGCGTCAGCGGCAGGTATACGTCGCCCCGGTGGAGGCGGCCGGCGGCGGGCGCAGCCGTATAGGCGAGCGCCGCGGCCAGGGTGTGGAGCACGATCTGGCGATGGCTGAAATGCACGCCCTTGGGGAGCCCGGTGGTACCTGTCGTGTAAAAGGTCGTCGCCCGGGTGCTTTCGTCGAAGTCTGGAAACGGGAAGTCGGCCGGGGCAGCAGCGAGCAGCGCCTCGTATTCGCCGGCAAAGGGCAGGGCCGCAGCGTCGTCTGGCGCGTCGTCTTCGATCAGGATGTAGGTTCTCACCCGGGGGAGGCGGTCCCGCAGACTCGCCAGGAGGGGGACGAAATCGCCATGCACCAGGATGGTCTCGGCGCCAGCGTGGTCGAGGGTGTACAGCACCTGTTCTGCCGGCAGGCGCACATTTACCGTTTGCAGGACGGCCCCCATCATGGGGACGGCGAAGAACGCTTCCAGGTAACGGTGGCTGTCCCAGTCCAGAACCGCAACCGTCGTGCCCGGGCCGACGCCGTATCCCGCCAGGACATTGGCCAGGCGGCCCAGACGCCGCTCAAACTCGCGGTAATCGTGCCGCCTGTCCCGGTAGACGATTTCCTGTTGCGGCGCAGTGGCCAATGGGGAATGCAGGAGCTGACGGATGAGAAGGGGGTAGGGATAGGCGGTGTCGGACATCACGCTCTCCTGGGGTTCGTCAATGCAAGCTGAAAGTGCGCAAGCCTGGTTCGGCGTTGGGGGCTTGGTGCTCCTTGGAGCGCTGAGGTCGCTCGTGAGTACTACGCAGTTTGGCAAGGCGTGGATGCATTGGGGCGCTCATCAATCCAACGTGAGGCGGCGCAAACTTTGTGGCAGACTGCGGGTTTTACGACGTCATGTGAAATTGTCATGTCATCTGCCCAAGCCCAACCCTTATCCGTCGCCATCGCCTGTCAAGGCGGTGGCAGCCATACCGCTTTCACCGCCGGAGTCCTTCAGGCACTGCTGGCCGGAGTCGATCCGGCACGGTACCGCATCACAGGTCTGTCCGGAACTTCCGGGGGTGCCCTTTGCGCGGCCCTCGCCTGGGCCGGGCTGGTGCGGAGCGATGCGGCCGAAGGTGCACGCCGCCTGGAATCCTTCTGGAATGACATGATCGCTCGGGCGCCAGTGGATCTCCTGACCAACCTGGGCCTGGTCTGGCTGCAACGCTCCCGTGACTGGCTTGCCCTGCCCGAGGTCAGCCCTTACAGCCTGCCGGAATTCGGACGGGATTTCCTGGCCGAGCTCATCGACGAGCATATTCCCTTTGCCAGCCTGGATGGCCTTGCTGGTCCAGCGCTTCTGGTGGGGGCAGTGGAGGTTCTGAGCGGGGACTTCACGGTATTCAGTTCCCGCGCGCCGGAACCCGCGCTGCGTGTGGGGCGTGATGCCCTCCTGGCTTCGGCGGCGATCCCCGAGCTCTTCCGCGCTACGCACATAGGGAACGCCGTTTATTGGGATGGTCTCTTTTCCCAGAACCCCCCGGTGCGGGGCTTCATTTCCGGATGCGCTTCGGTGGACGAGAAGCCGGACGAAATCTGGCTCGTTCAGATCAATCCCGCGAGGCGCGAGGCAGAACCGCGTACCGTGGCGGACATCGCTGACCGGCGCAACGAACTGGCCGGAAATCTTTCCCTGGCGCAGGAGTTGTTTTTCGTCGCCCAGGTCAATGCCTGGATCGACGAAGGCTGGCTTCCGCGGGACCGGTTCAAACCCATCGCCGTGCGCCCCATCACTCTTGAAATGGAGTTGGACTACCCTTCCAAACTCGACCGCAGCTCGGCTTTCATCGACCGATTGATGGATGAAGGGCGCCGGAGCGGGGCGGAGTTTCTGGCGCGGCGCTGAATGCCTGAAAATTTCCGTTCGCCCCGTACTTGCCTACCCCGAGCCAGGGGGTCAGTCAGATAGGTTCAGCACTGTTCGGCCCACCCCGCACCCCCGCTCGTCCCCGGCATAGCTTCGGCGATGGCTGAGGTTCGCTTCGCGCCACCGGGGCGCGGATGCGCGCCTCGGCTTTCACGCAAACCTATTAACTGACAACTAGGGTTGTTCGGGCGCGCCCGAGCGGGCGCAAAGGGGCATGAATAGGGCACGCCCGGAATTTTCACAGGCTCTCAGCGCGGCAGCGAAGAAAGCTTCTGCTCTATGCGCGCCAGGGGAACTGCACCGGGGACGCGTTCGCCGTCACCAAAGAACAGCGTTGGTGTGCCGGAAATGTTGAGTTTCTTGCCGAATTCCTGATTGCGGGTTATTGCGCTGGCATCGCAATCGTCTTTGCCTGCAGGGGACTTGCTCTCAACCATCCAGTCGTTCCACGCCTTGGCGCGGTCAGGCGAGCACCATATCTGGCGGGATTTCTTCACCGAATCCTCGGAGAGGATGGGGTAAAGGAAGGTATAGATGGTAACGTTGTCCAGCTTCTGAAGATCCTTCGCCAAACGCTTGCAGTAGCCGCAATTTGGATCCTCGAAGGTTGCTAGAACCCGCTTGCCGTCGCCTTTTACCTGTTTGATCGCCCGTTCGAGGGGCAGATCGGAGAACTTGATTGCCGTGAGTTTGCGGATGCGCTCCTCGGTGATGTTCTGGCCGGTCTTGGCGTCAAGCAGGACGCCGTCGATGAGGGTGGTGACTTTGTCGTCCGTATAGATGATGTGACCATCCACATAGACTTCGTACAAACCCAGATAACTGGTCTTGGTCACGCTCTCAACCTTGGACTTGAGTCGCGCTTCAATGGCCTTGCGCACCTCGCCCTCGTCGGCTCCTGCGCCGGTGGCCAATATCAGGCCCGCCAAGGCGGGAATCAGCGTCTTCGCGAACATCGGGTTCTCCTAGTAGGCGCCCAGGGCGTAGCGCGCCAGGGCATTCTTGATGAAGGGCAGGGAATCGGCGAGGCCCAGCCCGAAGTTGCGCAAGGGCCTGAGACCGGGGGCCGGGTGACGGAAGAGGCGGCGCAGGCCGTCGGTGGCTGTTTGCAGGAGCAGGGTTTCTTCCTTGCGCGCCCGTTGGTAGCCCGACAAGAAACGCAGGTCGCCAATATCGTGCCAGGGCTGGGCAGATCCGAGACGAAGTGCGAGTTCTGCGGCATCCTGAAAACCGAGATTGATGCCGTGGCCGGATAGGGGGTGGATGCCGTGGGCCGCGTCCCCCACGAGGGCGAGGCGCGGGGCCACTGTCTGGGGAACACGCATGAGCCGCAAGGGGAAGGCCGCGGGAGCCGTGAGGAGTTCCAAGTCCCCCAGGGTGTGGGCGCCGGCCTCGGCCACACGACTGCAAAGTTCTGACGGAGGGAGGGCGCACAGCGCGTCGGCGTGGTCATCCGGAGTGGACCAGACGATGGAAATGCGGTTCCCGGGCAGGGGAAGCCAGGCGAGGACGCCGTCGTCACGGAACCACTGGTGGGCGATGCCACGGTGACCGAGGGTGGTGGCGAAATTAGCTACCACGCCTTTTTCGCCATAGGGCGTATTGTGGGCCTCAAGGCCGGCACGGCTTCGCACCCAGGAATCGCGGCCGTCGGCGCCGACCACCAGGCGGGAACTCAGCGAACTGCCATCCTCAAAGCCCAGACAGGCTGCGTCGTGGCGAATTTCCAGAGAGCATGGGCGGGCCGGCGAGATCAAGGTGAGGTTACTCTGGCGCTTGGCGCTTTCCCAGAGCTCGCAGGCCATGAGCGAGGATTCCACGATCCAGGCCAGTTCGGTCACGCCGGTGTCGTAGGCGCTGAAGCCTATCCTGCCGCCGGCATCGCCACGGACATCCATGGCGGTAACTGGAGTCAGGCGATCCCGGTCAAGATGCCGCCAGACGCCGATCCGCTCCAGAAACGCCGCGTTAGCAGGACTGATGGCATAAACGCGCGCATCCCAGCCGGCCGGGCGGACCGGCGAATTCGGTTCGATTAGGGCGATTTTGAGGCGGGAATCCCGGAGAGCGACCGCCAGACCGGTCCCGGCGAGTCCTCCGCCGACGATGGCGAGGTCGAAATGCTGCATCGGCCGCATTGTGCCGAGGGGCCAGACAAACGGCAAGGGCCGGATCAGACCGGTTGTTTGGGCGGCTTGGGGCGTCGGTTGTTGCTGCGTGGGCGGTGCTTGCGGTTGCCGCCTGGGTTCTGGCCCTGGGCGGCATTGCCCCCAGGACCGGCAGCCGGACCGCCACTCCCCCCGCCTCCGCCTCCACCCCCGGGTGCGGGGCCGATGCGGTTGCCCGGAGCGAGCTGGATTTCCAGTTCGACGATTTCGTCCCATTGCTCGTCGCTACGGTCGCGCTCGGGAATCGAGAGCAGTTCCCGCAGCCGGCGGCGCAGGTCATTGGGGGGAGGATTGGCGGATGAATTCATGGAGTAGAAACTAAAACGAGGTCCGCAGCGGCGGACCTCGTAGGGCAAAACACGGCTTACTTCTTCTTGCCGGCGCTCTTCTTGGCGGCGACAGCTGCCTTGAAGGCGGTGCCGGCAGAGAACTTCGGCACGGTGGTGGCCGGAATCTTCAGCGTTGCGCCGGTCTTGGGATTCTTGCCGGTGCGGGCAGCGCGCTTGGCCGACTTGAAGGTGCCGAATCCGACCAGGGTGACGGATTCTCCCTTGGAGACGGTCTTCACTACAGCGCCGATGATGGCGGACAGGGCCTTGTCGGCGGCGGCCTTGGTAATGCCGGCTTCTTTGGCGGCAACTTCGACCAATTCGGATTTGTTCATCTACGTGCCTCCTCATAGTGATTGAAATGACTGGCCGCTTTCACGGCAGCGCAACTAAGTTAGCACATTTTTTTTGGAATTGTTGGCAGTGGCATAGCTTTGTTGCGCCTTTTTTCGGGCAATGTGTGGTAATCCGGACTAAAAAGGCCCTTTCGGCGGGGGTGTCCGGCGGTTGGGGTACGTCCCGGCAGTCCGGGAGCGGATGGGCAGAGGAAAGGCTTTTGCGCAAGTGCATCCGGATCGCTGGGGTTTGCGTACTCGTTTTCAAGACGCCCCGGGGGGCTGTTCACGCTCCGCCGCTCCCCGTGGATGGTCACTGGCCGACCATGAAAGGACTTGCCTTGAAACCCCGTTGCCATCTCTTCACGGATCTCTGCCGAACCTCCGCCGTCCAGGCCGGGAGACGCTTATGGCTGGCGCGCTTGCCACGGCGACCCCACGGGAAGGCGACTCTTCCAGGAATGCTCTGCGGCAGCGACTGTCGCCCAGGGCGTGTTCACAGTAACCGGCAGCCCGTCGCTTACTGCGAACACGCCCCAGCCTCAAAGCGTGCAAGTATGATCACGGAGGCCTGCGCTCGCGGGGCAAGGCAGGCCAAAACGGAAGGGCTACTTTCCACCCCGCATCTGGAACACGGCGGGACCGAAGCGGCAGAGCAAGGGCTTTCGACGGCCCTCCTGCGTGCTGACATCCCGCACTGAGGCAAGGGGCATGGGAGTTTTCATGGAATCCTGGGACGACGACTCACTCGACCTGCCCTCCGTCGATGCACCCGAGGCCGAAGAGGAGCGGGACGAGACGGAGGACGAAGGCGCGCAGACGGTGCCGACGCCGTACGTCGCCGATCCTGCCACGGAAACGGCCCTGTGCGCTTGGATCGGGCGCGTCGTGAATAGTGACGAAGCGGCGCTGGCCTCGCTCTACGAAGCGATGATCGGCCGGGTCTACGGCCTTGCCCTGCGCATCACGCGGCAGGTTCAACTGGCCGAGGAAGTGGCCGAAGACACTTTCTGGCAAATCTGGCGCCAGGCCCCCCGTTACGATGCCGGCCGCGGGAGCGCCATGGCCTGGATCATGACCATGGCCCGCAGCCGGGCCCTCGATGCTCTGCGCCGGCGGGAGCCCGCCGAGTGCGAAGCCGATATCGAGCGCATGGCGGAAAGCGGTTCCGACGTCCAGGCCGGCCCCCAGGATATCCTGGAGGCCGTGCAGCAAGGTTCGCTCCTGCACGCCGCCCTGGCCAGACTCGACCCCCTGCCGCGTCAGCTCGTTGCCCTGGCGTTCTTCCGTGGCCTCAGCCACGAGGAGATTGCCGACCAGACCGGCATCCCCCTTGGGACGGTCAAGTCCCACATCCGCCGCGCCCTGGAGCGCCTGCGGCGCTTTTTGGCGCCAGCGGAACAATCGATGGTGACATCATGAAACCCCCAGCCCCCCCCCTCACGACTTCCGAAGAAGCCCTCAGCCGCCTTCTCTGCGAAGACCTCGCCCCTGCTTCCAGCGCTCCTCAGCCGCCTGCCGGTCTTCTCGACCGGGTGCGCGCCAGCGCCGCTGCCCGGGCCGCCCTGACCACCGTGCGTGCCCGGCAGGACACCTGGCGCAAGGTCATGGCCGGGGTGCGCAAGAAAGTGCTGTGGGACGGCCCCCAGGGCGCCTCGGTCCTACTCGAATTCCAGCCCGGGGTGAAGTTGCCAGGCCATCGCCACGCCTGGCTGGAGGAGGGAATTTGCCTTTCGGGTGGACTGCTGGTCGGCGACCTGGAACTCGGCCCTGGCGACTACCAAGCCTCCCCTCCGGGCAGTCGCCACGCCGCCATCACCAGTTGCCCGCGACGCGGTGCCCTCGCCTACCTGCGGGGCACTTCCCTCGGACACCCCGGCCACCAGATTGGCGAACTCCTTGGTGGGCTCCTGCCCGGGCAGGGCGCCCCTCAACGCACCGTGCTCCTGCGCGACGGCGGCTGGCAGCCCGTCGCTCCGGGGGTGGAGGTTCTCCCCCTGTGGTCGGGTGGCGGCATCGAGTCGCGTTTCGTCCGCCTGTCCCCCGGGGCAAGCCTGCCGGGTCACGGCCATCCGGTCGACGAGGAGTGCATGATGCTGGAAGGCGAACTCTACTTCGGCGACCTCCTCGTCCAGGCCGGCGATTTCCATCTCGCCCCGGCGGGCACCTGCCACGGTGATGTCTGTTCCGAAAGTGGGGCACTGCTCTTCGTGCGCGGCGGAGCGCTAGGGTCATGAAGAGTCACTTCGTCCTGGTCAGCCGCTGGCTGCTGCCCGCTCCCCGCGAGCGGGTCTGGGAATTGCTCGTCCATCCTGAGCGCTGGCCCCACTGGTGGCCCCGGCTTGAGAGCGCTTGCCGAACGGTGCCGGGCGCGGCCGATGGCCTTGGAGCAGTGACGGAATTCCGCTGGAACAGCGGCCTGGGTTACCGCATCGAATTCGCAGTCGCCACTGTGCGTGTCCAGGCTCCGAGCGAACTTGAAGGCGAAGTCCGCGGCAACCTTCGGGGTAGTGGCCTTTGGCTCTTGGAGGAAGCGGGGAGTGGGGCATGCCTCACGTATCGTTGGGACGTGCACCTGGAGAAAACCTGGATGCGCCTCCTCGCGCCGCTGCTCTGGCCCGTCTTTGCCCAGCGCCACTTCCGCGTCATGCGCGACGGCGCCCGCGCCATGGCCCGCCAACTGGGCTGTGAAGCGGGTCGGGTCGAGGAATGGTCGAGTCTGACCTTGCGGCCGAGTTGAGGAACTTCCCCCGGAGCGGGGGGCCTATCGCTTCAATCCTTACCTGGAAGGCGATCATGAAATCTCTCTTTTCTCCCCTGGCAGCGATGTTTCTTGCCGTTGCGCAGTCCGCCTGGGCAGCGGCGCCGGTGGAAGGGTCCGTAGCGCCGGATTTTTCGCTTCCCGACGCCAGCGGCAAGGAAAGGCGCCTCGCCGATTGGCGGGGACGCTGGCTGGTACTCTATTTCTACCCCAAGGACGATACGCCGGGCTGTACTACCGAGGCGCGCAATTTCCGCGACCGTCTGGAACGTTTTGCGGCCCAGAAGGCCGAGGTGGTCGGGGTCAGCCTGGACGATGGCGCTTCTCACCGGGCCTTTGCCGACAAGCACCGCCTGCCCTTCACCCTGCTATCCGACGCCGGGGGTACGGTGGCGAAGCGCTACGGCGCCCTGTCCGACTTCGGCGTATTTCGCTTTGCCAAGCGCTACACCTTCCTCATCGACCCCGAGGGACGCATTGCCCGGGCCTATCTCAAGGTCGATGCGGAGGGTCATGCGGAGGAGGTTCTGGCAGATATCCGCCGCCTGGGCGGGGCGTGAGCGACGGCATAGGCATTGCCTATGGTGATCATCGGGTCATTCAATTGGATTGATGGGCGTGGACTTTCTAGACTGGCGTTATTGTTTTTCCACCCAACCCAGGAGTCATCGCCATGTCCCTCATCAATACCGAAATCAAGCCCTTCAAAGCCACCGCATTCCACAACGGCAAGTTCGTCCCGGTCACCGATGCCGACCTGAAGGGCAAGTGGTCCGTGGTCTTCTTCTACCCCGCCGACTTCACCTTTGTCTGCCCCACCGAACTGGGTGATCTGGCCGACGAGTACGCCAAGTTTCGCGATCTGGGCGTCGAGATCTACGCCGTCTCCACCGACACCCACTTCACCCACAAGGCCTGGCACGACACCTCAGACACCATCAAGAAGATCGCCTACCCCATGGTCGGCGACCCCACCGGCACCATCACCCGCAATTTCGGCGTGATGATCGAGGAAGAAGGTCTGGCCCTGCGCGGCAGCTTCCTCGTCAACCCGGAGGGCGTGATCAAGGTCGCCGAGATCCACGATCTGGGCATCGGTCGCGACGCCAAGGAACTGCTGCGCAAGGTGCAGGCCGCCCAGTACGTGGCCTCCCACCCGGGCGAAGTCTGCCCCGCCAAGTGGACCCCGGGCGAAGCCACCCTGGCTCCTTCTCTGGACCTCGTCGGAAAAATCTAAAGAAGTCTCGGTACCCTCCCCCGCTCGCGGGGGAGCGGGATTCCACCGCCAAGCGGCTACCGGCCGTTTGCCAGTGCAATTCTTTCACGGGAGAAAATCATGCTCGACGCCGCCATCAAGGCCCAATTGACGGCCTATCTCGAAAAACTCCAGCGCCCCATCGAACTGGTGGCGTCCCTGGACGACAGCGCCAAGGCTCAAGAGATGCGAGGCTTGCTCGTCGATATCGCCGGACTTTCGGCGAAGGTGACCCTGCGGGAGAACGGCGTTGCCACCCTGCGTCCATCCTTCGCCATCGGCGTGCCGGGGGAGGCCGCCCGCATCCACTTCGCCGGCCTGCCCATGGGGCACGAATTCACGTCCCTGGTGCTGGCGTTGTTGCAGACCGGCGGCCATCCGCCCAAGGTGGACGCAGCGGTGATCGAGCAAATCAAGGCCTTGCCAGGGACTTTCCGCTTCGAGACCTTCATTTCCCTCTCCTGCCACAACTGTCCGGACGTGGTGCAGGCCCTCAACCTGATGGCCGTGCTCAACCCTGGCGTGGAGAGCGTCATGATCGACGGCGCCCTGTTCCCCGACGAGGTCGCCAGCCGCAAGATCATGGCGGTGCCTACCGTCTTCCTAAATGGCGAAGCCTTCGGGCAGGGCCGCATGACTATCGAGGAAATCCTCGCCAAGGTCGATAGCGGTGCCGCTGCCCGGGAGGCGGAAAAGATTGCCGGCAAGGAAGCCTTCGACGTTCTCGTCGTCGGCGGCGGACCGGCGGGAGCGGCCGCCGCGATTTACGCGGCGCGCAAGGGCATCCGCACCGGCGTGGTCGCCGAGCGCTTCGGCGGCCAGGTGATGGACACCCTGGCCATCGAAAACTTCATATCGGTAAAAGAAACCGACGGCCCCAAATTGGCCGCCGCCCTCGAGCAGCACGTCAAGCAGTACGACGTGGATGTGATGAACCTGCAGCGGGCGGAAGCCCTCGTGCCTGCCGGCGAAGACGGCCTTGCTACGGTGCGCCTGGCGAGCGGCGCCGAGTTGCGGAGCCGCAGCGTCATTGTCGCTACGGGTGCCCGGTGGCGCGAGATGAATGTGCCCGGCGAGAAGGAATACAAGGCCAAGGGCGTGTGTTTCTGCCCGCACTGCGACGGGCCGTTGTTCAAGGGCAAGCGGGTGGCGGTGATCGGCGGCGGCAATTCCGGAGTCGAGGCGGCCATCGACCTGGCCGGCATCGTTGCCCATGTGACGCTCCTCGAATTCGACGGCAAGCTGCGGGCCGATGCAGTGCTGCAAAGGAAGCTGGCCACCCTGCCCAACGTCACCGTTGTCACCCAGGCGCTGACGACCGAGGTGGTCGGCGACGGCGAAAAAGTGACCGGCTTGATCTACCAGGATCGGGTGACGGGCGAGAAGCACACGGTGGAATTGGCTGGCATCTTCGTCCAGATCGGCCTGCTGCCCAATACCGATTGGCTGAAGGGCTCGGTCGCCCTGTCCAACCGAGGCGAAATCGAGGTGGATGCTCGGGGTCAGACTTCCGTGCCGGGCATTTTCGCCGCCGGCGACTGCACGACGGTGCCCTACAAGCAGATCGTCATTGCCATGGGCGAAGGCGCCAAGGCCTCCCTGGGGGCCTTCGACCACCTGATTCGCATGCCTTCATCGCCCAGGTTGGCACTGGCGGCCTGAGGGGGCTTAGGTCCGTGTCAGAAGCTTGGGCAGGGAACGCGCGCTCTGAGGGTCGACGCGCCCCTTGCCCGTCGCCCGCCGTGCGATGCTTCGCCACAGGGCTTTGGCGGGCGCGTCCAACTTTTCAAGGCCAAGGTAACGCTTGAAAAACCATAGGCGGTCAGAGAGCGTCCAGTGGAGCGAGGGGATGAGCAGGGAATACAGGTCGCGCTGGGCGCACTGGCCCCTAAAAGCCCGCCTACGAGATTTTTCCAGATCGATGACCCGCGCTTCCACGCCTCCATCAGGCCGGGTGCGGATGTAGATGTGCTTGGGGAAGAAGCAACTGTGCTGGAGGCGCGCATCGTGCATGCGGCGCAGTAGATCGGCCACCGCCTGCAGAACCTGGCGGCGGACGGCACGTGGTGGCACGCCATCCCGCAGCCAGCGGCTGACCAGTTCTTGCACGGAAACGTAGTCGACCAGTTCTTCGGTGGCGAGGATGGCCCTATGCCCCTTCGGATCGCGGCGCACGGCAAAATAGACTGGGACGAGGGCCGGAATCCCCAGGGAACGGTAGAGCTCGATGCGCTCGAATTCACGTTGGAAGGTGGGGACACCCCTGATAGGATGGCTCAGGGCAAAAGTGCCATGGTTTTCCTGGCGTTTGAGGAAGACAGCACGGCTACCGCCTTCCGGCAGAGCCAGTTCGACCCGGCTGACGCCACTCCAGCCGCCCCGTCGGCGATTGGGCTCCTCGAACCATGGCGCCTCCAGGGCCCACACCTGATCGAATTCCTGCAGGTGGTTGTGGGCCAGGATGCGCTGCCAATCACGGTGGATGAAATCGCTCATGCCGTCAAGCTGGGTAAAGGCAGGCCTGGCCCGTTCTCTCCCGCGGCGCCGGGCCAAGAGCGAGGGGGAGGACAATGGCCATCGTCCCCTGCCCGCTAGCGGCCGACTCGCAGGACGTAGGCACGCCACTTGTCCCAATATTTCAGGAAATCCACGCTGCCGACCACTTGTAACCCCGCCTCGGCAAACTCGGCCTCGATATCGGAACGTGGAAGCAAAAGCCGGTCACGGGGAGCGGCATCCTCTCCACGGCGCAACTTGCGGGTCTGCTTGCGTTTATGGCGCCAAGCCCTGTAATTGCCATCGACCCAAAGGGACACGATGACGGTGCCTGAGCTAATGCGGGCGAATTCCTTGAGGATGCGCACCCGGTCTTCCCGTTGCTGGATATGGTGTAGCAGTCTGATACAGAAAACGCACTCGACGAAATCGTCAGGCAAGCCGGTTCCAAACGCAGAACACTGAAAGGCCTTTGCGATACGTGCCGTGATCGGACCGGGACGGTGCTGCATGCCGGTGTCGATCATGGCCTGGCTGTTGTCTGCGGCGAAAATGATCCTATCGGGGGACTCGGCCAGCATCTCCCAGAATCGGCCCGTACCGCAGGGCAGATCCAGGACGGATTGCGGATTGCCGGCGAGATGGAGGGCCTTGCGTGCCATTCCGATTTCGCGCCAGGTCGACAAACGCCGCCAGAATCCATTGTCATGCTTTTCGAGGTATTCGACGGCGTGGTCCGGCGTGTATTTTTCGGAGAATTCATAACTCGGGGACGGTTCTTTAGAGGTCATCGGGAGCCTGGTGCCGAAAAAGTGTTGGTCGGTACGATGGAGCGCAATGGGAGACTCTGGATGGTGAGATCAGCCCAAAGGCGGGAGCTTAACAGAGGCCGGGGCGCCGCCGGAGTGCATCTTCGCACCGCAAGTTACAAGGCCGCTGACCCTTGCGGATCAGCGGCCTTCGAATTTTTGGTGGTGATGGGCAGAATCGAACTGCCGACCTATGGGTTATGAATCCATCGCTCTAACCGTCTGAGCTACATCACCACACAATGAGGGCGCGCATTATAGTTTGCCGGCCGGATTAGGGTCAACGTTACAACGCTGGGCTATAATCGACCCATGCCTGTGCCTTCAGCCATCTACGCCGCCATCGTCAATAGCGTCATCAGCGCTGTGGCGGACTTGCCGCCGTCTTCCCCTGAGGCGGCCATGATTGCGCTGTCCAGGGCGTTTCCGGCGGATAGTAAACTTGGCGAACTTACGCCACCGGTACAGCGGGAACTCCAGATCAACGGCAGTACGCTCTTTGCTTCACCTGGCTTGCAATTGCGCGGCCCCAACAACCTGATCCTGATGCCCGGGGCCATCCAAGGGGCCGTGCCCATTCGATACCAGCTCGATTTAATGGGCAACGTCCATCGCATCTGGATTCTCACCGCCGCCGAAGTCGCGGCCGCCAAATCCCAGTAATTCTGCCTATGCCTAAAAAGTTGTTCATCCGCACCTTCGGGTGCCAGATGAACGAGTACGATTCGGACAAGATGGCCGACGTGCTCGCCGCTGCCGAGGGAGTGGTCAAGACCGACCGTCCCGAAGACGCCGATATCATCCTCTTCAACACCTGCTCGGTGCGGGAAAAGGCCCAAGAGAAGGTCTTCCATGACCTGGGCCGGGTCAAGCACCTGAAACAGCAAAATCCCGACCTCGTCATCGGCGTCGGCGGCTGTGTCGCCAGCCAGGAGGGCGATGCCATCGTTGCCCGGGCGCCTTACGTGGATGTGGTCTTCGGGCCCCAGACCCTGCATCGTCTCCCCCAACTCATCGCTGAGCGTAAGGCCAAGGGTAGGGCCGCCGTGGATGTTTCCTTTCCGGAAATAGAGAAATTCGACGCCATGCCGCCGGCCGAGGTGAAGGGCGCCGCCGCCTTCGTGTCGATCATGGAGGGTTGCTCCAAGTTCTGCACCTTCTGCATCGTGCCCTACACCCGGGGCGGCGAGGTGTCCCGGCCCTTCACCGACATCCTCACCGAAGTCGCCGGTCTGGCGGCCAACGGGGTCAAGGAAGTCACGCTCCTCGGCCAGAACGTCAATGCCTACCGGGGCGACATGGAAGGGAGCGAGGAAAAGGCTGATCTGGCGCTGCTCATTGAGTATATCGCCGAGGTGCCGGGGATCGAGCGCATCCGCTACACCACCTCTCATCCGCGAGAGATGACCCAGCGCTTGTTCGACACCTACCTCAAGGTGCCCAAGCTGGTCTCCCATCTTCATCTGCCCGTGCAGGCCGGTTCCGACCGGGTGCTGGCGGCCATGAAGCGGGGCTACACGGCCATCGAGTACAAGTCGATCATCCGCAAGCTGCGGGCGGCCCGGCCGGATATTTCGCTCTCTTCCGACTTCATCGTCGGCTTCCCGGGCGAGACCGACGAGGATTTCGAGAAGACCATGAAGCTCATCGACGATGTCGGTTTCGACACGTCCTTCAGCTTCATCTACAGCCCCCGGCCCGGTACACCAGCCCTGGAACTCGCCGACGACACACCTGCCGAGGTGAAGTCCGCCCGCCTGACCCGTCTGCAGAAACGCATTGAAGAATTGGCCCAGGTCATCAGCCAGGCCATGGTGGGCAGCGTGCAGCGCGTGCTGGTCGAAGGGCGGTCGAAAAAGGACGCCAACGAACTGGCCGGGCGCACCGACAACAACCGGGTGGTGAATTTCGTGGGCGGGTCTGTCAACAGCGCGCGGCTGATCGACACCTTCGTTGATGTACGCATTACCGGGGCTTTACCCCACAGCCTGAGGGGCGAGATTGTCCTCCGCGAAAGCTAAGATTCCGCCCAAGTCCCGGCCCGTGGACCTGGCCCTGGCGCCGGTGGACAACGCCCTGCTGGCCAATCTGTGCGGCGCCCTGGACGAGAACATCCGCCAGATCGAGACGGCCTTCGATGTCGCCATCTCCCGCCGCGGCGAGCGTTTCACCGTGCGCGGTGACCATGCCCAGAAGGCGGCCCAGGCCATCGAACACTTCTACGTTCTGGCCCGCCAGCCCCTGACGGTGGACGACATTCAGCTGGGCCTCATCGAGCTGATCAACGCCCCGGTGCGCCGGGTGTCCAGCGGCGAAAGTCCGGTGGACGGACCGCAGCTCATTACCAGGAAGGCCGAGCTTCATGGCCGCACGCCGCGGCAGATCGAATATCTGAAGGCCATCCAGGCCCACGACATCACCTTCGGCATCGGACCTGCCGGCACCGGCAAGACCTACCTCGCGGTGGCCAGTGCCGTGGATGCTTTCGAACGCGACCTGGTCGAACGCATCATCCTCACCCGTCCGGCGGTGGAGGCCGGCGAGCGCCTCGGCTTCCTGCCCGGCGATCTGGCCCAGAAGGTGGACCCGTATCTGCGACCACTTTACGACGCCCTCTACGACCTCATGGGCTACGACCGCGTCTCCAAGCTCTACGAAAAGGGCGCCATCGAAATTGCCCCCCTGGCCTTCATGCGCGGCCGCACCCTCAACCACGCCTTCATCATTCTCGACGAAGCCCAGAACACCACGCCGGAACAGATGAAGATGTTCCTTACCCGCATCGGCATTGGCGCCAAGGCGGTGGTCACCGGCGACCTCACCCAGGTGGACCTGCCCAAGGGCCAGAAGAGCGGCCTGCGCGAAGCCCGCGAGGTGCTCAAAGAAGTGCGCGGCCTGGCCTTTACCGAATTCCTCAAGGAAGACGTCGTCCGCCACCCCCTGGTGGCGCGCATCGTCGCCGCCTACGAAATTCATGGCAATCAGCAGAAGGCTTAACCTCTCGGTGCAATACGCCTGCAACGATGCGGACGTACCCTTGCGGGCGGAACTGCGGCGCTGGGCCCGGGCAGCGCTGGAGGGGGGCGGCGCGGTGGTCATCCGGTTCGTCGCTGCCGACGAGGGGCGCACCCTCAATCGCGACTACCGGCAGAAGGATTACGCCACCAACGTGCTTTCTTTTCCCTACGAGGTCGAGCCGGCCGTTGTCGGCGACATGGTCATCTGCCCCGACGTGGTAACCCGGGAGGCGGCGGAGCAGGGCAAGGTCGTGGCCGCTCACTACGCCCACCTGGTGGTGCATGGTATGCTGCACCTCCAAGGGTGGGACCATGACAACGACGATGATGCCGCCGCGATGGAGGCGGAGGAGAAACGGATTCTCGCCGATCTGGGCTTTCCGGACCCATACAGCAGTGAGGGGTAAGGAGTGAGGGGTAAGGAGTGGCCACCTGCCTTGGTTCCTCACCCCTCACTCCTCACTCCTCCCAGCTCATCGCGCCATGGACCCTTCCCCCAGTTCGCAAAAACCCAGCTTTTTTGAACGGCTCTCCTCCTTGCTCCTGCGCGAGCCGGAGGACCGCGAACAGCTGATGCAGCTCCTGCACTCGGCCTACGAAAAGAACCTGATGGACGCCGACGCCCTCACCATCATCGAGGGCGCTTTGGCCACCTCCGAAACCCGCGTCACCGACGTCATGGTGCCCCGGGCCCAGATGGACGTGGTCGATGTGGATGACCCCATCGACGACATCATCGCCGTGGTGATCGATGCCGCCCACTCCCGCTTCCCGGTGGTGGACGGCGATCGCGACAAGGTGCTCGGCATCCTGCTGGCCAAGGATCTGCTTCGGCTCCATACGGAAAAGGATTTCGACCTGCGTGACTGGCTGCGGCCGGCGGTGTTCATCCCCGAATCCAAGCGCCTCAACGTCTTGCTGCGGGAATTCCGCGTCTCCCGCAACCACATGGCCATCGTGGTCAACGAATATGGCGGCGTCGCCGGACTGGTGACCATCGAGGACGTACTGGAACAGATCGTCGGCGACATCGAGGACGAATACGACTTCGACGAAGCCCACGACAACATCCGCCAGGATGCCTCGGGCCGCTATCGGGTCAAGGCCCGCACCGAGATCGCCGATTTCAACGCGGCCTTCGGCACCACCTACTCCGACGAGGAGTGCGATACCGTGGGCGGCCTCGTGCTGCGCCACCTGGGCCGGGTGCCCAAGCGCAACGAGATCATGGAGATCGACGGCACCCGCTTCCAGGTGCTGCGGGCCGACAGCCGCCGCCTGTATACCCTCCTGGTTGACCGCCCAGCGGCGCCAGCCGGTGCCGAGTCCGCAACGGCCTGAGCGGCCGGCCCTGCGGGCCGCCCTCGCGGCGCTGACGGGCGCGGCCGGGGTGCTCGCCTTCGAGCCCTTCGGCCTGTTCTGGTTGGCCCCCGGGGTACTCCTGGGCCTTTTATGGCTTTGGGACAGCGCTCCGGGCGCTCGGCAGGCCGCCCGGGAAGGCTTTGCCTTTGGCCTAGGGTTCTTCCTTCTCGGTGTTTCCTGGATTTACGTCAGTCTTTCCGTCTTCGGTGGCATGCCTGTCTGGATGGCGGCCCCGGCCACTTTTCTCTTCTGTGCTGCGATGGCGCTCTACTACGCCCTCGCGGCCAGTCTCTATCGCCGCTGGCGGCCGCAAGGGGCGCTCGGAAGAGCCCTGGCCTTCGCTTCCCTAATCGCCCTGGCCGACTGGTTGCGGGGTTGGCTGGGTACGGGTTTCCCGTGGCTGGCCTGGGGCTATTCCCAGGCTCCGCCGAGTCCCCTGGCCGGCTACGCGCCGGTGGTCGGTGTCTACGGGGTAGGTTTTGTCCTCGCCCTGGCGTCGGCCTTGTTGCTCCAGGTTCGTCGGGGTGTGCTGGTGGCCGCAGGCTGCGTCGCCCTCGGCGCGGTCCTTGGCGGCGTCTCCTGGACGCGGCCCGTGGGCGAAGCCGTCAGCGTGGCACTGGTGCAGGGCAACGTTCCCCAGGAACTGAAATGGCGGCCGGAACAGTTTTTCGCCACCTTAGCGCGCTATCGGCAATTGGTGGCGGGAAACCCCGCTCGTCTGGTCGTGCTGCCGGAAACCGCCGTTCCTGCCTTTCTCGACGCCGTTCCACCCGAATTCCTGAGCGACCTGAAGCGACTGGCCTTGGCCAATGGGGGCGACATTCTGTTCGGCACGGTGACCGGCGACAGTGAGCGCTACTGGAACAGTGCGGTCAGCCTGGGGGCTTCGGCCTCTCAGACCTACAGCAAATCCCATCTGGTGCCCTTCGGCGAGTTTATCCCGCCCGGGTTTTCCTGGTTCCTGCGCTGGGCGGATATCCCCATGTCCGAATTCGCCCGTGGCCCCGAGGTGCAGCGCCCCCTCGCCTTGGCGGGGCTCAGGGTGGCGGTCGATATTTGTTACGAGGACGTTTTCGGCGAGGAAATCATCCGTAGTCTGCCCGAGGCGGGTATCCTCGCCAATCTATCCAATACCGCCTGGTACGGGCGCTCCTTCGCCCAGCCCCAGCATCTCCAGATTGCCCGCCTGCGGGCGCTGGAAACCGGACGCCCCGTTCTGCGGGCGACCAATACCGGAATGACGGCCGTGGTGAACCCCGACGGCAGCGTCGCGGCCAGCCTGCCTGCTTTTTCCCAGGGGGTGCTGCACTCGGAGATTCGGGCCTACGAAGGAGTGACGCCCTATGCCCGGTTGGGCAACCTGGCCTTCCTCATCCTGGCCTTCGCCGCCCTCGTGGCGGGAAGGGCCTTCACAAGATAGGATGGGAGTGGGTCAGACGTTACCCCGAAGGCGCAGCGCGGCCTGCTCTAGTCGCTGCTTCTCGGCCAGGACCTTGCCCGAATAGCGGCGGTCCGGGTCGCTCAGGGCGCCGCCGAATTGCTGCAAGCCTTCCGTCACGCCACCGTAGCGCTGAATCGAATCCTTGAGGACGCGAGCGCCAACCTGCACATTGGTCAGAGGATCGAGAAAAGGAAGATTTCCGGCGTCTTCGGGCAGCTTGTCCTTGTGGTAACGGGGCATGACCTGCATCAGGCCCTGCGCGCCGGCCGTGCTTTGGGAAAGCGGATTGAACCCGGATTCGACGCCGATCACCGCGATGATGAGCAGGGGATCTAGACGCAGGTCCCGTCCCGTGGCCTGCGCCGTGACGAAAATCGGCTCCAGCGCCTCGGTCGAGACGCGGTAGCGACGACTCACATAATCCAGCGCGCTCCGCATGCGGGGCGTCAGAGCCTCGGCCGGGCGGTCCGCGTCCGAGGGTTCTTCGGCGGGGCGGCCAAAGCTGCCGGCGATGGCCTCCGGAAGCAGGGCGCGCGCGCCGTCGACGATGCCGGTCTGGCCTTGGTACAGGCTCACCAGGCCGATGATCAACACAGTTCCGGCGGCCATCAGGGCGGCCTGGAAGAAGTTGAGTAGGGCCGAGGTGGCGCGCAACAGATTGGGCGATAGAGCTGCCGTTGCGATCATGCGATTCTCCTTGACTGTTGCCACTGCGGGGATGATCTCCCGTCAGCGAACGGTTACAGGGGGTGTGACTTCGTTCGATGCCGGCAAGGCGAGAATCCTGGGTGGCCGGGCGGGGGCGGTGGGAACCTGCTGTGAAGGTGCCCCGCAGAACGATGTTGCACCGCAGCAGATTCGCAGTCTATTGATTTGGTGCTGGTTTGTCAAACATGCCGCTTTCCGCGCGGGGTGGTGGTTGTGCGGCGCGGTATGGCGGAAAGCCCCGCGCAGGGGCGCTTGGGGGGTGACGGGGTTTCTTGTTTCTGGCCCGGCGGGTGCCTGCCGGCAAGGGGGAAAAACAAGTAAAATTCAAGGCTTTCCGTCTCTTCAAGTGCGTCCATGAGCTCTTCGCTTGCAACTCCTTCCGCGGCGGCGACCGCGGGACAGAATTCCCCGTCCTCCCGTACGGCTATTCCCGCTGCAGGAGGGGGCGCCGCGGTAGCCCGGAAGCCCCTCTTGGGTTCCGACCTCACGGCCGTGGACGGCCAGGAGTCTGCGCTGAAACGAAAGCCGAGTTTTCAGGAAGTCATCCTGCGCCTGCAGGAATACTGGAGCCAACAGGGCTGCGCCCTGCTGCAGCCTTACGACATGGAGGTCGGCGCCGGCACCAGCCATACCGCTACCTTTCTGCGCGCTCTCGGTCCCGAGCCCTGGAAGGCCGCCTACGTCCAGCCCTCCCGCCGGCCCAAGGACGGCCGCTACGGCGAAAATCCCAACCGCATGCAGCATTACTACCAGTATCAGGTGGTCCTGAAGCCGGCCCCCGAGAACATCCTCGAGCTGTACCTCGGCTCCCTGGAGGCCCTCGGTTTCGACCTCAAGCAGAACGACGTGCGCTTCGTCGAGGACGACTGGGAGAATCCGACCCTGGGCGCCTGGGGCCTGGGCTGGGAAGTGTGGATGAACGGCATGGAGGTGACCCAGTTCACCTACTTCCAGCAGGTGGGCGGCATCGACTGCAAACCCATCACCGGTGAAATCACCTATGGTCTGGAGCGTCTCGCCATGTACCTGCAGGGCGTGGAAAACGTCTTCGACCTGACCTGGACCGAGGGCCTCACCTACGGCGACGTCTATCACCAGAACGAGGTCGAGCAGTCGGCCTACAATTTCGAGCATTCCGACGCCGATTTCCTGTTCACCGCTTTCGGCGCCCACGAGAAGCAGGCCCAGCACCTGATGGGCGCCCAATTGGCGCTGCCCGCCTACGAACAGGTGCTGAAGGCCGCCCACACCTTCAACCTGCTGGACGCCCGCGGCGCCATCTCCGTCACCGAGCGGGCCGCCTACATCGGCCGCATCCGCAATCTGGCCCGCGCCGTTGCCCAGAGCTATGTCGACAGTCGCGCCCGCCTGGGCTTCCCCATGGCGCCGAAGGCCTGGGCCGCCGAAGTGCTGGCCAAGCACGAAGAACAGAACGCCAAGAAAGCCGCCTGAACATGAAGAACCTGCTCGTTGAACTGTTCGTCGAGGAACTCCCGCCCAAGGCCCTGAAGAAATTGGGCGAAGCCTTCGCCCTGGCCCTCGGCGAATCCCTCAAGACCCAGGGCCTCGCCCCGGCGCACGCCGTCGTTACCGCCTACGCGTCGCCCCGTCGGCTGGCCGCCCACGTCAGCGGTGTCGTTGCCGCTGCCGCCGACAAGCCGGTGGTGCAGAAGCTGATGCCCGTAGCCGTGGGCCTCGACGCCGCCGGCAACGCCACCCCGGCGCTGTTGAAGAAGCTCGCCGCCCTGGGCGCCAACGCTTCCGTCGTGCCGCAACTGCGCCGCGAATCCGACGGCAAGGCCGAGGTGCTCTTCTACGATAGCCTGGCCAAGGGCGCAACCCTGGCCGAAGGCCTGCAGAAGGCCATCGAGTCGGCGCTCGCCGCCTTGCCCATCCCCAAGGTCATGAGCTACCAGCTGCAGGACGGCTGGAGCAGCGTGCATTTCGTGCGCCCCGCCCACCGTCTGGTGGCCCTGCAAGGCGCCGACGTGGTGCCGGTTTCCGTCCTCGGCCTGGAATCCGGCCGCGCGACCCAGGGCCATCGCTTCGAGGCCGCCGTCGAGCCCGTTGTGTTCGCCGACGCCGACAGTTACGCCGAAACCCTGAGGCGTGACGGTGCCGTCATCGCCAGCTTCGCCGAACGTCGGGCCGAGATCGCCCGCCAGTTGGGCGTCGCCGCCGAGAAGGCCGGCGGCAGGCCCATCGAGGACGAGGCCCTGCTCGACGAAGTCACCGCCCTAGTGGAGCGCCCGAACGTGCTTATCGGCCAGTTCGAGGAGGAATTCCTGGCGGTGCCGCAGGAGTGCCTGATACTTACGATGAAGGCCAACCAGAAGTATTTTCCGCTGCTGGATGCCCGGGGCAAGCTGACTAACAAGTTCCTGGTGGTGAGCAACATCTGCCCGGCCGATCCCAGCGCCGTCATCGGCGGCAACGAGCGGGTAGTGCGCCCCCGGCTCGCCGACGCCAAATTCTTCTTCGACCAGGACCGTAAGAAGACGCTGGAATCCCGCGTCCTCGGCCTGGCCAAGGTGGTCTATCACAACAAGCTGGGTACCCAGGGCGAGCGGGTGCAGCGGGTCTGCGCCATCGCCAAGGCCGTCGGCGAAGCCCTGGGCGGCGAATCCCTGGCGTTGCAGGCCGAGCAGGCCGCACTGCTGGCCAAGGCCGACCTGCTGACCGACATGGTGGGCGAATTCCCGGAACTGCAGGGCATCATGGGCCGCTACTACGCGCTCCACGACGGCCTGGCGCCGGAAATCGCCGATGCCGTCGAGGACCATTACAAGCCCCGCTTTGCTGGCGACAGCCTGCCACGCGGCAAGGTAGGAACTGTCGTCGCCCTGGCCGACAAGCTGGAAACCCTGGTCGGTATGTTCGGCATCGGACAGATTCCCACCGGCGACAAGGATCCCTTCGCCCTGCGCCGGCATGCGCTGGGCGTCATCCGCATGCTGAGCGAGGGCGACCTGGATTTGCCCCTGGATCGCCTGCTGGCTACCGCCACCGCCCCCTTCGCGGCGCTCGATGGCTTCAAGGCCAACGACGCCGCCCTGGCCGACTTCATCTACGACCGCCTGGCCAGCAGTCTCAAGGACCAGGGCTACACCGCCCAGGAGGTCGACTCCGTGGTCTCTCAGCGGCCCCAGCGTCTGGGCGACATCGCCAAGCGTCTCGCCGCCGTGCGCGCCTTCGCCGCCCTGCCGGAAGCCGCCGCCCTGGCCGCTGCCAATAAGCGTGTGGGCAACATCCTCAAGAAGGTGGAAGGGGGGGTGGCGGCCAAGGTCGATGCGGCGGTACTCAAGGAAAACGCCGAAATTGCCCTCAATGGGGCCTTGCAATCGATCAAACCTCGGGCCGACGCCGCCTTCGCCGCCGGCGACTACACCGCTTCGCTCCAGTCCCTGGCGGCCCTCAAGGCGCCTGTGGATACCTTCTTCGACCAGGTCATGGTCAATGCCGACGATCCGGCGCTACGCGCCAACCGGCAAGGTCTTCTGGCGACGCTGCACGAAGCCATGAACCGGGTGGCGGACCTGTCGAAGCTTTCTGCCTGAAGCCCAACATGCCCACCAAACTCGTCATCCTCGACCGCGACGGCGTCATCAACGTCGATTCACCCAATTACATCAAGAGTCCGGAGGAGTGGAAGCCGATTCCGGGAAGCCTGGAGGCCATCGCCCGGCTCAACCAGGCGGGGTACCGGGTGGTCGTGGCGACCAATCAGTCCGGCGTGGGGCGGGGCCTCTTCGACATGGATACCCTGAACGCCATCCACGAAAAGATGCACAAGGCGCTCTTTGCTGCCGGGGGACGGGTCGACGCCATCTTCTACTGCCCCCATGGAGCGGATTCGGCTTGTGAGTGCCGCAAACCCAAGGCGGGCATGTTCCGGCGCATTTCGGACACCCTGAACGTTAACCTGAAGGGCGTTCCTGCGGTTGGCGATTCGCTGCGCGATTTGCAGGCCTGCTCCATCCTTGGCTGCCAGCCCATCCTGGTATTGACCGGAAAAGGCCAGAAGACCAGCAGCGAAGGTCAGCTGCCCGAGGGAACCCTTGAGTTCGCGAATCTGGCGACAGTGGTCGACTGGCTGTTGAGGGGGCGCTCCGCATGATCGTCATTCGTTCCGCCCTGTTCATGGCCTGGGTCATCGTCCTGACCGTGGTGCTGGCGCCGTTCATCATCCTATTCGCTCTGCTTGGGGCGCGGGGCGCCGCCTTTCGTGTCGTCGCCCTTTGGCGCCGCGGGTTCCTGGGAGCGGTGGCGCTGATTCTCGGTATCGGCTGCCGAGTCCTGGGGCGTGAGAACATGCCCGCAGAGCCCTCCGTCATTCTGGCCAAGCACCAGTCGGCCTGGGAGACCGTGGCCTTGCAGGAGCTGGTTCCTTCGGGGTCCAACTGTGTCTTCGTGCTCAAGAAGGAACTGCTGCGGCTGCCCTTCTTCGGGTGGTCCCTGGCGGCCATGCGTCACATCTCCATCGATCGCACGGCAGGCAGGCAGGCCCTGGATCAGGTCGTCGAACAGGGGCGCGAGCGGCTGGCAGACGGCTGCTACGTCATCGTCTTTCCCGAAGGGACGCGGGTCGCGCCGGGACAGAAACGGCGCTACAAGGTCGGCGGCGCCTACCTGGCCAACCATGTCGGCTGCAAGGTCGTCCCGGTGGCCCACGATGCCGGCGAGCTGTGGCCCCGCCAGGCCTTCCTCAAGCGCCCCGGGACCATCACGGTCAGCATCGGCCCGGCCTTCGATGCGACGGGACTCTCGGAACAGGAAATCAACGATCGCGCCGAGGCCTGGATCGAGGGCGAAATGCGCCGCATCTCGCCCCACCGTTATCCGGAAACCGGTGGCGCTGCCTGAGGCTGTCGCCCGCAGCGTCCGGCTCGCCGGCCGGGATGTTCCCTACCTGTTGCGCCGCAGCCGCCGGCGCACCGTGGGGCTTCGCATCGATCACCGGGGCTTGATCGTCGGTGCCCCGGCGAGCGCCACCCTGGCTGCCATAGACGACGTCGTGCGGCGTCACGGTGTCTGGGTGGTCGAGCACCTGGACCGTTGGCGGGAACGGACGCTTTCCGCCGCACTCCCTCTGGCCGAGGGTGCGCGCCTGCCGTGGCTGGGGGGCGAGCTGGGGCTCCGGTTCGGCGGAACGGCCCGCGCGCGATGGTCAGCCGACGGCGGTGAGCTTCGTCTGCCCCAGGCCCCCGATGCTGCGGCGCCGGCCCTGGAAAGAGCGCTACGGCAGCGCATTCGGGAAGTTTTTGGGCAGCGCGTCGCCCACTGGGCGCCGCAGTTGGGGCTTGCCGTGCCGCCCATCGCCCTCAGCGCGGCTCGCACCCGCTGGGGGAGCTGCTCCAGCCGCGGCGTGGTGCGTCTCAATTGGCGTCTGGGGTTCATGCCCCTGAACCTGGTGGATTACGTCGTCGTGCACGAACTTGCCCACCTGCGGGAAATGAACCACAGTCCCCGCTTCTGGTCCCTGGTGGAAGGCCTCTGTCCCGATTGGCGCGAACGCCGTCGCGAACTTCGCCTCCGAGGGGCAGGCCTGCCCACCTTTTGAGGAAACCCCATGCGCATTCTGCACACCATGATCCGGGTCGGCGACCTGGACCGTTCCCTGGCTTTCTATACCGAGGTTCTCGGCATGCAGCTCCTGCGGCGACAGGATTACCCCGATGGCCGTTTCACTCTTGCCTTCGTCGGCTACGGGCCGGAAAGCGAAGCTGCGGTCCTTGAATTGACGCACAACTGGGATACCGCGGCCTACGAGCTTGGCAACGGCTTCGGCCACGTCGCCCTGGCGGTTCCCGACGCAGCCGCAGCTTGCGCCGAAATCCGCGCCCGGGGCGGTAAGGTGGTGCGCGAAGCGGGGCCCATGAAGCATGGCAGCACGATCATCGCCTTCGCCGAAGACCCCGACGGCTACAAGATCGAGCTGATCCAGCGCGCCTGACGCGCATCAAGGCCGCTTCCCCCCGGCAAGGCCATACTGCGCCCTTTTGGGGCCAGACATGTCCTTTCCAGAATTCTTTGCCCGAGTGCCCGAGGTCACGGTCGTCGACCCGCTGGCGGCGCTGCTCGGGGCGTCCAGTGAAGGTCTCATCCACTATCGCTATGAGGACGCAGTGCGTCTGGCTGGGCATTCCTGTCCCACGGTTGCCGGAACCTACGTCTTGGCCAGTCGCATGCTGCGCCGCCTTTACCCCGATGGTCCCCCGCAGCGCGGGAGCCTGCGGGTCGAGTTCAGACGCGGCGAAACGGAAGGGACGGTAGGGGTGCAGGCGGCCGTCTTCGGACTCCTGACCGGGGCCGCCGGCCCGGGCGGCTTCAAGGGACTGGGGGGGGCTTACGGGCGCTGTGGCCGCCTCGGCTTCGCTATTGCGGACGTGCCGGGCGATGTTCGTCTGACCCGGGACGACACGGGAGCGCGCTGCACAGCGAGCCTCGATCTGGGCCCGGTTCCGGGCGATCCCGCCCTGGCGCGACTCCTGGGCGGCATACTGGCGGGAGAGGCCGGGGCGGAGCAGAGGGCTGAATTCGCGGCCCGCTGGCAGGCCAGGGTCGAGCGCCTGCTGCTCGAATACTTCGATCACCCGGCCTTGGTGCGTTTTTACGACTGAGGTTTCTAGGTCAGGATGCCTTGCGGTGGGAGAGATCGTCCCGCACGCGCAGGAACTCTTCCAGGGACAGTTCGCGTACCGTGGTGTGGGCCAGGGCGTCCCGCAGGTCCACCTCGAAACCCTCGGCGGCCTTCATCGCGGCACCTGGGGGAACCGGGAGAGGGGGCTGCGAGAGGTCTTTCTTGAGGGCCAGCATGGCGGGTTTCCAAAAGGGCGTGTCCTTAGAATGGATGATCCCAGAAACCCGAAAACGAGCCCGTGAAGCAATTCACGAGGCGCTATTGAAGCCCCGGAAACCCTTGTCCCAAGGGCGTCCGTGGCTGCCCCCGCAAGCGCTTCAGGACTGGGGGCGTTCCCGCGCGGCGCCCGGCCGGGATTCGATGGGGCGGTTGATTTCGTCCGCCGGTTTGAGGAAGAAAAGCATCGCCCAGGTGGTGAGGGCCGTGAGCCCCCAGAACATGAGGAAACCCGTCGAGTAGATGGCCAGCGGGCTCCAATAGACGGGCTTGCCCATCAGATACAGTTCCTGGGGATTGATGAAGGCGAAGAACACGGCTTCGCCGATGATGGCGGTCGCGAAGGACGGCCAGAAGATATACACCCACTTCAGCATTGCGGCTCCTGTCTGGAGGGAGGGCGGCGAAAGGACTCGCCCAAAAGCAAGGGGGCTTGTGGCCCCCTCTCGTACCGAAGGACTATTGTTGCGGCTTGTCAAAAGGATTGCAAGCGTAGCCGGCACTCCTCAGTGTCGGTTCCAGTAGCCCCCGCGCAGGGCCCACTGGCCCCCACGCTGTTCCCAGCGGCGGGGTACCCAGTGGTGGCCGGGACGGGGCGCTTCCCAATGACCGGGAACCCAGGCGTGCCGCCCTTCCGACCAGTTCCAGTAACCGTCGATCCAGATCAGGCCTACGGCGGGCGGTGGGCCGGCCAGTTCGTGCCGGGGGGGTGGCGGGCCGACGGGAACGTCTTCCACCTGGGCGGGCGGGGGCACGACGGCCACGGGTGGACCTTGGGGGTGCCCGTGACCAGGAGACAGGGCGCTACAGGCCGCAAGGGCGGTAGTGGCAAGGGCGACGACGAGGGTGGATTTCATGGGGGCCTTTCCGACGCCCGGGAGGCGTGCGACCGGCAGAATCTAGGCCGTCGGCTGCGGCAGCGCTGTTACGCCCTGTTAGGACTTGTTAATCCGCGCCTGCCCTGCCGCGCGCGTGGGCTTCCCTGCCACGCGCCCTTCCCCGGTCAGCGCTCGCGAAAAGCCCGGGTGAGGGAGCTGGTGACCGGGTCGGCAAGGTACTGGAAAGCCGTGCGCGGCGTGGTGCGGATATACACTTCTGCCGGCATGCCCGCCTGGACGATGTCGATGCGGGCCTCGGCAAGGGAGCGGGGGTCCAGGGACACCTGGCCGACGTAATAGGTGGCGCCATTGGGGTCGCTCAACACGTCGGCGGAGAGATACTTCAGATGGCCGGCGACCAGGGGCGTCGTGCGGGCGTCGTAGGCCAGGAGTCGCACTTCGGCCGCCATGCCGGTACGCAGTTGCAGGATGGAATCCGGAGGCAGGCGCACCTCGACGATGAGTTCCTGGTTCTCCGGGACGATTTCCATGATCGCGTCCCGGGGTCCGATGGCGGCGCCTATGGTGTTGGCCTTGAGGTTGACCACGACGCCGTCGGTGGGGGAGCGCACCATCTGGCGTCGGTCTGCATCCTGCGCCGGGCGCAATTGTTCCTCCTGGTCCGCGAGGCGGGAGAAAGAATCCTTCAGTTCGGCCAGGGCGGTCTGGCGCGCCGTGTTGCGGACATCCTGCTGCTTGAGACGCAGGTCGTTCTGCTTTTGCAGGGCGCGGGAGAGGTCTGCCCGGTGCTCGGCCAGGCGGGAGCGATACTCGGCCACGCTGCGTTGCAGGCCGTACATGCGGGTGGGCGAGATGAAGCCTTTTTCCAGCAGACCCTGATGGGCCTTGAGCTCGTCCTCCATGGCCTTGCTGGAGGCCTCGTCGGCGGCGACCTGCTGCCGGGTGGCTTCGATCTCTCGCCCGGTTTCGGCGATCTGCTGGCCAAGAACGTCGAGTTGTTCGTGCAGCGTTCTGCGTCGCTGTTCGAACAGCTCCTGCTCTTTGGCTAGGATACTGCTGATGAAAGGATCGTCGGCCTATTGGGTCAAGGTGGGAGGAAAGACGATGCGCTCGCGGAAATCCCGCTCCGCGGCGAGGCGCGCCTGTTTGGCGAGTTCTCCCGCGATGCTCTGGCGGATGATTCCGGTACTGGCGGAAACCCGCAAATCCTCGATCTCAAGCAGCTCCTGGTCTTTCTGCACCTTGTCGCCATTCTTGACCAGGATGCGCTTTACCAGGCCGCCTTCCTGATGCTGGACCTGCTGCCGGGCGTTCTCGACCCGGATGCTGCCCGAGGCCACCACGGCGCCGTCCAGGGGGGCGAGGAGTCCCCAGGCCAGGAAGGCGAGGCCGGCCAGGAGGACCGTGGCGCCAGCCGCGAATGCCCACAGCCGGAGTTCCCTTTCCGCTGGATCCAGGTCGGGCCGACCGGCGAGGAAAGCCAGGAGCGCCTTCATGCGGCGCCTCCGCCGGAGAGCTTTTCCACCACCTCTCGGCTGGGCCCGTAGAGGGCGACGGCGCCCTCGCGCAGCACCAGGAGCTTGTCGCTGGCGGCCACCAGGGAACGACGGTGGGTGACCACCACCAGGGTGACGCCCTCTGCCTTCAACTGGCCGAGGATCTGCTGCAGGAGCGTTTCCCCTTCCGCATCCAGGTTGGAATTGGGCTCGTCGAGCAGGAGGAGGCGCGGTCCCCCGTACAGCGCCCGGGCCAGGGCGATGCGCTGCCGCTGCCCTCCAGAAAGCGCCGCACCACCGGGGCCGATCTCGGTGTCGTAGCCCTGGGGCAGGCGCAGGATCATGTCGTGCACGCCGGCGCGGTGGGCGGCGGTGACCACCGCCTCGCTGTCAGGCACGCCCATGCGGGCGATGTTGTCGCTTACCGTGCCGGGAAAAAGCTCGATGTCCTGGGGAAGGTAGCCGATCTGGCGCCCCAGTTCCTCGGGCAGCCACTGGGCGATTTCCGCGTTGTCGTAGCGCACGCTGCCGGCCTGGGGCCGCCAGGTTCCGGTGAGCAGGCGCAAGAGCGACGACTTGCCGGAGCCGCTGGCACCGATGATGCCGAGGAATTCGCCCGCGGCCAGGGCAAAGCTGACTCCCTTGACCAGGGGAGGGCTGTTGGGGGCCAGGGCATAGACCACCCGGTCGGCTTCCAGGGCGCCCTTGAGTTCGGGCAGGCGGGTGCGCGGCGCCTGGTGGGCGCTTTGCGCGAAGGCCTCTTCCAGGCGGCGGTAAGCGGCGCGGGCCTCGAGGATGTCCTTCCAGCTCGCGATCAGGTGCTCTACCGGGGCCAGGGCGCGGCCCAGGATGAGGGTGGTGGCGAGCATGATGCCCGGCGTAGCGTTCTGCCCCACCACCAGGTATGCCCCGGCCCCGACCATGATGACCTGGACGATCTGGCGGGAAAAGCGTGAGAGACCACTCACCAGCGCCGAAATGCGCCCACTTTCGTGCTGATGGCGCAGGGCCTGGTGATTGATGGCGTCCCAGCGCTGGGCGAGGGCGGGAAACATGCCCATGGCGCGGACCACTTCCGCGTTGCGCAGGCTGGAATCGATATAGCCGCTGGCCTTGCGGCTGACCATTTGCAGGTCTTCCACCGGCTTCTGGCTGACGCGATTGTTCAAGACCGCCAGAATGACCAGCGCCGCCGAACACACGAAGGCAAGAAGGCCGAGGACCGGGTGGAAGAGGAAAATGAGCAGCAGCATGACCGGCAGCCAGGGGCTGTCGAGCAGGGCGCTTAGGCCATTGCCCGCGATGATGCGGCGGATGGCGGCGACGTCCCGCATGAGGAAGCCGTGGCGGCCGAAGCCGGGCTGCACGGCGTCGTCCAGGACGACGCGCAGGACCCGCTCGCCGAGGAGGCGGTCACAAAGTAGGGCGGCGCTGGTCATCATGCGGCCCCGCAGCCAATCGACCGCCAGGTAGAAAAGCAGCATGAGCAGGACGATGAAGGACAGCCAGCCCAGGGTGTCCAGGCTGCGGCTCATGAACACCCGGTCGAAAATCTGCATCATGTAGAAGGTCGGCGCCAACAGAAGCAGATTGAGGAAGAAGCTGATCCCCGCCGCCAGGATCACGACGTAACGGTAAGGGCGGAGCAGAGCTTTCATGGGCGGCGGGGGAAGTCGCTCCCGGGGGAGTGACGAAGGCGGCGGACGCCGGATTGTAAAGCGGCAGCCGCGCCCTGGCATCAGAGATCGACGCGGCGTCACCCGGAGGGGACGTTTCCCCGGGCGGGCCAAGCTGGTAGCATGGCCCCGCGCCGCATTCCGGCGCTTCCGGCATCCTCTCCCCTTCACCGGCACGGCCATCCTCAGAGGCGTATCCCCATGGACCTCCCCCGTCTGAAACCCCTTTCCCTTGAACAGGTGATCAACTTTTCCACGCCCAAATCCTGGGGGATCAGCGATCCGGTCCGCTTCATGGCCCTGCTCGAAGAAGCCAAAAAACTGCTCACCTCGGGCGTCTACCTCGGCGACAACCTCCTGACCTGGGGGCGCAACAACTCCCTCTTCGAAGACGACGCTTTCCGCGAGGCCTGGGGCTCCAACATCCAGAACGACGCCGACCAGGCCATCGCCTGGCGGCGCTACATTCTCGCCTGCGCGGCCTTCCATTGCGTCCAACTGGAGGGCGATTTCGCCGAGTGCGGCGTCTACACCGGAACCGGCATCAAGACCGTCATGGACTACCTGGGGGGAGCCGCCTTTCCCAAGACCTTCTGGGGCTACGACACCTTCGACTACAACCCGGTCGAAGGCCACCACTTCGCCGGTCAGGAAGCGGGCTTCTTCGACAAGGTCAAGGCCCGCTTCGCCGCCTATCCCCAGGTGCGGCTCATCGCCGGCTTCATCCCCGATTCCTTCGCCCAGGGCATGCCGGAAAAACTCGCCTACCTACACATCGACCTCAACAACGCCGAAGGCGAGCTCGCCGCCCTGGAGGGACTCTTCGACCGCGTGGTGAGCGGCGGCATCGTCATCCTCGACGACTATGAATGGGCAGGGGTCTATCGCAAACAGAAACAGGCGGAAGACCCCTGGTTCGAGGCCCGGGGCTACCGGGTCTTCCCCCTGCCCACGGGGCAGGGCTTGGTGCTCAAGCGCTGACGGCCGGGTTCTCCGCCCTATTTGTGCGTCCTTCTCGTCGTGATGGCGGAAGTTGATAGTGCCCCACGGTTTGGCGGGGGTTAGGCCTGGACAAGGATACTGCGTCTTTGTTGCGGAAGGTCGAACTACGAGTTTTGCATATACGATTGGTTGTCAGTTGAGATGATCAAGATGCAGATGCTATTGGCGCCGCTGGCTCTTGCTATTGTGGTTGGGCTCGGAGTCGGGTTCTTTCTCGCAGCGATTGGCGCGCAAGATGCGGTGTTGTTTGGGGTGATGACAGCTTTCTCCATTGCAGTAGCAGGCGCCGTTTCTCCGGACGGCAGTCTTCTCCGTGGCGCGATGAGATTGCGACTTTATGACTGGGTCGTGTGCCTGGGTGTGGCAGGCCTTGTGAGTTCAGTAGGTCCGGATGAGCCGCCGATCGTGCGAACAGTTCGATTCTTCAGCTTTTTTGTGTTTTTTCTAGGAGGCGCGATAGGGGCTCGGAGAGGCAACGGGGCAGGGGAAAAGCTCGCGAAACAGCAGACAAACGCCACTAACTTGCGAAACAAGTGACAGTCCGTGAATACCCAAAATAAATGACCCCAAGTCGCTCCGGCCCCAAAACCCCGCGCCGCTGCGAACCAAGGTTCCCGCCACGCGGATAGTCGCCCCGGGCATCGGGTCACCTGCCAGACCTACACCCTCAGCGGCAAGCTGCTCAAATCCTGGGGCCGGCCCAGGCGGCCACGGCCACCCCCCTGTCCCACGGCACTGCCGCCCCCACCCCGGTCACCGACCCCTCCCGGCACGCCAACGCCACCACTACAACCACCGACGGCTACAGCATCGTCCAAGGGGAGCTCGCCAGCCTCACCCACAACCTCACCGTCACCGCCCCTGGCTACAGCGCCAGCCTAGCCTACGACGCCGTCGGCCGGCTGCGCCAGACCGACCTGGGGGGCACCGTCACCCAACTGCTCTACGACGGCGTGAATCTCATCGCCGAATACGACGCCTCGAACAACGTCCTACGCCGCTACGTCCACTCCCCGGCATCGACGAACCCCTGGTGTGGTACGAAGGCGCCGGCACCACCAGCAAGACCTGGCTCTACGCCGACCACCAGGGCAGCATCGTGGGTCAGGCGGATGCTACGGGAACCAGCACGGCGATCTACAGCTACGACCCCTTCGGGGAACCGAACCAGACGGCGGGGACAAGGTTCCGCTACACGGGGCAGCAGTACCTCGCTTGGGCTGTACTACTACAAGGCACGGTTCTACTCACCGATGCTGGGGAGGTTCTTGCAGACCGATCCGATTGGGTATCAGGATGACAGCAACCTTTATGCGTATGTGGGGAATAATCCGGTAAATGCGAGGGATCCGACGGGGCTGTGGCTGGAAAGCGCCTGGGACGTTGCGAACATTGGCATCGGAGTGGTCTCGCTGGCCCATAACGTCAGAAGTGGCAATTGGGGGTGGGCCGCCGTCGACGCCGTGGGGTTGACGTATGACACCGTCGCTACTGCCGTTCCATTCTTGCCTGCCGGGGCTGGCGCAACCATCCGATCATTGCGTGCCGGGAATTCGGTTCGCACCTCGCTCACTGTCGGCGCAGACACGATATCCACAGCAAATATTGCGCATCGGGTTTCGAGCGCCGCACCGACAACAGCTAACGCCGCCGTTCAAGGATCTCGTTACCACACTGAAGTAGGGTTGGCCCTGGATGCTGGGGGAACCCTGAGTGCGGGGGCGCGCAATGCGTTTACTGGCACGAACCGGGCCAGAGGCGGACCGGACGTGTCTTGGGAGGGCGCGGGAGTGTGGCTTGATCTGACCACCGCTGGCCAATGGGAACGTCATGTGGCACGCTACTCCGACGACTACGGCGCTGGTGTTCCTCTCCTCTACACGAGAGGAGGCGGTTTGTCAGGTGGGCTGACTTCTGGAGCAGGGGTGAGTTTCGGTGGATTGCAGCTTGGGTCGGGATTGGCGGGGGGGAAGTAATGCCAAGGGATTTCTCTGTTTCCATCGTGCTCGGCCCGCCTCCAAGCCGAAAAAACCCTATTCGGATGGCGCAATTGGAAGCGTTGGCCAGTGTTCGAAGCGACGTCGCGATTGGGGTCGGAGAAACAGGGACCCGCGCCAAGCGCGACACAATTGTTATCGACCCAACAGGAAAGGTCTCTGGAGTGTTGACGTTGATTGATGGGCGTCTGGAGATATGGAACCCTGATGAAGGAACGCTTCAGTGGATGCTGGATTTGGCTGCGGCATTGAACGCTCGGGTTGTCGATAACATGCGACGAACGTACAAAACGCCGCATGATAAATACATTCACCCAGACGACGCGCCGGGCCGAGAATTACACCTTTCCAGAATCAAGGCAGCGCGATCTAAACGGCGTACGAACGTTACGGCCTGGGCAATCTGGGCTATTGGCGGTTTGTTGGTTCTGGCATTTGCGATCGGGTTTATCCGGTGGGTTTGACCGCCACGGCCACCACCTGTCCCACGGCTGCCGCCCCCACCCCGATCACCGACTACGTCTACGACGACCTCGACCGCCTCGCCCAGCTCAGCGCCGCATCGCCACCCCGGCGATGGCGTCGCCGAAATCCCGCACGAAGCCGGGCATGTCGAACAGCGGCGACGTTTGCCGCGCCTCTTCGACGCGGCGGCGCAGTTCCCGTTGGCGGGCGGGGTCCTTGCCCAGGGCGACGGCCTTTTCCTCGTACGCGGATAAGTCGGTGGCGATGAGTTCGGGTACGCCTAGGGAAGTGAGCAGGCCCCCGGCCATGCGGGAGGCGAAGGTGCGGCCGGAGAGGGTGAGGACGGGGAGCCCCATCCACAGCGCGTCGTTTGCGGTGGTGCCGCCGTTGAAGGGATAGGCGTCGAGGAAGAGGTCGGCCGCGGTGTAGCGGGCGAGGTAGTCGGGCGGCGCAACCCTCGGGGCGAAGAGGAGGCGGCCCTTGTCGATGCCGCGGGCCTCGGCCCGGGCGGTGAGGTTGGCCTGGGCCCAGGGGTTGTCGGACAGCAGCCAGAGGAGGCTGTCGGGAACCCGCGTCAGGATGCGCAGCCAGGTTTCGAACATGGCCTCGGTGAATTTGTAGTTGTTGTTGAAACAGCAATACACGAATCCGGCCTCGGGCAGTCCGCACTGCTGCCGGGTGGGTAAAGGTGACACGGGGCGCTGGCGGTCGCTGCTTTGGAAGACCTTGGGGAGATAGAGGGGTTTCTCGGTGTAATAGGGACGTTCGGCGTCGGGGATGAGGTAGCGGTCGGCGATGACGTAGTCGATTCCCGGCTGGCCGGTGGGGCCGGGGAAACCCAGGTAGGTCATCTGCACCGGCGCCGGCCGGTAGGCGACGATGTTGGGCCGGGCGCCCGAGGTGAGGCCTTGCAGGTCGATGAGGATGTCGATCTCGTTCTGGCGGATGGCCTGGGCCGCGGTGGCGTCGTCCAGGCCGCCGATCTTGAAGAAGTGGTCGAAGGCGCGGATGACGCGGGCCCGCATGGCCGAGCCGTCTTCCCGGCTCCAGCAGAAGCCGTAGAGTTCGAAGCGTTCGCGGTCGAGCAGTTCGAAGAGTTCGACGGTGAGCAGGGACACGGCGTGCAGGCAGAAGTCCGATGACAGGAAGCCCAGGCGCAGGCGGGGATGGGCGTAGCCCTGGGGGGGAGCCAGAACGGGAACGCGGGCATTGATGCGTTCCTGGGCGAAGTGGACCGCGGTGGCAAGTTGCAGCCCCGGGTCGTCGCTGGCGGAGAGCATGGCCAGGGGGGAGGTGGCGCGCAGCATGCTGCCCACGGAGAGCCCGGGGAAGTCACAGAACACGGGCCATGCGCACTGCTTCTGGCGCAGGTGGACCCAGTGCTGGATGACCTTGGGCTGATCGGGATCGACGCTCAGGCTGGCGGCCAGTTTTTCTTCTGCCGCGTGGAAATTGCGGTTCTCTTCCTGCAGGCGGCCCATGCTGTTGAGAACCAGGATGTAGAGATCCCGGTTGAGCTGGGGGCCGACCAGGGGGTGGTCGAGCATGGACTGCCAGACGGCGAGGGCCTGGGGGGCTCGCCCCTGGCGCTCGATGACGGTGCCGATGTTGAACCAGGCCTGGACGAAATCCGGCTTTTCAAAAATCGCTTTGCGGTAGCTTTCCTCGGCCTCGGCAAATCGATCGATCTGGGTGAGGGCGACGGCCAGGTTGAAGCGGACGATGTGGGCCAGAGGCGAGTGGGTGTGTTGCAGCCAGAGCCGGTAGAAATCGACCACCTCGGCCGTGCGACCGGCGCCCCCCAGGCGGTCGGCCAGTCCGATGACCGCCATGGGGTCGAGGGCGTCCGCGGCGGCAAGGCTGCGGGCCTCGGCCAGGGCGGTATCCAGGTCGGCGGCACGGGTTTCGGTCATGGGGGCTGGCTCAAGAAAACAGCCGGCAGGGGAGGCCCCCGCCGGCTGTGGTTCGGGACGCGGCGATCTTATAGCAACCAGTCCTGGCTGTCGCTCGCCGGCGGCATGAGGAAGTCGTCTTCCGAGAACAGGGCGGTTTCATCGGCCGCAGTGCTGGGGGCCGCAGGGGCCTCGGCGGGCGCGGTCTGGAACCAGACGTCCGCCAGGGCGTGGGTGGCCCCGTCGGCTGTGCTGTAGCTGCCGGTAAGGCCCAGCCAGTTGCCGTCGTCCAGGGCCGTGGAGGCCGTAGCGCCGGTGCCCAGGGCAGTGATGTCCAGGGCGCTGAGGTCGAAGAGTTCGTCAGTCTGGCTGGTGCCATCCTGATTCACGTCCTTCCACACCACGAGGCTGGCGAAGCCGCTGTCCGCCGCATCGACGACACCGTCGCCGTTGTCGTCCAGGCTGGCCAGGGCCTCGAAGCCATTCGCGGCGGTGCTGCCATCCTCCAGGACGAAGGCACTGCCGAACAGTTCGCGGCCGTCGTCGATGCGGCCGTTGCCGTCCAGGTCGATGGCCAACAGGCCGTCATCCTCGGAGACCCAGCCGGTGGCGACCGCCTGGCCGGTGGCGTTCAAGTCGAATTCGACGCCGGCGGAGAGGCCCACGGTATCGACGCCGTCCCCGTTCAGGTCGAGGACCAGCGGGGTGGATAGGGCCAGCGCAGCCAATTGCTCGGCGGTCATCGCGCCCAGCTGGCCGCCGGTGAAGGCGTCGTGCTGCGGCATGCTGAGGTGCGAGAGCTGGGCCGTGGTGAGGGCGGCGATATCGGCGGTCTCGATGGCGGCGATCTGGTCGGTGGTGAGGGCCGCGAATTGAGAGGTCTTCAGGGTGCCGAATTGCTCCGAGGTCATGGCGGCGATGTCGGCGGTCTCGATGGCTGCCACCTGGGCGTTAGTCAGGACGAAGATCTGGGCGGTGGTGAGGGCCGCGATCTGGGCGGTGGTGAGGGCTTCGATCTGGGCCGTGGTGAGGACAGCCAGGTCGCTGCCCTGGATGGCCTCGATCTGGGTGGTGGTCAGGGCTGCGATCTGATCCGTCGTCATGTTGGTGTACTGCAGTGTAGTCAGGGCAACGATCTGGGCCGTGGTCAGGGCCGCGACATCGGTGCCCAGGGCGACGATCTGGGCGGTGGTCATGACTCCCAGGTCGGTGCCCTGGATGGCGGCCACCTGGGCGGTGGTGAGGGCCGCCACGTCCACCGTTTCCAGGGCCTGGATCTGGGCGGAGGTGAGGGAGACGATCTGGGACGTGGTCAGGGCAGCCACCTGGGCCGTGGACAGGGCGACGATCTGGTCGGTGCTCATGGCGGCCAGGTCTCCGCCCTGGATGGCCGCCACCTGGGCGGTGGACAGGGCGCCGAGTTGGTCGGTGGTCAGGGCGGCCACCTGGGTCGAGGTGAGGGAGACGATCTGGGCCGTGGTCAGGGCCCCCACCTGGTCCGTGGTCAGGGCCTGGATCTGGGTCGTGCTCAGGGCTCCAAGATCGACCCCTTCGATGGCGGCGATCTGAGCGGTGGTCAGGGCGGCCAGATCGACCGTCTCCAGGGCGGCCACCTGGGCCGAGGTGAGGCCGGCCACTTGAGCGGTGGTCAGGGCCTGGATCTGGGCGGTGGTCAGGGCCTGGATCTGGGCCGTGGTCATTGCGGCGACGTCGGCGGTCTCCAGGGCTGCGACCTGGTCGGTGGTGAGCGCCGCGACCTGGGCCGTGGTGAGGGCTGCCACCTGGGCGGTGGTGAAGCTGGGCACCACGGTAGTGGCGATGTTGACCAGGTCGGCGGTTTCCAGGGCCGCGACCTGGGCGGTGCTCATGGCCGCCAGTTGGGCCGAGGTGAGGGCGGCGGCCTGATCCGTGGTGATGGCCACGATCTGGTCCGTGGTCAGCGCGGCGATGCTGGAAGTGCGCAGGGTGGCGAAGCGGGCGGCGGTGATGGCCGCCAGATCGGCGGTCTCGATGGCCGCCACCTGGGCGGTGGTGAGGGCCTGCAATTGCGTGCTGGTGAGCGCTGCGGCCTGGTCGGTGGCCAGGGCGGCGATCTGCGCCGTGGTGAGCGCCGCCAGGGGCGAGGTCTTGATGGAAGCGATCTGATCGGTGGTCAGATTGGCGACCTGGGCCGTGGTGAGGTTGGCGGCCTGGGCCGTGGTCAGGCCCTGCAGGGCCGCCGTGGTGACGGCGGCGAGGTCGGCGGTCTCCATGGCCGCCAGTTGCGCGGTGCTCAGGGCCGACAACTGCCGCGACGACAGGGCCGCGGCGTGATCGGTGCTCAGGGCGACGATCTGGGCGGTGGTGAGGGCGGCGAGATCGCCCGACTCGACCGCGACCAACTGGTCGGTGGTGAGGGCGGCGATGCCGGCAGTGCCCAGGGCGACGAACTGGTCGCTGGAGAGGGCGACGATCTGGGCCGTGGTCAGGGCCTGCACCTGGTCGGTGGTCAGCGCGGCGATCTGGGCCGTGCCCATGGCCGCTACATCGACGGTATCCAGGGCGGCAATGCGGTCGGTGCTCAGGGTCACCAGGTCGGCGGTCTCCAGGGCCGCCACCTGGGCGCTGGTCAGGGCGACGACCTGGGCCGTGGTCAGGTTCTGCACCTGGGCGGTGGTGAGGGCGGCGATCTGGGCGGTGGTGAGTGCGGCGATCTGGGCGGTGGTCATGGCCGCCACCTGGGTGGTGGACAGTTCCACCAGATCGACGGTCTGGATGGCGGCCACCTGGGCCGTGGTCAGGGCGCGGATCTGGTCGGTGGCCAGGGCGGCGACCTGGGCGGTGGAAAGCGCGACGATCTGGGCCGTGGTGAGCGCGGCGACGTCGGCGGTTTCCAGGGCGGCGATCTGGGCCGTGGTCAGGGCGGCGAGATCGACGGTTTCCAGGGCCGCCACCTGGGCGGTGGTGAGGCCGCTGATCTGGTCGGTGGTCAGGGCCGCCGCCTGGGCGGTGGAGAGGGCGACGATCTGGGCGGTGGTCAGGGCGGCGACCTGGGTGGGATCGAGTACCTGCAACTGGGCGGTGGTCAGGGCGGCGAGATCGGCGGTTTCCAGGGCGCGAATCTGCGCCGTGGTCAGCGAGAGGAGCTGGTCATCGGTGAGCGCCACCACCTGGGCGGTGGAGAGGGCGGGGACGACGGCAGTGGACAGGGCGGCCAGGGCGGAAGGCTGGAGCACCTGCAACTGCGTGGTGGACAGGGCGACGAGCTGCGCCGAAGTGAGGGCGCCGGCCTGGGTCGGGCTGAGGAGCGAGACCTGGTCGGTGGTCAGGGCCGCCACGTCGGCGGTTTCCAGAGCGCGAATCTGGGCCGTGCTCAGGGAGAGCACTTGCTCGAAGCTCAGGGCGGCGACCTGGGCGGTGGTCAGGGCAGCGATCTGGGCGCTGGACAGAACCGCGAGGTCGGCGGTCTGTAGGGCGGCGATCTGGTCCGTGGTCAGGCTGACGAGCTGGGCCGTTCCCAGGGAAGCGACTTGCTCGGTGGTGAGCCCGATGATCTGGTCCGTGGTTAGGGCGGCGAAGTCCGCCGTTTCCAGGGCGGCGATCTGGGCCGTGGTCAGGGCGGCGATGCCGGTCACCGCCAGTTGCGGAACCTGGGCCGTGGTGAGGGCGACGAGTTGGGCGGTGGTCAGCGCCGCGATCTGGGCGCTGGTCAGCCATCCGGCCTGGTTGGTCGTCAGGGCGGCGATGTCCGCCGTCTCCAGGGCATGGACCTGGGCCGTGGTGAGGGCCACGATCTGGGCGCTGGTCAGGGCCGCGATCTGGTCGCTGCTCAGGCTGCGCACCGAGGCGGTGGTCAGGCTGGCGAGATTGGCGGTAGAAATGGCCGCCACCTGGCCAGTAGTCAGGGCCGCGAGTTGCGCCGTACTCAGCGCGGCGAACTGGGCGCTGGTCAGGGCGGCGATGTGCTGGGGCGACAGGGCCTGGAGATCGACGGTTTCCAGGGCGGCGACCTGGGTGGTGGTGAGGGCCGCCACCTGGGTGGTGGTCAGGTTGGCGACCTGGGTGGTCGTGAGGCTCTGGACGGCAGTCGTGCTCAAACTGGCGAGATCGGCCGTCTGGAGTGCTGCGAGCTGGTCCAGGGTGAGGGCCGCGGCCTGGCTGCCGGTCAGGGCGGCCGCCTGGGCGGTCGTCAGGGCGACGATCTGGGCGGTGGACAGGGTGGCGAGGTCCACTGTCTCGATGGCCGCGACCTGGGCAGTGGTGAGGGCAGCCACCTGGCCGGTGCTCAGGCTGGAGGCCTGGTCGGTGGTCAGGGCGGCGATCTGGGCCGTGGTCAGGTGGGTGAGCTGGCTGGTGGTCAGGGCGCCGATCTGCACGGTTTCCAGGGCGGCGACCTGTGCCGTGGTCAGGGCAGCGACCTGGTCCGTGGTGAGGGCGGCGACCTGGGCGGTGCTGAGGGACGCCACCTGGGTGGTGGTCAGGCCGGCGAGGGCGCCGGTGGTCAGGGCCACCAGGTCGGCAGTTTCGAGTACGGCCAGTTGCGCCGTGGTGAGCTTGGCGGCCTGGCTTGCCGTCAGGGCGGCGGCCTGGGCGGTGGTGAGGGCGACGACCTGGTCGGTGGTCAGGGCGGCGATGTCCGCCGTGGTGAGGGCGGCCACCTGGCCGGTGGTCAGGGCCTGGAACTGGGCGGTGGAAAGCGCCACCACCTGGGCCGTGGTGAGGGCCGCGATCTGGGCGGTGGTCAGGGCGGCCACCTGTGCCGTGGTGAGGGCAGCCACCTGGGCCGTGGTGAGGGCGGCGAGGTCGACCGTTTCGACGGCGCGAATCTGGGCGGTGGACAGGGCAGCCAGATCGACCGTCTGCAGTGCGGCGGCCTGGGCCGTGGTCAGGGCGGCGACCTGGGCCGTCGCCAGGGCAACGAACTGGGCCGTGCCGAGGGCGACCACCTGGGCGGTGGTAAGGGCTGCCACGTCGGCGGTTTCCAGGGCGCGGACCTGATCCGTGGTCAGGTTGGCGACCTGGGTGGTGGTCAGGGCGGCGATCTGGCTGGTGCTCAGGGCGGCGATGGCATCGGTGCTGAGGGCCGCCAAGTCGGCGGTTTCCAGGGCGACGATCTGGTCGGTGGTGAGAGCCGCGGCCTGGGCCGTGGTCAACGCAGCGGCCTGAGCAGTGGTCAGGGCGACGATCTGGGCGGTGGACAGCGCCGCGATGTCGGCCGTTTCCAGAGCCCGGATCTGGGCGGTGGTGAGGGCGGCGATCTGGGCGGTGGTGAGGGCGGCGACCTGAGTGGATGCCAGGGCCACGATCTGGGTAGTGGTCAGCGCCGCCACCTGGGTGGTGGTCAGGGCGGGAAGCTGGTCGCTGGTCAGGGCGGCGATGTCGCCGGTCTCCAGGGCGCGCACCTGGGTGGTGGTGAGGGCCGCCACCTGGGCCGTGCTCAGGTTGGCCACCTGCGCGGTGGACAGCGCGACGATCTGATCCGTGGTCAGGGCGGCGAGATCAACCGTTTCCAGGGCGCTGATGCGGTTGGTGGGGATGGCCTCCACCTGGGCCGTGGTGAGGGCCGCCGCCTGGGCAGTGGTGAGGGCCTGCAACTGCCCGTTGTTGAGGCCGGCGATGTCCGCCGTCTCCAGCGCCCGGAGTTGGGCGGTGGTGAGGGCGGCAATCTGGGCCGTGGTCAGCGTGGCCGTCTGGGCCGTGGTCAGGGCGACGATCTGGGCCGTGGTCATGGCCTGGAGATCGGCGGTTTCGATAGCAGGAACTTGGTCCGAGGTGAGGGCGACGACCTGGGCCGTGGTCAGTTTGGCGATCTGGGCCGTGGTCAGCGCGGCGACCTGGGTGGGCGTCAGGACGGCGATGTCGGCGGTTTCCATGCCCGCCACCTGGGCGGTGGTGAGGGCGGCGACCTGCGCGGTGGTGAGGTTGGCCACCTGGTCGGTGGTGAGGCTCTGGATGGAAGCGACCGACAGGGCCGCGAGATCGACGGTTTCAATGGCGGCGATCTGGGCCGTGGTCAGGGCGGCGAGCTGGGCGGTGCCCAGGGCGACGATCTGACTGGTGGTGAGGGCGGCGACCTGGGCCGTGGTGAGGGCCGCGAGATCGGCGGTCTCGATGGCGGCGACCTGGGCGGTGGTCAGGGCCTGAACCTGGGTGGTGGTGAGCGCCGGGGCCTGGGTGGTGGTCAGGGCGGCGATCTGGGCCGTCGTCAGGGTGGTCAGTTGGGCGGTGGTGAGGGCGGCCACCTGGGCGGTGGTGAGCGCGGCCACCTGGGCGGTGGTCAATTGCTGCACCTGGGCCGTGGACAGGGCGACGATGTCGGCCGTCTCGAGGGCGGCCACCTGAGCGGTGGTGAGCTTGGAGATCTGGGTCGTGGTGAGCTTGGCGATCTGGGCCGTGGTCATGGCCTGTATCTGGGCCGTGGTGAGCGCGGCCAGGTCGGCGCTTTCCAGGGCGACGATCTGGGCCGTGGTCAGGACGGCCACTTGGCCCGTGCGCAGGGCCGGGGCCTGATCCGTGGTTAGGGCGACGATCTGGGCCGTGGTCAGGGCAGGGATGTCGGCGTTTTCGATGGCGGCGATCTGAGCGGTGGTCAGGGAGGCGAACTGATCGGTGGTCAGGGAGGCGATCTGGCTCGACGACAGGGCGGCGATCTGGGCCGTGGTGAGGGCGGCCACGTCGACGGTTTCCAGGGCCCGCAACTGGGTGCTGGTGAGGGCGGCGACCTGGGCCGTGGTGAGGTAGGTGATCTGGTCGGTGGACAGGGCGACGATCTGGCCCGTGGTGAGGCTGGCGACCTGGGCGGTGCTGAGGCCGGCGATCTGGTCGCTGTCGAGGGCGGCGAGGTCGGCGGTTTCCAGGGCGCGCACCTGGGCGGTGGTCAGGGCGGTGAGTTGAGCCACCGACAGGGTGTGGGTCTGGGCCGTGGTGAGACCAGGGATGACGGTGGCGGAAATGGCCGCCACGTCGGCAGTTTCCAGGGCGCTCACCTGGGCGGTGGTCAGCGCCGCCAGTTGGGCCGAGGTCAGCGAGGCCGCCTGGGCCGTGGTGAGGGCGACGATCTGGGCGGTGGACAGGGCGGCGAGATCGACGGTTTCGACGGCCGGGAACTGGGTCGACGTGAAGGCCTGGATCTGGCTGGTCTGGAAGGCAGCGAACTGGGCGGTGCCGAGGGCGACGACCTGGTCATTGGTAAGGGCGGCGATCTGGGCCGTGGACAGGGCGCGTACCTGGTCGGTGGTGAGGGCGGCGATCTGGTCCGTGGTCATGCTGGCGACCACGGCGGTGGGAACGGCGGCGATGGCGTCGGTGGTCAGCGCTGCGATCTGGGTCGTGGTCATGCCGGGCAGGCGGGCGCTGGAAAGCGCTGCCACCTGGGCAGGGGTGAGGGCGGCGACCTGGGTCGAGGTGAGCGCTGCCAGATCGGCAGCCTCCAGGGCGTGAATCTGGGTGGTGCTCAGGGCCACCAGTTGCGCGGTCGTGAGTGCCGGCATCTGGGCGGTGGTCAGGGCGATGATCTGGGCCGTGCTCAGGGCGCCGATGTCGGCGGTCTCGATGCGGCTGATCTGGGCCGTGGTCAGGGCGGCGATCTGGCCGGTGGTGAGGGCAGCGATCTGGGTCGAGGTGAGGGCGGCGATCTGGTCCGTGGTCAGGGCGGCCACCTGGGCCGTGGTGAGCGCCGCGATGCGGCTGGTGGCCAGGGCAGCGAGGTCGGCCGTTTCCAGGGCGGCGATCTGGGCGGTGGTCATGGCTGCCACCTGGGCAGTGGAAAGGGCCGCTGCCTGCGCGGTGGTCAGGGCGACGATGCGGTCGGTGGTCAGGGCGGCGAACTGTGTGGTGGTGAGCGCCGCGAGCTGGCCAGTGCTCAGGGCAGCCACCTGGTCCGTGGTCAGGGCGGCGACCTGTGCCGTGGTGAGATTGTTGATGACGGCGGTGGCCAGGGCGGCGAAGTCCGCGGTTTCGAGGGCCGCCACCTGGGCAGTGCTCATCCCGACCACCTGGCTCGAAACGAGCGCTCCGGCCTGGGCGGTGGTCAGGGCGACCACCTGGGCGGTGGTGAGGGCCGCCACGTCGGCGGTCTCCAGATTGCGCACCTGGGCGGTGGTCAGGGCGGCCACCTGGGCGGTGGTCAGGGCGGCGGTCTGGGCGGTGGACAGAGCCCGGATGGTGTCGGTGAACTGAGCGGCCAGGACGGAGGGCGCAATGGCGGCCACCTGGGCCGTGCTCAGGGCGGCGAGCTGGGTGGTGGAGAGGGCATCCACCTGGCCGCTGGTCAGGGCCGCCACCTGGGCGGTGGTGAGGGCGGCGAGGTCAGCCGTTTCCAGAGCGGCGACCTGGACCGTGGCGAGGGCCGCGACCTGGGCCGTGCTCAGGACGGCCACCTGGGCCGTGGTGAGGGCGACGACCTGGGCGGTAGTCAGGGCGGCCACTTGGGCGGTGCTGAGGCTGCCGATCTGGTTGGTGGTGAGGGCGGCGATCTGGGCCGTGGTGAGGGCGGCGATTTCGGCCGTGGTCAAGGTGGCCAGATCGGCGGTTTCCATGGCCGCGACCTGGGTGGTGGTCAGGGCGGCGAGTTGGGCCGAGGTGAGGGCAGCCGCCTGGGCGGTGGTCAGGGCGACGATCTGGTCGGTGGTCAGGGCGGCGGCGTCGGCGGTCTCGATAGCCGCGATCTGGGCCGTGGTCAGAGCACCCAGTTGATCGATGGTGAGCGCGGCGGCCTGGGCGGTGGTCAGGGCGGCCACCTGGCCAGTGGCCAGGGCGGCCACCTGGGCGGTGGTCAGGGAGACCACTTGCAGGGTGCTGAGGGCGGCGATGTCGGCGGTGGGCAGGGCGCGTACCTGGGCCGTGGTCAAGGCGGCGATCTGGTCTGCCGTGAGGGCAGCGGCCTGGGCGGTGGTCAAGGCGGCGATGAAGCCGGTGGGAATGGTCACCAGGTCTACGGTTTCCAGGGCGGCGACCTGGGCCGAAGTCAGAGCGGCGACCTGGGCCGAGGTCAGGGCAGCCACCTGGGCGGTGGACAGGGCGACGATCTGAGCGGTGGTCAGCGCGGCGATGTCGTCGGTGCCCAGGATGCGCAACTGGTTGGTGGTGAGAGCGGCGATCTGGCCGGTGGTGAGGGCCGCCACCTGGGCGGTGGTCAGACCCGGCAAGGCGGTGCTGGACAAGGCGACCAGATCGGCGGTCTGCATGGCGACCATCTGGGCCGTGGTGAGTGCCGCGAGCTGGCTCGAGGTGATGAAGCTGGCCTGGGAGGTGGTCAGGGCGACGATCTGGGCCGTGGTGAGGGCCGCCACGTCGGCGGTTTCCAGAGCCCGCAGTTGGGAAGGCGTCAGGGCGGCGATCTGGTCGGTGGTGAGGGCGGCGGTCTGGGCCGTGGTGAGGGCCGGAATGACGCCGCTGGCGATGGCCGGCAGGTCGCCGGTTTCGATGGCGCGCAACTGGCTGGTGGAGAGGCTGGCCAACTGGGCGGAGGACAGGGCTCCGATCTGATCCGAGGTGAGAGCGATGATCTGGTCGGTGGTCAGGGCGGCGAGCTGGGTGGTGGACAGGGCGGCGATGGCGGCGGTGCCGAAGCCGACGATGTCGGAAGTTTCGATGGCCGCCACCTGGGCGGTGGTCAGGGCCTGCACCTGGGCGGTGGTCAGGGCCTGCACCTGCCGGCTGGTCAGGGCGGCGATCTGGGTGGTGCTGAGGAGGGCAACGTCGGCGGTATCCAGGGCCTGGACCTGGGCGGTGCCCAGGGCGGCGACCTGAGCCGTGGTGAGGGCCTGGACTTGCGCCGTGGACAGGGTCTGCACGGCGGCGGTGCTCATGGCGGCCACGTCGGCAGGGTCGAGGACGGCCACCTGGGCCGTGGACAGGGCGGCGACCTGGGCGGTGGTGAGGGCGGCGGTCTGGGCCGAGGTCAACGCGGCCACCTGGGCCGTGGCGAGGGCAGCCACCTGGGCGGTGCTGAGGGCGGCGACGGCGGAGGTGGCCAGGCTGGCCACGTCTTCCGTGTCGAGGGCCTGGATCTGGGTCGTGGTGAGGGCGGCGACCTGGGCGGTGGTGAGGGCGGCGGTCTGGTCCGAGGTCAGGGCGGCCACCTGGGCGGTGCCCAGAAGGACGACATTGGCCGTGGTCAGGGCAGGGATTTGCGCATTGGAGAAGGCTGCGACCTGCTCGGGCGAGAGGGCCTGGGCCTGGGCGGTGGTCAGGGCCGCCACGGCGGCGGTCGTGAGGGCTTGCAGGTCGTCGGTGACCAGGCCGCCGATCTGGGCGGTGGTGAGGGAAGCGACCTGGACGGTGGTCAGGGCGGCCGCCTGGGCGGTGGTGAGGGCGCCCAACTGGGTGTTGGTCAGGGCCTGGATCTGGGTGGTGGTCAGCCCGGCGATGCTGCCCGTGCTGAGGGCCTGGATGTCCTGGGTTTCCAGGGCGCCGATCTGGGCGGTGCCGAGGGCGCCCAATTGCGCGCTGGACAGGGCCTCCACCTGGGCGGTGGTGAGGGCCAGGATTTGCGCGGTGGATTGGGCGGCGATGGCGGCGGTGGTGAGGGCGCGAATCTGATCCGTGGCCAGGACCGGGATTTGGGCCGTGGTCAGGGCGGCGGCCTGGGCACTGGTGAGGGCGGCCATGGCAGCGGTGGACAGGGCGCCGAGATCGGCGGTCTCGATGGCGGCGATCTGGGCCGTGGTGAGGGCGGCGATCTGGGCGGTGGTCAGCGCGGCGATCTGGGTCGAGGTGAGGGCGACGATCTGGTCGGTGGACAGGCCGGCGATCTGCGCGGTCCCCAGGGCACGCAGGAAGGCGGTGGACAGCGCGGCCACGTCGGCGGTCTCGATGGCGGCCATCTGGCTGGAGGTCAGCGCGGCGAGCTGGGTCGAGGTGAGGGCGGAAATCTGGGCGCTGGTCAGGGCGACGACCTGGCCCGTGGTGAGGGCTGCCACCTGGGCGGTGGTCAGGCCCTTGATGGCCGTGGTGGTGATGACGCTGAGGTCGTTGGTTTCGATGGACGCCACTTGCGCCGTGGTCAGGACGCCGAGTTGGGTAGACGTCAGGGACGCTACCTGCGCCGTGGTCAGGGCCGGGATCTGATCCGTGGTCAGGGAGGGGAGCACGGCGGTGCTCAGGGAGGCGATCTGGGCCGTGGTGAGGGCCGCGACCTGGGCCGGGGTGAGGGCCGCGATCTGGGCGGTGGACAGATTCTTGAAGGCGAGGGTGCCCATGGCCGCCAGGTCGGCGGTTTCCAGGGAAGCGACCTGCTCGGTGGTGAGGGCCGCGACCTGGAGGCTGGTGAGGGCCGCCACCTGCCCGGTGGTGAGGGCGGCGACCTGTTCCGGATTCAAGCGGGCGAGGTCTACGGTTTCCAGGGCGATGATCTGGCCGGTGGTGAGGGCGGCGATCTGGGCCGTGGTCAGCGCTTCCATGTGATCGGTGGTCAGCGCGGCGATGGCGGTGGAGGTGAGTTTGGCCAGATCCGCCGTTTGCAGGGCGATGATCTGGGCCGTGGTCAGGGCGGCTACCTGGGCCGAGGTCAGGGCGCCGGCCTGGAGGGTGGTGAGGGCGACGATCTGGTCGGTGGACAGGCGGGCCACGTCCGCCGGTTGCAGGGCGGCGATCTGGGTGGTGGACAGCGCCGCGATCTGGGCCGTGGTGAGGGCCGGAATCTGGGTGGTGGACAGCGCGGCGATCTGGGCGGTGGAGAGCGCCGCAATGGCCGAGGTGCTCAGGGCGGCGAGATCCTGGGTTTCGAGGAGCGGGATCTGGGCGGTGGTGAGGGCTGCTACCTGAGCGGTGGTCATGGCCGCCGCCTGGGCAGTGGTGATGGCCTCGATCTGGGCCGTGGACAGTTTGGCGACGGCGGTGGGCTGGAGCTTGGCGAAATCGGCGGTTTCCAGGGCGGCGATCTGGTCGCTGGTCATGGCGGCCACCTGGGCGGTGGTCAGCGCTGCGACCTGGGCGGTGGAGAGGGCGACGATGTGGTCGGTGGTCAGTTGGGCGATGTCCGCCGTTTCCATGGCGGCGATCTGGGCGGTGGTCAGCGCTGCGACCTGGGCCGTGGTGAGGGCGGCCACCTGGCCGACGGTGAGGGCGGCGATCTGAGTGTTGCTGAGCCTGGCGATGGCGGCGGTGGACAGATTGTCGATGTCGTCGGTCTGGATGGCGGCGATCTGGGCCGTGGTCATCACCTGCACCTGAGTGCTGGTGAGGGCGGCGACCTGGGCACTGGTGAGGGCGGCGATCTGGGCCGTGGTCAGGGAGGGGATGGCCAGGGTGGACAGGTTGGCGACGTCCTGGCTGTCCAGGGCGGCAATCTGGGCCGTGCTGAGCTTGGCCACCTGGGTAGACGTGAGGGCGCCGACCTGGGTCGATGTCAGGGCGGCGACCTGGGCCGTGGTGAGGGCGCCGAGATCGGCGGTTTCGATGACGCGCACCTGGGCCGTGGTGAGGGCGGCCACTTGGGCCGTGGTCAGGGCCTGCACCTGGGCGGTGGTGAGGGCGATGACCGCCTGGGTGGACAGGGCGGCGACCTGGGCCGTGGTGAGGGCGGCCACCTGATCGGTGGACAGGGTCTTGACCTGGGCGGTGGTGAGGGCGGCGGTGGCCGAGGTGCTGAGGGCGGCGAGGTCTTCGGTTTCCAGGGCGGCAACCTGGGCGGTGGTGAGCGCGGCTACCTGGGTCGAGGTCAGGGCCGAGGCATTGGTCGTTGTCCAGGCGACGATCTGAGCGGTAGTGAGGGCGGCGATCTGCGCGGTAGTGAGCAAGCGGATTTCGCGGATGTCTTCCTGGGCGGAAGAGAGCGGGCTGGTCAGGGCGGCGATCTGGGCGGTGGTGAGGGCGCCCAGTTGGTCGGGAGTGAAAGCCGCCACCTGATCGGAGGTGAGGGCCGCCATGTCCGCGGTTTCGATGGCGCGCACCTGGGCGGTACTCAGGGCGGCTACCTGGGCGGTGGTGAAGGCGGCCACCTGGGCGGTGGTGAGGGCGACGATCTGGGCCGTGGTGAAGCCGGCCAGGGCAGCCGTGGCCAGGGCAGCGATGTCGGCCGTTTCGACGGCCTGGATCTGGGCGGTGGTCAGGGCGCCGAGCTGGGTCGAGCGCAGGGCACCCGCCTGGGCGGTGGTGAGGGCGACGACCTGATCGGTGGACAAGCGGGCAACGGCGGCCAGGGTGAGGGAGCCGATGTCGGCGGTCTCGATGGCGGCGATCTGGTCGCTGTCCAGGGCGGGAATCTGGGTGGTGTTGAGGGCGGCGACCTGGGCGGTGGTGAGGGCGACGATCTGGGCTGTGGTGAGGGCAGCGATGTCGTCGGTTTGCAAGACGCCGATCTGGCCGGCGGTGAGGGCGGCGATCTGGGCCGTGCTGAGGGCAGCAACCTGGGTGGAGGTGAGGGCGACGATCTGGGCCGTGGTCAGGCCGGCGATGGAAGAAGGCGACAGCTGGGTGATGTCCAGGCCCGCCATCTGGGCGGTGGTGAGGGCGGCGATCTGGCCCGCGGTGAGGGCCGCGGTCTGAGGCGCGGTCAGGGCGCCCAGTTGATCGGTGGTCATGCCCTTGATGGCCGCGGTGGTGATGGAGCGCAGATCGGCAGTTTCCAGGGCGGCTACCTGGGCAGTGGTGAGTGCGGCGACCTGCCCGGAGGCCAGCGCGCTGGCCTGGCCGGTGGTCAGGGCGACGATCTGGTCCGTGGTGAGGGCGGCGAGGTCGGCGGTTTCCATGGCCGCCACCTGCGAATTGGTCAGCTTGGCCACCTGGGCGGTGGTGAGGGCAGCGGTCTGGGCGGTGGTCAGGGCGCGAATCTGGGCCGTGGTGAGGGAAGTGATGGCGCCGGTGGACAGGGCGGCGACGTCGGCGGTTTCCAGGGCGGCGATCTGGGCGGTGCTGAGGGCGGCGAGTTGGGAACCGGTCAGGGCGTTGGCCTGGGCGGTGGTGAGGGCGACGATGTCGTCGGTCCCGAGGCCGGCCAGGGCGCCGGTGGAGAGCTTGGCCAGATCGGCCGGCTCCAGGGCGGCAATTTGAGTCGTGGATAGCGCAGCGATCTGGGCCGAGGTGAGGGAGCCGGTCTGGCCGGTGGTGAGGGCGACGATCTGGTCGGTGGACAGGGCGGCGACGTCGGCAGTTTCCAGGGCGGCGATCTGGGTGGAGATGAGCTTGCTGAACTGGGCGGTGGTGAGGGCGGCGACCTGGGCGGTAGTCAGGGCCTGGATCTGGGCCGAGGTGAGGGCGATGAGGGCGCCGGAGGCCAGGGCGGCGACGTCGGCGGTTTCGATGGCGGCCACTTGGGCGGTGGTCAAGGCCGCCAGTTGTGGGCCGGTGAGGGCATTGGCCTGGGCGGTGGACAGGGCGACGATCTGGGCCGTGCTCAGGGCCCGCACGGCGGCGGTGGTGAGATTGTCGATATTGGCGGCGGCGATGGCGGCGACCTGCGCCGTGCTCAGGGCAGCGACCTGGGCCGAGGTGAGGGCGGCGACCTGGGTCGAGGAGAGGGCGGCCACGTCCACGGTTTCCAGAGCCGCGACCTGGGCGGTGGTGAGGGCGGCGATCTGGGCGCCGGTCAGTTTGGAGACCTGGGCGGTGGTCAGGGCTTCGATCTGGGCGGTGGTGAAGGCTCGCACCTGGGTGGTGGTCAGGGAAGTGAGGGCGGCGGAGCTGAGAGCGGCGACATCGGCGGTCTCCAGGGCCGCTACCTGGGCCGTGGTGAGTTTGGCCGCCTGGGCTGCGGTGAGGGCCGCCACCTGGCCGGTGCTGAGGGCGACGATCTGGGCGGTGGTCAGGGCGGCGACGGCTGCGGTGGTGAGGTTGTCGATATCCGCCGTTTCGATGGCGGCGATCTGGGCCGTGCTCATGGCGGCGATCTGGGCCGTGGACAGGGCGCCGATGTGGGCACTGCCGAGGGCGGCGACGTCGGCGGTCTCCAGGGCGGCCACCTGGGCGGTGGTGAGCGCGGCGACTTGGGCGGTGGTGAGGGCGGCGACTTGGGCGGTGGTCAGGGCAGCGATCTGGTCGGTGGTGAGGGCGCGCACCTGCGTGGTTGAAAGGGAAGCGATGGCCGCCGTGCTGAGGGCGGCGACATCTGCGGTTTCCATGGCCGCCAGTTGGGCGGTGCTGAGCTTGGGCGCCTGGGCGGTGGTGAGGGCAGCGGCCTGGGCACTGGTGAGGGCGACGATCTGGGCGGTGGACAGAGCGGCGATGGCGGCCGTGGAGAGATCGTTGATGTCAACGGTTTCGATGGCGGCGATCTGGGCGGTGCTGAGGGCGGCGATCTGGGCGGTGCTGAGTGCGGCGATCTGGCCGCTCGTGAGGGCGGCAACGTCCGCCGTTTCGATGGCCGCGACCTGGGCCGTGCTGAGGGTGGCGATCTGGGCCGTGGTGAGGGCGGCGACCTGGGCGGTGGTGAGGGCCGCCACCTGGGCGGTGGTGAGGGCGGCCACCTGCGCCGTGGTGAGGGCTGCAATGGCCGAGGTGCTGAGGGCGGCGAGATCGGCGGTCTCCAGGGCCACGACCTGGGCGGTGGTGAGCTTGGCCACCTGGGTGGCGGAGAGGGCGGCAGCCTGACCGGAGGTGAGGGCGACGATCTGGGCGGTGGTCAGTGCGGCGAGAGCAGTGGTGGAGAGGTTGTCGATGTCGGCGGTTTCTATGGCCGCAATCTGGGCCGTCGTCAGGGCAGCCGCCTGGGTGGACGTGAGGGTGCTGATCTGGCCTGAACTGAGGGCAGCGATGGCGGCGGTGGACAGCGCGGCCACTTGGGTCGTGGACAGGGCGGCAACCTGGGTATTGGTCAGGTTGGCCACTTGGGCGGTGGTAAGGGCGGCCATCTGGGCCGTGGTCAGCGCCGCGAGCTGGGTGGTGGTGAGGGAATTGACGGCCGCGGTGGTGAGGGCGGCGACATCGGCGGTTTCCATGGCCGCCAGTTGGGCGGTGGTCAGTTTTGACGCCTGGGTGTTGGTGAGGGCCGCCGCCTGGGCGGTGGTCATGGCGACGATCTGGTCGGTGGTCAGGGCGCTGAGGGCGAGGGTGCCGATGTTGTCGAAATCGCCGGCCTCGATGGCGGCGATCTGCGCCGTGGTCAGGGCGCTCAGTTGCGACGACGTGAGGGCGGCGACCTGGGTGGACGAAAGGGCGACGATGCCTGCGGTGGAGATGGCCGCCGCCTGGGCAGTGGTCATGGCGGCGATCTGGCCGGTGGAGAGGGCGGCGATCTGGGCCGTGGTGAGGACGGCCACGTCGGCGGTTTCCATCGCCGCGATGCGGTCGGTGGTCAGGCGCGCAAGATCGGCGGGTTCGATGGCCGCCACCTGCGCAGTGGTCATGGCCACGATCTGAGCCGTGGTGAAGGCGGGGAACTGGGAGGTGCTGAAGGCCGCGATATTGGCCGTGGTGATGACCTGGATCTGGTCCGTGGTGAGGGCGGGGATCTGTGCGGTGGTGAAGGCTGCCACGTCGTCGGTGGTCATCGCCGCAATGTCGTCAGTCGAAATTGCCGCGATTTGTGCCGTGGTCATGCCGCTATCGATGATGCTCATTTTTGTCTCCTCACCAGCTCGCAAAAAAAGGCCACGCCCGCCCGTCCCTCGCGGGGTATGGGCTGACCCTACCCATTCGTACCGTACCTTAACGGCTCAATCGGACGGGAACTTTACCGTTCCCTGGAGTGTGCTGTGCCGCGAGCCTGGAGGAATCGCCATGAAGTGCAAAAAATGGCGAAATCGAAGCGTTGTTGCAGCGCAAAAAGGCTTAGTATCAAATTTGTGAATTCTGATACTAGCACGAAAAAAGGCCAAGTCAATTCGGCCCGGGGGAAGGCCGGAGACTCGGGCGACGGGGCCCATGCGCAGGTGAAACGGAGTGTGGGAGGCGCCGTGCAGGCGCTGAGAGGTGGTGGGCCCGCAGGGGCTCGAACCCTGGACCAAAGGATTATGAGCCCTTAGGAAACGAGTCCTCTCAACTTCTGTGATGCTTGTAAGCTGTTGAGGAGAAAGGTTATTTCCTTTCGCTCAACGCCATCCTAAAGCGTTTATTTTGAACCAGAAGTGTACCAGATGGGGTCTGATGCACCGGAACCGGACCGGAAACCGGGTCATATCCAGCGCGTTTTTCGCGACTCATCGCCCCTTATTTTGATGGTGTCAAAAAACGTGGATGCAGCGCGTCTTGCTGCGGCATTTGACTCCGTATCAATCGGCTCTAACTCGACGCCACCACGCCCTCCAACATAGGCAGGGCCACCGACATCATCGTCATAGTCTGATCCGTCTTCATTTATGGCGCGGTATTCGTCCTTTGCGAGATCGGTTCCAAGCATCTCGGCAAGGTAAAACCATTGCCAGCATCGCAGCGGGTTCGACTGGTCGTATCCTTCAATGAGTTCTCGCATGGCTTCGGTGTCACCACGTTCAGCGGCGATCGTGAGCCACTGCCATGCGTCGTCAGGGCGGCCTAATCTTTCGGCCAGGTCGGCAGCAAGCAACGGATCGATGTCCGCAGACGGGTGTGGAGGGCGCTCGAAGAAAGCAGGATCATCGAAGTGCTCAGCCATTTCGAGCAAGGCGCCTTCATGTCCAAGGGCGCCAGCGGCTCGAAGGTGGTGCTCGTACTTTTCGGCATTGATTAGTGAGGCCGCGTATGCGTCCGCCCATTCTTTCTCGACACCGGTGAGAACCCGACCTTTCCTCCCTTCGTTGTACCAAAACTCGCTCCCGGCAGGTGCGTCGTACGGGTCGTCGTCGGGAGCATAGATGAGCGCCAATGCGTAATGTGCGTAGGCATCGCCCCTATCTCCTGCTGCGAATAAACCTTCTAACAGGACGGGGCAAGTAATCGATTCGACATCGAGCCACGAACCGAGCCGTTCGTTGTCGTCGCCCTCAGCGTCGTCGTCGCCATACAACGAATCCCCCGTTTCACCTCGCAGACGCGCAAGCAGATCGGTGATGCGAACGGCGCCGATCCCTTTCTTCGCCATGTAGAGCGGGAGTGCCTGGGAAACCCGAAGGGCCGTTTCAGGCGGGTAGTCCAAGTCTAGGCATCGGCGGCCGACTCGTTCGGCAAAACTGGCCGGGTGCCGACTGGTGAGGCCGTTTTGGGTGAAGACGTGGCCCGCGCTCAGGGACGCGTAGGAATTGAATCCCAACGCGGCGGCTAGTAGCTCGTAGATGTGGGCGCGCTTGAAGTTGACGCCACTCGTGACATGGAGGTGCTGTTGTGCGTCAAACGCAAGTTGCTTGATCGTCATGATCAACCCGACGTCCCCCCATTTTCAGTAGCACTGGGCTTTAGAGTCCGTGGGTAATTTACCTGATTTCTGGGTGAGTGATGTGGCATAGGCGGTGGGCGTCAGACCGCCCAGGGATTTCTTGGGTCGCTCCTCGTTGTATTCCCT
>JAEUNZ010000009.1:0-30518 GCA_016790965.1 Dechloromonas sp.
CAACTTCGCCTTACCCTTCCGCGTGGTCATGGTTTGCCCTCCTCAGGGATTCAAGGTCGATCTAGACAATCAACCTCTTACCATGACCACCCCCTCGAATTCATCCTCGGGGCTTTTGCACACAAGTCAGCACACTACCAAAAAGCACCTCCTCGTCTGCGTCCAGGGTCGCCCCCAGGGCCACCCCCGCGGTTCTTGCCAGGAAAAGGGCTGCGGCCAGGTCTGGCAGGCTTTTTCCGACGCATTCACCGCCCGCAATCTGTGGTCCTCGGGTTTCCTGTTAACCAATACCGGCTGCCTCGGTCCTTGCCATCTGGGCCCCAGCGTTCTCGTCTATCCCGAAGGGGTCATGTACGCGGGCATCAAACCGGCAGACGTGGAGACCATCATCGACGAGCATCTCCTGCGCGACCAGCCGGTGGAGCGCCTGAAGGCGCATGCCGACGTCTGGAGCTGACCCCATGCGCCCCGTCCAATACGAAGTCGGCGACCTCGTCTTCGCCGCCGAAGACATCCTCAACGACGGCGGCATGCCCGGCGTCGCGGAGGAGGAAGGCCTGATCGCCCCCGTCGGCGCCCGAGGCGTCGTGGTGCATTTCGGCCACTCCGAAATCGACCCCAGCAGGGAAATCTACCTGGTGCGCTTTGAAACCGGCCCCGACGGTGCCCTGGGCAATCCGGTCGGCGTATTGCCCGAAGAGCTCACCCAGAAAGACTCCACGCTCCCGTGAGGCGCCATGGCCAAGATCGGCATCTTCTTCGGCACTGATACCGGGCGTACCCGCCTGATCGCCAAACAGATCGCCAGAAAGCTCGGCGACGAGGCGGCTGCGCCCGTCAACATCGGCCGCACGACGCTCTCTGAATTTCTTGCCTACGATGCCCTCATCCTCGGTAGCCCTACCCTGGGGGACGGCATGTTGCCCGGGGAATCCTGCGGCCTGTCACAGCCAAGCTGGGAGGAGTTCCTGCCGCAACTGGCCGACACCGATCTCTCCGGCAAGACCATTGCCCTCTTCGGCCTTGGCGACCAGAAGAAGTATCCGGAAGAATTCGTCGATGCCATCGGCCTCCTCCACGACGCCCTCGTGACGAGAGGAGCCCGGGTGGTGGGCCTGTGGCCTGCCGCAGACTACGAATTCAGCGCCTCGCGGGCCCTCGACGGCGATCATTTCCTGGGGCTCGCCATTGACCAGCATCACCAAGCGGCACTGACCGAAGAACGCATCGACGCGTGGCTCGCCACCATCAAACCGGAGCTGACCCCATGAACGCCAATCCCTGGGCCGCCCCCAAGGACAAAGCCATCCGCCGCGTCCTGATCGCCTTCGACGAACGTCTGGCCGACGCCTGCGACCTGGTGCCCGACAGCGGCGACCCAGCCATGATCACCCTGCGCCACGCCGAACTGGAGCGCCTGCGCGCCCACGTCTTCCTGCACGGCCAGAAACCCGGTACCTACGGGGTTTTTTTCGAATACCCGCATCCGGTGCCGGGCATCCTGGAAAGCGAGGAGAACATCTCCCTGCAGCGTCTGCTCTCCAGTCTGGCTTTGCATTTCGACGCCTGAGCCGTATCTTTCCCGCCAATGCGCCTCCTACATTTGGTTCTCATCCTCTGTGCTCTGGTCGCCGGCCCCCTGCACGCCGACGAAATCCAGGTCGCTGTCGCTGCCAACTTCTCTGCCCCCATGCAGGCCATCGCCCGAGATTTCGAGGCCGATACCGGCCACCGGCTGCGCCTCTCCTTCGGCGCCACCGGCAAGTTTTACGCCCAGATCACCCACGGCGCTCCCTTCGACGTCCTGCTGGCCGCCGACGACGAAACACCGGCGCGCCTGGTCAGGGAGGGACTGGCCCGCAATGGCAGCCAGATGACTTACGCCGTCGGCCGCCTGGCGCTCTGGTCGCCCAGTCCCGACGGGGTCGACGCCAAGGGCGAGCTTCTGCGCCGCGGCGATTTCGCCCACCTCGCCCTGGCCAACCCGAAAACGGCCCCCTACGGTGCCGCCGCCGTCGAGGTCATGAACGCCCTCGGTCTGCTGCCCGCTCTGCAGGCCAAATTCGTGCAGGGCGAAAACATCGCCCAGACCTACCAGTTCGTCGCCAGCGGCAATGCCGAGATCGGTTTCATCGCCCTCGCCCAGGTTTGGAAGGACGGCCGGCTCACCGGAGGTTCGGCCTGGATCGTCCCCGCCAATCTGCACCAGCCGCTTCGGCAGGATGCCGTGGTTCTGGCCAGAACTACCGCTCCGGCCGCAGCGAGCGCCCTCGTCGCCTACCTGAAGGGCGACAAGGCGCGAACCGTCATCAAATCCTACGGATACGAGTTGTGAAGATCGCCATCGCCACCAAGGATTTCACCGCCGTCAGCGGCCACGCCGGCCAGACCCGCCAATGGCTGCTCTACGACCTATCCGAGCACCGCTCCAACCGCTTGCTGCCGCCCCCGCGGCGCATCGATCTCGCCAAGGACGAAGTGCTGCACGTCTTCGAGGACGAGCGCCCCCACCCCCTGGACGGCGTGGATATCGTGGTGGCCGCCAGCGCCGGCGACGGTTTTATCCGCCACATGAAGAAGCGCGGCGCCGAGGTGCTGCTCACCGGCGAGGACGATCCGGCGGTGGCCATCACCCGCATCCTGGCCGGCGAAGCCCTGCCCGATCCCCGCTTCGACCTCACCACCACCCTGTGCAAGCTGCGGGACTTGTTCTCCCGCCACTGAGAGCCTGTGAACATTTCATTCACCCCCGCTCGGCGTTGCCAATGCTCGCCATAGCTCGAGCCATGGCTGTGCTTGGCGCCTAGATCGTGCACACCTGGGCACGCCTCTCGGGCGCGCCCGAAAAATTCACAGTCTCTGAGTTACAGGACGGATTCGAACAGCTCCAGCTGCGGCGGCCCCAGGTAAAAATCCCGAGGCGATTGCCCGGCCTGCATGTGGGCCTTGCGGAAGGCCTCGGACTTGGTCCAGGCGGCGAAGGCCGGCTCCGATTCCCACACCGAGTGGGAGGCGAACAGGGTGTATTGGTCGTTGCTCTCGCCCCGCAGCAGGCGGAAAGAGACGAAGCCCGGCACCTCGTCCAGGTAGCTGTTGCGATTGCGCCAGTGGGCGACGAAGTCGTCCTCGCGCCCGAGGGCGATGCGAAAGCGGTTCATGGCAAGAAACATGAGAACTCCCTGAATCGTTGCACGTTCGTTGCTTGAAAGGGTTTTCCCAACCCGTACCAACAAGTAAAGCAAAAAATGAACGCAATCGATGATGACAAAAAACTCGACTTCGGCCAATTGCCGCCGGCCGTCGACACCCTGCTGCAGCAAGGCGTGGCGGCCCATTTCGGCGATCGGGCGCTCGCCGAACGCCTCTTTCTCGCCGCTCTCTCCCTGGCCCCCGACGCCCTGCCAGCGCACCGTTGCCTGGTGAAGCACTACAACCGCTGTCGACAATTCGACAAGGCGCTGCCCGCCGCCCAGGCTTGGGTCGCCGCCGCCGCCAGCGCTGCCGGCCTGCCCGACAACTGGCTCCTGTGGCAATCCGCCCCCGGCACCGCCCTCGCCGCCCTCAAGGGACTGGCCTTCATCCATCTGCGCTGCGGCCAGCCGGCGAAGGCGGAGGCGATGATCGCGCGGGTGCTCGCCATGGACCCGGACGACGCCGTCGGCGGATCGGTAATCGCCGCTCTGCTCGCCGAAACGCGGCTGGCGGCATAGGCCGCCGCCGCGCTTCAGGCCGCCACCTCGGCCTGATCCAGCGCCCGGAACATCGAGCAGCGGCGGAACACCTCCTCCGTCGGTGCCACCTGCTTCTGGCTGCAGTACTTGGCCACCAGCTTGGCCAAGCCCTTGATATCGCGCCCGGAGGCCTGGGGGAAGATATCCGGCAGGCGTTCGATCAGCGCCGGCGCAATGCCCAGCCCGAACTGGCCGGCCATGACGCCCCAGATCTTGCGTCGATCCTCCCGGTCCGGCGCATGGAAGCGGATCAGCGCGATGCAGCGGGAAACGATGGCTTCGTCGATATCGTCCACCCGGTTGGTGGTGAGGAAGAGCAGTCCGTTGAAATACTCCAGCACCCGCAGGAACACCCCGACGACCGCGTTCATGGTGATGTTGTCGTCGCGCTTCTTGATATAGACGTCCGCCTCGTCGATGAGCATCACCGCGCCCCAGCGCTGGGCGCGGGTCAGCACCTCCTTGAGGGCCGTCTCCATGGCCGCCACGTTGAGCCCGAGCTGGCCCGAATGCACGCGGTAGAGCGGCCGCTTGATGATCTCCGAATACACCTCCGCGGTCAGCGTCTTGCCCACCCCCGGCGGCCCGGCGCAAAGCACCGTGGTGCCGCCCGACTTGCCGGCGACGATATCGTCCATCAGCACGTCCATCTCGGCGGTCAGGATGTCGATGAGGTCGGTCTGCTCCGGCGGCAGCACCAGCTTGTCCTTAAGTTCCGGCTGGTAGGCGTAGGGCGCGATGTCGTCCACATGGACCCACACGTAATGGTGCAGGTCCAGGTGGAACATGAGGATGAAGAAATGCACGGGCAGTTCGGTGAACAGCCCCTTGGCGATGCCGGCCTGGGCGTCCTCGACCTCCGCCTCCTCCTTGCCGGACAGCCGCGAGTTGCGCTGCACGCGACGCACGAACTTGGCCAGGATGTCCCCCGTGGCATCCATGGCCAGCACGCGGTCGCCGAGAATGCTCTCGTCGTTCACCAGCCGGGCCGGGCTGCCGGTCGATGACAGAATGATCTGGTCCTTGCGCGAGAAATCCGTGTCCCGGTGCGTCGCCGTGGGGTTCTCCGCAAACCAGCCGGTGCCCGACCCCGAGAACTGCGCGCCGTACTGGGCCCGCCACTCGAAATAGCGGGCCGCCCCCTCTTCGTAGGCGGCGAGCAGCGCCGGCGTTTCCTTGACGTAGCCCTTGGCCGCCAGAATCTCCGCCACCGTGCGGCCGGCGATGTCCGGCCCCGAGATGCGCAGCGTCGCCGTCGCCATCTTGGCGCGGGAATTGGCCTTGAGCTCGAGAAAGATCTTGCCGCTCTCTTCCTCCGACGGCGGCGTGAAATCCAGCCGGCTGACCACCCAGGCCAGGGGCTTGCCCGTGATCGCCGCCGAGAACACCCAGCCCCGCTCGGCCTCTTCCGACAGATAGCGGGCCAGGGCAGGCACCGCCATTTCCAGCTCCTCCGCCTCGAAACGATGGCCGCCGGAGGCCAGCGCTGTCCGCAAGGTGGCGATCTGCGCCGCCTGGGCGCGCAATTCCCGGTCGCCTTCGGCGTAGAGGGCCTGCAGCATGTCCAGCTCGGCCGGTTCGAGACGGCTGAACGGCACCTCGACCCGGTTGCCGAAGCGCAACTGGTCGCGGAACTCTTCCAGGCGCGGAAAGGCCTGCATCATCGGCTCGATGTGGCGACGGTCGATGGCCAGCTTCATGGGCTGCCTCCCTGAAGGTGCGAATGGCAGGCCACTAGCCAGATTCGTGCCGTTTCGGCACCGCCAAAAAGCGACGCAGAATCAGCAGCTTCCCGCCCAGGTCTGGAACGCTTCTCGCTAATCCGAGGTAAACATCGACCCATTGCCCGCCGCGCTGTCGCGAAACCGACAAACCCGTGCGCCGCGGCCCATCCACCCAATCGCCAGTGAGAACGCCATGACCGCACCCGACTTTCTCGTCGCCGTCGCCACCAAGAACGGCCAGCAGATCGACCTCCACTTCGGCCACGCCGATGCCTTCGCCATCTACGCCGTACGCGGCAAGGAGATCACGTTTCTGGAAAACCGGGCGGTCGAACACTACTGCCAGGGCGGCCACGGCGACGAAGACAAGCGCGAAGCCATCCTCCGCGCCCTGGCCGACTGCCGCGCCGCCTTCCTCGCCCGCATCGGCGACGGGCCGGCCAAACGGCTGCGGGACGCGGGGATAGAACCGGTAACCGATTACCCCTATGGCGCGCCGGTAGCTTCAATTGGGGAGTGGCTGGCTAGCAAGTAGGGAGGGCTTTTTAAGCCCCCCAAGAGCTTCTTTCAACTCAGATCGGCAAGTCATCGCCCCCTCCGACATCGCAACGAATTTCGCTGCCCCCTTCCAAAGAATATTGCTCGAGCAAGTAGGCGCTCTCAATGACTTGCGTTTAGCATGATAATTTGCACTTGCAGCGCGCAACTCAAGGGTATAGGCAAGATGAACAGAACAATTATGGTTGGGCTATTTTGCCTGACCTTACTCAGCACGTATGCATGGTCGGGAACCGCAGACCCAAGTGGCGTTAGCGGCGCATTTCTAGGAGCAATTGTATTAGCTCCACTTGTTGTTTTGACTCTAGGCGGTACCGCGATTTGGGGAATCCGTGGAGCAATTGCCGGAATCGTTATTTATGCTACTGGCCTAGGGTTATTCTGGAAAAGCGCTCAAGATGCTGAAATTAAACTCCTTGCCGCCCACCAAGAAGATATTGAGAATTGGAGCACCAAATGCCGCAACGAGGGAGGGGAAACGGGCAATCAACTTCTGATTTCTTCAAACGCAGTGTTTGTCCGTATCGACGCAAAACTATTGTCTCAATTCTCTATTTCTAAAAACGATGCCTCTTCCGCCATTCATATTGTATCGTCGATTCCAGAGCGATTAAATCCCGGGGAGATATCCGCAGACATTCATTCAGTCGCCAGACCTACCAGTGAATCTGACAGCCGGCATTATTCGGGGATAGAAGTAGAGGTCCGCGATAGCGAGGGAAACTTATCTGCGAAGCGAGTCAACTTTCGCGACGGGAACAAATCATGCCTGTGGGATGGGGCGAGCGAAGATGTAGGAATCGAGCGATTCATACGTCGCATATTGGCAGTTGATCGCCCTGTCCTCTTCACCTCCGTTATGCCGTCCGCGTTGACTCCGACAAACTACCCAATAGCTAAACTATCCGCAGTGGAAGATGGAATATTTGTTCCCAACTCTTCTGTTCGAATTGGAACCCCAGAGAAAATAGTACCAAATGAATGGGGTTGCAAATTCATATCTGATGCTTCAACAAACCACAAATTAATCTATTGCCCGAATCGCGAAGGCACCCTTGAGCACGATCAGATTCTGGAACGAGCGAGCTCCATCCAGAACGTTGAAAATGGGTGGCTAGTCTTCCTATTACCTGACCCGACATTAACAGGCGAAGATTATCGTGTTTACTTTGATCGAGCATTGCTGCAGGAACGAGACCTTCGCGGCCAACCCATTAGGCAATGGGCAATTCGCTTCCCCGGAGTATTTAGCGGAAGAGGTGTTGCTCTAGGTGAAGCCACTTTCTTTGAAGATCAAGCTCACTTTTACATGCTGACGAAGAACTGCAAAGAAATCACGCTTACGAGTGAACGCAATTATTGCGCTCGGGTCGGAATCACGTTTCCTACCAAATGATCGTCCGTGTATTGGAAGGCCAGCTGTACGACCGAATGCTTTAGGGAAGACTTTTCGACAGTCCGCCTTTGGCCGAACGCTGACCACCTACCCACCCAACACGACCTCACTCAAATTCCCGAGCCAGTTTGGCCACGCCTTCGAACAGCCCTTCCACGCGAATCATCGCCTTGAAGGCCTTCATCACCGGCCGGGAGATGGCGGTTTCGGCCAGGACGCGGCGCTCGTAGATGGCCATTTTGAGGGTCTCGTCGGCGCCCCGGCGGGCGGTGGCGATGAGGGCGTGTTCGGCGTCGCCGAAGCGTTGGCCGGGGCGGCCGCGCAGGGCGTCGTAGAGGGCGGCCATGACGCGCTTTTCGGCCTTGCCCATCTTGCATTTGCCGTCGAGGATCTTGAGCATGACGGCGGTGGCGCAGTCGACGTCGCTCGGGGTCAGCGGGTGCGCCGCCACCCAGGCGGGCACGTGAGCGACGCTCATGCCGGCGTCGCCATCGCCATTTCCAGGGCAGGGTATCCCCCATCCACACTGAAGACGCGAGTGAAACGAAAGTCGACGAACATCTGCGCGTAGGTTTTGCTGGCATTGCCGTGGTAGCAGTAGATGACCACCGGCGCATCCTTGGGAATGCGCTTCATCCAAGCCGCCATGCGGTCTTCGCTGAGATGGGCGGCACCTTCGACGTGGCCGATCTGATAGGCCCTGGCGTCGCGCACGTCGAAGAGGGTCGCCATGGGTTCGGCCCGCAGCAGTTCGGCGGCCGTCTGGCCGGGGATGCATTCGTAGCTTGCTGAGGCCGCCATGGTCACACCTCGGCCGTCAGTTTTTCACTCAACAGCGGCACCACCTGGGCCAGCCAGGCGTCGATGCGCTCGTCGGTGAACATGCCCTGGGTGCGCTGGTCGATGACCAGGCCGACGAAGCGGCCATCGACCACGGCCGCCGACTGCTCGAAGGTGTAGCCGTCGATGGGCCAGTCGCCGATGATCTCGGCGCCCCAGCTCTTGAATTTCTCGTAGAGCGCGAAGAGCGAGCTGCAGAAGCGGTCGGCGTAGCGTTCCTGGGCGCCGAGACCGAAAAAGGCGATGCGTTTGCCCGTAAGGTCCGGGTTGGGCGGCATCTGGTCGAGAAACTCGGCCCAGTTGGGCTCGAAGCAACCGGAAGCGCCGTGACCGGGGATTTCGCCGATGCCGTAGCTGGGCGTGCCGAGGATGAGGGCGTCGTACTTGAGCATCTCAGCGGGCGTGATGCGATTGACGTTGATGGGCTTTTCGCACAGTTCGTCGCCCAGCTTTTTCTGTATTTTCTTGGCCACCAGGCGGGTGGTGCCGGTTTCGGTGCCGAAGAAGAAGCCGATCTTGTTCATGGTGCCTCCAGAGGTTTGATTGAGAAGGTGGCACGCCCATTGCACGTGCCGTTGGCCAACCGGTGCCGACGTCGCCTTTGCGACAGGGCGGTGCCGCCAACCTGCAGGAGCCCGCCATGCAATATTCCACCCACGACTGCCAGGGCCGCCCCGTCGCCGTCGGCGACGAGGTGCGCATCCTCGACATCAACCCCGACCCCGATCTCGACGACGACCAGCGGGAGATGTTTCTCGCCATGATCGGCGCCTGCTGCGCGGTGGAACGCATCGACGCCGACGGCACCGGATGGGTGGCGGTGTGGTGGAACGGCGACGACGGCACCCAGCTGACGCTGGTGGGCCTGACGCCCCTGCAGATGGAATTGCAGGCAGGCTGAAGGCGGGCGGCGGGCCGGCGTCATTCTTCCGCCAGCGCCTCTTCGCCCTGGGCGTTGTAGTTCTTCAGGCGCTTTTCGGCGGCGACGCCGAGAATCTTCAACAGCCAGGGCGGCGGCGAATTGACCATGGCCTGCTGGAACTGGGCGATGATTTCCAGCGCCGGCCCGCCATCGGGCACCTTGATCGGGTAGATGTCGGCGCGGATCACCTTGGCCGCCGCCGGGCCGCCGATGGAAACCACGTAGCACACGTGGCAGTCGCCGATGAGCTGGGCGCGCCAGAGGTTCTTGTCCGGCGCGAATTCGGCGTCCATGGTGTCGCGGATATCCACCAGCCGGACCGCCGTGGGCGACACCTGATAAACGAGAAAGCGCAGGCAGGAGCCGAAGTGGCCGGAGAGGGTATCGCCCTTGTCGGAGGCGATGGCGACCCGCACCGAGCCAGGCATGTCGCCATCGGCGTAGGCCTCGATCTTGGGCAGGGAATCGTCGCCCTGGGTCTCGCCCCAGAGGATGCGCACGGCGAGCTTCATCGCCTCCAGGCCGATGCCGATATCCTCGCCATCCTCCTCGCCGTCGGCGCTGGCGAAGCCGGTTTTCAGCATGGTCACCGTCACCTGGCGCAGCTTCTCCTCGTCGATTTCGTGGCCCAGGCTGCGTTGCAGCAGTTCCAGGAGGCGCGGCAGGGTGGCATTGGGCATGGCCCGGGCGGCCAGGGCCACGCGCAGGGCCGCCTCGCGGGTGATGGGCGGCTTGTCGGCTTCTTCCATGATTTTCTCCGGGGGGTTGGGGTGTTATGGTGTCTTGGTGCGTACACGCGCCTTTTCCTATCCCCTTGCAGAGATGGTGCCAGCCCGCACCGTGCCGCTAAGGGCCTGATTTCACGCCGGCACGGCCCTTGCTGACCGACTCCCTGCCCCCGCCGGAATCGTCCCCAATGTCGGATATCTCACAAAACCCCGTCGACCGCCTGCGCGCCTACCACACCCGCACCAAACACCGCTTCGAAGCCTATGCCGAAGGCCCCGGCCAGCTCGACTGGGTCGCCCAGCCCGACGCCTTTCGCCGCTACCCCGGCGCCCCCCTGACCACCCTGCCCCTGGCCGCCGACCGCTTCGAGCGCCCCTACAGCGGCCTGGCGACACCGCCCGCCACCCCGGTGGGGGCCGACCTCGCCAGCCTCGGCGCCCTGCTGGAACTGAGCTTCGGCATCTCCGCCTGGAAAACCTGGGGCCCCAGCCGCTGGGCCCTGCGCTGCAACCCCTCCTCCGGCAACCTGCACCCGGTGGAGGCCTATGTCTTGACCGCCGGCCTGCCCGGCATCGCCGACGGCCTGCACCACTACGACCCCAAGGATCATCTGCTGGAAGGCCGCGCCCTGCTGCCGCCCGGCGGCACTCCCTGGCTCGCCGTCGGCCTCTCCAGCGCCATGTGGCGCGAAGCGTGGAAGTACGGCGAGCGGGCCTTCCGCTACTGCCAGCTCGACATCGGCCACGCCATCGGCGCCCTGGCCTACGCCGCCGCCCTCCTCGGCTGGCGGATCGAGCCCCTGGCCCCCGGCGGCACCACCCTCGCCCACCTGCTCGGCCTCGACCGCGCCGAAGACTTCCCCCCCAGCCGCTTCGCCTTCACCGAGGCCGAAGAGCCGGAGGTTCTCGTCGCCCTCCACGCCCCCGGCCTGGCCACCCCGCCCGCCGACCTCGCCGGCTGGCTCGACGGCGCCAAGTGGCGCGGCCAACCCAGCACCATCGACCCGGCCCCCGGCTACCGCTGGCCCGTCATCGCCCAGGCCGCCGCGGCCAGCCGCCGGGAGGATTCGCCCGCAGCGCCCGCACCAGCGGCCTTCGCCCCCCAGCCCCCGCTGCCTACGCACCCCACGCCGGCCGGCACCGCCCAACTGATTCGCCAGCGCCGCAGCGCCCAGCGCTTCGACCCCAAGCACACCCTGGACAAGGGCGCTTTCTATCGCCTGCTGGATGCCACCCTGCCCCGCCCCGGTGCCCCCTTCACGGGCCAGGCGGCCGATCCCGCCATCGCCCTGCTGCTCTTCGTCCTGCGCGTGGATGGCCTGCCCCCCGGCCTCTACCTGCTGCCCCGCACGCCGGAGGCGGCGGCCGAGCTCCCTGCCCTCCTCGGCGCCGCCGACGACCGCTTCGCCAGCCGCTGCGCGGTGGCCGACGTGGATCTGGATTGCCCCGCCCATCTCCATCTCACGCTCCTCGCCGCCCTTGGTCTGCAGGAGGTGCAGCGTCTGGCCCGCGCCCTCTCCTGCCACCAGGACATCGCGGCCACCAGCGCCTTCTCCCTGGGCATGCTCGCCGACTTCGCCAACCTCGCCGACCACGGCGCCTATGCCTACCGCACCCTGCTGCGGGAAGCCGGCCTCATCGGCCAGGCCCTCTACCTGGAAGCCGAAGCCGCCGGCGTGCGCGGCACCGGTATCGGCTGCTTCTTCGACGACCCGGTACATCTGGCCTTCGGTCTCACCGGCGACACCTGGCAGAGCGTCTATCACTTCACCGTTGGCACCCCCATCGTCGACGACCGCATCGAATCCAGCCCGCCCTACCCCCAACGCCTAAGCGATCGCCCATGACCCCGACCCTCGCCGAATTTCTTGCCGCCCACGGCTTCCCCGCCGACCAACTCTCGGACCCCCAGGCCGACGGCCGCTTCACCCCCCTCATGCGCGCCTGCAAGGAAGGCCGCCGCGACATCGTGGACGAACTCCTTACCCTGGGCGTGGACATCACCGTGCGCAACGCCGACGGCTGCAACGCCCTCTGGCTGGCCTGCTACAACGGCGACCACGGCATCATCCGGCGCCTGCTGGACGCCGGTATCGACCTCGATCTGCAAAACGGCAACGGCGCCACCTGCCTGATGTACGTGGCCTCCAACAGCAAACCCAACCTGGTCAAACTGCTCCTGGAGAACGGTGCCGACGCGACGCTGAAGAATTTCGACGATTTCACCGCCCGGGACCTGGCGGCATCGGTGGAATGCCTGCGCTTGTTGCGGCGGGCAGGATGAGGCCAGTCAAGGATTAACCCATGCCCTGCCGGATCGGCCGTGCTACATTGAAAGCGTGACCAGCCAACGGTTCACCTCGAACCTTCAGCTCCCATCCTGGGCGAAGGGCGCTTCCGTTGATTTGCAGACCGTCGGGAATTCACCCGACACTTCCGGAGGCCTCCATCATGACCGACATCCCCCAAGGGATCGCTTGCCAGCGTCCCGATTCTTCCGTTTCCGAGGCGCAACAGGCCCAGGCCATGCATCTCGGTATCGCCTTCGACGGACACCAGTTCGTCTATCACGATTTCAAATACGACCGGCTGCCCGACGCCGTCGCCTACGCGGAACTGGAAGTGGCGCGCGGCGATGGCCAGGCCCCCGTCACCAACCCGGAGGCGTGGCGCGACCGCCCGTTCCCCAGTGCCGTAGACCTGGCCGTCATGGAGCCGCTTGGCATCCGCTTCGAGGGATGGAGCTATCGCTACGGCGACTATCGCTACGAGCGTCTGGCCGATGCGGTGAACTGCGCCCGCGGTTGATTCTCCGGTCGGCGGTTTCCCCCGTAAGCGTGCGCTGCGGGGGAGATTGCATCCCCAAGCCCTTGAACCGATGCAGATCGAATCCATCCTTCTGACCACCGTCCGGGTGCAGACGCTCCTGGGCGGCTGGCACCGGACCAACGCCAGCGGCTTCCTCTTCGAACGGGGGTCGCGTCTCTTTCTGGTCACCTGCCGGCACGTGGTCATCGACCCGCCCAGCGAGCACCATCCCGACAGCTTGGCCATCGAACTCCACATGGGCGCCGGGCACCTGTCGCGGACGACGCGGCTGGTCGTCCCTCTGTTCGAAAACGGTCTGAGCCGCTGGCGCACCTGTGCCGACGCCGCCGGCGACGTGGACGTGGCGGCCATCGAGATTGCTCCCCATCTGCTGCCTCAGGGTGTGGTCTATCGCGCCTTTTCGCCGGAGAATCTGCCGCCCCGTCTGGAATCCATAGAAGTCGGGCAGTCGATCCTGGTGGTCGGCTATCCTCTGGGGTTTCAGGACAACCTGCACCAACTGCCCGTCGTCCGCCAGGCGACCATCGCCTCGTCCTTCGGGCTGCGCTTTCAGGGGCAGGGCTACTTCCTGACCGATGCCCGCACTCACCGCGGCACCAGCGGCGCCCCGGTGGTGCTGCGCCGCACCGACGAGGGCGGCGCCACGGCCGGGCTGCCCTGGTGGCTCCTCGGCGTGCATTCCGCCCGGCTCGACGTGGGCACTCGGGATCTGGTCCTAGACGAAGCCTTGGGACTGAATTGCGCCTGGTATTCGGATGTACTCATGACCCTGACGGAGGATCGTCCGGCCTGAGGCGCAAAGGCCGGCGATGGGCCGGCGCAAATACTGCACCCTTTTGCCGGCATCGGCCTATAGTGAAGCGGTACCGCCGCTTGGCGGAGCCCTCCAGGAGGTCATCATGGGCAAGATTCGGAAAGGCAACAAAGAGACCAAGAAGCAGGCGCTCTTGACGCCCAAGGAAAAGAAGGTAGCAAAGCAGGTCAAGAAGCACGCCGGCGACAAGGTCCCCTTCGTAGTCCATTGATTCCTTCGCGGGTCGGGCCGCTTTATTGCGCCCCGGGGCGGACCATCGCCACGGGCCTGACCCAGCGGTCGAATTCCTCGGCCGTCAGATAGCCCAGGGCCAGCGCCGCCTGGCGCAGGGTCGTCCCTTCCCGGTGGGCCTGCTTGGCGATCTCCGCGGCGCGGTCGTAGCCGATGTGAGGGGTCAGCGCCGTCACCAGCATCAGCGACCGTTCCACCAGTTCGGCCATGCGTTCCCGCTGGGGAACGATGCCGCGCACGCAGTGGGTCTCGAAACTGGCCATGGCATCGGTCAGCAGGCGCACGCTCTGAAGAAAGTTATGGGCGATCAGCGGTTTGCAGACATTGAGTTCGAAATTGCCGGTGGCGCCGCCGAAGCCGACCGCCACGTCGTTGGCCATGACCTGGACGCAGACCATGATCAGCGCTTCGCACTGGGTCGGATTCACCTTGCCCGGCATGATGGAGCTGCCGGGCTCGTTTTCCGGCAGGCTGATTTCGCCCAATCCGGAGCGGGGGCCCGAGGCCAGCCAGCGCAGGTCGTTGGCGATCTTCATGAGCGCCACGGCCAGGGTCTTGAGGGCGCCATGGGCCGCGACCAGGCCGTCGTGGGCGGCCAGGGCGGCGAACTTGTTGGCGGCACTGACGAAGGGCTGGGCAGAACTTTGGGCCAGGGCCGCCGCTACCCGCGGGCCGAATTCGACATGGGCGTTGAGCCCCGTGCCGACGGCGGTTCCGCCGATGGCCAGGGGATAGAGGGAGGCCAGCGACGCTTCGATCCCGTCCCGGGCGTGGTCGAGCTGGGCGACGTAGCCGGAGAATTCCTGGCCCAGGGTGAGGGGCGTCGCGTCCTGCAGATGGGTGCGGCCGATTTTCACGAACTCGTCGAAGGCAACGGCCTGCCCGCCCAGGGTCGACCGCAGGCGAGCCAGGGAAGGCAGCAGGTGGCGGGCGATGCCGTGGGCGGCGGCGACGTGCAGAGCGGTGGGGAAGACGTCGTTGGACGATTGCCCGAGATTGACTTCGTCATTGGGGTGGACCAGGCGCTGCTCGCCCCGCTCGCCGTGGAGGAGTTCCGAGGCCCGGTTGGCGAGGACCTCGTTCATGTTCATGTTGCTCTGCGTTCCCGACCCGGTCTGCCAGACCGCCAAGGGGAATTCGGCGTCGTGCCGGCCGGCCAGGATTTCTCCGGCGGCTTCGGCGATGGCCGCTGCCTTGCTCTCGTCGAGGAGGCCGAGGTCCCGATTGACCCAGGCACAGGATTGCTTGACCAGCGCCAGCGCGACGATCAGTTCCTTCGGCATGCGTTCACCGGAGATGGCGAAATGCGCCAGGGCCCGCTGGGTCTGCGCCCCCCACAACCGTTCCGCCGGTACCTCGACGGCTCCGAAGGAATCCCGCTCGACCCGCATTTTGCCCATGGCATTCTCCTCTGCCCCGCGACCTGTATCGGCCCGGCCACCGGCCGGGCGGGGCTTCCGGCGCAGCACACTTTCATCATAGGCCTTACTCTGCGGGCTGGCGGCATCCTTCTCCCACGCCGCCCGCCGCCCGCGCGAGAACGTCCCCGGAGAGCGCCGGCGACGCGATGACCGTAGCGGGCCGGTCGCTGCTCATCGCCACGACCGGCCATCGCCGCGTTCGGCACCGACTCGTCATCGTCTGCAGCTTAGGCCGACACGGCAGCCGGGCATGACCCTTCCCCGGTGGTGCCGGTCAAAGCGGAGATTGGATCCCAGCCCATCGGCCTGAACTCTGCGTCAAATCAACCCCAGGCCAGGCACATCCATTAAGATGGAAAGGTATTCCTCAATCCGCAGGGGAAGGTCCAGATGCAGAAGGTCGCTGGCGGCAAGCTTCGCTCTAGCCTGTTGGGACTGCTCCTCGTGAGCGGGGCGGCGACGGTCCAGCATATTTTCTGGGACGTCCTGCAACCCCTCGTCTGGTTCATGTTCTATCCCGCCGCATTCTTTGCCGCGGCGCTGGGCGGCTTGGAAGCGGGTCTCGCCGCGACCGCCCTGGCGACCTTCCTGGGCTGGTACGTCTTTCTTCCGCCGCGCTTCTCATTTTCCATCGTTCCCCCGGGAGCGACCGTCTCGGTTGCCGCCTTCGCCGCCACGGGAGTCGCTTTTTCCATCGTGCTCCATCGACTGCGCAGGCGAGCGGAAGCGCGCGCGGCCGAAGAGGCGGTTCTCGAAAGCGAAAAGCGCTTGCGGCTCGTCCTGGACGCTTCCAATGACGGGGTCTGGGACTGGGATCTGACCACCGGCCTCGCCTACCTTTCGCCCCGTTATTACGAGATCGTCGGCTATCGGGAAGGGGAGATCGTCCCCAATCTGGAGTTCTTCCAATCCCTGGTCCATCCCGATGATTGGGAGAGCGTCATCGGCACCATGCAAAGGCATCTGGCCGGACTTGCGCCCGAGAGCGTGATCGAATATCGCATCCGTACGAAAACAGGGCAGATGCTCTGGCTGCGCGGCAAAGGGAGGGTCGTCGAGCGGGATGCCACGGGCAAACCGCTGCGCATGGCCGGAATCATTTCCGACATCACCGCCGAAAAGCAGACGGCCCTCGAACTTCTGGCCAGCGAGGCGCGCTTGCGGGCCAACATCGAATGTACCCCCAATGTGGCGATACAGTGGTTCGACCGGGAAGCCCGGGTCCGCTACTGGAATCCCGCTTCCGCCACCCTCTACGGCTGGTCGGCGAGCGAGGCCCTGGGGCGGACCCTCGGCGAATTGATCCTTGCCCCGGACCGGGCGGGCGATTTTCGCGCAATCCTGGCCGAGATCGAGGCCAAGGGTCGTCCCTTCGGACCCCAGGAGATCGAAACCCGCCATCGCAATGGGGAAACCCGCTGGGTGCTCTCCACCGTCTTTTCATTCCCGTCGGACGACGGGCAGAACGCCTTCGCCTGCATGGACGTGGATATCACGGCCCGAAAAGCCGCCGAGGCGGAACTGGAGAACTATCGCCATCACCTGGAGGACCTGGTCAACGAACGCACCCTGGCGCTGGAGAAAGCGCGGGATGCGGCGGAAGCGGCCAGTCGTGCCAAAAGTACCTTTCTCGCCAACATGAGCCACGAAATCCGCACCCCGCTCAACGCGATTCCGGGGATGGCCCGCATCGTTCGCCGCGAGGGCCTCACGGATACGCAGACCCAACGGATGGGCCAACTCGAGACCGCGAGCAATCACCTCCTGGAAATCATCAATTCCATCCTCGATCTGTCCAAGATCGAGGCGGGGAAGCTGGTGCTCGAGCAGGAACCGGTTCGGCTCAAAGCCCTGGCGGACAATGTGGCGGACATGCTGCGCCCGCGCGCGCAGCGCCAGGGCATCGCCCTCGCCGTCGAATGCGAGTCTCCGGAGTATGGCCTGATGGGCGATGCAACGAAGCTGCAGCAGGGCATCCTCAATTACGTCGCCAATGCGATCAAATTCACCCCAAGTGGTACGGTGACCTTGCGGATCCGCGTGGTCGAAGACGACGAGTTCAGCGCCCTGGTCCGCGTCGAAGTGATCGACACGGGAATCGGCATCGCCCCCGATGCCTTGGCTCGCATCTTCTCGGCCTTCGAGCAGGCCGACAACTCGCTGACGCGCAAATACGGCGGCACGGGTCTCGGCTTGGCCATCACCCAATCCATTGCGCGCCAGATGGGGGGCGAAGCCGGCGCCGAAAGCACCCTCGGCCAGGGCAGCACCTTCTGGTTCTCCGCCCGATTGACCAAGGCGGACTACCGCGACGCGCCGCGGGAAGCCGAAGCGCTGGCACCGGAGGAGGAACTGCGTCGGCGCTTTTCCGGCCGCCGGATTCTTCTCGTCGAAGACGAGCCGATCAACGCGGAAATCGCGAAAACCTTCCTCGAGGAGGCGAACCTCAGAGTCGAGACCGCGGGCAACGGCGCGGAAGCCCTCGCCCGAATTCAGTCCGGCGATTTCGACGCGGTGTTCATGGACATGCAGATGCCGGTGATGGACGGTCTTGAGTCGACCCGCCGGATTCGGGCACTACCCGGATTCGATGCAATTCCGATCATCGCCATGACCGCCAACGCCTTTGCGGAAGATCGCGAGCGCTGTCTGGCCGTCGGCATGAACGATTTTGTCGCCAAGCCCGTCGCACCGGAGGCGCTGTTCGCAACCCTGCTCAAATGCCTGTCTTAGGCTTCGGGGATGCCCGAAGTGGCCGCCCTGGTCTGGTTGCCGGCATACAGCGTCGGGGTGGAGCTCCTCGATCGCCAGCACCGGCGGCGGCTGGAGCTCTGTCAGGCAGTTGCGACGATCACCGCGCAAGAGGAAGATTTCCGCTGCGCAATCCTGCCGAGCCTGGAACAAATGCACCAATATGCTCAGGAGCATTTCCGCACGGAAGAGACGCTACTCGCGGAACAGCAGCACCCGGATATGGAGACCCAAAAGCGCGAGCGTCAGGCATACACCGATGCCCTGGCCGAATTCATCTTTTCCGCTTCGCTGAAAAGTCAGGGTCCCCAAGCCGTCAGGCAATTTTCTACCGGCTGGTGGCTACAGCACATTCTGCAATCGGATATGGCCTACAAGGCCCTCCTCGCGGACGCCAAGCGCCCGTAATCGCCCCCGCTTGCCACCCGCAGGCGATGGCAACCCCAATCACGCTCCTCTCCGCGGCAATACCCACCCCGCCCGCGGGTAGTGGCAGGTGTAGCCGCCGGGGTAGCGTTCCAGATAATCCTGGTGCTCCGGCTCCGCTTCCCAGAAGTCGCCCACCAGTTCGACCTGGGTCACTACCTTGCCCGGCCACAGGCCGGAAGCATTGACGTCGGCAATGGTGTCGAGGGCGATTTCTCGCTGCCGCTCGCTCACATAGTAAATGGCAGACCGGTAGGAGCTGCCGACGTCGTTACCCTGCCGGTTGCGCGTCGTGGGGTCATGGATCTGGAAGAAGAATTCCAGCAGCCGGCGGTAGCTCAGCCTCTCGGGGTCGAAGTGGATCTCGATCCCCTCCGCGTGGGAACCGTGGTTACGGTAGGTTGCCCGGGGCACCTCGCCGCCGGTGTAGCCGACGCGGGTGGCGACCACGCCCGGCATGCGGCGGATGAGGTCCTGCATGCCCCAGAAGCAGCCTCCGGCAAGGACGGCGCGTTCGGTGGTGGTCATCATTTCACCTCCACTTGATCGATATAGTCGCCGTAACCCTCGGCGTCCATGCGCTCCAGGGGGACGAAGCGCAGGGACGCCGAATTGATGCAATAGCGCAACCCGCCCCGGTCCCGGGGGCCATCGGGAAAGACGTGCCCCAGGTGGCTGTCGCCGTGGGCCGAGCGGACTTCGGTACGGATCATGCCGTGGCTGATGTCCCGCCGCTCGCTGACGAAAGTGGGCACGACGGGCTTGGTGAAGCTCGGCCAGCCGCACCCCGACTCGAACTTGTCACTGGAGGCGAACAGGGGCTCGCCGGACACGACATCGACGTAGAGGCCCGGCTCATGGTTATGGAGATACTCGCCGGTGCCAGGGTACTCGGTGCCGTTCTGTTGGGTGACCCGGTACTGCTCCGGGCTGAGGGCGGCAATGGCGGTGGGGTCTCGGGTGTAAGTCTTCATGAGAGTTCTTTCCGATGATTGGGTCAGACAGCGACGGCGGGCTTTCGATCCGGGGGCCTACCGCCATTTTCCGCTTCATGTTCCCCTCGCGGGAGCGTTGGATCTACCGACATAGTCGCGAACAGAGCGCGGAACTTACAGGCAACAACCCGGTACCCGGGAGGCACTGCGCCGTCTTCGCGGCCCCCGTTGCGGACGATCCTAAGGTATTTTCCCCAGAGATGTCCGTGGCGATCGTCGAACTCCTCACAGAGGAGTGCGGCATCTGTGATGCGGTCGACACGGAAGGTGCGGAAGCCGCCCCGCAACTCGCGCCAGGCGCCGAGCGTCCAGCAACGACCCCGGAACATCAGGGCAAGGGGCCTGAGGGTCCGCCACGAGGTTTCGCCATCCCCCCGGCGGTTGGCGATGCGGCCCTTGCGTCGGTTTTCGATGCCACTGCGCGGAACAGCCATGGGTTCGCGCCGGTCAGTCGCTTGCGGGAAATCCGGGGCAAGTAAGCCGCGGGCGGAGGGTGGCAGTTAATCAGAATCGGCCAATTTTTCTTGTGGCTCACCGATTGCTCAGGCCGAGAAGCACTCCTAACTTACTCTGCCCCATCGCCTGGTCGATTGAGACTCCTTCCGCCAAGCGTTTTCCCGCAAAATCGGCAGCGGCCATCCCTCCATTTTTCTGCCAACGCACGCCGACCATCACCGGCGCGACCTTCGATCAGCGCCTCGCCTGCGCCTGCGTCGCCGCCTTTCCTTCGCGATTCATGCGCCTCCAGGTGGCGGGCGGTTGTCCGGTGAGGCGTTTGAACGCCCTGCAGAAAGCCGCTTCGGAGTCGTAGCCGGTCTCCAGGGCAATGGCGGCGACCGGGGCATTGCCTTCGCGCAGCAGTTTGGCGCCGAGCTGCATGCGCCAGTGGGCGAGGTATTGCATCGGAGGCATGCCGACGCGCTCGACGAAGCGCTCGTGCAGGGCGGCCAGCCAGCCGCTGCCGCCGTCTTCGGGCAGGGATTCCAGGTAGCGGCGGGCGGCATCGACGAAGACCATTTCGCTGACGCGTTCGAGCACCGCGGCGCTCCCGGCCCGCCGGTGGCGCGACTCGGCCACGGCCTGGCCGAGCATGGGGGTCACCCAGGCGCCGACCTCGGCGGCGGCCAGGTGGAGTACCCGTGGCAGGGCGCCGATCAAGGGGTTGAAGGGGCGCCGGTCGCAGCTGATGAAGCCGCAGACGATGACCGTCTCGGCCTCTGCCGGGGGGACTTCGACATCGAGCTCGCAGACGCCGTCATAGAGGGCCACCAGGATCGGCTTGGGGTGGTCGCGAGTGCTGGCGCGCCAGCTCTGGTCACCGCCTTCGGCGCGCATGCCGGGTGCGCTCGACAGCGCATGGGTGTCGCCCCGAGGGAACATGACAATGTCGCCGGCTTCGAACCGCAGAGGCGGCTCGCCATCCACCCCCGCCCACCCCTTGCCGCGCAGGATCATGTGGTAGGCGATCACATGCTCGGCGCCGGGGCTCAGGGCATCGGCCAGTTCGGGCGAGGGCGGGGTCTCGGCAACCCAGCTGCGGGCGCAGCTGACGTAATAGAAGATGGCGCCGCGCAGGCGGACACTGGAGAGAACATCCGACAGGGGATCGTGTTGCATGGCGACTCCTTGGGGGCGTTCGAATCAGTCCGGGCGGACTTGCGGACAAGCTGCGCGACGATTCCGGATTCCTGATCAAGATTCTACGACGCTGAGCGAAGTGCATTTTCTCCAAAGGGGAAAAATGACAACACGCCGCCCCACAAAGCGGCGGCCAACCCAACCCACCAATGGAGACCACCATGGAAACGACCCTCGCAGTGCCCCCCAAGACCCCCGACTATGCCGCCATCAAGGAACGCCAGCAGGCGACCTGGGCCAGCGGCGATTTCGCCGTCATCGGCACGACCCTGCAGATCGTCGGCGAAACCCTCGGCGAAGCCGCCGACGTGCGCGCCGGCGAGCGCGTTCTCGATGTCGCCGCCGGCAATGGCAACGCCACTCTGGCCGCGGCCCGCCGCTTCGCCGACGTCACCGCTTCCGATTACGTGCCGGCTCTGCTCGAGAAATGCCGCCGCCGCGCCGCTGCGGAAGGCCTGACGATCCGCATCGAGCCGGCCGACGTCGAGGCCCTGCCCTTTGCCGATGGGAGCTTCGACGTCGTGCTCTCCACCTTCGGCGCGATGTTCGCCCCGGACCAGGAGCGCACGGCCCGCGAGATGCTCCGCGTCGTCCGCAGCGGTGGCCGCATCGGCATGGCCAACTGGACGCCGGAAGGCTTCATCGGGCGGCTGTTCAAGCTGATCGGCGGCCGCCTGCCGCCGCCGGCGGGGCTCAAGTCCCCCGCCCTGTGGGGCACCGAATCGCGCATGGTCGAATTGTTCGGCGCGCGGGCCGAAGAGATCCGCTGCGTCCGCCGCCACTTCAACTTCCGCTACCGCTCCGCCGCGCACTGGCTGCAGATCTTCGGCGACTACTATGGACCGACCCACAAGGCCTTCGCGGCCCTGGACGATTCCGCCCGCGCCGGCCTGGAAGCCGACATCGCCGCCATGCTCGACGAACTCAATGTCGGCGGCCCCGATTCGCTGGTCGTTCCCGGCGAGTACCTGGAAGTCGTCATCGAGACGGCCTGAGACGCCCGCCCATCCCCAAGGAGAACACCATGAAAACAGCTTTCACCTTCGTGTTCGCCGCTCTCTGCCTGGCCGCCGGCCCGGCGGCGGCGAAGGCCGACGTCCCGCCCGAGCTGGCGCCCGATGCCGGGGAGACCCTCGTCCTCACGCTTTCGGCAAGCGGCGTGCAGATCTACCAGTGCCGCACCACCGTCGAGACCGGCCGCGCCGCCTGGGCCTTCGTCGGCCCGGAGGCGCGCCTCTTCGACGCCGGCGGGCGGGAGGCCGGCCGCCACGGCGCCGGCCCTTTCTGGCAGGCGGAGGACGGCAGCCGCGTGGAAGGCAAGCTGCGCGCCAAGGCCGACGCCCCGGCCGCCGGGGCCATCCCCTGGCTGCTACTCATCGCCCGCGGCGACGGCTCCGCCGGCCGCCTCGGCCGCGTGGGCTCGATCCAGCGGATCAATACCGCGGGCGGTACGGCGCCGGAGAGCGGATGCGACGGCTCCCAAAACGGCCAGATCGCCCGCGTGCCCTACACCGCCGACTACCTCTTCTATGCGCGGCCGTGACTGCGCGTGGCTGTCCTGCCTGCCGCAGCCGCCTTCGCCGATGCCGCCAGCAACTGGAACTCCCGCGCGAACGCCGTGCCGGTCGATGTCCGCCTGCATACCCCGGTTGCCGATTGATCTGGGAGCCGGAGGCTCCCAGCGACTACGCCTGTGACCGCGCATCCGCTGGGGGCACAAGGCTTACTTCCCGGCCAGCTTGGCCTTGAGGCCTTCGAAGCCGCCGGGGTTGCCAGGGTAGCCCCCTATTGCTGTAGGGTGAGCCAGAGCCAAGCAAGCAACCGCATACCATATGCCGCACGCGTTCCATCAAATGCTTGCTCGTTCAATTTTATCTCCCGCCTCATGTCGGAAAACTTTACACCCCCCAGCCTCTCGACAGCGCCACGAATTTTATCTCCATGATTACAAAAGGAATAAGTGCTTTGGCATATTAGCTGCTTTGACCAAACTTCGGATAACACTCAATACAACCGGAGGGTGAGATGAAGACAGGTTTCAAACTTGGCGCCATGGCGCTGTGCTTCGTTGCGCTGCAAGCTCAAGCTGCCGTGCTTTATGACCAAACTTTCGCTGGCACTGGAAACCTGTTTGCATCTCAGAACGATACGGCTGGTGGCGGCTTTGGCAATTTCGCCACCGTCTATGACAACTTCACCCTCTCCGCAACGGCCAGCGTCACCGACGTCCATTGGACCGGAGGCTACTTCAGCGGAAGCCAATCGCCGATCGCCGGATTCACGATTCAATTTTGGTCCGATAACGCAGGGACACCCGGAAGCTCATTGTTCAGTACATTTATCGGCGGAACGGCCAATGAAACGTTGCTCGGGAATTTCGGTGGTCTTAACGTCTTCACCTATAGCGTTAACCTCGCCAGCGCTTTTCAGGCTCAGGCAGGCACTGAATACTGGCTATCGATTGTTCCCGACCTCGTCTTCCCCCCGCAATGGGGTTGGGCTGAATCGCTCGATGGCGACGGGGCTGGCGTGCAGGATTTCAGCGGATCCAGGAGGCAAGTTCCCGACATGGCGTTCAGCTTGACCGGCTCGACTAGCTCGGCGGTGCCCGAGCCAGCCACACTCGTACTCACCGGCCTTGGCCTGGCGGGTCTGGGACTCTCCCGTCGCAAGTCACCGCAAAAGCTAGTGAACTGAACTCCGCGGGAGCGCGGCAGCGTCGGCAATCGGCGTCGCGAATGAGGACTCGGGCCACCCCAACGGGTGGCCTTCTTATTTGCTCGCCGGATTTGGCTAGAGCGCAGCCCTTCTCCGGCTCGCCCGATTTGTCTAGGGAACGTTGTAGGACAACTAAGGCCGATCACGAACCAGTCCCGGTTCCCTAAGCCCTTCGGTCACATATTCTTCACCCACCGCCCTCAATAATTCGATAATATTCGAATCATGGAAACATCAACCGCCGCCGAACTCCTCGCCGCCCTCGGGCACGAATCCCGCCTTTCCATCTTCCGCCTGCTGGTGGAAGCCGGCCCCGCGGGCGTGACGGCCAGCGCCATCGGAGAAGGTCTGGCCATGGCACCCGCTACGCTTTCCTTCCACCTGGCGCACTTGAGCCGGGTGGGGCTGATCCAGGGCCGCAAGGAGGGGCGCTTCATCCGCTACGCCACCGACTACGCCGCCATGGACGAACTGCTGGCCTTCCTCACCCGCAACTGCTGCCAGGGCAGCGGCGAATGCCTGCCCAAGACCCGGGCTGCCGACACCGTCGCCAAGCGCCGGGGCAGCCTCCAGAAAACCGCTTCCCGCCCGGGAACTCCTTCCGAAACCGAAACGCCATGATCCCCACCGTCCTCGTCCTGTGCACAGGCAACTCCTGCCGCTCCCAGATGGGAGAGGCCATCCTCAACCACGACCTGGCCGGCCGGGTGAAGGCGGTCTCCGCCGGTACCCGCCCCCAGCCCAAGGTGGCCGACGGGGCCATCGCGGCGCTGAAGCTGGCCGGGCTGCCGACGGAAGGCCTCTTCCCCAAGGACGTGGACAGCCTGCTCGACACGCCCATCGACCTGGTGGTCAGCGTGTGCGACAACGCCCGCGAGACCTGCCCGGTCTTCCCACGGCCGGTGCAGCGCATCCACGTGCCCTTCCACGATCCCCATGGCGAGCCGCTGGAAAGCTTCGTCGCCGTGCGCGACGACATCCGCGCGCGGCTGGTGGCCGCGGTGCGCGAAGCGCTCGCTCTGTGAGGCGCTGCCATGACAGCCCAATGTGAAATCGCCATCAAGGCCGAAGCCGGCGCCCCCATGAGCGTCTTCGAGCGCTACCTGACCCTGTGGGTCTTCCTCTGCATCGTCGCCGGCATCGTCCTCGGCCAGGTGACCCCGGGCCCGGTCCAGGCCATCGGCCGCCTGGAGGTGGCCCGGGTCAACCTGCCGGTGGGCCTGCTCATCTGGGTGATGATCATCCCCATGCTGGTCAAGGTGGATTTCGGCGCCCTGCACGAGGTGAGGCAGCACGTCCGCGGCATCGCCGTCACCCTGTTCGTGAACTGGCTGGTGAAGCCCTTTTCCATGGCCTTCCTCGCCTGGCTCTTCGTGCGCACCCTGTTCGCCCCCCTGCTCCCGGCCGAGCAGCTGGACAGCTACGTCGCCGGCCTCATCCTGCTGGCGGCGGCGCCGTGCACGGCCATGGTCTTCGTCTGGAGCCGGCTCTCCAACGGCGACCCGCTGTTCACCCTCTCCCAGGTCGCCCTTAACGACAGCATCATGGTCTTCGCCTTCGCACCCATCGTCGCCTTCCTGCTCGGCCTCTCGTCCATCACCGTGCCCTGGGAAACGCTGCTGACCTCCGTGGTGCTGTACATAGTCATTCCGGTGATCCTCGCCCGGCTCTGGCGGCGCTCCTTGCTCGCCGGCGGACCGGCGGTTTTCGACGCCGCCATGGCGAAGGTCGGCCCCTGGTCCATCGCCGCCCTGCTCGCCACCCTGGTGCTGCTCTTCGCCTTCCAGGGCGAGGCCATCCTGCGCCAGCCCGTGATCATCGCCCTGCTGGCGGTGCCCATCCTGATCCAGGTCTTTTTCAACTCGGCCCTGGCCTATTGGCTGAACCGGGCCGCCGGCGAGAAGCACAACGTGGCTTGTCCCTCGGCTCTGATCGGCGCCTCCAATTTCTTCGAGCTTGCCGTGGCCGCTGCCATCAGCCTCTTCGGCTTCGAATCCGGCGCCGCCCTGGCCACCGTGGTCGGCGTCCTCATCGAAGTGCCGGTGATGCTGCTCGTCGTCAAGATCGTCAACCAGTCCAAAGGCTGGTACGAAGCCCGCTGATTTCCAAGGAGACCCCCATGAAAAAACTGGAAGTGTTCGACCCTGCCATGTGCTGCTCCACCGGCGTCTGCGGCGTCGATGTCGATCCGGTGCTCGCCCAGTTCGCCGCCGACCTGAAATGGGTCGAGGAACAGGGCGTCGCCGTGGCCCGCCACAACCTGGGCCAGGAACCCCAGGCCTTCGCCGCCAACCCGGCGGTGGTCAAGGAGATGGAAGCGGGCATGGACCGCCTGCCCATCCTGGCGGTGGACGGCCATGTGGTCTCCACCGGCATCTACCTCACCCGCCCGCAACTGGCCCAGAAGCTGGGCCTCGCCCTCGCCACCGCCGACAAGCCTCACATCAAGGTAGGCAGTTGCGGCTGCAAGCCGGGCACCTGCTGACGCTCAAGCTCTAAAGCCATGACCCTCGCCGACGCCCGCACCCGCACCCTCTTCTTCACCGGCAAGGGCGGCGTGGGCAAGACCTCGCTTTCCTGCGCCACCGGCCTGGCCCTGGCGGATGCCGGGCGCCAGGTGCTGATCGTCAGCACCGACCCGGCCTCCAACCTCGATGAAGTGCTGGGCACCCGCCTGGGAGCGGCGCCGACCGCCATCCCCGATGCGCCGGGACTGTTCGCCCTCAACATCGACCCCGAGGCGGCGGCCCGGGATTACCGGGAGCGCATGGTCGCTCCCTACCGCGGCATCCTCCCGGCGGCCGCCATCCAGAGCATGGAAGAGCAGTTCTCCGGCGCCTGCACGGTGGAGATCGCCGCCTTCGACGAGTTCTCCAAGCTCCTCGGCGACCCCGCCGCCACGGCGGCCTTCGACCACGTCATCTTCGACACGGCGCCCACCGGCCATACCCTGCGCCTCCTCACCCTGCCCTCGGCGTGGAACGAATTCATTTCCTCCTCCACCGGCGGCGTTTCCTGTCTCGGCCCCCTGGCCGGGCTGGAAAAGCAGAAGTCCCTGTACGCCGCCAGCGTGCAGCGCCTTGCCGATCCGGCCGCGACCACGGTGATCCTGGTCAGCCGCCCCGAGGCCTCCGCCCTGCGCGAGGCAGAACGCACGCGCGGCGAACTGGCCGCTTTGGGGGTGACCAACCTGCAGTTGAGCATCAACGGCCTGTTCGCCGATGGCCGGCCGGACGACGCCGTCGCCACCGCCATGGCCCGCCGGGCGGTCGAGGCGTTGGCGGCCATGCCCGCCGGTTTGGCCGGTCTGCCCCGCCGCACCATCCCCTTCCTGCCCCTCGGTACCGTCGGCCTCGCCGCCCTGCGCCACATGGCCGACCCCGGCAGCGTGCCTCTGCCGGCGCCGCAGCCGATGCCGACAGCGCCCCTGCCCCCCGGCTTGGCCAGGCTGGTGGACGACATCGCCCGCGCCGGCCACGGCGTAGTGATGACCATGGGCAAGGGAGGCGTCGGCAAGACCACGGTGGCGGCCGCCATCGCCGTCGCCCTGGCCGCCCGGGGCCATGCGGTGACCCTGTCCACCACCGACCCCGCCGCCCATGTGGCGGGGACCGTGGATGGCACCCTGCCCGGGCTGACCGTCACCCGCATCGACCCGGCCCGGGAAGTGGCCGACTACAGCGCCGAGGTCCTGGAGCGGGCAGGCAGGCACCTGGACGCCAGCGGCCGCGCCCTGCTCGAGGAAGACCTGCGCTCCCCTTGCACGGAAGAGATCGCCGTCTTCCGTGCCTTCGCCCGCACGGTGGATGCCGGCCGCGACGGTTTCGTCGTCCTCGACACGGCACCCACCGGCCACACCATCCTGCTCCTCGACGCCGCCGAGGCCTACCACCGGGAGGTGATGCGCACCCAGGGCGACATGCCCGAATCGGTGCGCCTGCTCCTGCCCCGCCTGCGCGACCCGGCCTACACCCGCATCCTCATCGTCACCCTGCCGGAGGCGACGCCCGTGCACGAGGCCGAACGCCTGCAGGCGGACCTCGCCCGGGCCGGCATCGCCCCCTACGCCTGGGTCGTTAATCAATCATTGCTCGCCAGCGGCACCACGGACCCACGGCTCGCCCAGCGGGGGGCCAGCGAGTTGCCCCTCATCGATCGAGTCCAGGGCGAACCCTGCCCCCGCTGCGCCCTGGTGCCCTGGCTCGCCCAGGCGCCCATCGGCCCCGCCGGCCTGGCTTCCGTCGTCGCCTGAGGGTCTGTCACGTTTGCGACAAGGGGGGCGACAGGCGCCGTCGCCGCTGGATGCATCCGGCTGATTTTTAAGTAAAAACCTCTCTGGCACAGCGATTGCTGAACCACCCTCGAAACGATTTCGAGGAGCCAGCATCGTGGAACTTCCAGTCATCAGCAGTAGCGCCCCGGCGGCCGAAGGCGGGGGCTGCGCCTCCAGCGGCTGCGGCACCGCCCCCGACGCCCTTTCCCACCTGCCGGATCACATCCGGGCCAAGGTGCAGGACCATCCCTGCTATTCGGAAGAAGCGCACCACTACTTCGCCCGCATGCACGTGGCCGTGGCGCCGGCCTGCAACATCCAGTGCAATTACTGCAACCGCAAGTACGACTGCTCCAACGAATCCCGTCCGGGCGTCGTTTCCGAGCTCCTGACGCCGGACCAGGCGATCAAGAAGGTACTGGCCGTGGCGGCCGAAATCCCGCAAATGACGGTGCTGGGCATTGCCGGACCCGGCGACCCACTGGCCAACCCGGAGCGAACCTTCGAGACCTTCCGCCAGCTTTCCGAGAAGGCGCCGGACATCAAGCTCTGCGTGTCGACCAACGGCTTGAGTCTGCCCGAGCACGTGGACGAGATCGCCAAGCACAACATCGACCACGTGACGATCACCATCAACTGTGTTGACCCGGAGGTGGGCGCCAAGATCTACCCGTGGATCTACTGGAAGAACAAGCGTCTGCGCGGCGTCGAGGCAGCCAAGATCCTCATCGAGCAGCAGCAGAAGGGCCTGGAGATGCTGACTTCCCGCGGCATCCTGGTGAAGGTCAATTCGGTGCTCATCCCCGGCGTCAATGACGATCACCTCAAGGAAGTCTCCAAGGTCGTCAAGGCCAAGGGCGCCTTCCTGCACAACGTCATGCCGCTGATCGCCGAGCCGGAACATGGTACCTACTACGGAATCATGGAACAGCCGGAACCGACGCCGGAAATGCTGCAGGACCTGCAGGATGCCTGTGCCGGCGACATGGCGATGATGCGCCACTGCCGCCAGTGCCGCGCCGATGCGGTCGGCCTGCTAGGCGAGGATCGCGGCGACGAGTTCACGCTCGACAAGATCGACGTCATGGATGTCGATTACGAAGCCGCCATGGTCCGCCGCAAGGTGGTGCATGACGAGATTCTCGAGAAGCTGGACGCCAAGCGCGGCATCGTCAAGCCGAAGCACGAAGGCATTCCGGAAGGTTCGCGCCCGGTGCTGATGGCGGTGGCCGGCAAGAACGGTGTCGTCGCCGAGCACTTCGGCCATGCCAAGGAATTCCTGATCTACGAAGCCTCGCCGGACGGCGTCCGCTTCATCAGCCACCGCAAGACCGAGTTGTACTGTGGTGGTATGGATTCCTGCGGCGATGGCGATGTGGTCGACGAAGGCGCGACGGAATCGCTGCTCGACCGCAACATCCGGACACTCGCCGGCTGCGAAGTCGTGCTCTGCTCCAAGGTCGGTTACGAGCCGTGGGCCAAGCTGGAAGCCGCCGGCATCGCGCCGAACGGCGAGCATGCGATGGAGCCGATCGAGGACGCGGTCTGGGCGGTATACAGGGAAATCGCGGCGACCGGGAAGCTGCTTCCCGCCGCAGAAAGCCTGAAGGTGGCGTAAATGGCCCTGCAAATCACCCAATCCTGCGTCAATTGCTGGGCCTGCGTTGATGTCTGCCCGAACGACGCGATCTACCAGGACACGCCGCATTTCCTGATCGACGACGGCAAATGCACCGAGTGCCTGGGCGATCACAGCGTGCCGCAGTGCGCCGCGATCTGTCCGATCGAAATGGCCATCGTCGACGAACTGGGCGAGTTCCTGAACCCGCCGGGTTCGCTGACCGGCATTCCGATCGAGAAGTTGAAGGAGTTCGGGTTATGGAGGGAGGCGGCTTAATGGCTTTCGCCGCGCCCATAGGGGCATTGGAGAAACCGGAGTTTGACTTCGGTTTCTCTGCCTTTGCTGATGCGCTGGTTTCCGCGCCTCAAAAACCGACAAGTATCTTTTAAAAACAGCGAACCATGACCACCATCACCTTCTACGAAAAGCCAGGCTGCAAGGGCAACCTCCGCCAGAAGACCCTGCTTGCCGCCGCCGGCCACACGGTCCAGGCCAAGAGCCTGAAGACCGAGGCCTGGACGGCTGACCGCCTGTTGCAGTTCCTTGGCAAGCTGCCGGTGGCCGACTGGTTCAACCGGGCCGCGCCAGCGGTCAAGGCGGGCGAGATCGTGCCCGAGAACCTCGGTTTCGAGGATGCCCTGCATCTGCTGCTGGCCAACCCGCTGCTCATCCGCCGGCCGCTGATGGAAGTCGGCGAAGAGCGTATGGTCGGATTCGATACCGCAGCGGTCGACCAGTGGATCGGACTGAAGAATGTCGATCTGCCTGAGGGCGACATCGAGGCCTGCGTGCACGGCCCCGAAGGGCACGGCAGCTGCGGCAGCCACGCCCACGATCACGAGGAAGCCGAGCATGCCGGCTGCGGCACTCACTGATCAGGCAGTCGAACTGGCGCCGGGCGT
>JAEUNZ010000010.1:0-12454 GCA_016790965.1 Dechloromonas sp.
CGCCAGATCGGCTATCTGCCCCAGGATATCGAGCTGTTTCCCGGCACCGTGGCGGAAAACATCGCCCGCATGGGGCCGGTGGATGACGCCGCAGTGATCGAAGCTGCCCAGGCGGCGGGCGTCCACAGCCTGATCCTCGGACTGCCCGAGGGCTATGGGACCGAGATCGGCATCAATGGCGAAAACCTTTCCGGCGGTCAGCGGCAGCGGGTGGCCCTGGCCCGGGCGCTCTACGGCCGGCCGCAACTGGTCGTCCTCGACGAGCCCAACGCCAACCTGGACGCCGACGGCGATCAGGCGCTGCTGGCCAGCTTGGACCGCCTCAAGCAGGCCGGTGTCACGGCCGTCATGGTGTGCCACAAACCCAGCCTGCTAGCCCGGGCCGACCGGCTGCTCATCCTGAAGGAGGGGGCAGTGGCGGCCTTCGGCCCCCGTGAGGAAATCCTGGCCAAACTGGCCCCCGTGACGCCCATGCCCCAGGGAGACCGGCGTGGGCGCGCTTAAGGCCTGGCTCGCTGGCCAGGGGCCAGAAGGGGAGGAACCGGCGGAGGCTCGTGAGGTGCGCAAGTGGGGCCGGCGGGGTGCCGCGGCGGCCCTGGGCAGTCTGGCCCTGCTCCTCCTGTGGGGCGTCGCGGCACCTCTGGACAGCGCCGTGATCGGCCACGGCCAGCTCAAGGTCGAAAGTTATCGCCAGGTGGTGCAGCACCAGGAAGGCGGGATCGTCAAAGCCATCCAGGTGCGGAACGGCGACGAAGTGCGCCAGGGCCAGACCCTGATCGTCTTGGAAGACGTACGGGTCAGCGCATCCCTAGACCTCCTCGATCAACAGTATTTTTCCGAGCTGGCCAAGAACGCACGCCTGCGGGCGGAGCGCGAAATGTCTACGCGGGTGGCCTGGCCGGCAGAGCTGGAAGCGGCGGCCAAGAGGCCGGAAGTGGCGGAAATCCGCCACAAGGAAGCGGACATCTTCCACCAGCGCCGCACCATCCTTAATCAGCAGGTCGACATTCTGGGCCGCCAAGCCAAGGATGCTGCTGACGAGGCTGCCGCCACCGAACGGCAGGTGCAGGCCGACAACGCGGGCACCCGCACCATGCGCGACGAGGCCCGGGCCAACCGGGCGCTGCTCGACAAGGGCTACATATCGCCCACCCGCATGCTCGCCTTCGACCGGGCCGAGGCGGATTACGCCTCCCGGCTGGCCGAGCACGAGGCCGACCTGGCCCGGGCCAGGCAGAAGCAGAGCGACCTCCTCTTCCGCATCGAGGGGCTGCGCAACACCTACCGCGAGACGGCCGCTTCTGAACTCAAGGAGTCCAACGACCGCCTGAACGAATTGCAGCAGCGCGTGAAACCCGCCCTGGATGCCAGCGAGCGCCAGAAAATCACCGCCCCGGCGGACGGCGTGGTGGTCGAACTCAAGGTCCATACCCTGGGAGCCGTGGTCGGCCCGCGGGAAACCCTGATGGAAATCGTGCCTCGGGACCGGGCCCTGGTGGCGGAACTCAAGCTGCCCACCGAAGCGGTGAGCGATTTGACCCTGGGGATGACCGCGGAAGTACGCCTGACGGCCTTCGAGCAGCGCACCACCCCCCTGGTGAAGGGGCGCCTGGAATACCTTTCGGCCGACGCCCTGAGCGATCCGGGGGTGCAACAGCCCCCCTACTATCTGGCCCGGGTGGCGCTGGACGAACAGTCCCTCAAGGACGCCCGCGTTGGCCCCCTGCAGGCGGGCATGCCGGTGGAAGCCTACCTGCGGGTGCGCAGCCGAACGGCCATCGGCTACCTCTTTGACCCGGTGACCCAATCCCTGGGACGCGCCTTCCGCGAACGCTGATGCCCTGGCGTGGGCGCGGCGGTATCAGGAGACGATGAAGTCGCTGGCGGCGAGGTGTGGCGGCGGGATGCCGTTGGCCAGATGGAGCACGGCGAAGAGGGTGGCGGCGCTGCCGCCGGCGCCGTCGGCGTCGTAATAGAGGGAGCCGCTGGTCGTGTCGTAGAGGAGATGCTGGCTGGCGGTCGTGGCCGCGGACAGCCCGGCCCCACTGGCTAGATGGGCGGCCGAGACGCCGCCCGCCAGGGCACCGAAAATGGCGTCGTCCAGCACCAGGCGATCCCCGGCGGCGAAATCGAGTACCTGATCCACGTTGCTGACGCCGTTCAAGGCGCTGTCGAAAACGAACTGATCGGCCCCGGCGCCTCCACGCAAGGCGTCGTTGCCCGCGCCGCCCGCCAGCCGGTCGGCACCCCGGCGGCCGTCGAGGACATCGTCCCCCGCGCCACCCAGCAGGCTGTCGGTGCGATAGTTGCCGGTCAAACTGTTGTCGAGCTCGTTACCCACCAGGGTGAAAGCTACCGGGGCGGTGAGGACGGCGTCCTCGACGTTGTCGGCCAGGGTGAAACTGCCTCCGCGGGTGCGGATGCCCACCCGCACCAAGTCGTGGCCGGCGTCGGATTCCTCGACGAGGGTGTCGCCCAGGGATTCGATGATATAGACATCGTCCCCCTCGCCGCCGGTCAGCAGGTCGGCACCGCCCTTGCCGTCCAGCACGTCGTCGCCGTCGCCGCCGCTCAGGGTGTTGTCCAGGGCGTTGCCGCGCAGGTAGTTGTCGAGATCATTGCCGGTGAGGGACCAGTTGACGCCGTCCAGAAGAATGCCGTTTTCGACGTTGTCGGTCAGGGTGAAGTTTCCAGAGGCAGCGAACAATGCCAAGTGAACAGCGTCGCTGCCCTGACCTTCCAACTCGATGATCTGGTCGCCGAGGTCGTCGATCACGTAGGTGTCGTCGCCGACCCCACCCGTCAGCGTATCCGCCCCGGCCTTGCCGTCCAGGATGTCGTCGCCGCTGTAGCCATACAGGGTATCCACGCCGCTGGTGCCCTCGATGCTATCGTCGCCGGAAAAGAGGTGACCCAGGAAAGCGCCGACGTCATCGACTCCGACGGACCGGTCGACGGGGACTGCGATGCCGGACACAGAAAGTACCGTCCCGAAACCGTAGCCTGAACCGAAGCTGTCACGGCTCAAGGTCATGCCCGTCACCGTGCCGGAGAGTTCGCCGAAATCGTTATCCGTCAATTGGCCTGTCAGGGTGAGGCGCCACAACTCCGATCCGCTGCCGGGCAGGGTGAGTTCGATGGAGGAGTAGGCGGAGGTTCCCGTGGTGACGGGAACCCGTCCGCGGAACAGGACGGAGGTGTACCCGGAATGGATGGAGGCCTCGGCCACATAGCCCCCCAGACCGTTGAGGGAAACCGAGACGCCGCCGCTCATGTGGATGCCCAGAGAGCGTCCGTCGTGGATGCCCGAAAGATCGAGGGAACTCGCCACCGCACGGCCCCCGTTGGCGACCGCCCCGAAGCCGCTGCCCAGGATCAAGCCCATCCCGTAGTTGAGGCCGTTCGACCAGCCCAGACTGATCTGGCTGTTGTCGAAGTAACTGATATACGGCGCCGTGGCCAGATCGGTCAGCATGCCATCGGTCAGGGCTTCCAGTACGAGTACCTGTGCCTCGAAGTTGCTGACGAGATCCTCCATCTGCGCCGTGAGGATGGGGAGGGCGTTGGAGCGAGTGAGGATCTGGGCCATGGCAGGCTCGCAAAACAGGGAGAGTGTCAGAGTCCGTGAATATACCACGATGCTAATCGCAGCTGTCGGCTATGGCCGAACTTATTGACCTGAATCAGGTTTTTTCTTGCCTAGACCCGGAGATTCTCCAATGCGCCGCTCCGGTCGGCGTGTTGACTCCAACCCCGTCGAGGGCCGGCGGAGAAGAGCAAGTCTTCGATCAAGGGGCGAGGCATAGGTCGAGGCATGGGCCGCGCCCGCCGCTTGGCCTATACTTCGCCGCAAAACGTCGCAGCGACAATCCGGAGGGGGTCATGAAAAATCCGATTCAACCCACGAAACAGGAGAAGGTCATGCGGGAGAACGATTTCATCGTCTCCAAGACCGATACCAAGGGGCGCATCACCTACGGCAACGAGATTTTCATCGAGTTTTCGGGCTATTCCGAAAAGGAGCTGCTCGGTGCCCAGCACAACATCATCCGTCACCCGGACATGCCGCGGGGGGTGTTCAAATTTCTCTGGGACAACATTGCCGCCGGCAGCGAGGTTTTCGCCTACGTGAAGAACATGGCCAAGGACGGCAGCTTCTACTGGGTCTTCGCCCATGTGACTCCGGATTACGATGGGGCTGGCAACATCAGCGGCTACCTCTCGGTGCGCCGGGCCCCCAAGCGTAGCGCCCTGTCGGTGATCGAGGGCCTTTACAGGGCCATGCTGGAGGCCGAGACTAAGGCGGGGGCGCGGGACGCCTGCGATGCTTCCTTGGCGCTGCTGGTGGGCGTGCTGAAGGATAAGGGCATGAGTTACGAGGAACTGATCCATGCACTCTAAGGCTCTGGGGTACATCCTGGTCGCGCTGCTGGCCGTGGCGGCGCTTTGGACCTCCTTGCGGCACGGCTTCGACTGGCTGACCGCCGTGCTTTTCCTGGCCGGGCTGGTGCTCCTTTTCTTCCCGCGACGGGACGGACAGGGCTCCGAGGCCACGGACGATGCTCGTCTCGACCGCCTGCGCCTCCTGGTGGGCGAGGTGGCGGCAGGCAAGATCACCGGTCGCATGGTCAATATCGGTTCCAAGGACGCCGTGGGGGAACTGTGCTGGGGCATCAACAACATGCTCGATCAGTTGGAGCCATGTTTCCGCGAGCAGCAGGCCGTGCTGCGCATGGCGGGCGAAGGCAAGTATTTCCGCAAGGCCCAGCCGGTGGGCCTGCATGGGGTCTTTCGCGATGCGCTCCAGGGCAGCAATCAATCCCTCTCCGTCCTGGAGGGACAGGCCCGTCAGGAAGCCGCCCAGCGGGAGGAGACCCGTCTGGCCCAGGAGGAGGTTGGCGTGCTGATCGCCGCCGCCGCTCGGGGGGACTTCAGCCAGCGCCTGGCGGAGGCCGGGCGCAACGGATTCTTCCTCACCCTGGCGCAGGATTTGAATACGCTTTCCACCACCACGGAGCAGGGTTTGCAGGAAGTGGCCGGGGTGCTGCGCGCCATCGCCGAGGGGGATCTGTCCCGGCGCGTGGAAGCCGACTATCAGGGCATATTCGGCCAGTTGAAGGATGACGCCAACGCGACGGTAGACCAGTTGCGCGACGTGGTGAGCCGGATTCAGTCGGCGGCGGACATGATCAATACTGCGGCGCGGGAAATCGCCATGGGCAATACGGATCTGTCGGCGCGCACAGAAGAGCAGGCCTCCAGCCTGGAGGAAACCTCGTCGAGTATGGAGCAATTCAACGCCACCGTGCGCCAGAACGCCGAACACGCCCAGCAGGCCGCGGCCCTGGCGGCGGAGGCCAACGCCGTCGCCCAGAAGGCCGGGGGTCTGGTGGGGTCGGTGGTCGAGACCATGGGGGAGATCGACGCGAGTTCGCGCAAGATCGCCGACATCATCGGGGTCATCGACTCCATTGCCTTCCAGACCAATATTCTCGCCCTCAACGCGGCGGTCGAGGCGGCCCGGGCGGGCGAACAGGGACGCGGCTTTGCCGTGGTGGCCAGCGAAGTTCGCAATCTGGCCCAGCGCAGCGCTGGCGCGGCCAAGGAGATCAAGACCCTCATCGGCGGCTCCGTCGATACGGTCAAGAATGGCACCCGCCGGGTGCAGGATGCGGGGGAAACCATGACCGAGGTGGTCGAGAGTTTCCGCAAGGTCGCCGCCTTGATCGGAGAGATCAGCCATGCCAGCCGCGAGCAGAGTGCGGGGATAGAGCAGGTCACCCAGGCGGTGGGCCAGATGGACGACGTGACGCAGCAGAACGCCGCCTTGGTGGAAGAGGCCGCAGCGGCAGCTGAAAGCCTGGAGGAGCAGGCCGGCGCCCTGGTCGAGGCGGTCAGCCTCTTCCGTCTCGAAACCCGCCCCCGCGCCCGCCTGGGGCGGTCTGCGCGTTAGCGGAGCGCCGCCGCGAGCGGGTGGAGCACGCCGGGGCTAGTAGTCAGCCACACAGGTCCCGCTATGTTCGGCCCGCCCCGCATGCCCGCTCGCTTTGTCGCTCATCCTCGCCATAGCTCCGGCTATGGCTGCGGTTCGCTTCGCGCGATCCGGGCGCGGATGCGTGCCTCGGCATCTACGCAAACCTATGAGACTGACTACTAGTAGTCAGTCTCAGTAACCGGCAGCCCGTCACTTATGGGGCTCGTCCTAAAAACTTCTACGCGTGGGGGGCGCCGCTGGCGAGCGACGGACAGGCCCTTAGGCTCGCAGCCGCAAGGGCGTCGCGGCGGGGCGCGGGCGGGGCAGGGCGTGGGCCGCGTTCAAGCGTTCGGCGAAGGGCATATCGTGTTCGAGAATGTGGCGCTCGAACCAGCACTCCAGATAGCGCAGCAGGCAGAAGACATCCAATCCTCCCTGGCGCACGCGATGGATGGTGCGGTCCAGAGCGGCCAGACTTTCGCGATGCACGCTCTCGTGGGCGCCGAAGTAGATGCCGGCTTCCCGGGCAAGACGCTCTTCGGTGGCGAAGTGACCACACAGCAGATCCACGAGCAGGGCGAGGGGAGCGGCGGGTACGTCGTCCCGGCCCAGGCAGGCTTCCTTGAGTGCTTCGATCTGGGCGAAGATCGCCTCGTGTTGCGCGTCGAGTTCCGGCACGTCGACGATCAGGGCTTCGGGAAGCAGTGTCAGGGAAAGGTCGTCCATGCCGTGTCTCCTTGTGGGGTTCGCGGGGGCGGGCCGGCGGGCAGGGAGTCGTCCCAGGGTGTGGGACGGGTCCAGGCCGGCTTTCGCAATGTATTCGGGGGTGGAGCCAGAGATCCTGCGTGTCCCTCGCTTCGGGGCTGAATGCTTCACTATAGGCCCGGGGAGAAATTTGTCTACGGGAAGATTTATAAATTAAAACATATGGTTACGGGGCGAGATGCGGGAATCGTCGATCCACTGGCGAGTTTCGCCGGCTCTGTTCCCGCTTCCGCCGCAGGGGCTACAATGGCGCCATCGACCCTCTGGCAATCCCGGTTCTTACGGGGCTTCGAAAAGAGGGCGCAAGGAGACTCCATGGTGGATGCTGCACCCGGCGACCGGTCGGCGGGAGAGGCGACTTTTCCGCGTCTGTTGCTGCGCCACGCCCGCGTGCGGGGTGGGGCGCCGGCCATGCGCGAAAAGCACCTGGGCATCTGGCAGACCTGGACCTGGACCGCGGTGGCCGATCGGGTCCGCGCCCTGGCAGCTGCCCTTGCCGCCCTGGGTTTCCGGCGCGGCGAGTGTCTCGCCATCATCGGCGACAACCGGCCCCACCTGTACATGATGATGACGGCTGCCCAAAGCCTGGGCGGCATTCCGGTGCCCCTCTACCAGGATGCCGTCGCCGACGAGCTGCGTTTCGTCCTGGAGGATGCCGATATCCGCTTCGTTGTCGCCGAGGACCAGGAGCAGGTGGACAAGCTGCTGGAAGTGCGCACCCAATGGCCGGCGCTGGAGCACATCATCTACGACGACCCGCGGGGCCTGCGCCACTACGGGCACCCGGGCCTGCACGATTTCCACCGCCTGCTCGAACTCGGCCGGCAGTACGAGGCGGCTCATGGGGGATTTTTCGAGCAGGAAGTTGCCGCCTCCGACCCGGGTGACGTGGCGGTCATCCTCTATACCTCGGGGACCACCGGCCGCCCCAAGGGCGTCGCCCAAACCCACAACGCCCTCATCGCCGCCGCCCGCGGGGGCATTAGCGTCGACGGCCTGGGGCCCGACGATGCGCTCCTGTCCTATCTGCCCATGGCCTGGGTCGGCGATCATCTCTTTTCCTATGCCCAGGCTCTGGTGGCAGGGTTCACCGTCAACTGCCCCGAGTCGGCTGAAACGGCGCTCAATGACCTGCGGGAAATCGGGCCCACGTTCTATTTCGCCCCGCCGCGGGTGTTCGAGGGGCTGCTGACCCAGGTGAGTATTCGCATGGAGGACGCCGGCGCCCTGAAGCGCTGGCTGTACGCCCGCGCCATGGATCTCGCCCGGGATTGCGGGGCCGACATCCTGGACGGCCGGCCGGTAGGCTTTGCCAGGCGCCTCGCCTACGCCCTGGGGGAATACGTCATCTACGGGCCCCTCAAGAACGTCCTCGGCTTTTCGCGTCTGCGGGCGGCTTACACGGCGGGGGCCGCCATCGGTCCGGACCTTTTCCGCTTCTATCGCTCCATCGGCGTCAATCTCAAGCAGTTGTACGGCCAGACGGAAACCTGTGCCTACGTCTGCCTGCAACGCAATGGCGCCGTACGCGACGATACGGTCGGGGCAGCGGCGCCCGGTGTGGAACTGCGCATTTCGGCAGGGGGCGAAGTGCTGGTGCGTGGTCCGATGCTGCTGCGGGAATACCACCGGCGACCCGAGGCCACCGCCGAGGCCGTGGACGCCGACGGCTTCTTCCATACCGGGGATGCCGGATTCCTCGACGGTGATGGCCAGCTCAAGATCATCGACCGGGCGCAGGACGTGGGCCGCCTTGCCGGCGGGGGCCTCTTCGCGCCCAACTACATCGAGAACAAGCTCAAGTTCTTCCCATACATCAAGGAGGCCGTGTGCTTCGGCAGCGGCCGCCCCCAGGTCTGCGCCTTCCTCAACATCGACCTGGGGGCCGTGGGCAATTGGGCAGAGAGACGGGGGCTCTCCTACGCCGGCTATGCCGATCTGGCCGGTCGGCCTGAGGTGCGGGAACTGCTCCGGCAGTGCGTCGAGGAGGTCAACGCGGGCCTGGCCCGGGATGCTTTCATGGCCGAGGCACAGATCCACCGCTTCCTGGTCCTGCACAAGGAGCTCGATCCCGACGACGACGAACTGACCCGTACCCGCAAGGTCCGGCGCAATTTTGTGGCCGAGAAATACGCCGTGCTGGTCGAGGCGCTCTATGCGGGTAAGGCTAGCCAATACGTGGAGACCGAGGTCAAGTTCGAGGACGGGCGGCGCGGCCGGGTGGCCGCCGATATTGCCCTGGTCGAGGCGCGCGTTTTCCCCGCCGCGCGCAAGGTGGCTTGAGATGGCCGCTCCCAGGCCCAAGGGGTTCGCACCATGAGCCAGTCTTCCGTCCGTGGCCGCCGCATTGGCGAGGTGATCCTCGATCTGCGCCATATTTCCCTGGCCTTCGGGGGCGTGCGGGCCTTGAGCGACATTTCCTTCGACGTGCGGGAAGGCGAGATTCGCGCCATCATCGGTCCCAACGGCGCCGGCAAGAGTTCCATGCTGAACGTGATCAACGGCGTCTATCACCCCCAGGAAGGCAGCATCGTCTTCCGTGGCGAGGAACGGCGGCGCATCGAGCCCCACGATGCCGCTAGCCACCACATTGCCCGTACCTTCCAGAACATTGCCCTGTTCCGCGGCATGACTGTCCTGGACAACATCATGGCCGGCCGCATCACCCGCATGAAGGCCAGCTTCCTGGAGCACGCCCTGTGGATCGGTCGGGCCAAGCGTGAGGAACTGGAGCACCGGCGCCGGGTCGAGGAAATCATCGATTTTCTGGAGATCCAGGCCATCCGCAAAACCCCCGTGGGCCGCCTGCCCTACGGCCTGCAGAAGCGGGTCGAACTGGGTCGCGCCCTGGCGGCGGAACCGGAGTTGCTGCTTCTCGACGAACCCATGGCCGGCATGAACGTGGAAGAAAAGCAGGACATGTGCCGTTTCATCCTCGACGTGAACGACGAGTTCGGCACCACCATCGTCCTCATCGAGCACGACATGGGCGTGGTGATGGATATCTCCGACCGGGTAGTGGTCCTGGATTACGGCCGCAAGATCGGCGACGGCACGCCCGATGCCGTGCGGGCCGATGAAGAAGTCATTCGTGCCTATCTGGGCGTGCCGCACTGAGAGCCTGTGAACATTTCATTCACCCCTGCTAGTCATTCCCCGCTGCGCCCGCTCGGCGTTGCCAATGCTCGCCATAGCCCGAGCTATGGCTGTGCTTGGCGCCTTGATCGTGCACACCTGGGCACGCTGCTCGGGAGCGCCCAAAAAATTTACAGGCTCTGACAGTCCCGCTATGCAATTCTTCTTCGAAATCCTGATTGGCGGCCTCCTTTCCGGGGTCATGTATGCCTTGGTCGCCCTGGGCTTCGTCCTCATATTCAAGGCCTCCGGCGTATTCAACTTCGCCCAGGGGGCCATGGTCTATCTGGCCGCCCTGACCGTAGTCGGCGGTTTGGAGAAAGGCGCACCGCTATGGCTCGCCGTCATCCTGGCTTTTGTCCTGATGACGATATTCGGCATCGCCACCGAGCGCTTTGTCCTGCGGCGACTGGTCAATCAGCCACCCATTGCCCTCTTCATGGCGACCATCGGGCTGGCCTTCTTCATCGAAGGCCTGGCCCCGCTGCTTTTCGGCAATGCTCCCCGCCCCCTCGACCTGGGTATCGTGGACGAGCCCATCGAGGCCATCCTGGAGGCGACGGGGATGGTCGTGTCGCGCCTCGATCTGGTGGCGGCCGGCGTTGCGGCTGTGCTGGTGACGGTCCTGGCCCTGCTCTTTCAGTACACCCGCGTCGGCCGCGCCCTGCGGGCAGTGGCCGACGACCATCAGGCGGCCTTGTCCATCGGCATTCCCCTGCAGCACATCTGGGCCATCGTATGGGGGGTGGCCGGATTCGTCGCCCTCGTGGCAGGACTGCTTTGGGGGGCGCGCAACGGCGTCCAGTTCGCCCTCACCTTTACCGCCCTCAAGGCCCTGCCGGTGCTGATCCTGGGGGGGTTTACCTCTGTCCCTGGCGCCATCGTCGGCGGCCTCATCATCGGCGCCTCGGAGAAACTGGCTGAAATCTACCTCCCGCCTCTGTTGCAGGACGCGTTTGGCGGCAATTTCGGCGGCATCGAGGGTTGGTTTCCGTACGTTCTGGCCCTGCTCTTCCTGCTGATCAGACCCGAGGGGCTGTTCGGGGAAAAGCACATCGACCGGGTCTGAGAGCCTGTGAAAATTTCATGCACCCCCGCTCGTCATTCCCAGCTGCGCCCGCTCGGCGTTGCCAATGCTCGCCATAGCCCGAGCTATGGCTGTGCTTTGCGCCTTGATCGCGCACACCTGGACACGCCGCTCGGGCGCGCCCGAAAAATTCACAGGCTCTGAGGAAAGGTGAGGCGCGATGTTCTACCGTGAGACGGGGCAGTTCAAGACCAGCTATGAAGCCGATCAGCAGCTCTTTCCGCTGCGCCAGGATCGGGTGGGGATGGGGCTCTTGCTGCTGGTCGCCTTTGTCGGGGTGCCCTGGGTGGCAAGCGAGTACTGGCTTTCGGCCATTCTCGTGCCCTTTCTGGTCTTTTCCCTGGCTGCCCTGGGGCTGAACTTGCTGACCGGCTATGCGGGGCAGTTGTCGCTGGGATCGGCGGCCTTCATGGCCGTCGGCGCTTACGCGGCCTATAACTTCCAGTTGCGCGTCGAGGGAATTCCCATCCTGCTCAGCTTTGCCCTCGCCGGGCTTAGCGCCGCCGGGGTGGGCGTTCTGTTCGGGCTGCCCAGCCTTCGCATCAAGGGCTTCTACCTCGCGGTGGCCACGCTGGCAGCGCAGTTTTTCATCGTCTGGTGCCTGACCAAGTTTCCCTGGCTGTCCAATCACTCTTCCTCCGGGGTCATCTCGGCCCAGAAGGTGGTCATCTTGGGGTACGCCTTCGAGACGCCGCGGGACAAGTATCTCCTGGTGCTGGGCATCGTCGTCCTCATGGCCCTGGCGGCCAAGAATCTGGTGCGTTCCGCAACCGGCCGAAGCTGGATGGCGGTGCGCGACATGGATGTGGCGGCGGCCGTCATCGGCATCCGTCTCATGCCCGCCAAGCTGCTGGCCTTCGCCATCAGCTCCTTCTATTGTGGTGTCGCAGGGGCTCTCTACGCCTTCTGCTACTTGGGCTCGGTGGAGCCGGACGGCTTTTCCCTCGACCTGTCCTTCCGCATCCTGTTCATGATCATCATCGGGGGGGTCGGGTCGATTCTGGGCAGTTTCCTGGGGGCCGCGTTCATCCTACTTCTGCCCATCGCCCTCGACTTCACCCTGCCGGCCGGCGCAGCCTATCTTGGCCTGCCTTTTTCCAGCGCCACGGTGTCGCACGTCCAAATCCTGCTTTTCGGGGCACTCATCATGTTTTTCCTCATCGTCGAACCCCATGGGCTGGCGCGTTTGTGGCAGATTGCCAAGGAAAAACTGCGTTTGTGGCCCTTCCCCCACTAAAGTCGTCTATAAAGCAAAGGCGTTCCCCTGCGTGACTGCCCCTTGGAGACCTCCCATGACCCGCCCGACCAAGCCTCTTCTCGCCGCCCTTCTCGCCAGCCTTGCCTTTGCCGCTGGCGACGTCCCCCCGGAATTGAGTAGCACGTGACTTTAGAGTCCAATCCCACCATCAAGGAGATTGGACATGAAGAAGCGATTCAGCGAAGAGCAGATCATTGGCTTTCTGCGAGAGGCCGAAGCAGGGCTTCCAGTCAAA
>JAEUNZ010000021.1:0-47834 GCA_016790965.1 Dechloromonas sp.
GTTAACGCCATCCCGCTGTGGGCCATCAAGCAGGGCCTGCTGACCGTCGAGAAGAAGGGCAAGCGTAACGTCTTCTCCGGCCGCATCCTCGAAATCGAAGGTCTGCCGGATCTCAAGGTCGAACAGGCCTTCGAACTGTCCGACGCCGCCGCCGAGCGTTCCGCTGCCGCTTGCGCCATCGCCCTCAACAAGGAACCGATCGTCGAGTACATGAACTCGAACATCACCTTGATGAAGTGGATGATCGCCGAAGGTTACCAGGATGCACGCACCCTGAAGCGCCGCATCGCCGCCATGGAAGCCTGGATCAAGGACGGCGAACTGCTCAAGTCCGACGCCAATGCCCAGTACGCTGCCGTCATCGAAATCGACCTGGCGGAAATCTCCGAGCCCATCGTCGCCTGCCCGAACGATCCGGACGACGTCAAGGTCCTGTCCGAAGTCTCCGGCGACAAGATCGATGAAGTCTTCATCGGTTCCTGCATGACCAACATCGGCCACTTCCGTGCCGCCGGCAAGGTGCTGGACGGCAAGAGCGACATCCCGGCCCGCCTGTGGATCGCCCCGCCGACCAAGATGGACGCCCTGATCCTGACCGAAGAAGGCTACTACAGCGTCCTCGGCAAGGCTGGCGCCCGCATGGAAATGCCGGGCTGCTCGCTGTGCATGGGTAACCAGGCCCAAATCCGCAAGGGTTCCACCGCGATGTCGACCTCGACCCGCAACTTCCCGAACCGTCTCGGCATCGACACCCGTGTCTACCTTGGCTCGGCCGAACTGGCCGCCATGTGCGCGCTGCTCGGCAAGATCCCGACCAAGGAAGAGTATATGCAGTACATCCAGGTCGTGAACGCCAAGGCTGCCGACATCTACCGCTACATGAACTTCGACCAGATTCCGGCGTTTGTCGAAGTGGCGGAGACGGTCGAGATGTAAGTTGCGAATATCGGCCGGTTTTCCAGGCCGGCCGACCGTAGCATTTAGAAAAAAACCCCCGTCGGGAAACTGACGGGGGTTTTTTTGCTGGTGCGGCAGGCCTGATCTCGGGGAGGCTCATGCCCCGGTCACGGGACCGAAGGCACAGCGCGCTGATTCAAGCAGCGGCGAGGGCGGGGGCCTTGGTGTCGCGTCCCGGGAGGCCGCGGGCCTCCTTGAGGCACTGGCGGGCGCAGCCGGTGCAGCGGCCGCAGTCGGAGCCCACGCCCAGGTCGCGGCGCAGATCCTGGACCGTCTTCGCCCCGGCGCTGGCGGCCTGGTGAATCTGGCGTTCGGTGACGGCGAGGCAGACACAGACGTACATGGCGACAGAGAACGAAGTGATATTGGGAATTATTCTCAATCCAGCCGCCGCGCCTGTCAAGCGCTATTTGCGCGCAAGCCCCGGGGGCTGTGAAATGCATCACGGCCGAGCAAGCTGCGACGTCGGGTGAGGTGCGAGGCGCGGAACGATTGGGCCGGCGCAGGCTCGAACCCTCAAGATTCCTCGCAAGGCGTGGCCATGACCCTCGCGGAACTCGTTGCCCAACTGGTACTGGTGGCGGCCGGATTTTCCGGCCTCGAGCCGCTTCCGGCCAGGGATCTGCCGCCACTCGAAACCCTGGAACCCGCTGCCCTGGCGGCCCAGGCCTGTCCCATGCAGCCCCGCCAGTGCCAAGGCATCGTGGCCTATTTTGATGCTGACCGGCGCCGCATCCTGCTCAGTTCACGCCTCGATCTGGACGATGCGGGGGACAATTCCTTCGTGGTCCATGAATTGGTACACGTGCTGGAATGGCACCACAGCGGGGGCCAAGCTCTGCAGGGCTGCGAAGCCAGTCTGCGTTCCGAGCGGCGCGCGTATCGAGTGCAGAACGCCTACCTCAGGCAGCAGGGTCGCCGGGAGCGTCACGGGCAAATGCTTTCGGGCATGGCCTGCGCTCCGACGCAGCCCAGCGACCAGAGCATGGTCCTGATCCCCGCGGCCTCGGCCTATCGAGAGCGCATGGTGCTGGAGGATTTCATCGCCGACGTGGAAGCCGGCGAGGCCGCTCGTCGGTCGCCCTGACCGGCGGGCGTTGAGCGACAGGGCCCGGTGAATTTGCCGGGCGCACCCGCAGCGCGCCTGGAGGTTCAGAACCTGTGAGTTTTTCGGACACGAACCGAATTTTCACAGGCTCTCAGTCACCGCCCGGCTCCATGTGGGACTGGAGGTAGTTGGCCAGCCCCACGTCCTTCACCAGGGTTTGCTGGGTCTCCAGCCAGTCGATGGCTTCCTCGCAGTGTTCCAGGAGGTCTTCCAGCAACTCGCGGCTGACGTAATCCTGCAGCGTCTCGCACTGGGCGATGGCGTCCACCAGCAGGGGGCGCTGGATTTCCCGCTCGTAACGCAGGTCGCCTTCCAAGCATTCGAGAGGGTTTTCGCCGATGAGCAGCTTGCCCAGGCTTTGCAGGTTGGGCAGGCCTTCCAGGAAAAGGATGCGCTCGATGAGCTCGTCGGCTTCCTTCATGACCCGGATCGACTGGTGGTACTGATAGTCGTTGAGTTTTTCCAGGCCCCAGTTGCGGAACATGCGGGCGTGCAGGAAGTACTGGTTGATGGCGGTCAGTTCGTTCTTGAGCACCAGGTTGAGCAGGGTGATGACCTTCTTGTCGCCTTTCATCGCCGGGGCTCCTTATGCGGCTTCGCCAGGGTTCATCTGGCTTTGCTGGTAGTTTTGCAGGCCCACCAGTTCGATGAGGCCGATTTGGCGTTCGAGCCAATAGGCGTGGTCCATTTCGGTGTCGTCGAGCTGGGTGACGAGCAGGTCGCGGCTGACATAGTCCTGGGCTTTTTCGCAGGCGGCGATGGCTTTTTTCAGTTCGCCCACGACATGGTATTCGACTTCCAGGTCCGCCTTGAGCATGGCAGGAACGGTCTTGCCGATCTTGAGGGCGTCGCGCTTGCCCAGGTTGGGGGTGCCTTCGAGGAAGAGGATGCGCTGGATCAACGCCCGGGCGTGGCCGCGTTCTTCGTCCGATTCGTGCAGGGCTTTGGCTGCCAGATGAGTAAATCCCATGTCGGCGTACATCTCGCCATGAATGAGGTACTGGTCGATGGCGGTGAGCTCGCCGGCCAGCAGGCCGTTGAGAATGTCGAGAATTTTCTTGTCGCCCTTCATGACGATCTCCGCTAGGGGTTGGGATTCACAAGGATGGCACGGGAAAACCCGCAAATCAAGGCGGGGTGGCCGGTTTGGGGCGTCAGGACCTAAACCAGCCCGGATCGACGATGTCGAGCAACTCACCGCTGAGCATCTTCTGCAGAGTATGGATGCTCTGGGGGCGGGCCATGATGGGCAGGCGCAGGCACCAGTCGATCACTTCCAGAAGTTGTGGCGAGTACTGGCGTGCCCAGCGCTTTTCGGCCGGTTCCAGGATTTCTCCCTTGAGGCGGCGGTCGGCGGGTAAGGGGGTGGCGCCGCCCGAGAGACAGGAATACAGCGTGGCGCCTATGGCGTAGATATCGGTCCAGGGGCCCAGTTCGCCGTCGGCTTGTTGCTGTTCCGGCGCCGCGAAACCCAGGGTGTAGATATTCCCCAGATTGACCTTGGCTTCCCCCAGACCCCAGCGGGCGGCGCCGAAATCGAGCAGAACCGGGTTGCCGTCCCGGCGCAGGAAGATGTTGGCGGGCTTGAGATCCAGGTGTAGCAGCTTCTGCTTATGCACCTCGCGCAGGCCGCCGAGGAGGCGCACGAATACGCTGCGCAGGAATTCCTCCCGCAGGGCTTCCCCGGCGCGGAACTTCCGGTAGATGTGCTCGTGCAGGCTGCAGCCGTCCTCGTGCTTCATCACCAGGTAGGCGGTCGCGTTGGCCTTGGTGAAATTGAGCACGCTGACCACGTTGGGGTGGCGGATGCGGGCCAGCAGCTTGGCTTCCTCCAGGAAGGAGCGCATACCGGTATTGAACTTGCCCTGGCACTCGGCGCTCACCACAGGCTCCAGACTGGTACCGGAGCGCGTGGCCAGGGCGGCCGGCAGATATTCCTTGATGACCACCGGGGTTTCGTCCGTTCCCCGCGCCAGATAGACCAGGGAATAGCCCCCCCGGGAAATCAGCTTCTCGATGCGGTAGGTGTCGACGACGGTGCCGGGGGGCAGGGGCTGGCAATCGGGGGGCGGCATGGCCGGGAATCCGGAGGCGGGTACCCCCGGATTCTACCTTGCGTCGCCGTGGTTTTCAGGATGCAAGGGTCCAATGGTTATCCACGGCCATGGGTTCGGGCCAGGCGATAAAAACGGGCTCGCCCCCAGGCAGCCAGCGGATCAGACCATAGGCGGTGGACACCAGCAGACCGCCTGGGTCGCCGGCGCCGGCCCAGGGGGCGAGGGCGTAGGATTCCTTGAACTTGACCACGGGCGTCAGGCGTTCCGGCGCCTCGGGCTGCCAGGCCAGGGCCAGACCGGCCTGGTTGCTGGAAAGAGCGAAGCCGCCGCGGGCTGCCGGGGCGATGTCGCCGGCGTAGCCGATCCCGTCGTTCTGGTGGGTGGGAACGGTCAGAGCGTCGTTGCGCAGGATGGCGAGCAGGGGAGCGGCGGCCCGGGCGGCCGGATCGTCGTGCTCGGCCTGGAGGGCGACGCCGAGCAAGGTGTCGCCGCTGCGGGGATCCTGATTCCACGCCAGGTGGCGCAGGCTCAGGCGGCGGTCCTCCAGGCGCCACTGGTCGAGGAGTCGGCCGTCGGCGCCATCGAGGCGGACCAGGGACGAGTCCATGCGCCCGAGATCGTGCTTGCGGTCGCCCGGGATGCTGCGCGGAATGCCGCCATTGGCCACCAGCAGACGCCCTTGCGAATCGAGGAGCAGTTGATGCGGGTCGATGCCGTGGCTGTCCCACTCCTCTTCCTTGGCCAGGGTGTTTGCGTCCCTCACCCCGATGCGGCCGCGGCCCGACGCGACATCGGTTTCCGTGGTGAAAATCTTGTCTCCCAGCGCGATGGCGTGACCCCCCAGGCGGGTGCGGGCGGTATCCTGGCGCTCCTCGCGCAGCACATGGCCGGTGCCGTCGCAGCGCAGAAGCCAGGTGCCGGGGCGCACGCCGATGACTAGCAGGCCGCCGTCCGGCTCCGCGGTGATGCCGTGGGGCCGGGTGGGCAAGGGCACGGCGTAGGCAATGGAAAGCCGACGGGTTTCCCAGTCGGCCACCAGAACGCCGGCGAAGTACGGGTCTGTGCTGCGGGGGCCGCGCCAGGCGGCGCCGATGCGCGTGGTGCTGCCGGCCGGCGCGGCCCCGGCCAGGCGGGGCAGGGCTGCGGCGGCGCCAAGGGCGAGAAGAAATTGGCGTCGGTGCATGGAGCGGGCCTCAGAACTTGTATTCGATCGAAAGCTGGGCGGAACGCTCGGTGCCGGGCACGACGTGGCCGCCGTTTTCATACACCGATTCGTAGTACAGCTTGTCGAAGAGGTTGAGGAGGTTGAGCTTGACCACGTACTTGGCTTGCTCGTAGGACACCATGGCATCCCACCGGCGATAACCCGGCGCCATGTTGACGGTGGGGGTGGCCGTCCCGTTGGGGATGCCGTAGGCGAGCCGCGACCCCTTGCCCTCGACGCCGGCGCCGACCCGCCAGCCGGCGGGCAGGCGGTAGGTGCTCCACAGGCTGTAGGTGAAGGGGGGCGTATTGCGGGGCCGCATGCCCTCGACGGCCGTGCTGCCGCCAGGTTTGGCCTCGTCGATGCGGGCATGCAGCAGGGCCCAGCCGAAGAACACTTCCCACTGGGCCGTGATGCGGCCCGCCGCCTCGACCTCGAAGCCGTCGGTGTGGCGCTTCTTGGTCAGCAGATTGGGGAAGGGGTTGGCAAGGGTGGGGATGCCCGAGGCGGATTCGACGTCCGTATTGCGCTCCCATTCCTTTTTCGCCCGGTAGAGCGAAGTGCGCAGGGAAAGATCGCCCTCGAGGAGCTCCCACTTGGCGCCGATTTCCAGGGTGCGGCTGCGCTCCGCAGGCGCGGTGGAGGACGAGGTGGTGAACTGGTAAAGGTCCGCCGTGGGATTGAAGGAATCGCTGAAGGCCAGGTAGTAGTGCTGCATGTCGCTGGGCTGCCATGACAGGCCGCTGCGGTAGCTCCATTCGCTGAAGCTCACGTCGGCGGTCGTCGTGATACTGGTGGCGGTGGTGGTGTTGCGGTAATCCGCCTTGAGGCTGTCGTGGCGCAGACCCAGGAGGATTTTCCAACCCGGCAGGAATTCGATGGTGTCCTGGGCGTAGGTGCCGACGGTATTGCCGTCGTACTGGCTTGGGTTCAAGCGGGTACGGCTGCCGTAGCCCACCGGCAGCACGGGGCTGGCGTCCGGGTCGCCCACCGTCGTGTTGGCCAGGTTGGGAATGGCGGGATTGTTGTAGGACCAGCGGCCGGCCTGCTCGTGCAGCAGTTCCAGACCGGCGAGGACTTCGTGCTTCAGGGGCCCAGTGGCGAACTTGCTGGTGAAGTCGGTCTGACTGGTCCAGGTGCGCTCGTGGCCGCCCCGGGCTTGGCGGGCGCGGCGGATGGCGGTGCTATCCGTGATGACCGTGGTGCCGGCCAGAAGGCGCGGCGCCACACCCCAGAGATCGCGGTCGTAGTCCGCGTGGCGAAGGACCGTGCGGATTTCCGTGTCATTGGAAAAGCGGTGGATGTAGCTCGCTGTGCTGATATTAGTCGTGTTGTTCTCGTAATCCGAGGTGGTGCCGTAGAAACGGCTGACCGGGACATCGAGGGGGCGCTTGTTAAAGAAAGGGACGCCGTAGTCGAGGGTGTTGTGGGTCCGCAGATAGTAGTGGCCGAGGGAGAACTCGTCGGCGGTGCCGATGCCCCAGCGCAGCGTGGGGGCGAAGCCGTCGCGTTCGCTCTCCACATGGTTGCGGGAACTGCCCGCGTCGGTCTTCATGGCATTGAGCCGCAGGGCGGCGTTCTCGCCCACCACCTGATTCACGTCCAGCGTCACGCGCTTGTAGTCGTAGCTGCCCGCGGTGCCGGTGACGCTGCCCTTATTGACCAGGCCGGGTTCCTTGCTCGCCTGGTTGATGACGCCGCCGGCCTGGCCGCGGCCGAAGAGCATGGCGGCCGAGCCGCGCAGCACTTCCACCTGGCCGACGTTGAAGGTCTCCCGGTTGTACTGGGCCACGTCGCGGATGCCGTCCAGGTAGAGGTCGCCGAAGGAGGAAAAGCCACGCAGGGTCATGTTGTCGCCGATGCGGCCGCCCTCGCCGGCGTTGAAGGACAGGCCGGCCACGTTGCGCAGGGCTTCCTTCAGGGTGTCGGCGTTCTTGTCCTCGATCAGGGCCTCGCTGACGATGGTCAGGGCCTGGGGAACGTCCTTGGGCAATTGCGTCACCTTGCCGACCCGGGTGGCGCCGCCCTGGTAGCCCTTCTCTTCGCCGAGCCGATCATCCTTGACGATGACAGTCCCCAGGGTCTGCTCCTCCGCCGCTTGCACGGGGAGGGGAGCGAGGGCCGCCGCGACGGCGGCGGCGAGGGGGAGGAGGGGCCCCGGGCGGGGCAGGCGGCGGACCGCCGGACGGCTGTTGTGCATGTTCTTCACCAGAAACTCCTGTTGGAAACGTTGGGGGCTGGCTGGCGAAGGGCTGGCTGGCGGGGGTTGAAAATCGGTTGCTGGCGGGGTGGCGGCCTCACCACACGAAAAATACAAGGCTCCAGATGCCGGCCAGCGTGGCGATGGGCGACAGCAGGGCAGTCAGAGCCGCAATCCGACGGGGTAAGGACACCGGGGCGGGCCATACCAGGCAGCGGGCGAGCCAGGCGGCGGCCAGGCAGCCGGCCGCCAGCAGTGCGATGCGAAAGCCCGGCAGCCAGCCCAGCCAGACGTGCTCCGCCTTGAGGTGGCTGACGGTGAGCATCGACAGGCCGAGGATGACGCTGGCGGCGCCGAGGGGGGCCAGCGCCAGGCTCAGGCGCTGCCAGGAAAGGCGGGGCGTGGCCAGGAACCGTGCCGCCAGGGCAGGACCACAGCCCAGCAGTCCACCCAAGAGGAAACCGCCGCCGAGCAGGTAGGCGAGGATGAGGGCGCCATCCAGCCAGGTGAACAGGTCGCCGGCCTCGGGGTAATGGGTGAGGAGCCACCAGGGCGCGTCGTTGTCCAGCAGCATGAAATGCCCATGGTCGACCAGCCATTCGGCGAGCCCCAGTTTCAAGTCCCGGAACCAGGGGCTGACCGTCCACTGGAAAGCCGCGGTGGCGACGCCGAGGACGCCGAAGAGCAGGGTGAGGGCTTCCCAGGTCTGGGCCGGGGCGGCGATTTCCCGCACCTCGGCGAAGGGCGAGCGCCGGGCGAGAGCGACGGCCTCCCGCTGGCCGGCGCAACGGCCGCAAGCGTGGCATTCCGAGGCGCTGGTCATGCGCCGTACATCGACCAGGGGAGCGCAATTGACGGGTTCGAAGTCCGCTTCGTGACGATCCCAGGCGGCCCGGTCCACCTTGTAGTGAAGGGGCGCGATCTTGGCGAGCACCGCGAAGACGCCGGAAGCCGGGCACAGGTAGCGGCACCAGATGCGTTTCTCGCGGCCGTAGAGGAGGCCGATGACGACGGCGGCGACGGTGGAGCCGCCCAGCACCAGCAGGGCGGCTTGCGAATATTCGTAAACGCTTACCAGTTGGCCGTAGACCGTGGTGCACACGAAGGCCACGAAGGGCCAGCCGGACCACTTGAGCCAGCGCGGCAGGGGCTTGCCGCGGCCGTACTGACTGACCCATTCGCTGAGCGAGCCCTCGGGGCAGAAGATACCGCACCAGACGCGGCCGAGGCTGACGGTGGCGATCATCACCCCGGGCCACCAGATGCCCCAGAAGCAGAATTGGGCGAAGAGCCGCAGGTTGTCCCAGATATGGGCATCTTCCGGGGGCAGTGGCAGGAAGGCGGGAATGACCACCAGGGCAGCGTAGGCGACCACGACGGTCCACTGGATGGCGATGATTCCCCGTCGATGGCGGCGCAGGAACAGGCCGGCGGCGGCCAGGCACCCCCCTGGCCGGGTCGGGTGGAATCGGAGGACGGTCTCACCCATGGCGGCTTCGTTTGAGGCCCAGGCTCACCAGCCCCCAGTAGGCGGCGTAAATGAGCAGGCCGCTGAGGGCGGGTCGCGCCCGGTAGCCTGAAAAATCGGCGAACAGCTTGCCGCCGGGGGTGGTGTCGTCGATCAGCGCCGAGCTGTCCCACAGCGGGTCTACCAGACCTGGCAGCCATTCGGCGCCGATCAGGCGGTCCGTGGCCGTCACCAGGAGGGCGGAGGCGAGGATGAGAAGCAGGATGGAGGACAGGCGCAGCAGGAGGCCGATATTGAGCCGGGCCAGACCCCGGGCGGCCAGCCAGGCGGTGGTTGCGGCGGCGCCCAGGCCGGCGGCGGAGCCGAAGGCCAGGCGCGGAAGGTCGCCTTCCTGGGCGAGGCCGTAGAGCAAGATGACGGTTTCCGCGCCTTCCCGGGCCACGGCGAGGGCAGCGACGACGGCGATGCCGAGGTGCCCGGAGTGTCGGGCGGCGGTCGACAGGTCGGCATGGAGCCGAGCCTTGATTTCCCGCCCGTGCTTTTTCATCCACAGCACCATCTGGGTGATGAGGCCGGCGGCGAGGAGCAGGGTGGCGATCTGGAAGGCTTCCAGGGCGGTGCCGCTGAGTTCGTTCTGGACGGAAAGCAGGGCCCACCCCAGGGCGAGGGCGATGCCTGCTCCGGCGCCCAGGCCGGCGAAGAGCGCCCGGCGTCCTGCCCCCGTGTCGTCGTTGGCCTTCAGCCAGGCGTAAAGGATGCCGGCGATGAGGAAGGCCTCCAGGCTTTCCCGCCAGACCACGAACAGGGCATTAGCCATGGGGCTGCTTCACTTGGCGACGATGCGGCCCTGGGCCGTATCGGGGTGAAAGTCGTCGAAAAACCTGTAGCTGCCCGGCTTGAGGGGGAAGAAGACAAGGCTGGAGGTGACGCCGGGGGCCAGCACCTTCTCCTTCTTCAATTCGATGCTCTCGAACTCTGCCGCCCCCGGGCCTTCGTTCCTCAGTTCCAGCCGGAAGCGGGTGTTGGCCGGCACTTCCAGGGTTTCCGGAAACACCTTGCCGCCCTTCAGGAGCAGCGTGTAGGTGGGCATGGCGTCGGCCAGGGAGGGGCCGCTGCCGGCAAGCGGCAGGACCACAGCCAGGGCGGCGAGGGCGCGACGGAGTCTTGCGGGAGCACGGTTCATGGAGAGTCCTTGGAGTGATCAGAAAGCAAGGTTGGCGCGCAGCCCCAGAATCTTGACCGAGCGGGCATCAGGGTTGGCTCCCGGACGGGAAATCCACTGGAAGTCCGGCGTTAGGGCGAATTGGGGCGAGAGGCGGTAGCGATAGTAGATTTCCGCCACCTTTTCGGCCCCTTGGGCGGAGAAGCTGCGGTCGTCGGTGCAGAGGCCGTCGTCGTCCACCGCGAAGCAGCGGGTAATGTCGCCCTCGGCAACCGCCCGCTTGTACTCGCGGCTGGCCTTCAGCCAACTGCCCGCAATGCCCAGGGTGTCGCCGCCGCGGCCCCAGTAGCCGCCATGGAAGTTGGCGCCGAGGGAAAGGCCCTGGTCGAAAGGCAATTGGCCTTTCACCTGTTTGCCGTAGCGGCCCCACAGGCCGACGCCGTCGCCGACCTTCTGGTCCGCGGAGAAGCCAAAACCAGTGTGGCGCTCCGGGGTCTCGCCGTCGAGCTTGAGCGACTTGGCACGGCTCCAGACGTAGGCGCGATAGTGTCCGGCCAGGCCGCCGAAAAGGCGGAGTTGCTTCTCGGCCTGGGCGATCACCAGAGGCGAGGAAAGACTGTGCTGGTAGTTAGCGCCATGGTCTCCGGCGCCGAAAATGCCCAGGGAGAGGCGCCAGGGGCGGCTCTTGTCGGTGCTATTGACGTAGGACGCGACAAAGCCGGGCTGGAAGCCGTTGGCATCGAAGGAGGCCTCGCCGCCGGCGTCGAGCAGCGGGTTATGGACGAAGAGGGAATTCAGGTACTGGCTTGATTCGTCTCCGGCTTCAGCGTTCTGGTCGAAGAAGCCGAAAAAGTCCATCTTGCCGAAACTCAACTCCAGGGTTTCGCGGGAGTGGGGCTTGAAGCCGCCGAAGGGCAGCGGGATGGCGGCCTGATACCAGGCTTCACCCAAAACAGCCACCGAGGTGTCGGGTTCCAGGCCGCTGGCCCGGAAGGCGACGGCGTTGGGGGCCGAAAACTGGCCGAAGTTGCCCAAGGGGTGATTGAGGCCTTCCCCCTGGCCCATGCGGAAGTGGGCGAAGAGCTTCTGATCGATGTCCCCAATGGGTTCCAAGGGCAGTTCGGCGGTGACGTCGGCGCGGTAATTGAGGGCGCTGCGGCTGAACCGGGAGCCCTTGGGTTCGCTCCTGTAGGTCTGGGCGACGGTGGTGAGGGCGGCGCCCACCTTCAGTCCGTCCAGGGCGTCGATCTTCTTGGCCGCCTTCTTCATGTCCAGGGCGTCCTTTTCGACGGCCTTGAGGCGCGCAGTGATCTCCGGTTCGTATTGCGAAATGCGGTCGCTGTCCAAACCCTGGGCGACCTTCTCGTTCTCGGCCTTGAGGGACTTTACTTCCCTTTCCAGTTCGGCGTTCCTGGCTTCCAGTTTGTCCAGGCGGGCGACCAGTTTTTCCAGCAGGGCGGCGTCCGGGGCCGCCAGGGCGGGCGCGGCCAGCCCGGCTGCCAGCAGGGCAGCCGTCAGGGTGACGAGACGCATGATCAGTAGCCGCCCTTTTTGCCGATGCCGACGTAGGTGAATTCGTACTCGACCTCGAAGGGCTTGAACCAGGGGCGCACGCCGGTGGCGCGGTCGGTGTGGCGGCCGAAGTGGGCGTGCTTGTTCTCGGAGGGCGGCAGGATGGTGTATTTCACCTTGTATTTTCCGGGGCCGGCCAGTTTCACGTTGTCGCCGTAGTGGGGACCGTCGTTGGCCACCATGGGCATGAAGTCGCCCGAGATCTTGAAGTCGCTGCCGACCTTCGAGACTTCGAACCTGACCAGCAGGTAGGGAATCCAGGCGCCTTCCTCGAAGCCATTGGGGTTGTTGGCCAGGGCGTGGATGTCGGCTTCGAGGTGGATGTCGGATTCCGAAGCCTTCTTCATCATGCCCTCGGGTTCCATTTCTACGGCCTGGAGATAGACGGCGGCGATTTCCATGCCGGCCTTCTGCTGGGGCACGCCGATGGGGTATTCGAGGGCCAGGGCGGGAGTGGCCAGGGCAGCGGCAAGCGCGAGAGCGGAGAGGGACTTCTTGAGAGACAACATGGCAGGAACTCCTGGTTTTCTCTGGCTGGCTGGCTGGCTGGCTTGCGGGCGGCTGGCTGGCTTGAGCGGGTGGATTGCGGGTCGAATGGTTGGTGGGGCCTATTTCCGTTCGTCGCCCGGCTGGGTGACGAAACCGATCTTGCCCAGGCCGGCACGGCGGGCAGCGCTCATGGTTTCGGCGACGCGCTCGTACCGGGTGGCCCGATCGGCCTTGAGGTGCAGTTCGGTGTTGGCGTCGCTGGCCACGGCGTCGCGGAAGCGGGTTTCGAGATCGGCGGTATCCACGGCCTCGCTGCCCACGAAGACCCGGTTGTCGGCGTCTATGAAGACCTGCAGGGTCATGGGCTTTTCCGGCGTCGGGGTGCTGGAGGCGCGCGGCAGGTCCACCTTCACCGAATGGGTCATCAGGGGGGCGGTGATGATGAAGATGATGAGCAGCACCAGCATCACGTCCACCAGGGGCGTGGTGTTGATTTCCGCCATGGGGGCGGCGCTGGCCCCCGGGCTCAGGTGTCCCATGGCCATTTACGCGGCCTCCGCAGCGGCGCGGGCGCGCATGGGGTGGATCTGGGCGCTGTTGGCGGCGAAGGGCTTGCCCACGGTGAAGAAGGCATGCAGATCGTGGGCGAAGGCGTCGAGGTCGGTGAGCAGCACCCGGTTGGCCCGGGTGAAGGCGTTGTAGGCGAAGACGGCGGGGAGCGCCACCCCCAGGCCGGCGGCGGTCATGATGAGGGCTTCGCCCACCGGACCGGCCACCTTTTCCAGGGCCGCCTGGCCGGAGAGGCCGATGGCCACCAGGGCATGGTAGATGCCCCAGACGGTGCCGAAGAGGCCGACGAAGGGCGCCGTGGCCCCCGTGGTGGCCAGCAGCGTCAGGCCGTTTTCCATCTCCGCCTGGGTGCAGGAGAGTTGTTGGCGCAGCGCCCTTTCCATTTGCTCCGCCGGATCGAAGCGGGAGGCCAGGCGGCCGACGGCGCTTTCGCAGTCGTTGTTGCAGCAGTTGGCCTGCACGGCAAGCTGGGCGTAGGGGCTGTCGGAGCTTCCCATACGCAGGCGGTCGATGCCTTCGGCGACGCTGGTGGCGGACCAGAAGCCGGCCACGTGGCGGGCGGCGCGGCGCAGTCGCCACCAGTCCCAGGCCTTGGCCAGGATCAGGTACCAGCTGGCCACCGACATCAGCGCCAGAACGACGGCGACGGTATGGGAAACGGTGTCGCCACTGGCCCACAGATGGGCGAGGCCGAAGGTATTTTCCTGCATGTCAGTGCTCCAGTTTGAAAATGATGGGGACCAGGACCCAGCTCTGCAGCGCGGTTTCGCCGCGGCGGGCGGGGACGAAGCGCCATTGGCGCACGGTGCCGGCGGCGGCTTCGTCGAGGCGGTGGCTGCCGGAGGAAGTCTTGATTTCCACCGTCTCGGCCGTACCGCCGGGGGATACGAGCACCCGCAGGATGACCTTGCCTTCTTCGCCCAGGCGGCGGGACAGCGGCGGGTAGGGTGGGGCCGGGTTCTTCAGGTAGTCGGCGTCGAAGCGGGGCTGGACGATGGCTTCCTGGACCGGCGCCGGCGCCGGGGCGGGCGGTGCCGGCGGGCTTGGTGCGACCATCGGGGCCGTGGGGGCCGGCGCTTCGCTGGTCGTGGTTTCCAGAACCGGGACGATCTTCTTCGCCTGGATCTTCTGGGGGACCGGCTTGGGAGCGACGATGGGTAAAGGTTTGTGCTGTACCGGCTGCTCGACTGGCGGCAGGAGCTCGACTACCAGGGGCAACTCCATGATCTGGGGGGCGATCGTCCGAGCGGCGACGACGACCAGCAGGAGTCCGACATGGGCACCGACGACGGTGGCGAGCAGACTGCTGCGGTACAGAGGTGATGGACGGGAGAGCGCGTAGGACATCGTGGCGGGTCGTGGGTGCGGCAAGCCCATGGGTCGGATGGGGCCGGCACAGGCCTGGCCAACGGGCGGCAGCGCGGGCTACTTGGTCAGAATCAGTTTGTTTTCGCGGGTGATGCGGAGCAGATAGCGCTGGCCGGCGTGTTCTATTTCGACTGCCTGATGACCGCCAAACAAGGCCCTGCTTGGGATGGGGTCCGGAGAGCGGTTGATATCGGGGACAGCGGTTGAAGTCGGTGCGGGCGACGGCGGGGGGGGCTGGGAATTCATGGAATGCAAACGAAAATGAGAATGGTTCGCATTGTAATTATTGTTGAGAATGCTTGTCAATACGTTTGTCACCGGCGTCCTGGCCTTCGGGGCAACCCCGACCTTGTTTGGCGCACAGGCTCACCGCAGCCCGGAAGGGCAGCGCTATAATCGCCGCTTTCACAACAACCCGAAGAGATCGTCATGGCCCTCAACAACGTACCCTCCGGCAAGTCCCTCCCCAACGATTTCAACGTCGTCATCGAAATCTCGGCCCACGCTGATCCCATCAAATACGAAGTCGACAAGGAAAGCGGCGCCATCTTCGTCGATCGCTTCATGGGCACGGCCATGCACTATCCCTGCAACTATGGCTACATCCCCCACACCATCGCCGGCGACGGCGATCCGGTGGATGTTCTGGTGGTGACCCAGTTCCCGCTGCCTCCGGGCGTCGTGGTGCGTTGCCGTCCCATCGGCATGCTGGCCATGACCGACGAGGCCGGTGCCGATGCCAAACTGCTCGCCGTGCCGGTGGACAAGCTCACCCCCATGTACCGCAGCGTGCAGACCCACGCCGACATCCCGACCATCATCCTCGACCAGATCGCCCACTTCTTTGCCCACTACAAGGATCTGGAGCCCGGCAAGTTCGTCAAGGTCACGGGCTGGTGCGGCCCCGAGGAAGCCAAGAAGGAAATCATGGAAGGTGTCGCCCGCTATGACGACGCCAAGGAAAAGCCCGCCTATTGAGCGATCCCGGATGTTGAAGATCGCCGTCGCCCAGTTCAATGCCGTCGTCGGCGATCTCGCGGGAAACGCAGCCCGGATTGCCGCCTGGGCGGTAGAGGCTCGGAAAGCGGGGGCCCAGGTTCTCCTGACCCCCGAACTGGCGCTCAGCGGCTATCCCCCCGAGGACTTGCTCTTGCGCCCCGATTTCTATCGGGCCGCAGCGGCGGCGCTTGAAGACCTGGCCCGGCAAGCCGTCGGAATCACCCTGGTGGTGGGCTTCCCCGAGGAGGCGGACGATGGCCGACGCTTCAACGCCGCAGCCGTGCTGTCCGATGGTCGGCGTGTGGCAAGCTACCGCAAGCAGCGTCTGCCCAATTACGAGGTATTCGACGAGAAACGCTACTTTGAGCCGGGAGGCGAGGCCTGCGTCGTCTCCATTGGCGGCGTAGCCTGCGGTATCAATATCTGTGCCGATATTTGGGAGCCAGGGTCGGCGGAACTTGCCCGGCAGGCCGGGGCAGAACTGTTGCTGGTCCTCAACGCCTCGCCGCTACACCTGGAAAAACAGGCGTTGCGGGCGGAAATACTCACCCAGCGGGTGCGGGCGACTGGCGTGGCAGCGATTTACGCCAATCTGGTGGGCGGTCAGGACGAATTGGTCTTCGACGGCGCTTCCTTCGCTTTGGACGCTGGCGGTCGTCTGGCGATGAGCCTGCCGCAGTTCGAAGAAGTCCTTGGCCTAGTCGAATTCTCCGGCGGTCGTCTGACCTCCGCCCAGCAGGCGCAACCCCTTGCGGTCGAGGCCGAAGCCTACGGTGCTCTGGTTCTCGGTGTGCGCGATTACATCGGCAAGAACGGCTTTCCGGGCGCGATCATCGGCCTCTCTGGCGGAATCGATTCGGCCTTGACCTTGTGCGTGGCTGTCGATGCCCTGGGGGCCGATCGAGTGCGGGCGGTGATGATGCCCTCGCCTTACACGGCGGACATGAGCCTGGACGACAGCCGGGCCATGGTACGTACCCTGGGGGTGCGCTACGATGAGATTCCCATCGCGAGCGCCATGGCGACCTTCGACGCCCTGCTGGCGCCGGAATTTGCCGGCCTTCCCCCGGACACGACGGAGGAGAACCTCCAGGCCCGCATTCGGGGCATGATCCTCATGGCGCTTTCCAACAAGACGGGGGCGCTGGTGCTGACCACCGGCAACAAGTCGGAAATGGCCGTTGGCTACGCGACGTTGTACGGCGACATGGCCGGAGGGTTTGCCGTCATCAAGGACGTGTACAAAACCATGGTTTACCGCATATCCCGCTATCGTAACGGGATTGCGCCGGTGATCCCGGAAAACATTCTGGTGCGTCCGCCCTCCGCCGAATTGCGGCCCAACCAGACCGACCAGGATTCCTTGCCCCCCTACGAAGTCCTCGACGCCATCGTCGCCGCCTACATGGAAGAGGACCGTTCGCCCAGGGAGATCGTTGCGGCCGGCCTCCCCGAAGAAGCCGTGCGCCGCGTGGTGCGTTTGCTGCGCATTGCCGAGTACAAGCGCCGTCAGGCGCCGGTGGGAATTCGCATCACCCCGCGTGGCTTCGGCAAGGATTGGCGTTATCCTATTACCAATCGCTATCGCGATGAATCGTGAACCCTGTGAGACGAGACACCCATGAAGAAGATCGAAGCCATCATCAAACCGTTCAAACTGGATGAGGTCCGTGAGGCCCTGTCCGAGGTCGGCGTCACCGGCCTGACTGTTACCGAGGTCAAGGGTTTCGGGCGCCAGAAGGGGCATACCGAGCTCTATCGCGGTGCCGAATATGTCGTCGATTTCCTGCCCAAGATCAAGATCGAGATCGTGGTTGCAAGCGACCGCGCCGAGCAGGCCATCGAAGCGATCATCAAGGCCGCCCGCACCGGAAAGATTGGCGACGGGAAAATTTTCGTCATGCCGGTCGAACAAGTCGTGCGCATCCGTACCGGCGAGACCGACGAAGCGGCTATCTGACCTCAGGGAGGTGAATCATGGGTGGTATTGTTGATCCCGCCCTGCGGGCCAAACTCCTGGAATTCCTCGATGGTGACGAAGCCGCCTACCCTAGGCTTCTGGAACAACAGTTTCCACGCATCGCCACCAAGGTGGTCGAGTTGTGGGGTACGGCCGAGCTGGATCATTACCTGGAAAGTCTAATGGTTTCCGATCGGCCCGATCGCCAGGGCTTTCAACCCGATGTGGCGATGGAAATCTTCCGCCTGTCCATGGTGCATGGCGCCCTGGGGCTGAGTTCAAAAATCAGCGGTACGGGCTGGGCGGGTATCGACGACGGCGAGCTCTACCGCAAGAGCATGAACCGCGGTTAGTCCGAGGTTTTGCGGCGCCTGCGGGGGCGGGCGTCGAACCGGCGCTCAGCGCGGGGAACGCAACAGCACCAGCAGGGCGCCTTCACCGCCGTCCCGGGGTGGCGCTTGACAGTAGGCGAGGACCTCCACCTTCTGCATCAGCCAGCCCCGGGTCAGTCGGCGCAGAATCGACTGGCGGCCAGGCGATCCGAACCCCTTGCCGTGGATGACGCGCAGGCAGCGCAGTCCGCGGCGGGCTGCGTCCGCGATCCCGCTGGCAAGGTGGTGCCTCGCCTCGTCACGGTTGAGGCCATGCAGGTCGATCTCCGCCTGAATCACCCAGCGCCCCCGGCGCAGATCCCGCAGGGTCGCCGTCGCCATGCCTGGCCGCAGGTAGTGGGGCTCGTCGCCTCCCTCAAGGCGGTCCTGCAGCCCGATAGGGCCGTGGAGTGCTTCGCGCAGCGCGGCTTGCTCGTCAGCTTGTGATTGTATGGGCCGGGGCGGAGGCGGATTCGGGGTGCCCAGGCGTACCCGATTCGCCTGGGGAAGCGGGGTGGCGTCGGCCACGGCGGCGTGGAAGGCCGCGAGGTCTTCCGGATCGGGCGGCGGCGGAACATAGGGGTGCTTCGCCATGGCTGCCGCCCTCCCTCCCTTCAAACTGAATTTAAGGCAGCGCTGGCGCGCTGTCAGGCCAGGCTGAGCTGGTCCAGATAGCGCTCGGCGTCCAGGGCGGCCATGCACCCGGTTCCTGCCGAAGTGCAGGCCTGGCGGTAGATGTGGTCCTGCACGTCCCCGGCGGCAAAGACGCCGCCAATGCTGGTCAGGGTGGCATTGCCCTCGCGTCCGCCGCGGGTGACGATGTAGCCGCCCTCCATCTCCAATTGGCCCGTGAATAGTTCCGTGTTGGGTTTGTGGCCGATGGCGATGAAGACACCATCCACCTTGATTTCCCTGGTGCTTCCGTCGGCAGTGGCCTTGACCCGCAGACCGGTGACGCCGGAGGCATCGCCCAGGACTTCGTCCAGGGTGCTGTTCCACAGGATGGTGACCTTGCCGGCCTTTTCCTTCTCGAACAACTTGTCCTGGAGGATTTTCTCGGAACGGAATTTGTCGCGGCGGTGGATGACCGTGACGTGGCTGGCGATATTGGCCAGGTAGAGCGCTTCCTCGACAGCCGTATTGCCGCCCCCGACCACGGCGACGGGCTTGTTGCGGTAGAAGAAGCCATCGCAGGTGGCACAGGCGGAGACCCCGCGCCCGGCGAACTTCTCCTCCGAAGGCAGGCCGAGATACTGGGCTGAAGCACCAGTGGCGATGATTAGGGCGTCGCAGGTGTAGGTGCCGGAGTCTCCGACGAGCGTGAAGGGTTTTTCGCCGAGTCGGGCGGTGTGGATGTGGTCGAAAATGATCTCGGTGTCGAAGCGCCGCGCGTGCTTTTCAAAGCGGGCCATGAGGTCCGGGCCCATGACCCCGTCCGCGTCGGCGGGCCAGTTGTCGACCTCGGTGGTGGTCATCAACTGACCGCCCTGGGCCAGGCCGGTGACCAGAACGGGTTTGAGGTTGGCGCGGGCGGCGTACACGGCAGCGGTGTAGCCGGCGGGACCGGAACCCAGGATCAGGAGCCGGCAGTGGCGGGGGGCGTTGGACATGACAGGCCTTCGTGGTGTGGGATGGCCGGATTATAAGCGGGTCGTCGGCAAAGTTTTTTCGCCTTACCCTATTCCTTTTGGGAAAGAAGATTATAATTGCCCGATAACTCCATGACACAAAAGTGAAACTATGGTACAGGCCGCTCACGCCCTCAGCTTGGTTGTCCTTCGTAACGTGCCGCTCTTTGCCGGTCTGGACGAAAGCGAACTTGAACGACTTTCCCGGGTCTGCGGGCGAAAGCGGGCCGAGCGCGGTGAATTTGTTGTGCGCTCCGGGGACACCACCGATTGCCTGTACATCATGCTCACCGGCCGGGCGAAGGTCACCAACAGTGACGAGGAGGGCCGGGAAATCATCCTCGCCATGCTGGGTCACGGGGAGTCCTTCGGTGAAATGGGCCTGATCGACGGGAGCCCCCGGTCGGCGGATGTGGTGGCCCTGGAGGCCAGCGAACTCCTGGTGCTGGGCAAGGAGGAGTTCCAACGCTGCATGCGCGACAATTTCCAGGTGGCCCTGAAACTGATGCAGATCCTGGTCCGTCGCTTGCGCGAGGCCGACCGCAAGATCGAGAGCCTGGCCCTGCTCGACGTCTATGGCCGGGTGGCCCGCCTGCTGCTCGAAATGTCGGAACTCGACGAGGGCAAGCGGGTGGTCAAGCGCAAGATTTCCAAGCAGGACATGGCCCGCATGATCGGGGCCTCCCGGGAAATGGTCAGCAAGGTTGTCAGGGATCTCGAATTGAGCGGCTATATCACTTACGAGAGTGACCGTATCGTCATCACCGGAGAGTAGGATGGCCGCCGGACGTCTGGCGGAGCGGGCGCCCAGCCCACTGCCCGAAAAAATCGGCGGGCTGCTGCAGGAAACCCGCTGGCTTGCCCTGGGTGCCGTGGCCCTGTTTCTTTCGCTCGCCCTTTGGGGGTTTGCCAAGGATGATCCGGGCTGGTCCCATGCCGTCGTTTCCGGTTCCCTGCACAATCCCACCGGTCGCTTCGGGGCTTGGGTGGCCGATCTTCTCCTCTACGTATTCGGGCTTTCCGCATGGTGGTGGGTGGCGCTGATGCTGATGTGCGTGCGCTGGGGGGTGCAGCGCTTGAGCGCCTCGGCTGGGGAGCCTGACCGCCGTCCGCTCTACCTCGCCCTGGCGGGTTTCCTCGCTCTGCTCGTCGCCAGTTCTAGCCTGGAAGCGATTCGCTTCCATTCCTTACGGGCAGAACTTCCGCTTGCTCCCGGTGGGCTGCTTGGGCTGGAATTCGGCCAGTGGCTTTCAACGGTCTTCGGCTACACGGGGGCGACCCTGCTCCTTCTAGTGGCCGCCGCTGCAGGGTGGGCACTGTTTTCAGGCATGTCCTGGCTCGCGGCCTGTGAGGGTCTCGGTTTTGTCCTGGAGAAGGTCATCGGGGGCGTCTATGGTCTGTTCGACCGCTGGCGTGATCGCCGTATTGGCCGCGAAACTGCCCAGCAGCGCGAAGAAAGTGTCGAGGTGGAGAAGCGACGGGTCGAACTGCACGAACCTATCATCATCGAGCCGTCGCCCCCCGACGTGCCGATTTCCAGGAAGGCCGAAAAGCGTATCGAACGGGAAAAGCAGGTCTCACTCTTTCCCGAGGCGATGATCGGTGGCCGCTTGCCCCCTCTACATCTCCTCGATCCGGCGCCGCCGGCCACCGAGACGGTCAGTGCCGAAACCCTGGAATTCACCTCACGCCTGATCGAACGCAAGCTGGCCGATTTCGGGGTACAGGTCAAGGTTCTGGCCGCCCTGCCGGGGCCGGTCATCACGCGCTACGAAATCGAGCCTGCGGTGGGCGTCAAGGGGGCACAGATCGTCAATCTGGCCCGGGATCTGGCGCGGGCCCTGGCGCTGGTATCGGTCCGGGTGGTCGAGACGGTGCCAGGCAAGTCCTGCATGGCGCTGGAATTGCCCAATCCCCGGCGCCAGACGGTGCGACTGTCGGAGATCATCTCCAGCCGCCCCTACAACGACATGGTCAGCCCGCTTACGGTGAGCCTGGGCAAGGACATCGGCGGATTGCCCGTGGTGGCCGATCTGGCCAAGACGCCGCACCTGCTGGTCGCCGGCACCACGGGTTCCGGCAAGTCGGTGGGTATCAACGCCATGATTCTTTCCCTGGTCTATAAGGCCGAGCCGGAAAACGTCCGCCTGATTCTGGTGGATCCGAAGATGCTCGAACTTTCGGTCTACGAGGGAATTCCTCATCTGCTTGCCCCGGTGGTCACCGATATGAAGCAGGCGGCCAACGCGCTGAACTGGTGCGTGGGGGAGATGGAGCGTCGTTACAAACTGATGTCGGCTCTGGGGGTGCGCAATCTTTCCGGCTACAACGCCAAGGTGCGCGAGGCCGAGAAGCGTGGCGAGCATCTGCCCAACCCTCTGACGCTTACTCCGGAAACGCCGGAGCCACTGAGTCACATGCCGTATCTGGTGGTGGTGATCGACGAACTGGCTGATCTGATGATGGTGGTCGGCAAGAAGGTCGAGGAACTGATAGCGCGTCTGGCGCAGAAAGCCCGTGCCGCGGGAATCCATCTTGTCCTCGCAACCCAGCGCCCAAGCGTTGATGTCATCACCGGCCTGATCAAGGCCAATATTCCGACCCGCATGTCCTTTCAGGTTTCCAGCAAGATCGATTCCCGCACCATCCTCGACCAGATGGGCGCCGAGTCCCTCCTCGGCCAAGGCGACATGCTCTACCTGGCGCCGGGGACCGGCTATCCGACCCGGGTCCACGGGGCTTTCGTTTCCGACGAGGAAGTGCATCGAGTGGTGGAGCATCTCAAATCCCTCGGTTCCCCGGAGTATCTGGCTGAGGTCCTTATGGGAGGCGGCGAAGATGAAGAAGGAACGGGCGAGGGAGGCGACGGCGGGGCAGACGCCGAGAACGACCCGCTCTACGATCAGGCGGTGGAGGTGGTGCTCAAGAACCGACGGGCGTCGATTTCCCTGGTGCAACGTCACTTGCGCATCGGCTACAACCGGTCGGCGCGACTCATCGAGGCCATGGAGCGCTCCGGCCTCGTGTCGGCGATGGACGGACGGGGCGGGCGCGAGGTTTTGGCACGTAAAGAAGTCGAATGAAGCGGAGTCTCGTGGCACTGGCGCTCCTGTTGGCACCCGCGGCCGCCGGTGCTGCGGCCCTCGACCAGTTGAGCCGCTTTTTTGAAACGACGCGTAGCTATCAGGCCGATTTCTCCCAGCGGGTGGTCGCCAAGGGCGGGCGCAAGCCTCAGGTTTCGGCGGGTACCCTGGCTATTGTGCGACCGGGAAAATTGCGCTGGGAGGTTCTGCGGCCCTATCCGCAGCTTGTGGTGGGCGACGGCGAGCGCTTCTGGATCTACGATCCCGAGTTGAAGCAGGTCACGGTGCGCAAGGCCCGGGAGGCCATCGGGAGTTCACCGGCGGCCCTGCTCTCGGGCAGCGAGGACTTGCGCAAGAATTTCGTTCTTTCGGAAGCCGGAGAGGCCGACGGTCTTGAGTGGGCTGAAGCGCGTCCCCGGGCAAGCGACAGCGGGTTCGAGCGGCTGCGCCTCGGATTTTCCGGTGGTGAATTGAAGGCCATGGAGTTGCATGACCAGTTCGGCCAGATCACCACAGTCGAATTCAGCCGTGTCGAGCGCAACCCCAAGCTTGCTCCTTCGCTTTTCCGCTTCGTTCCGCCTTCCGGGGCCGACGTGGTCGGCGAATGAGGCTCCGCCCGAATGTGCCGGCGGGGTCATGGCGTGCTTGCCCGTCGGATGAAGGCGGGGCGCAGTAGCGATGCTGGCTGGTGGGCGCTCCCCACGAAATGAGCGGTCGATCGGGGTTCTTGGGGTGAGTCGCTGGGCCGGGATCCGCCGCTTTCTCCCGGTGGTCGCATTCTTTGCCGGTGTGGTGGGCGATGCCCTGACGCTCGGTGTGCGGGTCCGCAGTCTCGATTTCTGGCGCCTTGGGGGCCTGCTTGGCCTTGCTGCCCTCCTCATCGTGCTGCTCGCCCGCCGAGAGCACCAGGGCGCGCTGCCTCCTCCCGAAGGTGCCGGCTGGCAGGGGCGCCTGGCCCGCTTGGCCTGGGATGGCCCCTATCTTGGCTTGCAGTTCTGCGTAGGAGGACTGTATTCAGCCCTCTTTATCCTCTACTCCAAGAGTTCCGGGCATTTCTCCGCCTGGCTGGTGACGGGCTTGCTGGCCTTTCTTCTGGTGGCCAACGAATTTTGGGGCAGGGCCTATGGGGGGCGGTTTACCCTGATCTGGGGACTGTTTGCCTTCTGCGCCATGCTGCTCATGAACTTCGCGCTGCCCTTTGCGGCCGGCAGCCTGGATCCTCGTTGGTTTTATCTCTCCACGGCACTGGGACTGGCCTTGGCCCATGGGCTGCGCTTCGCCTCCCCTGGCCGTCCCGGTCGCATCCTGCCGGCCTGGGCGGCTGCGGGGGCGCTGATCCTCGCCTGGAGCCTGGGCATGATTGCGCCGGTTCCGCTGGTCAAGCGCCATGTCATCGTGGGGCAGGACTTCGAGCGTAGGGGCGGCGAATTCCTCCTGCGGGTCGAGCCTGCGCCGGCTTGGCAGTTCTGGCGAGACTGGGCCTCCGTCGTCAATGTTCCCGATCAGGGGCGGCTCTACGGCGTTTCCGCCGTTTTCGCGCCGCGAGGGGTTTCTGCAGCGTTGGAGCACCGCTGGGAGCGGCGCGACCAGAGCGGGCAATGGCGACCGGCCGGAGTTGCACGCTTCGAGGTGACCGGGGGCCGGGAGCAGGGATTCAGGGCCTATTCCTACATGGTGGCCCCGCAAGCGGGGGAGTGGCGTCTCATCGTCGCGACTCAGGATGGACGCACCATCAGCACCACCGAATTGCGTGTCTCCCGCGGGTCGCCCGCGGTTACGGAGCTGCGCCGGCTCTGACCGAAGGTGGAGGGCTCGCCGAAGATTCTGGAGTGTTTGTGCGGCCGCAGCGCAGACAGACCGACGCCAAATCGATCCTCCTGCGCCAGTGAGGCCCGTACCCCTCCGCGCCGGCCCGAAGCAGCCGTCAGCGCGAAGCCTCGTCGCTCGGACGGCGCAGGATGACGTTCATCCCGGGACGCAGTTCCGATTCAGGGATGTAACCGACGGCGCCGGGGGTGGTCTGGATCACGCCGGCCATTTCTCCGGGATTCAGTTCCCTAGGAGGGGCGCCCTTGCCGATGTAGCGTCGCACGGTCCAGTAGCCGATGTACTTCTCGTCGTCCTGCTTGAGGTAATCCCTCAGGAAGCGGGTCCGGTCAGGGTGTCCCGGCGGAGCGTTCAGCGGGATGACCGCGATGCCGCCGATCTCGATCACCCGACCGGTGTACAGGCGCTGGACCGTGGCGGTATCGGTACGAGGGACCGAAGCATGCGCGATGACGACCATACCCTCTGCCAGGGCATTCCCCAGAGGCAGCAGCCAGAGGCAGAGGAGGGCGAAAAGGCGGTTCATCCCAGTGGGTTTCAGAACGTGAAGTTGTAGGAGAAGGAGAAGACGTTGATGTTCTGGTGCCGGATGTCACCACCGGCCGGGGCGTCGACGAAATGGGAGACCCGGCCGACGCGGGTCACGGCCCATTCGGCCTTGAGTTTCTGAGTCGGCGAGAGGAGGTAGGCGGTGCCGACGGCGAAGGTGGACTGGTCATAGACCACCAGCCGATCCGCCGAGAAGCGCTGCAGAGCGTTGATGGTGGCGGCGAGGTTGGCGGGCAGGGGAGGCGAATTGACCCGATTGGCGTTGACGGCGAGATAAAGGTCGAGAGAGGGGTCGGCCGAAATGAGCCGGGATGCGGTGAGGTAGGGCCGCCAGGCGCCGGCTTCGCCCCGCAGCGAAAGGTAGCCCCCGCGGGTGTCCAGTCCGCCGCGGGGTGCGTTCAGATTGATACGGCGGGCGAATTCTCCGGACAGGCGCAGGGAACCCGGCAGGGCGATGTCGGCCCCGGCGGTGAGGATGCCGAAGTGCACGGCGCTCACCGAAGGAATGCTGACGCCCGGCGCCAGCGCGCTGGGCTCCGAAATGTAGAAGCCTTCCCCGGCCAGCGAGACGAAGGGGGTGTCGCTGTGGAAATCCTCGCCATTGCGGCGGGAAACCTCGGCGTAGTGGTAGCCGGCGCGATAGACGTTTTCAGCGTGGTTCAGGGTGAGGGCGAGTCCGCGGGAGTCGATCTCCACCGGCACGAAGATGGCGCCCCGGGCGGGGCCGCCGATGCTTCGGATATCTTCGCGGAAGAAAAAGCGGGAATGGGAGTGGGCCCTGCCCCAATAGGCGTCCAGGCCCAGATCGGCGCTGGGGAAACTCCAGGTATGGCTGACGGAAATGCCGTTGGTTTCGTTGGTGGGCGATATCGAGTACAACTCGGTAGGCAGTTGGGCGGCATCGTAGGTGACGCCGACATCGAGATTGGAACTGTTGAGATAGTAGGGGACCCGCACCCGGCCGACGCGGATCAGGAGTTCGTTGCTCGGCCGCCAGGCGAGAAAGGCCCAGGTCAGGGTCGGATCCCAACTGCTGTCGTCGCGGATCGAGGGGGCGATCTTCCCCTGGGCGACGATGCTGAAGCTTTCGCTCAGGCGGATGTCGGCCTGGAGCCCCAGGACGCTGTCGCGCTTGAAAGTGCCCTGCTGGTCGACGAAGCGCTGGTAGCGGTAGTCCTGATCGGAGATCGCGTAGCCCAGGGTGCCGAAACCGGAAACCGACACCTGGGCGGCAAGGGGCGCGCTGAACAGCGGAGCCGCGCACAGGACGGCGCGCAACAGGGCACTGGATCGGAGCGGCGGGGGAAGGAGAGGGTGCGGTCGCGGCATGGTGAATCAGTCCGGCAATTGACGGGCGATGTCCTGGAATATGTCGGCGGTGGTCACCAGGGCGTCGACCAGTTCGGGGTCGAAATGCTTCTCGCGCCCCATAATGATGTGGCCGAGGGCGGCCTCGTGCTCCATGGGGACCTTGTAAGGGCGGCGGGTGCGCAGGGCGTCGTAGACATCGGCCAGGGCCATCAGGCGGGCAGCCAGCGGTATTGCCGTGCCGGCGAGTTTGTCCGGGTAGCCACTACCGTCCCATTTTTCGTGATGGTGGCGGGCAATCTGTTGCGCATAGAGCAGGTAGTCGGTGTCCTCGCCCAGATGACGGCGAATCTGGGCCAGGATGTCGTAGCCCCGCATCGCATGGGTACGCATGACGGCGAATTCTTCCTCGTCCAGAGGACCGCGCTTCAAGAGGATGTGGTCAGGGATGCAGATTTTTCCGATGTCGTGCAGGGGGGCTGATTTGACGATGCTTCGGATGGCGTCCGGCCGCAGGACATGACGATGCTGTTCCCGGGGTGCGATGTGCTCGGCCAGGACGCGCACGTATTCCTGGGTGCGGCGGATGTGGTTGCCCGTACATTCGTCGCGGAACTCGGCCAATTCGATCATGGCCTGGAGCGAGGCGTCCTGCAGGCGGTTGACCTGGTCCGCGCGGGATTCGACTTCGCGTTCCAGCCAGGTGTTCTTGTCTTCCAGGAAGTTGCGCCACTTCTGGTTTTCCAGGTGGGTGCGTACCCGGGCGAGGACCACGGAGGGACTGATGGGCTTATGGATGAAATCGACAGCGCCCACGGCGAAGCCCATTTCCTCGTCCACCGGGTCGACCTTTGCCGTGAGGAAAATCACCGGTGCCCGGGCGAGGGAAGGGGTGCTCTTCAGGCGGCGGCAGACCTCGTAGCCATCCATCTCGGGCATCATGATGTCGAGCAGAATGAGATCAGGCGGTTGGGCCTGGGCGAGTTCCAGGGCCTTTGGGCCGGAGTTCGCCACCTTGACGCGGTAGTGCTCCCGCAGGAGGCCGTTGAGCAGGCTGAGGTTGGTCGGCGTATCGTCCACCACGAGCACGGTCTCGCGATCACGATCAAAGTGGCCGTCCATCATGGGTTCTCCGCCGAGGCATTGTTCTTGTCATCGCCATGGTCCAGCAAAATGAGCGCCAGGTCAAAATCGAAATTTTCCAGAGCGCGAGAGACCCGATGGCGGACACTGGGGGGTAGGGATGTCTTGCTTTCAGGGGCAAGGCGGTTCCAGCACTCTATGGCCTCGGCGTCGCCTCCGCGCAGCAGAGTGCGCAGTTCCTCGATTCCAGCGGCGGCCGGAGTCCCCGAGGGCCTGTCGATGGGGGGAAGGCACGCCTCGATGGCGGCGATCAGGGGCTGTATTCCCTGCTCCAGGGCGGGTATTTCCGTCTCGACGAGGGGGCGGTTTTGGGCGACCAGGGCGTTCTCGATGCTGCGGGCCCGGGCTTCGATGTCCAAGGCGCCGACGGTGCCGGCAATGCCCTTCAGCGTATGGGCCAGGCGGGCTTGCTCCTCCCAGCGGTCGCCGGCCATACCGGCGCTCAGTCCGCCGACGAGGGAGCGGGCTTCGCGGCAGAACCGCCGCAGGACCTTGAGGTAGAGTTCCTGCCTTCCGGCGGAGCGTCGCAGACCGATGGATGTATCTAGGCCACTGATGGCCGCGAGGCGTGGGAGCCCGGGGTGAGCCTCACTTTCCTCGCGTACCGGTCGCACCGCATCGTTGGCTTTGCGGCCGGTCATGCGTGCCAGCAGGGCAAACAGGGCCTCGGGTTCGAAGGGTTTGCCAATGTGATCGTTCATGCCGGCTGCCAGGCAGCGGTCACCCTCCCCTGCCATGGTGTGGGCCGACATGGCGACGATGGGCAGGGAGGCAAATTCCGGCCGGGCGCGGAGTCGCCGCGCCGTCTCGTAACCGTCGAGCACGGGCATCTGCAAGTCGAGGAGTACCAGGTCGAAACGATCGACAGGACTGTCGAGGAGTGTCGCCAGGGCAGCCTCGCCGTGGACTGCCGTCTCCACCTCGATGCCCCAGTCGCTCAGGACATCGGTGGCCAATTGCCGGTTGAGTTCGTTGTCTTCGACGACCAGGATGCGCAGCCCGGCAAGGGTTTCGCGATCGGTTTGCGCGGCTCCTCGGGTCCCAGCGCTCCCGATCTGGAAAAGACGCCGGATGTCCGCAGGCAGGACGGGTTTTGCGATGACTTGGCAACTCGGGGGAAGCCTGGTCGCGCTGCGCAGCAAATCGGAATCGAAGGCGGAAACCACTGCGGTGACCCGGGGCAGCGGCAGGCCCAGATCGTCCAGGCGCTTAAGCACGTCGTCTCCCGAGAGGCCGGGCATGACCCAGTCCAGGAGCAGGACATCGAAGGGGCGGCCCCTGGCCTGGGCTTCGTTCAGAAGTTGAATGGCTTCCTCGCCCGAGGTGGCGAGGCTGCGGCAGCCTCCGCCCGAAACCCCGACGCCCATGGTCTCGAGCAGACCGCCGAGAACCTCGCGGGAAAGGGGGCTGTCGTCGGCAACGAGTGCGCGCAGGCTACCCAGCTCAGGCGAGGGTGCCCCCTGGGGCCGGCGTTCTGCCCGTGGCAGGCGGAGCGTGACGGCAAACTCGCTGCCGCGCCCCGGCTGGCTGCGTACCTCGATGCTGCCCCCCATCATGGTGCAGAGACGTTTGGTGATGGCCAGCCCCAGGCCGGTCCCGCCGAACTTGCGCGTGATGGAGCCATCGGCCTGGGTGAATTCCTGAAACAGGCGGCCGGTCTGCTCGGCATCCATGCCAATGCCGGTGTCCGATACCAGGAGCACCAGGGTGAGTTCCGCTTCGTCGGCGTGGGGGCAGGCGAGCGTAAGGCGAACGTGACCCTTGTCGGTGAATTTGACCGCATTGGAAAGCAGATTGGTGAGAATCTGGCCCAGGCGAAGGGGATCGCCGATCAGTTCGCGGCCGTCGGTCAAGACTCGACTGCCCGGATCGAAGAGCAATTCCAGGGACTTTTCCTCCGCCTTCTGGCGAACCAGATTCAGCGACCCCGCCACGACATCGTCGAGGATGAAGGGGGTGCGCTCGATTTCCATCTTGCCTGCTTCGATCTTGGAGAAGTCGAGAATGTCGTTGATGATGCCGAGCAAGACCCGGGCGGACTGGTGCACCTTCTCGACATAATCCCGCTGGCGCGGCGAGAGTTCCGTGGTGAGCGCCAGATGGGACATGCCCAGGACCGCGTTCATGGGGGTGCGAATCTCATGGCTCATATTGGCCAGGAAAAGTGACTTCGCCTCGGTGGCCGCTTCTGCACGTTTGCGCGCTTCCTCCAGAGCGTGCTGTGCCTCTTCTCGATGAAGAATGTCCGCCTGGATGGACTTGGCCATTTCGTCCATGGTGGATCCGAGCAGGTGCAGTTCCTCCACCGAGCCGTCAACGGCCGTGCGGGTGTCGTAGCGCCCCTTGGCCAGTTGTCCGGCGGCCCGGCGCAGGGATTGCACGGGGCGGACCAGGCGCTGATTGAACTCGAACAGTCCGACGATGACCAGAATGACCGAGGCCAGGGCACCGAGGGCGGACACAGTGATCCAGAGTTCCAGGCGCTGGTTGGCCGCTTCCGTCGCGCGTCCGGTGCGTTGATCGGTGATCTGGACGAGGCGCTCCGCAGCGCGCGAAAGCCTTGCCTGTCCCTGGTTGTAACTTGGGCTGTGCACGAGTTGGGAGGCAAATTCCAGATGGGGTTTCCCTTCCGAGACGAAGCTGCGCGACACGGGATCATAAAGGCCCTGGGTTGCGGCAAAGGCGATCTGCTCCACATCCTTGATGCTCTCGGTGGCTTCGATAACGGCGGCCAAGGCGGCGAATTCGGTCTGGTCGAAGCCCAGTTCGTCCATGCGGGCGCGCAAGGACTTGCGCATGCCGTCCTTCGGGATGCTGTGGCGTAGATTGCCGGCCACGACTTCATCCCAGTAGGCGCTGGACCAATATCCATCGGGCGCGGCCTTCTCTCCGTTACGGATGGCCAGGATGTCGTAGTAGTAGGAAAGGTAGCGAATCTGGCCCGTGGTGGTGAAGGCACGGACCAGACGGGCGAGATTTCCGACTTCCCGTTGCAGGTCGAGCACCAGTGCGATCGCCTGCTGCCGGTGGAGTTGTGCTGCCGCGGTGCCTTGCTGAGCCTGGACGACTTTGAAGGCGAACAGGCCGTTGGCGCCCAGGGTGGCCAGCAACACGGCGGAATAGATCAACGACAGCCGTGTGAGTTTGAGCACCGCACCACCTCTCCGACCCGGTTCTAGGATTCATGGGTAACAGAGCACAACCTTGGCATAGCTTTTCCCTTGTGACAAGGGAATCGAGCCATGATCCCCGGGTTTCCCGCTCCGCTGTGGGGAATCCGCGCCAGACAGCAGGGAAGCATTGTCCTTCAACTGGAAAATGGTTAGAATTCAAAAGTTTTGTTCCGCCCGCCTTCTTGGCGGGGATATTTTCGGGGTGGGCGTTTCGCCCATTTTTTATTTGTAGTCATGAATTTGCACGAACTGCTGGAAAAGACCGTGGCCGGCCTGGGATTTGAACTCGTCGATGTCGAGTTGTCACCCCGGGGGCGGACCATCCGCGTATTCATCGATCAGGCTTCCAAGGAAGGTGGAATCGATGTCGACGACTGTGCGCGGGTTTCCCATCAGTTGTCGCGCCTGTTCGAAGTAGAGAGCGTCGATTACGACCGGCTGGAGGTTTCCTCGCCGGGACTCGACCGGGTGGTCAGGAAGGCTGCCGATTTCGAGCGTTTTGCCGGACAGGACATCCAGATCAAGATTCGCGTTCCCCTCGAAGGCAGGAGAAATTTTCAGGGGTGCCTGCTCGGCCACAAGGAAGGCAAGGTCGGTCTGAGGCTTGCCGCCGGAGACGTGGAACTGGATTTGAGCAATATCGAAAAGGCACGTCTAGTGCCGCGATTCGACTGAAGGACGAGGAGGTTGTAGCCCATGAGCCGTGAAATGTTGTTGTTGGTGGACGCGCTTGCCCGCGAGAAGAACGTCGCAAGGGACATTGTTTTCGGTGCCCTCGAATTGGCGTTGGCCTCGGCGACCAAGAAGCGGATCCACGACGAGGCCGAGGTTCGGGTTTCCATTGACCGCGACACCGGGGCGTACGAGTCTTTCCGTCGCTGGCTCGTGGTGCCTGACGACGAGTACGTCAATGAGTACCTCCAGGTTCCGCTCTCCGAAGCGCGTCAGGACGACCCCGAAGTCGAGTCCGGTGATTATCTCGAAGAGGCGCTGGAGCCCATCGACTTCGGTCGTATCGGCGCCCAGGCGGCCAAGCAGGTTATCCTGCAAAAGATCCGCGACGCGGAGCGCGAGCAGATCCTCAATGACTTTCTGGACAGGAAGGAGCACGTCGTCTCCGGCACCATCAAGCGCATGGAGCGCGGCAATGCTGTCGTCGAGGCAGGCAAGATCGAGGCCCTGCTTCCGCGGGACCAGATGATTCCCAAGGAAAACCTGCGTATAGGCGACCGCGTCAAGGCCTATCTGCAACGCATCGATCGGGGTGCCCGCGGCCCCCAGATCATTCTTTCGCGCACGGCGCCGGAGTTTGTCATCAAGCTGTTCGAACTTGAAGTGCCCGAGATCTCGGACGGCCTCATGGAACTGAAGGCCTGCGCCCGGGATCCGGGGCTACGCGCCAAGATTGCCGTGAAGTCCAACGACCCCCGCGTCGATCCCATTGGCACCTGTGTCGGCTTGCGGGGTTCGCGCGTCACCGCGGTGCGCAACGAGATCGGTGGCGAGAATATCGACATCGTCCTCTGGTCGGCTGATCCGGCCCAGTTCGTGATCGGCGCCCTTTCCCCCGCGGAAGTGTCTTCCATCGTGGTGGACGAGGACAAGCATGCCATGGACGTGGTGGTGGACGAAGATAACCTGGCCATCGCCATCGGCCGCAATGGTCAGAATGTCCGGCTGGCTTCGGAATTGACCGGCTGGAGCATCAACCTGATGACCCAGGAGGAATCGGCCAAGAAGTCCGAGGCCGAGTACGCGGTGACCCGGGTCATGTTCATGGAAAAGCTGGACATCGACGAGGAATTGGCTGATCTGCTCATCGAGGAAGGCTTTTCCACCCTCGAAGAGGTGGCCTATGTGCCCCTGGCCGAGATGCTGGAAATCGAGGGGCTGGACGAAGAAATCGTCAACGAATTGCGCACGCGTTCCCGCAATGTGTTGCTGACCGAAGCCATCGTGACCGAAGAGCAGTTGGAGGGCGTCAGCGACGACCTGCTCGGACTCGAGGGCATGACTCGCGATTTGGCCGCCAAGCTGGCCGGCAATGGCGTGAAGACCCGCGACGATCTTGCCGAGTTGGCGGTGGACGAAGTAACGGAAATGACCGGCATCGACGACGAGCGTGCCAAGGAACTCATCTTGAAGGCACGGGCTCACTGGTTCGAGTGAGCGGGAGGGGAGCAGCATGGCAGCAACGAGTGTTTCGCAATTCGCGACCGAACTTAAAATGCCCGTCGAGGCGCTCCTGGAGCAACTCGTCAAGGCAGGGGTTAACCTGAAAAGCAGTGCCGATTCGCTGGCCGACCAGGATAAGGCGCGCCTGCTCGAATACCTGCGTCGTTCCCACGGCGAGTCCGATACCAAGACCAAGATCACGCTGACCCGCAAGCAGACCAGCGAGATCAAGGCGACCGATGCCCAGGGGCGGGCTCGTACCGTCCAGGTCGAGGTACGCAAGAAGCGTGTCCTGGTCAAGCGTGACCTCGCCGAGCCGGTGGCAGAGGCTCCGGTGCAGGAGCAAGCGGTCATTGCGGCTGTTGCCCAGACTTCCGTGATCGACGAAGGCGAGCTGCGTCAGCGCGAGAGTGAAGAAAAGCGTCAGCAGGAGCTCCTGGAGCGCCAAGCAAGGGAGCTGAAGGAAAAGCAGGAACGCGAAGTCGAAATCGCACGCCTGAAGCAGGAGGCCGAAGAGGCCGCAGCGGCGGCCAAGGCGGCGGAACTCGCCAAACAGCAGGCCGCCACGCAGGCCAAGAATCAGGAGCCACCGGCCGACAAGGGCACGCTGCATAAAAAGCCCGAAGCCGGCAAGAAAGGCCCCGGTGTCGGCCGAGCCGCCGATGATGGCAAGAAGAAGCCCGGCCTCAAGACCCGCGGAGGCGATGCTGGCGGCGGCTGGCGCGAAGCCAAGCACGGCCACAAGAAGCATCAGAAGACCGACGATGGTCAGGGCGGTTTCCAGGCCCCGACGGAGCCGATGGTGCGCGAAGTGCATGTGCCGGAAACCATTTCCGTGGCCGACCTTGCCCACAAGATGGCTGTGAAGGCCACCGAAGTCATCAAGACCATGATGAAGATGGGCTCCATGGTCACCATCAACCAAGTTCTGGACCAGGAGACGGCCATGATCGTGGTCGAGGAAATGGGCCACAAGGCGGTCGCAGCCAAACTGGACGATCCCGATGCCTTCTTGGTGGCCGATGTGGAACACAAGGATGTCCCCCTGGAGGCGCGTGCCCCGGTCGTGACGGTCATGGGTCACGTCGACCACGGCAAGACCTCGCTGCTGGACTACATCAGGCGTGCCAAGGTGGCGGCGGGCGAAGCCGGCGGCATCACGCAGCACATCGGTGCCTACCATGTGGAGACCGAGCGCGGCATGATCACCTTCCTGGATACTCCGGGTCACGAAGCCTTCACGGCCATGCGGGCGCGCGGCGCCAAGGCCACCGACCTGGTCATCCTTGTGGTGGCGGCCGACGATGGTGTCATGCCCCAGACCAAGGAAGCCATCCACCATGCCAAGGCGGCCAACGTGCCCCTGGTGGTGGCCATCAACAAGATGGACAAGCCCGATGCCAATCCGGACCGCGTCAAGCAGGAACTGGTGGCCGAAGGCGTCATTCCGGAAGAGTACGGCGGTGATTCGCCTTTCTGCCCGGTTTCCGCCAAGAAGGGTACCGGCATCGACGAACTGCTGGAGCAGGTTCTGCTGCAGGCAGAAATTCTCGAGTTGACCGCCCAGAAGGACGCACCGGCCAAGGGCCTGATCATCGAAGCCCGTCTCGACAAGGGCCGCGGCGCCGTGGCCACCATGCTGGTCCAGTCCGGTACTCTGAAGCGGGGCGACGTGGTGCTGGCTGGCCAAGTCTTCGGTCGCGTCCGCGCCATGCTGGATGAGAATGGCAAGCAGATCAACGAGGCCGGTCCTTCCATCCCCGTCGAAATCCTTGGCCTGTCCGACGTGCCGGGAGCCGGCGAGGAAGCCATCGTGCTGGCGGACGAAAAGAAGGCGCGCGAAATCGCCCTCTTCCGTCAAGGCAAGTTCCGCGACGTCAAGCTGGCCAAGCAGCAGGCCGCCAAGCTGGAAAGCATGTTCCAGCAGATGGAAGAAGGCGAGGTCAAGAGCCTGCCCCTCATCATCAAGGCCGACGTACAGGGCTCCCAGGAAGCCCTGGTGCATGCCCTCTCCAAGCTGTCCACCGCCGAAGTGCGGGTCAATGTCATCCACGGCGCCGTCGGCGGCATCAGCGAGTCCGACGTCAACCTGGCCCAGGCCTCCGGTGCCGTCATCATCGGCTTCAACACCCGGGCAGACGCCGGGGCGCGCAAGCTGGCCGAAAACTTCGGCGTCGATATCCGCTACTACAACGTCATCTATGATGCGGTGGACGAGGTCAAAGCTGCCCTGTCCGGCATGCTGTCCCCGGAAAAGCGCGAGCAGGCCCTGGGTTTGGTGGAAATCCGCCAGGTCTTCCACATCTCCAAGGTTGGTGCCATCGCGGGTTGCTACGTGCTGGAAGGCATCGTCAAGCGCAATTCCCGCGTGCGGCTCCTGCGCAACAACGTGGTTCAGTGGGATGGCGAGCTGGATTCCCTGAAGCGCTTCAAGGATGACGTGAAGGAAGTGAAGAGCAGTTTCGAGTGTGGTTTGTCGTTGAAGAATAATAACGACATCCTCGAAGGCGATCAGTTGGAGGTCTACGAGATTCAAGAAGTCGCCCGAACGCTGTAATTTTGGTTGGGTGCGGGCTTGCCCAGGCGTTGTTGCATCCCCCTTGCCGTACGTGAGTACTGTCTGCGGGGGTTGCGTCTAGCCTGGGCTTCGCTTTTGGGTGGTCGCGTGCTGGACCGCCGGTTTTTTTAGTAGGTGGTTCGATCGTGAAAAAAACTTCTGCTTCCTTCGCCCGTTCCGACCGCGTCGCCGAACAGGTGCGCCGGGATCTGGCCGACCTCATCCAGATGGAACTGAAGGATCCGCGCGTCAAGCTGGTAAGCCTGACCGCCGTCGAGCTGACACCCGATTACGCCCACGCCAAGGTCTTCTTCACCACCCTGGACAGCGAGCATCTGGCGGCGGTGCAGCAGGGACTCGACCGGGCTTCCGGTTTTCTGCGCCGCGAACTGGGCAAGCGCATTCACATCCATACCCTGCCGCAATTGCACTTCGTCCACGACACTTCGGTGGAACGGGGCACCAGTCTGTCCCAACTGATCGACCAGGCCAATGCCCTGAGCGATCAGACTCCGGACGACTGAATCTTCCATGCAAGTGCCCAGGGTAAAGAAGACCTGGCAGCAGGTCGATGGCGTACTCCTGCTCGACAAGCCGGTAGGCATGAGTTCAAACGACGCCCTGCAGAAGGCGCGGCGTCTGTTCTCCGCCGCCAAGGGGGGGCATACGGGCACCCTCGACCCGCTGGCATCCGGGCTGCTTCCCCTGTGTTTTGGTGAGGCAACCAAATTTTCGGCGGACCTCCTGCTTGCCGACAAGACCTACGAGGCGACCCTCAAACTCGGCGTAACCACGGATTCAGGTGACGCCGAAGGGCAGGTGATGACCACTGTGCCGGTGGCAACGAGCCTGGCGGATATCGAGGCCGCGCTGCCGCGCTTTTGCGGCGACATCCTGCAAGTGCCGCCGATGTACTCTGCCCTGAAGCGTGGCGGGAGACCCCTCTACGAACTGGCTCGCCAAGGGGTAGAGGTCGCGCGGGAGGCACGCCCGGTGACCATCCACGGCCTGGAGTTGTTGGCCTATGCCGCAGATGCCCTGTCCCTGCGGGTCCGTTGCAGTAAGGGCACCTATATCCGGGTGTTGGCCGCCGACATTGGCGAAGCCCTGGGATGTGGGGCTCACCTGACTGCCCTGCGGCGTACTGCAGTGGCCGACCTTGATCTTGGCCGTGCGCTTACCCTGGCGGCAATCGAAAGTCTTGCAGAATCCGGGCGTGCAGCCGTCTTGCAGCCCGTGGATGCCCTGCTGCAGAGCCTGCCACGTATCGACCTGGAGGGTCCGACGGCGGAGCGCTTTCGCCATGGCAATCCGGTGGCGGCGAACCTGGGGCAAGGGGGCAGGGCTCGCGTGTACGCCGAGGGCCGCCTGATCGGTGTCGGCGAATTGGGCTCTGCGCAACTGCTGTGGCCCAAAAGGTTGGTGCAATTGGCATCCTGAACGGCTATAATCCTGCGCTTCCCGTTGCCGACGGGGATATTTTTCAACGGGCGCTGGCTCTATCAAACCGGGGCGGCGTCGCTTCAACCAAAGAGGGTTTTGAAATGGCATTCACCACTGCTACCAAGGCGGCCATCGTGGCCGACTACGCCCAGTCCAAGGGCGACACCGGTTCCCCGGAAGTTCAGATCGCGCTGCTGTCCGCTCGCATCAACGATCTCCAGCCTCACTTCAAGGAGCACACCAAAGACCATCACTCCCGCCGTGGTCTGTTGCGCCTGGTCTCCCAGCGTCGCAAGCTCCTTGACTATCTGAAGGGCAAGGATATCGAGCGCTATCGCACCCTGATTACCCGCCTCGGCTTGCGCAAATAAGTTATTCCACGCGCCTTTCGCGCCGATACTTTGTCGTCTGCGCCCCTTCGACAAGGCTTAGTACAGGCTTGCCGTGCTAAAGCACTGTCTTCGGCTGTTCTTCGCGTCTCGGCGCAAATTTCGCGCGGAATTATGAAGAGTTGAATCCATAGAAAGCGGTCGGTACTCCCGGCCGCTTTTTGCTTTTGTCGTACCGTCGTTTGTTGTTCATAAATTGTTGATTGTCAATGTTGTGTTGAGAGTGTGAGAGGAAAAAACTATGTTCAATGTCGTGAAAAAGACCTTTGCCTACGGCGCCCACCAAGTCACCCTGGAGACCGGCGAGATTGCTCGTCAGGCCGGTGGGGCCGTTGTGGTGTCCATGGAAGACACCGTAGTGCTGGTGACTGTGGTTGCTGCCAAAAATGCCAAGCCCGGTCAGGATTTCTTCCCCCTGACCGTCGATTACCAGGAAAAGGTTTACGCCGCCGGCCGCATTCCCGGGGGCTTCTTCAAGCGCGAAGGTCGCCCCTCCGAGAAGGAGACGCTGACTTCCCGCCTCATCGACCGTCCCATCCGTCCGCTTTTTCCGGACGGTTTCTACAATGAAGTGCAGGTCGTTGCCACCGTGATGTCCCTCAACCCGGAGGTCGATTCCGACATTCCCGCCTTGCTCGGTGCTTCCGCCGCCCTGGCCATCTCCGGTGTGCCCTTCAACGGCCCCATCGGCGCTGCCCGCGTCGGTTACATCGATGGCCAGTACGTGCTGTGCCCGACCCTCAGCCAGCTCAAGGACAGCCAGCTCGACCTAGTAGTTGCCGGCACCGAGAGCGCCGTGCTCATGGTCGAATCCGAAGCCCAGGAATTGTCCGAGGAAGTCATGCTCGGCGCCGTGGTTTTCGGTCACACCGAGATGCAGAAGGCCATCGAGGCCATCAACCAGTTGGTCGAGGAAGCAGGCAAGCCCGAGTGGGACTGGCAGGCGCCCGCCAAGGACGAGACCCTCATCGCCCGCCTGAAGGATGTTTGCCAGGGCAAGCTGGAGGAAGCCTACAACCTTACCGTCAAGCAGGAACGCAGCCAGCGCGTCAAGGATATCCGGGCCGAGGCCGTCGCCGCGCTTTGCGAGGGCGAAGGCGCTCCCGACGAGAACACCGTCGGCAATCTGTTCTTCGAACTGGAAGCCGCCATCGTCCGCGGCCGCATCCTTTCCGGCGCTCCCCGCATCGATGGTCGCAACACCCGCACCGTGCGCCCGATCACCATGCGTTCCGGCGTCCTGCCGCGGACCCATGGCTCGGCCCTGTTTACCCGGGGCGAAACCCAGGCGCTGGCCGTGGCCACCCTGGGCACCAACCGCGATGAGCAGATCATCGATGCCCTGGCCGGCGAATACCGCGACCGCTTCATGCTGCACTACAACATGCCGCCCTACGCCACCGGAGAATGCGGTCGGGTCGGGACGCCCAAGCGCCGCGAAATCGGCCACGGGCGCCTGGCCAAGCGTGCCCTCCTGGCAGTGCTGCCCAAGCCGGAAGATTTCAGCTACTCCATGCGGGTCGTCTCCGAGATCACCGAGTCCAACGGCTCCTCGTCCATGGCTTCGGTCTGCGGCGGCTGCCTTGCCCTGCTGGATGCCGGTGTGCCCCTCAAGGCGCACGTGGCGGGCATCGCCATGGGCCTGATCAAGGAAGGCAACCGCTTCGCCGTGCTCACCGATATCCTGGGTGACGAAGACCACCTGGGTGACATGGACTTCAAGGTGGCCGGCACCACCGGCGGCATCACAGCCCTGCAGATGGACATCAAGATCCAGGGCATCACCAAGGAAATCATGCAGGTCGCCCTGGCCCAAGCCCAGGAAGCCCGTCTGCACATCCTAGGCCTCATGCAGCAAGCCGCTGCCGGCCCGCGCGAAGAGATGTCCGCCTACGCCCCGCGCCTTTACACCTTCAAGATCAATCCGGAGAAGATCCGCGACGTGATCGGCAAAGGCGGCGCCGTCATCCGGGCGCTGACCGAAGAGACCGGCACCACCATCGACATCCAGGACGACGGCACCATCACCATCGCCGCCACCAGCGGCGAAGCCGCTGCCCTGGCCCGTTCCCGCATCGACGCCATCACCGCGGAAGTGGAAATCGGCAAGATCTACGAAGGCACCGTCCTCAAGATTCTCGACTTCGGCGCCATCGTCCAGGTGCTGCCCGGCAAGGACGGCCTGCTGCACATCTCCCAGATCGCCAAGGAGCGCGTCAATAAGGTCGAGGACTACGTCAAGGAAGGCCAGGTCGTCCGCGTCAAGGTTCTCGAAACCGACGACCGCGGCAGGGTCAAGCTGTCCATGAAGGCCGCCATGGAAGAGGCCCCGGCGCCCGCCGCGGAGGGGGGCGCCCAGCAGCAACAGCAGCAACAGCAGCAACAGCAACAGCAACAGCAACAGCAGCAATAAATCAGCAGCAGGTAAGAACAAAGGGCGCCGACGGCGCCCTTTGTTCTTTGGCGAGAGAGCGAGGAGACGGCCTAAGGGTTGATCCCTCTGCCCGTTGCCCCTCGCCCTATCTTGATTATTTGGCCATCTGTTTTTCTTTAAGTTCTTCCAGGGTCTTGCAGTCGATGCACAGGGTGGCCGTCGGACGCGCTTCAAGGCGCTTGATCCCAATCTCGACGCCGCACTTGTCGCAGAAGCCATAATCCTCGGCGTCGATGCGGCCCAGGGTCTCGTCGATCTTCTTGATGAGCTTGCGTTCGCGGTCGCGGTTGCGCAATTCGATGGCGATGTCGGTCTCCTGGCTGGCGCGATCGTTGGGGTCCGCAAACACGGTCGCTTCGTCCTGCATGGTGTGCACCGTGCGGTCGATATCCTCGCTCAATTCCTTCTTGAGGGTTTCCAAGATCTTGCGGAAATGCCCGAGTTGCTTGGCGCTCATGTATTCCTCGCCCTTCTTGGGTTCGTAGGGAGGGAAGTGTTTGTGCAGCAGATCTTCAGCCATGTTGGAGGCGCGTCCGGTGAGGAAAAAGGCGATTAAATATCAGAAAGCCGAAAAGCCCGCAAGCTATTACGGGCATTGGCCGGCCGACCCGCCTGTGGCGCGGGTTTCGGCTGGGTGGTAAACTGCGCCGCGTTCGGGGCGTAGCGCAGTCTGGTAGCGCATCTGCTTTGGGAGCAGAGGGTCGCGAGTTCGAATCCCGCCGCCCCGACCATCCTTTTTCGGCCCGTGCCGATCCCATGTCGTCCGGAGTGCCCGTAGCTCAACTGGATAGAGCAGCTGCCTTCTAAGCAGCAGGTCGGGGGTTCGAGTCCCTCCGGGCACGCCAGCCCCCCGGCGCCGGGTTTGCGCTGGCAGCATGGGCAGTGGGCGGCGGGCATGGGGCTGCCCGTTCAGGCCATGGCCGGGCAGACGCGATTGCGCCCCCCGTTCTTCGCCGCATACAGGTGCCGGTCCGAGGCGGCGATGAGGTGCTCGGGTTGCGAGTCCCGGCCCGGGATGCAGCATGCGACACCCAGGCTGAGGGTTACCCAGGGCGAAACCTCGCTCGTTCCGTGGGGCAGATGAAGCCCCTCGACCTGGGCCCGCAGGCGTTCTGCAACCACTTCGGCACCTTCCAGTTCTGTCCCCGGTAGGATGACGGCGAATTCCTCGCCGCCGTAGCGGGCGGGAAGGTCGGCCGCCCGGTAGATCTGGCGCTGCAAAATTCCGGCCACGGCCTTGAGGCATGCGTCGCCCCCTTGGTGTCCGTAGTGATCGTTATACCGCTTGAATTGATCGACGTCGGCCAGGATCAGTGACAGGGGCTCGCCCTGACGGCAGGCGCGGTTCCACTCGGCGTGCAGTTTCTCGTCGAAGCCGCGCCGGTTGGCTATACCCGTGAGAGCGTCACAAGTGGCCAATTGCTCGAGAGCCACTTGGGCGTTCTTCTGTTCCGTCATGTCGCGCAGGGTTTCGACCACCGCGATGAGTTCGCCTGCCTCGTCGTAGATGGGGCCGACGTCGATGGCCAAGTAGAGGCGGGTGCTGGCGCGGGGCATGACGCACCAGTTTTCCGCCTTGACCCCATTGCCGAAGTCCGAGGGCATCATGTGGTGGGTGTAATGCGCCTCCAGTTCGTGCATTCTTCCCTGGGCGAGCAAATCGGCCAGGCAGGGACGGGGGCGGGCGTAGAAACCCTTCCAGTGGTCCGCGGTGCCGACCACTTCCGCGGCGGGGATGCCGGTCAGGCGCTCGCAGGCTCGATTCCAGATGATGACGCGACAGTCCCGGTCTATGACGAAGGTCGGGACGACCAGATGCTGCATGAGATTGATCGCGAACGCGTGTTCACGAGACAAGGCCTGCGCTTTACGTGTGGGCATGGATTGACCTCCTCCTTCGCTGGGCAGGTCTGGTGCCCGCTGCAGTAGGCGGCATGATAATGAGGCCGATGGGTTTGAGGAAGCGATCGCTTAGCGGGGCACGGGGCTAGAATGGCGGGTGAAGCCCTGTCGTGGAGCGGTGTGGGCCTCAAACTAGGGTAGTGGAGCCTGGGGGCGGCATTGACGCGGTAGCGCGGCTTGCTTCGGGGGAAGGCGTTCCGGTCGAGGAGGGCTCGGAGGCCTGGTCAGGAGTTGCGAACTTTCAGGAGATTGCCATGGTGAGACTCTGCGGTGTGGTGCTGCTCACTTTTTTCATGCTGACTTGTAGCGTTCGCGCCCAGGATCAAGCCCTCGTGTTCGGTATCCTCAATCAACAGAGCCCACAATTGACCGCGGAGCGCTGGAATCCCATCTTTGCCTATCTGGGGGGCGTGACCGGCTACCGTTTCCAGTTGCGCATGGGGCCCAATGTCCAGGCGACCAACGCCATGATGGCCAAGGGCGAATTCGATCTGGTCTTCACCAACCACAATTTCCGCCCCGAATACGACGGGACTTACAAGGTGATCGCCCGCTGGGGCAACGCGCCGATCTTCGGTGTCATCGCCGTGCTGGGGGGCAGTCGGTTCACCCGTTTGAAGGACTTGAGCGGTCTGCGCATCGCCTATCCCTCGCAGAATGCCTTCGTCGCTTACGCCGTGCCCAAGGCCGCCCTCCGCCGGGCAGGAATCGCCGAAAAGGAAGTGCTGGCTGGCAATCAGGAGGGAGCGCTGGCCCAACTCGCTTCGGGTCAAGTGGAGGCGGCCGCGGTCAATTCCCGCTTCCTTACCCAGTATGCCGCCCGTACCGGTCTGCGTTATCGGGAAATCTATACCTCGGAACCCTATCCCGATCTCGCGGTTCTCGCCCATCCCCGCCTCACGCCAGAGCAACTCGACCGCATCCAGGCGGCGCTCGTCGGCATGAGCACGGACCCGAAAGCCTTGCCTCTGCTGGAGGCGAACCAGTTTCCCGGCTTCTTCCCGGCCAACGAGAAGGACTATGACGGCGTGCGCCGCGCCTATCGCGCCCTGGGAAATTGAGCGATGCCTGAAAGGTTGAACCCCCCGGGGCTGGTTCGCCACATCCTGATTCTGGTGGCGGCCGGGTTCGCCCTGCTTACCGTGGTGGGGATGGCGGCGCAGATGTGGGCCCAGGCCGACCGGGCCCGCCGCGCCGCGGACGACGCAGCGCGCTCGGTGGCGACGGCCCTGCGGCCCATCCTTGAGCAGACCCTGGTGGTCGGTGACCTGGAAACCGCCCGGCAAACCCTTGAGCAGGTGGTCGAGCACCGCGCCGTCGATCGCCTGATCCTGATCCACCCGGAGACGGGCGCCGCAGTCCTGGAGGTCCAGGATCGTACCGCGGGCCCGCGGCAACCTTTCCTGGCTTTTCTCTTCCAGCCGCTACAGCCTGAAGCAGCGGAAATTGTCGTGGGAGGGGTCGGTTACGGACGGCTCCTGGTCTACCCCTCGGTGGCGGCTGCGGCCGAGGATCTGGCTGGAATCGCGGTCCTCGCTCTGATCGGTGCCTTTGTCTCCATGTTGGCATTTCTGCCCCTGCTCACCGTGGTCCTGCGCCGCAACCTGCAACCGCTCGAGCGTCTCGCCGGGGTGGTGGAACAGTTCGGGCGCGGTGCCATGTCCAACCGGGCACGGCTGGAAGGGGCGGCCGAAATCGCCGCCACTGCGAAGGCTTTCAACCAGATGGCCGACCGGATCGAATCCTTGATGTCCGACCTGGCGGCGGCCCGGGCGGCGGCGGAAAGCGCCAATGCCATCAAGGGCGAGTTTCTAGCCAACATGAGTCACGAGATCAGGACTCCCCTGAATGGAATTCTGGGCATGACCGAACTGCTGTTGGAAACGAAGCTCGATGCCGAGCAAACGGACCATCTGGTCACCGTCAAGCATTCTTCCCTGCACCTGCTCGACGTTATCAACGAGCTCCTCGACTTTTCCAAGATCGACGCCGGGCGCATGAGCCTGCAACCGGAAACCTTCGCGCTCGAACCCATGCTGCGCGAGACCTGTCGCATCATGGAGGGCCGCGCCCGGGAGCGGAAATTGAAGCTGGAGCTCGTTCTGGGGGCAGACCTGCCTCACAGCGTGGTGCTCGATCCCCTGCGCCTGCGTCAGGTGATTCTCAACCTTGTCGGCAATGCCCTCAAATTCACCGAGCGCGGCGGCATTACGGTGGCGGTGGAAGTCCGTGGCAGCTTCCCTTCCGGCGAGGGGGAACTGGTGTTCCGGGTGAGGGATACCGGCATCGGCATCCCCCGCGAGAAATGGGGAACCATCTTCGACGCCTTTTCCCAGGCCGACGGCAGTATCACCCGTCGCTTCGGGGGCACGGGGCTGGGACTTTCGATCTGTCGCCGTTTGGTGGAGATGTGGGGGGGCGAGATCTGGTTGACCAGCGAGACCGGCGTCGGCTCCGAGTTCTCCTTCACTGCGCGGACCCGCTTTTGCGCCCCCTCCGGTCGTCCAGAGCCGCAGCGTACCGGGCCTGCCGACCTACCCCGTGGACTGCGCATCCTTCTGGTGGAAGACAACCTGGTCAATCAGAAGCTGGCGGTCAAACTGCTCGAACCGCGGGGCTGCATCGTCACCGTCGCCAACAACGGGGAGGAAGGGCTGCAGTTGTGGCGTGCCGGGGAATTCGATCAGATCCTTATGGACATGATGATGCCCGTGCTGGATGGACTGGAAGCCACCCGGCGCCTGCGCCAGGAGGAAGGCGGGGCGGTCCGTATCCCCATCATCGCCATGACCGCCAATGCCCTGGACGAGGATCGTCTACGCTGTCTGGATGCCGGCATGGACGGCTACGTCGCCAAGCCGATTCGGGTGGCCGACCTGCTCGCCGAGATGGCGCGCTTTGTGCGCAGTGGGCCGCCGGGCGGCGCAGGCGGCTGATTCTGGTAAAATTCCGTCAATTCAAAGGGAAAGGCCCGTGCCTTTCCCCTTTTGTTTTTTGCATGGAGCGCCCATGACGGCACACATCATCGACGGCAACGCCCTGGCCCAGGAACTGCGCCAGAGCTTCAAGGCGCGGGTCGAGGCGCTGGCGGCCAGGGGACAGCGCCCCGGCCTGGTGGTCATCCTGGTGGGGGAAGACCCCGCTTCCCAGGTTTACGTGCGCAACAAGGTCAATGCCTGCCAGGCCATCGGCATGCATTCCGAGAAAATCACCTACGACACCAGCGTCGACCAGCGGGTGGTGCTGGGCAAGATCGCCGCTCTCAATGCCGACCCGGCCATCCACGGCATCCTGGTGCAACTGCCCCTGCCCAGGCACTTCGACGAAGAGAAAGTGCTTGAAGCCATCGCCGCCGAGAAGGACGTGGACGGCTTTCACGCCGAGAACGTCGGCGCCCTGGCCCAGGGCAACCCCCGCTTTATCCCCTGCACGCCCTACGGCGTCATGAAGATGTTCGAAAAGGGCGGCGTCGATCTCACCGGCAAGGAGGCCGTGGTCATCGGCCGCTCCAACATCGTCGGCAAGCCCATGGCGCTTCTCTTGATCAACGCCGGCGCCACCGTCACCGTCTGCAACTCCCGCACTCGCGACCTCAAGTTCCACACCCGCCGCGCCGACATCCTGGTCGCCGCCGTGGGCAAGCCGAAGTTCGTCACCGCCGACATGGTCAAGCCCGGCGCCGTGGTCATCGACGTCGGCATCAACCGCCTCCCGGACGGCAAGCTCTGCGGCGACGTCGATTTCGCCGGCTGCCAGGAAGTCGCAGGCCAGATCACCCCGGTCCCGGGCGGCGTCGGACCCATGACCATCACCATGCTGCTGGCCAACACCATCGAGGCCGCCGAGCGAAAGGCAGGTATCTGAATGAACGCAGCCAAGCACCCCCTCGTCGGCGTCGTCATGGGCTCCGATTCCGACTGGCCCACCATGCAGGCGGCGGCCGTCATCCTCAAGGACTTCGGCGTGCACTTCGAGGCGCGGGTTGTTTCCGCCCACCGCACGCCGGACCTGCTTTTCGACTACGCCGCCATGGCCGGCGAGCGGGGCCTGAAAGCCATCATCGCCGGCGCCGGCGGCGCCGCCCACCTGCCGGGCATGCTGGCGGCCAAGACCACGGTGCCGGTGCTGGGCGTGCCGGTGCAATCCAAGGCCCTGTCCGGCCAGGATTCGCTGCTTTCCATCGTGCAGATGCCCAAGGGCATTCCCGTCGCCACCTTCGCCATCGGCGAGGCCGGCGCCGCCAATGCGGCCCTCTTCGCCGTCGCCATGCTGGCCAACGAAGATGCCGAACTGGCCGCCAAGTTGGCCGCCTTCCGCCAGAATCAGAGCGAGAAGGTGCTGGCCATGAAGCTTCCTGAAGTCTGATTCCGGCGCGCCCGCGAGGTTCTTGCTTCGTAGGCCCCGTCGTCAGCGTCCAGCCGCACCAAAGTACTGTCTCGCCGCTTCCTTCCTCCCGCCTCGCGATCAACTTCCCATGCGTACCGGAATCGTCCTCCCTCCCGCCACCCTCGGCATGCTCGGCGGCGGCCAACTGGGCCGTTTTTTCGTCGCCGCCGCCCACGAGATGGGTTACAAGGTCTGGGTGCTCGACCCGGATGCCAACAGTCCAGCCGGGCAGATCGCCGATCGCCATCTGCAGGCGGCCTATACGGACTTCGCCGCCCTCGACACCCTGGCTGAAGGGTGTGCCGCCATCACCACCGAATTCGAGAACGTGCCGGCCCAAACCCTCGAATACCTCGCCAAGTTCGTGTCGGTGCGTCCCTCGGCGGCGGCCGTCGCCGTGTGCCAGAACCGCATCCACGAAAAGACCTTCCTTCAGGTCAATGGCTTCCCCCATGGCCCCTTTGCCGCTATCGCAAGCGAAGACGACCTGCGGGAGGCCGGCGCCCATCTCTTCCCCGGCATCCTCAAGGTGGCCCGCTTCGGCTACGACGGCAAGGGTCAGGCGGTGGTGAATAGCCGCGAGGAAGCGCTCATCGCCTTTTCCGCCTTTAAGGGCGAGCATTGCGTCCTGGAGCAGAAACTAAGCCTCGACTACGAAGTTTCCGTGGTGCTCGCCCGGGACGAAAGCGGTGCGGTGCAGTGTTTCCCCACCGGCGAGAACAGCCACATGCGGGGCATCCTCGACGTTTCCATCGTCCCCGCCCGGGCCGCCGGCTGCGTGCGTAGCGACGCCGAGGACATCGCCGCCCGCATCGCCGAGCAGCTCGGCTACATCGGTACCATGGGCGTCGAGTTCTTCGTCAGCCGCGGCCAGCTCTACGTCAACGAGATGGCGCCGCGGCCCCACAACAGCGGTCATTACACCCTGGACGCCTGTGTCACCGACCAGTTCGAGCAGCAGGTACGGGCGCTGTGCGGTTTGCCCCTGGGAGAAGCCCGCGCTCACTCGGTGGCGGTGATGGTGAATCTGCTGGGCGACCTGTGGTTCGACGGTGACCACTACCGGGAGCCGGATTGGGCCCAACTCACTGCCGTGCCCAACCTGAAACTCCACCTCTACGGCAAGCATCACGCGCGTCCGGGACGCAAGATGGGTCACTTCACCGTCATAGGCGACGACCCCATCCAGGTCCAGGCCGCGGCCATGGCCGCCCGCGCCGCCATCGGCATCCGGGACGAATGACTCCGACGGCGGCGGACTACGCCCGCGCCGTGGCGTTGCTGCGGGCGGGCGAGCTGGTGGCCTTCCCCACCGAGACCGTCTACGGCCTGGGGGCCGATGCCAGCAACGGGTCGGCGGTGGCCAATATCTTCGCCGCCAAGGGACGCCCCGCCGACCATCCCCTCATCGTCCACGTGGCCGGTCACGACTGGGTCGAACGCTGGGCCCAAGCGGTGCCCGACGCTGCCTGGGAATTGATGGAAGCCTTCTGGCCCGGGCCACTGACCCTCATTCTCAAGAAACAGGCCTGGGTGCCCGATGCCGTCACCGGCGGCCAGTCCACCGTCGGCCTGCGGGTGCCCGGTCATCCGGTGGCCCTGCAACTCCTGCGCAACTTCGCCGCCGCCGGCACCGCCGGGGGCATCGCCGCGCCTTCGGCCAACCGTTTCGGGCGCATCAGCCCCACCACCGCTGCCCACGTGGCGGAAGAACTGGGAGAGCGGGTGCCCCTCGTCCTCGATGGCGGATCGTGCACCGTGGGTATCGAATCCACCATCGTCGACTGCTCCCGAGCCGAGCCGGTGATCCTGCGACCCGGTCACATCAGCCCTAGTCATATCGAGGCGGTGCTCGGCTTCCTGCCGGCCATCGAGACCGCCCCTGGCGCACCCCGGGTTTCCGGCTCCCTGGAGGCCCACTATGCTCCGGTGACGCCCATGCGCTTGGTGGTGGGCGAGCGCCTGCTGGATTTCCTCAACGTCCATCGCCACCGCGGCGGCCGCTGCGCCGCCCTCTGCCACAGCCAGCCGCCCCAGGCCGGCATGCCCCACGCCTGGCTCATGCTGCCCGCCGACCCCGTAGGCTATGCCCACGATCTCTACGCCGCCCTGCGCGACATGGACCACGCCGGCGTCGATCTCATCGCCGTCGAAGCAATCCCCGACGATCCGGCTTGGGCGGCGGTGGCCGACCGTCTGCGCCGGGCCGCTGCCGGCGCGGGTCGGGAGTGAGTTTGCCAAGGGGTTCCGGGCAAGGATAAAATCCGCCCCCTACGGGCCGATAGCTCAGCTGGGAGAGCGCTGCGTTCGCAATGCAGAGGTCGGGAGTTCGATCCTCCTTCGGTCCACCAG
>JAEUNZ010000020.1:0-109593 GCA_016790965.1 Dechloromonas sp.
CTACTCCTTCGAAAAAACAAATGTACAGCCTTGGATTGTGCCAATACTGCTTCGGGAATGCCGAAATTGCTGGCCTGAGCCAGTACAAAGCGAAAAGCGCGCGGGCGGGCTTCCCCGGCGCGCGCCAGAATTTGTTACCCGAAGTTATTCGCTACATCACGCCGAGCAATTTCGGCAGCCAGATCGAAAGTGACGGCCAATACGTCACCACCACCAGGAAACAAAGCATCGACAACAGCCATGGCCAGACGGCCACCGTCAGTTCGGTAATTCCCATCTTGGTGATTCCCGATGCCACATAAAGATTCAAGCCGACCGGCGGATGGCACATGCCGACTTCCATATTTACCACCATGATGATGCCGAAATGCACCGGGTCGATACCAAGCTTCATGGCGACCGGAAAGAGGATCGGGGCAAAGATCAGCACGATTGACGAGGGCTCCATGAAGTTGCCGGCAAGCAACAACAACACATTGCACATCAGCAGGAAGGCGATGACCCCCAGACCATGTCCCATCATCCAGTCAGCCAGGGCCTGCGGGATGTTCTCGTTGGTCATGATGAAGGAGAACAGCACGGCGTTGGTGATGATGTAGAGCAGCATCGCCGACATGTTGGCCGAGTTGAGCAGCACCTTGGGCACGTCCTTCAGGCCCATGTCCTTGTAGACAAAGACCGCGACGATGAAGGCGTACACCGCGCTCATGGCCGCCGCTTCGGTCGGCGTGAAAATGCCGGTGTAGATGCCGCCCATGACCACCACGATGAGGAGCAGGCCCCATACGGACTTGACGAAGGCATCCCAGCGTTGCTTCGCGGTGGCCTTGGGCTGGCGCGGGTAGTTGAATTTCCGCGCCCGGTACCAGGTGACGCCACCCAGGACGCCGGCGAGTGCCAGCCCGGGGATAACGCCGGCCATGAACAACGCCCCCACCGAGGTGTTGGTGGCCACCGAGTACATCACCATGACGATGGACGGCGGAATCAGGATGCCCAGTGCACCCGAGGTGGAGATGACCCCCGCCCCGAACTTGTTGGGGAAGCCCGCCTTGACCATGGCCGGCAGCAGGATGGAGCCGATGGCCACCACCGTTGCCGGGCTGGAACCGGATACCGCCGCGAACAGGGCACAGGCCAGCACGCCGGCAAGGCCGAGGCCGCCATACCAGTGGCCGACCATGGAAGTGGCGAAATTGATCATCCGTTTCGCCACCCCGCCGTGGGTGAGGAAGTTGCCGGCCAGGATGAAGAAGGGGATGGCCATAATCTCGAACTTCTCGATGCCCGTGAAGAGCTTCAGGGCCACCGACTCCAAAGGCACCTGCGTCATGGTGAAGAGGAAGGTCAGCACCGTGAGGCCCAGAGAAATCGAGATGGGCATGCCGGTGAGCATGAGGACGGCCAGCAGGCCGAATATCACCAGGGCGTTCATTGCTGGTCTCCTTGCTTGTTTTCAGGATGGCGACGCTCCGAATGCTTGCGCCTGTCCTCATCGACGACCATCTCCCACTGGCGCCGGTCTTCCCCGCTGCGCCGTTCGCCGACCATGGGATGCTTGAGGTCGTGCATGTGGAGGTTGTCGTCCATGGAGTAGACGTCCACATCCACCGGCGGCACTTCGTCTTCCAGACCGTCGACGTGGCCGTGGTCGTGGTGGGGCAGTTCTCCGGTACGAATGAAGGCCACGGCAACCTGGAGGAAGCGGAAGCACATCAGCGAGGAGCCGAGAGGAATGGCGCTATAGACAATCCAGGTCGGCCACTCCAGGTCAGGAGTGGTGGGGCCTTCGGGAACGTCGCCAGGGTCTAGGCCGAGGAACTTGAAAATGGCGTAGTGGGCGCCGTTCTCCCAGACGAAGTGTCCGCCGAGGGTCGCCACCACGCCGGTGAAGAGCGCTCCGGCCAGCAGGCCGAAGACGATGAACTTGGCTCGATTGCTGTCGTTGAGTCGATTGATGAGGACATCGACGCCGACGTGGATGCCGGTGCGCACACCGTAGGCGGCGCCGAATTTGGCCATCCACACGAACATGATGATGCATAACTCCTGAGCCCAGCTGAAATTGAGGCTCAGCAGCCAGTCCTGCAATCCGGGAATGTTGACCCCGGCCAGGTAGCGGTGGGCCACCGACGCGAAGATGATGATGGTCGCCGCCCCCATGAGGAAGGTGACCAGCAACTCTTCAAGGTGATTGAGCGCCTTGTTGATCATGATTTATCGCATTCCCGGTTGGGCTCCGCCGGACCAGCCGGCGGAGGGGTGATGAACGGAATTCGTTCCGAAAGTCGCGATCAGAGGGAATTCGGATCGAAACCGGTTTCCTTGTACACCGACTGGATGATCTCCTTGCCGATGCGGGATTCCATCTTCTGGTGCACGGGAACCAAAGCCTTCTTGAAGGCCATGCGCTCTTCCTTGGTCGGCGCGTAGACCGTGGTCTTGCCGCTCTTCTTCACCGATTCGAGATCGTGATCGTTCTGCTCCTTGGCGATTTTGTTGGCGTACACAGTCGCTTCCTTCATGGCCGTCTCGAGCTGGCCGCGCACGTCGGCGGGCAGACCGTCCCAGAACTTCTTGTTCACGATGACCGCATAGCCGAGATAGCCGTGATCGGTCAGGGTGAGGAATTTCTGCACTTCATGCATCTTCTGGGTGTAGAGATTGGAGATCGGGTTCTCGGTCCCGTCGACCACGCCGGTCTGCAGAGCCTGGTACACCTCGGAGAAGGCCATGACCTGAGGCAGGGCGCCGAGGGTCCGCATTTCCTCCTCGAGCACCTTGGACGACTGGATGCGCATCTTCTTGCCCTTCAGATCGGCGGGCGTCTTGATGGGGGTGTTCGCGGAGAAGGACTTGAAGCCGTTGTCCCAGTAGGCGAGCCCCTTGATGCCCTTGGGCTCCAGCTTGGTTAGCAGTTGCTGGCCGACGGCGCCCTGGGTGACTTTGTGCAGTTCGTTGTAGTCGTCAAAAATGTAGGGCAGGTCGAAAACCTCGAATTCCTTCACGCCCAGGGGACCGAACTTGGCCAGGGACGGTGCCAGCATCTGAACGGCTCCCAATTGCAGGGCTTCCAGTTCTTCCTTGTCCTTGTACAGGGTGGAGTTGGCGTAGACCTCGACCTTGACCTTGCCCTTGGTCAGCTCGTCCGCTTTCTTGGCGAAGAAATTGGCAGCCAGGCCCTTGGGGGTGTCCTGGGCCACCACATGGCTGAACTTGATGACGATGGGCGAATCCGCCAGCGCGGCGGCGGAAAAGGCGGCCATCACGAGGCCGGCCAGCAGCTTGGAAAATTTCATGGACTCCTCCGTTATTGAAAACTCGCCCCCACCTTGGCGGCGAATGGAGTCAGTATGGTCACGGGCCGCCCCTGGGGAAATTGTGGATATCCACAGTCCCGCGCCTCCGTGTGCCGCTCCGGCCCGGTGTACCATCCCGGCATGAAATCGTCCCCGCACCCCACCCAGTACGCGCGACGCATGCGTTGGCTGCTCATGCTGCCCAAGCTGGGCATCGTGTTGCTGCTCGCGGCGGTTCTCGCCCTGCTCTGGTTGCTGCATCGCAACGAGGTGGATGAAGAACGCAACGCCCTCATCAAGGACGTGCTCTGGCTGGAACAGAATGTGCGCTTCCACCTCACGGGGACCGAGGAGCATCTGCAACAGCTGGCCCTCGAGCTGGCCTCCCGACCGGCAGGTCGCCAGTTGTTCCGCCTGCGGGCGGAAAGTCTGCTACGCAACAACCCCGAACTGAAGCAGATTCTCTGGCTCGATACGGCGGGACGACCACTGGACGCCCTGCCCTCGGCCCAGCCCTCGGAGGGATCGCCGACTTCCGGTGCACCGTCCCTGAGCCGGGAAGCCTACGAAAACGCCCTGGGACTAGGAAAGCGCACCTACAGCCAGGTCTACCTCGCGCCCGATCGACGGGGCTATTTCGAAGTCGCCGTTCCCATTTTCGTCGAGGGCAAGGCCGCCGGGCTCCTGGTCGGGGTCTACCCCGTGGATGCCCTCCTCAAGGAGTTCGTGCCCTGGTGGTTTGCCGAGAAATACCTGGTCCAGGTGGTCGACGACAACGATGTGCTCTATGGAGCCAAGTCCAACGTCCAGGGCAAGCCGGGCCAGGCTTACGAACTCCCCCTGGACCCGCCCGGTTACAGCGTCAAGCTGCGGGTACTGGCCTACCAGAGCAGCGCGGCGGCGCTGCCGCGCCTTCTGGCTGCGGCCATCGTCCTGCTGGCCGCCGGCGTCTTCTGGAGCCTGTGGGCGGTACGCGGCCTGATGCAGAAGCGTCTGGCCGCCGAGGAAGCCCTGGGCACTGAGCATGCCTTCCGCCAGGCCATGGAAGACTCGCTCACCGTCGGCATGCGGGCGCGGGATCTCGAAGGGCGGGTCATCTACGTCAATCCGGCCTTCTGTCACATGACCGGCTTCGCGCCCGAGGAACTGCTCGGCCGCCTGCCGCCCATGCCCTACTGGCTGCCGGACATGATCGACGAAACCCTGGCCCTGCACCGTGCCGTCCTGGCTGGCGAAGCGCCGGCCGACGGCTTCGAGCTGAGCTTCCGGCGCAAGAATGGCGAAATCTTTCACGCCCTCATCTACGAAGCCCCCCTGATCGACGCCCGCGGCCACCACACGGGCTGGATGGGCTCGGTCCTGGACATTACCGAGAGAAAGCGTTCCGAGGAACTGGCGCGCCAGCAGCAGGAAGCACTGCAGTTCACAGCCCGCCTGGTGACCATGGGAGAAATGGCCTCGACCCTGGCCCACGAACTCAATCAGCCCTTGTCAGCCATCGCCAGCTACAACGCAGGCTGCCTCAATCTTCTGGAAGACGGCAAGTTCGACGCCGGTGAATTCCGCTACGCCCTGGAGAAAGTCGGCGTCCAGGCCCAGCGGGCGGGCCGCATCGTGCGCCGGGTGCACGATTTCGTGAAGAAGAGCGAGCCCCGACGTGCCCCGTGCAACCTGGGTGAGGTCATTGCCGAATGCGTGGGCTTCATCGAAATCGACGCCAGGAAGCGGGAGGTCACGCTGGAAAGCCGGATCGCAGACATCCCCCCCCTCCTCGCGGACCGGCTGATGCTGGAGCAGGTGCTGCTCAACCTCCTGCGCAACGGCATGGACGCCATGGCGGAAACCCCGCCCGAGCTGAGACACCTCTGTATTTCCGCCACCGTCGAAGGTGACGAGGCGGTGGTCCGCGTCGCCGACAATGGCTGCGGCATTTCCGAGGCCGTGCGGGAAAAGCTCTTTACCGCCTTTTTTTCCACCAAACCCCAGGGCATGGGGGTGGGGCTGTCGATTTGCCGCTCGATCGTCGAATTCCACCGCGGCCGCCTGTGGGCCGACCCCAACCTGGACTCCCCCACCGGCAGCGGAACCCACTTCACCTTCACCCTTCCCCTGGAATCCCCATGAGCGAGTTCAAAGCCCACCTGGTGGACGACGACGAGGCCATCCGCGACGCCCTGGCGTGGCTGCTCAAGTCCCGCGGCATCCCGGCCACCTCCTACCCCTGCGGCGAGGATTTTCTCGCCGCCTGCTCGCCCGCCACCGCCGGCTGCGTCGTCCTCGACATGCGCATGCCCGGCCTGAGCGGACTGGATGTCTTCGATTCCTTGATCGGCCGAGGTTCCGACCTGCCCGTCATCTTCCTCACCGGTCATGGTGACGTGCCGCTGGCCGTCAGCGCCCTCAAACGCGGCGCCTTCGATTTCTTCGAAAAGCCCTTTAACGACAACGAACTCGCCGACCGCATCGGCGAAGCCATGGCACACCATGCCCGGGCCCGTGCCGCCAGCGCCAGCGCCGGATCCGTCAATACCCGCCTGGAAAGCCTCACCACGCGGGAGCGCCAGGTGATGGACCTCGTCCTGGCCGGGAAATACAACAAGGTCATCGCCGACGAACTAGGCATCAGCATGCGTACCGTTGAGGTCCACCGGGCCAATCTCTTCGACAAAATGGGCGTCAAAACCGCAGTGGAACTCGCCAACCTGCTCAAACTCTGACGCTGCGGCGGCTCCCTTCCCATCGCCGCGAATTTTCGCTAGCATTTGCCGACCTTACGGAAAGTCTCCGGCCTCCGAGGTTCCTCACCCGGCCCTCCCCCAATCCCCGAAGACGCCAATCCCGGTTCCACCCCAGTCCACCCCGATTTCACGAGGCCTTCATGAGCGAGCACATCCATTACGTCACCGACGACACCTTCGATTCCGAAGTGTTGCAATCCCCCCAGCCCGTGCTGGTGGATTACTGGGCGGAGTGGTGCGGTCCCTGCAAGATGATCGCCCCCATCCTCGACGAGGTTGCCGCCGAATACGCTGGACGGCTCAAGGTTGCCAAGCTCAACATTGACGACAATCAGGCCACTCCGGCCAAATTCGGCATCCGTGGCATCCCCACCCTTATGCTGTTCAAGAACGGCAACGTGGAAGCTACCAAGGTCGGCGCCCTGTCCAAGTCCCAGCTCGCCGCCTTCATTGACAGCAATCTGTAATCGCCTTACTCTGCGGGCCTGAGGAGCGCGTTCCGCGCCCTCGGGCGAACCGCCCCCTCCCCTTCCCCCCACAACAAGACGCGCCCCCTGCCCTCCCCGGGCCCCCCCTGCTTTTGGGCGCCACGCACGAATCCCATGCAACTTTCCGAACTCAAGACGTTCCACGTCAGCCAATTGCTGGAAATGGCCACCGAGGCGTGTATCGAGAACGCCAACCGGATGCGCAAGCAGGAGCTGATTTTCGCGCTCCTCAAGGCAAAGGCCAAAAACGGCGAGACCATCTACGGCGACGGCACGCTGGAAGTGCTCTCCGACGGCTACGGTTTCCTCCGCTCGCCCGAAACCTCGTACCTCGCCAATACCGACGACATCTACGTCTCCCCTTCCCAGGTGCGCCGTTTCAACCTGCGCACCGGCGATTCCATCGAAGGCGAGATTCGCACGCCCAAGGACGGCGAGCGCTACGTCGCACTGACCAAGCTCGACCGGATCAACGGCCAGCCCCCCGAGGCGACCAAGAACAAGATCATGTTCGAGAACCTCACGCCTCTGCACCCCACGCGCATGCTGCGCCTGGAGCGGGAAATCAAGGCAGAGGAAAACATCACCAGCCGGGTCATCGATATGATCGCCCCCATCGGCGCGGGCCAGCGGGGCCTCCTGGTCGCCCCGCCCAAGTCGGGCAAGACGGTGATGCTGCAGCACATCGCCCACGCCATCACGGCCAATCACCCCGAGGTCATCCTCATCGTCCTCCTCATCGATGAGCGTCCCGAGGAAGTGACCGAAATGACCCGCACGGTCAAAGGCGAGGTCGTCGCCTCCACCTTCGACGAACCAGCGACGCGCCACGTCGCCGTGGCCGAAATGGTCATCGAAAAGGCCAAACGCCTGGTGGAGCACAAGAAGGATGTCGTCATCCTGCTCGACTCCATTACCCGTCTCGCCCGTGCCTACAACACCGTACAGCCTGCTTCCGGAAAGGTCCTCACCGGCGGCGTGGACGCCAATGCACTGCAAAAGCCCAAGCGCTTCTTCGGCGCCGCCCGCAACATCGAGGAAGGCGGCTCCCTCACCATCATCGCCACCGCCCTGATCGAGACCGGCTCCCGCATGGACGACGTCATCTACGAAGAATTCAAGGGCACCGGTAACATGGAAATCCATCTCGACCGCAAAATGGCCGAGAAGCGCATCTACCCAGCCATCAACGTCAATCGCTCCGGCACCCGCCGCGAGGAACTGCTCCTCAAGCCGGACGTGCTGCAAAAGATGTGGGTTCTGCGCAAACTCCTGTACCCCATGGACGATCTGGAGGCCATGGAGTTTCTCCTCGACAAGGTCAAATCCACCAAGGGCAACAACGAATTCTTCGACGCCATGCGGCGGGGCTGAGTTCGCCGCGCCGCGGCTGCCGGCAGGCAGCTCTGTTCGCGGATTTGACGGGGGCGCGCCGCGGATATCCGCGGGTTACGCGCCCCTCGTTGTCTGTGTTTCCCAGGCCCGTGAACCGCAGGGGCGCTGTTCGCCGGATTCTCGCAGGAAGCCAATGATCTGCTCTTCGCTGAATCGCTTCTTCATGTCCAATCTCCTTGATCGTGGGATTGGACTCTAAAGTCACGTGCCACTCAATTCCGGGGGGGGAAGTCGGCTCGCGTTGTCCGAGCCCCCAAGGGGGGCGAGTCTAGCGAGCTGCCCAAGCCCCCGAGTAGCGCAGGGAAGCCCCCAGCGGGGGCCTCCGACCCAGGGGTGGCTTCTGGCACCTTTCTTCTTTCCACCAACAAGAAAGTACGCCCGCGCCTCCAGCGCGGAAACCATGGGTTCAGAAAAGCGGTTGGCCCGAGGAGTTGCGATGAAACCCAGGGGTTCAGAAGACTGATCTGCCAGGGGAGCCGGGGTGAAGCCTGGATTTTGGGACGGGGGCGTGGACCGGGTGCGGACCAAGTTGCCCGGTTCTACCGGAGGACCCGCGAGGGAAGCAATAACCCCAAAATTCCTATTGCACCCAACCCTTCAATCAAAGATAATCCCCGGTTTCCCAGATCGGCCACATCCGCCGATCGCCAGACTTAAAGGACTGATCATGAAAGCCGGAATCCACCCCGACTACAACGAAATTCAGGTGACCTGCTCTTGCGGCCACACCTTCACCACCCGTTCCACCATGAAGAAGGCCCTGCACGTCGAAGTCTGTTCGGCCTGCCACCCCTTCTACACGGGCAAGCAAAAGATCGTCGATACCGCCGGCCGGGTTGAGAAATTCAACCAGAAGTTCGGCTCCATGCGCGGCAAGGCCGCCTGAGTCCGAGCGCCTGGATGGTCAAAAGGCAGCCCCCGGGCTGCCTTTTTCATTTCTCCCCATGCTTCCCCTGATCGCCCTCCTGCGCCGCGGCGTGCGGCTCCCGCCCTCGGGTTGGGCGCTGGCCGGCATGCTCGCCTTTTACGTCGTCGCCGGCCTCTTCGGCCGCGACCCGTGGAAGGGCGAGGACGCCATCCACATCGGCACGGCGTGGCACATCCTCACCTACGGCGACTGGCTTTCGCCGGACCTCGCCGGGCGACCCTTCAACGAGCCCCCGCTGTACTACTGGAGCGCGGCCCTCACGGGGAAGCTGCTGGGTTGGCTGCTCCCCCTCCACGACGCCATGCGCTTCGCCAGTGGGATCTGGGTCGCCCTGGCGCTCACCGGCATTTACTATGCGGGCCGCGAACTCTACGGGCAGCACGCGGCGGCGGCGAGTCCCATGTTGCTGGCCGGCTGCTGCGGCTTACTGCTGCACGCCCACGACGCCCAGCCCATGCTCATTGCCCTGGCGGCCTACGGGGGAGTTCTGGGCGCCCTTGCGGCGTGCCCGCGCAAGCCCCGCATGGCCGGCGTCTTTTACGGTCTCTCGCTGGGAGCCTGCCTGCTGGGCGCTGGCGTGGCACCGACTCTGCCTTTGATTGCGGCCGGCCCTCTGACCCTGGCCCTTTACCCGGAGCGGCGCCAGACCCTGATCGCCCTCGGAGTCGCCCTGCCCCTAAGCCTGGCCATTGCCCTGCCCTGGCCCCTGGTCCTGCAGGCGGTCGAACCCCAACGCTTCGCCGGCTGGGTCGAGGCTGAGTCGGCCCAATTGTCGGCCGGCATCTTTCCTTTGCAGGGCGCCGCGTCGTACCTCTCCCATCTCACCTGGTTCGCCTTCCCCGCAAGCCCTATCGCACTGTGGGCGCTGTGGCTCCGTCGCCGCACGCTGGCAAACCGCCCCCAGTCGCTGCCGCTGCTTTTCCTGGCACTGACTCTGGCCCTGCTGGCTGTGGCCTATCGCCCCAAAGAAATTCCCGCCCTGCTGCTGCTGCCGCCCCTGGCCCTACTGGCCACGCCCGGCGCCCTCAGCCTGCGGCGGGGCGCGGCGAATGCTTTCGATTCCTTCGCCATGATGACCTTCACCTTCTTCGCCGCCCTGGTCTGGGTCGCCTGGTCCGCCATGGCCCTGGGATGGCCCGAACGGCTTGCGGGCAGAGTGGTCGCCCTGCGCCCCGGTTTCGTCGGCCACTTTGACGTCCTGGCATTCGCCGTCGCGGCGGTGGCAACGGCCTGGTGGCTGTGGCTCATCGTGACGGCTCCCCGCTCGCCCTACCGCAGCCTCACCCATTGGACCATGGGCATCACCACCCTCTGGCTTCTGGCCATTGCGCTCCTGCTCCCTTGGGTCGATTACGGCAAGAGCTACCGCCCGGTGGCGGAAGCCGTCGCCCGCCAACTCCCCGACCGGACCGACTGTCTCGCCGAACGGAGTTTGAACGAGACCCAAAGGGCTTCCTTCGCCTATTTCGCCGGTCTGGAACCACTGGCCCTGACCACGCCGGCCGGACGCAGGTGCCGCTGGCTCCTGGTCCAGGGCGACACCCGCGCCGACCTTGCCGCACCTGTCGGCACGTGGACCCAATTGTGGGAAGGCCACCGGCCAGGCGAGCGGCGGGAGAAGTTCCGCCTTTACCGACGCGGGGAATGAACGCCTAGGGCGAGTTCACAGTAACCGGCGGGACTGGGTTTGCCAGGGCGGGATGGGCACCAAGGCGCGAGGTGCGGGGAATGGTCGTTCCATTCCCAAGCCAATCAACACCGGCGACCGCCCGTCCCGCCAGACCCTTGCGCAGCCCGTCGCTTACTGGGAACACGCCCTAGCCGGCGTCCGGCGGCGTGACCCGCAGGAAATGCTCGCGGTAGTACTTCAGCTCGTCGATGGATTCGTAGATGTCGGCCAGGGCGGTGTGGCGGCTCTTTTTCTTGAACCCCTTGTAGATATCCGGGGTCCAGCGCTTGCACAGTTCTTTCAAGGTACTGACGTCGAGATTGCGGTAATGGAAGAAGGCTTCCAGTTGCGGCATATGGCGGGCCATGAAGCGCCGGTCCTGGCAGATCGAATTGCCGCACATGGGGGAATGGCCGGCGGAGGAATATTTTTTCAGAAACTCCAGGGCTTCCGCCGCCACCTGGGCCTCGTCCTGGGTAGACGCCTTCACCCGGTCGATGAGGCCTGAACGTCCGTGGGTTTTCTGGTTCCAATCGTCCATGGCGGCCAGAACTTCATCGCTTTGATGGACAGCCCAGGCGGGGGATTCCGCCACCATGCGCAACTCGGCGTCGGTCACCACCATGGCCAATTCGATGATGCGGTCCCGGTCGGGTTCCAGCCCGGTCATTTCCATATCCAGCCAGACGAGGTTGTTGGCGTTGCCTGCCATATAATTCTTCGCTTCTTTGCCCAAAGCGCGCATTGTCGCATAGCTCCATGATCGCCAGCCTTCCCGCCGCCACCTTCACCACCCTCTTCGTCGCCGCGCTTGTGACGACCCTCATCCTGCGCCTCTGGCTCGCCTCCCGCCAGGCGGCCCACGTCGCCCGCCACGCCGATGCCGTTCCTGCCCAGTTCGCGGGCCGCATCGAGCTTGATGCCCATCGGAAAGCCGCCGCCTACACCGTCGCCAAGACTCGTTTCGGCATGACGGCCGCGCTGGCCGACAGCGCTCTCCTCGCCGCCCTCACCCTGGGCGGCGGCATCGCGACCCTGGACACCCTGTGGGCTGGCCTTTTGGGCGGCCCCGGCCACGCCTATGGCCTGGCGCTCATTTTCAGCGTCTTCGCCATCCAGGCCCTGGTGGACCTGCCCTTCTCCCTCTACCGCCAGTTCGTCATCGAGACGCGCTTCGGCTTCAACCGCATGACCCTGGGCCTGTTCTTTTCCGACGTGCTCAAGCAGGCGCTTCTCGCCGCCGTGATCGGCACCCCCCTGCTGCTTGCGGTGCTCTGGCTGATGGGCAACCTGGGCCCGTACTGGTGGCTGACGGTGTGGGTATTCTGGTGCGTTTTCTCCCTTGCTCTGCACTTCATCTACCCCACCTGGATCGCCCCTCTGTTCAATAAGTTCTCCCCCTTGGCGGAAGGCGAGATGAAGGCGCGCATCGAGGCCCTCCTCGGCCGCTGCGGCTTCCGTTCCAGCGGGCTGTTCGTCATGGACGGTTCCCGCCGTTCCAGCCACGGGAACGCCTATTTCACCGGCTTTGGCGACAGCAAGCGCATCGTCTTCTTCGACACCCTGCTCGAACGCCTCGCCCCCGCCGAGGTAGAGGCCGTCCTGGCCCACGAACTGGGTCACTTCCGGCGCCGCCATGTGGTCAAGCACATCGCCCTCAGTTTCCTGCTGTCGCTCTTCTTCCTCTGGCTGCTGGGGATGCTGATCGAATCCCCGGGGTTCTATGCCGGGCTGGGCGCCCCCGGGGGCAATACGGCCCTGGCCCTGGTGCTCTTCTTCCTGGTCATCCCCGTCTTCACCTTCCCTTTCCATCCGCTGACCAGCTCCCTGTCCCGCAGCCACGAATTCGAGGCCGACGCCTACGCCGCCGACCACGCCAGCGCCGACGATCTGGTTCGCGCCCTGGTCAAGCTTTACCAGGACAACGCCGCCACCCTGACACCAGACCCGCTGCACTCCCTGTTCTACGACTCCCACCCGCCCGCTGCCCAGCGCATCGAGCATCTCAATCGTTTGAGGCCGGTCTGAGAAGCGGTCGCCCGTTGCGCCACGGCGCCAAGAATCGATGAGTGCAATCGGCCGCGTTGTCGCCGCTCACGGCCGCCAGTACGTGGTCGAATTTCAGGACGGGCGGCGCCTGGTCTGTGTTCCCCGCGGCAAGAAGAGCGAAGTGGCCTGCGGTGACCGGGTCGAAGTCGCGCTCACGTCGCCGGACCAGGGTGTCATCGAGGCCATCCAGCCCCGGAGGAGCCTCCTTTACCGCTCCAACGACCTGCGCCAGAAACTCATCGCGGCCAATGTCGACCTGCTGGTCCTCGTCGTCGCCACCGAACCCGCCTTTTCCGACGAACTGCTCACCCGCGCCCTAGTCGCCGCGGCGTGCGAGGACATCGCTCCCCTGATCGTCCTCAACAAGGCGGATCTAGCCGACCGTCTTCCCGCTGCCCGGCAGCGCCTTGCTGTCCTGGCCGGCCTGGGCTACGCCATCGTCGAACTCAGCGCCCGGACAGACGCAGAAGCCCTGCGCCCCCACCTGACCGGGCGTACGACAGTTCTGGTCGGCCAGTCGGGCATGGGCAAATCAACCCTGGTCAACGCGCTTGTGCCCGGCGCCGCGGCGGCCACCCGCGAAATCTCTTCCGCCCTGGACTCGGGCAAGCACACCACGACCCACGCCTGTCTGTACCCGCTGGATGGCGAGAGTCAGATCATCGATTCCCCGGGCCTGCAGGAATTCGGCCTCGCCCACCTGGAGATTCCAGCTATCGAGGCGGCTTTCCCCGAATTCGCCCCCTGGCTGGGCAAATGCCGCTTCCGCAATTGCCATCACGACCAGGAACCGGACTGCGCCCTGCACGCCGCCGTTGCGGCGGGCGCCGTGGACGCAAGCCGCTTCACGGCCTATCATCGAATCGTCCTGAGCAAGCGGTAATGGACATATCCGGAGCGTGCAAGTGATGGGGGCTTTCAGGGTCGTTTCTCCCTCTCCAAGCTGCTCCCCCGCGAGGCACGGGATGGATCAAGATGTCAGCTTCCCGCCTCTTCCAACTTAGCATTTCAATGGCATCCGACTCCCCGGCTACTCCCCGTGCCAACATAGAGGTACCCGCCGCAGCAGCAGAAGCGCCGTCGGCGCCTGCCGCCCTGGGGCTCCTCGCGGCTTCGTTCTACGAAAGCCCGATCATCATGACCCTGTCCCGACTCGATGACGGAACCCTGCTGGACGTCAACGAGAGCTTCACCCGCACCTTCGGCTGGCCCCGGGAAGAAGCCATCGGCCGCTCGTCCCTGGAGCAGGCACTGTGGGTGGACCCTCTTGCCCGCCGCGCCATGCAGGACGCAGTAGCGCGCAGTGGCCGGGTGCGTGACTTCGAACTCGTCGGCCGCACCCGCGGGGGCGAGCTTCGCATCTGCCGCCTGGCGGCGACCCTCATCGAGGCCGGAGAGCAGCGGGTGATCCTCAGCAACATCGTCGACTGCACCGAAGAGCGCCGCAAGGAGACCCTCATCCGCGACTTTCGCCAGCGCATGGAGGTCGCCTTCGGGGTCAGCCCGGTGGCGATTTCCATCTCCGATCTGGAGAGCGGTCTCTACATCGACGTGAATGACGCGTACGTCCGCAACTTTGGCTGGACGCGCGAGGATCTCCAGGATCGCACTTCTCTGGACATCGGCCTTTGGCCCGACCCCGCCGCCCGCCATGCCTGGAAGGAGCGCCTGCGCCGCGAAGGCCGGGTCGTCGACTACCTGACCGAGATGCGCGACCGGGCCGGCCGCCCCCACTGGATTCGCCTTTCCGCCCAAACCGTCGATTTCGACGGGGGACTGCGGGTCTTCGCCTATCTGCTCGACGTCAGCGAAGAAACCCGGGCCGCCGAAGCCCTGCGCAAGGTCAGTCTGGCCGTGGAGCAAAGCCCCAGCGGCGTGCTCATCACAGACCTGGAACGCCGGGTGGAGTATGTGAACGACGCCTTCCTCGAGGCCACCGGCTACTGTCGCGAGGAATTGATGGGACGCACGCCCCGCCTGCTCCACTCGGGCCTCACCCCCCCCGAGACCCACGCCGATCTGCGCGCCACCCTGGCCGCCGGACGGGACTGGAAGGGAGAATTCGTCAATCGCACCAAGGATGGCCGCCACATCGCCATGGCGGCCCACATCTCGCCGGTACGGCAGGCAAACGGCAGCATCAGCCACTACCTCGCCATCGAAGAGGACATCACCGAGCAGAAAAGCCTGCTGGCCGAACTTGAGGCCCATCGCCACCACCTGGAGGAACTGGTCGCCGCCCGAACCGAACAACTGGCGGAAGCCAAGGCCGTCGCGGAACAGGCCAGCCAGGCCAAGAGTGCCTTCCTGGCCAATATGAGCCACGAAATCCGCACCCCCATGAACGCCATCATCGGCCTCACCCGGCTGGCGACACGCCAGGCCGAAAACCCGGAGCAGCAGGACCGCCTGCGCAAGGTGGGCGAAGCGGCCCAGCACCTCCTGTCCATCATCAATGACATCTTGGACATTTCCAAGATCGAATCGGGCAAGCTCAGCCTGGAGTCGGCCCCCGTTTCCCTGGCCGACTGCTTCGCCCGCGCCCGCGTCCTGGTGGCCGACCGGGCGGCGGCCAAGGGGCTTCGCCTGCGCCTCGACCTGGACCCTGCCCTGCCACCGGTACTGCTGGGTGACGCCCTGCGCCTGGGGCAGATCCTCATCAACTTCGCCAGCAACGCGGTCAAGTTCACCGATCAGGGCGAGGTCTGCCTGGGCGCGCGCCTGCTTGGGAAGGACGCAACCCACGCCCAGATACGCATCCAGGTGAGCGACACCGGCATCGGCATCGCCTCGGCGGATTTCGGCCGGCTCTTCCAGGCCTTCGAGCAGGCCGATTCCTCGACCACCCGCCGCTTTGGCGGCACCGGCCTGGGGTTGGCCATTAGCCGCAAGCTCATCGAACTCATGGGCGGCCGTATCGGCCTGGAAAGCCGGCCCGGCGCAGGCAGTACCTTCTGGTTTTCCCTCTCGCTCCCCATCGCCGCGCTCGCCGCTCCCCCACGACCCCCCTTGCCTTCACCGGCCGACGCGGAATTTCGCCGCCTGGCCAGCGGCGTCGCCCTGCTTCTGGTCGAAGACAATCCCATCAATCAGGAAGTCGCCAGCGCCCTCCTCGCCGAAGCGGGCTTTAGCGTCACCACCGCGGACAACGGGGCCGAGGCCGTCGACAAGGCCCTTTCCGGCCGCTACGCGGTGGTGCTCATGGATATCCAGATGCCGGTCATGGACGGCCTCGAAGCGACCCGGACCATCCGCGCCACTCCTGGGGGAGCAAGCCTGCCCATCATCGCCATGACCGCCAACGCCTTCGGAGAAGACCGGGAACGCTGCCTGCAAGCCGGCATGAACGACCACGTCGCCAAACCGGTCGACGCTGCGCTGCTCTTTGCCACCCTGGCCCGCTGGCTGCCCCGCCGGGACGCTGCCGCCGCATGCCCTGCCCCCTGTTCCCCGGCCGTGCCTCCGGCCGGCGTCCCGGAAGCCGAAGGGGATGAAGCCGCCGCTCTTCATAACCTCCCCGGCCTGGACGTCGAACTTGGCCTGAAAAGTGTGCGGGGCCGTGTTGCCAGCTACCGGCGCATGCTGGGCAAGTTCGCCGCGAACCATCGCCACGACCCGGAGAAACTGCGGCAAGCCCTGGCTACCGGGGATGCGACGGAAGCCCGGCGCCTGGCGCACACCTTGAAGGGCGTCAGCGCCATGCTGGGCGTGGTCGAAGTGCAGGCCTACGCCACGGCCATCGAAACCGCCTGCCGGGAGGAACGGCCAGCCGAAGAGATCGCCCCCATGGCCGACGCGCTGGAGGCCACGCTGGGCGCCACCTGCTCCGCCCTCGACGCCTTGCCGGCGGAAACGACGCCGACCGCGAGCGTCAATCCGGGCTGAGCCTCAGGGTCGCGACGACCTCGTTGCCCCGACCCCTATACTCCAGGGCATCGAAGCTGAGCATGCGCGACATGGCGATGCCGCGGCCGTGGGTGTCGAAGGCCCGCTCCGGCGAAAGCTCCAGGTAGCGGCGCCAGTCGAAACCGGCCCCCTGGTCCCGTACAGTGAAGATCAGGCTTCCGGCCTCGCGGCGGATTTCCAGTTGCCCCACCCGCCCCGCGTATTCGGGCAGCGCCAGCCGACGGGCGATCTCGTCCGGCAGAGTGCCCTGCTCGATGAGGGCCGACTTCTCGCCGTAGCCGATACCCAGATTGCCGTGCTCCACCGCGTTGAGCATCAGTTCCGAAAGCCCCAGCACCACCCTGGCCGGGTCCGGCGCCGCATTGGCGGCCAGAGTGGCGAGATTGCGCGCCTCTTCCGGTGTGCGAAAGACGAAGGTCGCCTGTTGCAGGCAGCCGAAGCTCTGGCCGATGCGGGCCGCTTCCCGCCGCAATTCCTGGTGTTCGAGACGATCATCCAGCGCCGCCCCGACGATGGCGAGCAGGGTATCGGCGGAAAAAGGCTTGGTCAGGTAATAAAAGGCCCCGGCCCGCAGGCCTTCCGCCACGTCCCCATCGGCGGTCATGGCGGTCTGCATGATGACCGGCACGTCTTCCCAGCCTTCCCGCGCCTTGAGGCGGCGCAGGATTTCGATGCCGTCCATGTCCGGCATCATGCGATCCAGAAGGATCACGTCGAAGCCCGCATCCGCCCCCTGCAAACGCTCCCAGGCCTCACCCCCGGAGGAAGCGGCGACCACCTGATAGCCTTCCTCGGCCAGGGTCTCGACCAGGCGTTCCTGATTGATGGGTTCGTCTTCGACGACCAGTACGCTAGGGGGCATGATTCACTCTCTGTTCGGACGGGTTTGCCGACCCGGGGCCGGCAGTCAGAGGCCGAACCCTAGCACGAAATACAAAATTACTCGCATGGCGAGTTCACTTCGTCGCGACACGCTCCAGCCACGCCGCGACGCCCTCCCCGGCCCGCCGGCCGGTGGCGAGGCAGGCGGTGAGGAGATAGCCGCCGGTGGGGGCTTCCCAGTCCAGCATTTCCCCTGCGCAGAACACGCCGGGCAGGGTCTTCAGCATGAGAGCGTCGGTGAGTTCCGCCAGGGCCACGCCCCCGGCGCTACTGATGGCTTCGTCCAGGGGTCGCGGTGCCTGAAGCGGGATGGCCAGGGCCTTGATCGCCCGGGCCAGGACTGCCGCATCGCCCAGTTCGGCCGGGACATGGAATTCCCGCAGCAAAGCCGTCTTGACGCCTTCGATCCCGGCCCGGCGGCGCAGGTGGTTGGCCAGGCTGTCCCGCCCCCGGGGCCGGGCGAGTTGCTCGACCAGGGCCGCCTCGTCGCGCCCCGGCGCCAAGTCGAGGACCAGGGCCGTCGCCTCGCCCCGCGCCAGCCCCTCGCGCAGGGAGGCGGAAAGAGCATAGACCGCGCCGCCCTCGATGCCCCGGGCGCTGACCACGCACTCGCCGGGCACCTCCTGGCCGCCATGGCGCGCGACGATGGCCTTAAGGGGCTGGCCGGCGAAACGCTCCCGGAAATAGGGCGACCAGGCCACGTCGAAGCCGCAGTTCGCCGGCCGCAGCGGCACCACGTCGACGCCGCGCCCTGCCAGCCAGGGCACCCAAGCCCCGTCGGACCCCAGGCGGCGCCAGCTCCCGCCCCCCAGGGCGAGTACCGTCGCCGCGGGCCGCTGGGCAAGCTCGCCGGTGGGAGTCGCGAAGCGGAGGGCGCCATCCGCCTGCCACCCGAGCCAGCGATGGCGGACGTGCAGGCGCACTCCTGCGCTGCGCAGCCGGTGCAGCCAGGCCCTCAAAAGCGGCGCCGCCTTCATCCCTTCGGGAAACACCCGACCCGAGGAGCCGACGAAGCTCGCGATACCCAGCCCGGCCATCCAGTCCCGCAGGGCTGCGGGGCCGAAGGCGGTAAGCGAGGGCTCCAGAAATCCGCGCCCGGCACCGTAGCGGGTGAGGAAGCGATCGAAAGCTTCGGAGTGGGTGATATTGAGCCCACCCCGTCCAGCCATGAGGAATTTGCGGCCCGGAGAGGGCATGGCGTCGTAAACCTCCACCTCCACGCCGCGGGCGGCAAGGTCCTCGGCAGCCATCAATCCGGCCGGGCCTGCGCCCACCACGGCCACCGCCGCAGCAGGCGGCGGGCGACGCGGCTCAGGGAACATCGGGAACGACCCCGGCCCCTTCTCCGTCGAGGGGCGTGACCGTCACGGCCACTTCCGGCTCGTGACCGCCACCCCCCAGGATCACGCCACGCAGGGGCGAGATGTCGCTGAAATCGCGCCCCACGGCAATGGTGATGTGTTCGGTGTCGGGGAGTAGGTTGTTGGTGGGATCAAGATCGACCCAGCCGTCACCTACCCCGGGGCAATAGAGGGAAACCCAGGCGTGGGAAGCATCGGCCCCTACCAGGCGCGGCCGCCCCGGTGGCGGATGGGTGAGGAGGTAGCCGCTGGCGTAGCGGGCGGCCAGCCCCAGGGAACGCAGGCAGGCGATCATGAGGTGGGCGAAATCCTGGCATACGCCGCGCTTCTTCTGCAGCACTTCGAGGACGGGGGTCGATACCGTGGTGGCTTCCGGATCGAATTCGAACTCGCGGTGGATTTTTTCCATCAGGGCCATGGCCCCGGCGAGCAGCGGCCGCTGCTCGGGAAAGCACTCGGCAGCATAGACGGCGAACTCATGCTTGATCCGCACGAAGGGCGACTCGAAGAGGAAGCGGGTGGCAATGAGGTCGTCTTCGTCGGGAGGCGTGGCGCCGTAGGCCAGTTGTTCCCGTACCGTCTCCCAGGGCGGAGTTTCCTCCGGGGCGAGGGTGGGCCGATGGGGCATCACCTCGACGGTCAGGGTGGAACGGACCGTCAGGGCCTCGTGGGGAGTCTCGAAGCTGACCCACAGGACAGGATTGTCGAAGGCATCGCGCCCGTAACGCCGCCAGTTGGGCGGGGGATCGATGTCGATGTGATGCGCTTCGCAATGCTGCCAGGGCAGGATGCGGGGGGAGAGGTGCAGTTGCTGTTGCGAGAGTGACACCGGCGCGCCGTAGGCATACCGGGTTTCGTGGGCGACGTGATAGCGGGCCATGATCAGAGCCTGTGAATTTTTCGGGCGCGCCCGAGCGGCGTGCACAGCGGTGCACGATCAAGGCGCCAAGCACAGCCATAGCTCGGGCTATGGCGAGCATTGGCATCGCCGAGCGGGCGTAGCTGGGCACGACGAGCGGGGGTGAATGAAATTTTCACAGGCTCTCAAAGGGCCAGGGTCTGGTGGCTGACGTCGCCGACGTGGGTGAAGAAGCGCATGGCCAGCCGGTCGGACAGGGCATGCACTGCGGCTACCACTTCGTCCAGGAGAGCGGCCAGTTCCTCGCAGGGCGTGCATTCGCGGCAGTCGTGAAAGGCGACGCCGGCAAAACGCCCCAAGTCGGTGGCCCGCAAGGCCTTGCCGGCTGCGATGAGACGCTCGTCCCGGATGTCGCCCAGATCCCGGTCCATGCGCTCCAGATAGCGGACGAGGTTTTCGATCTGGAAGGCGACGCCGTGTGGGTTGGATTCGTCGAAGACCAGCAGATCGAGGACCGGCAACAGTTCCGGCGGCCGGGAGTAGCGGGAACGGAAGGTGATGATGCTATCCATCAGTTCCAGCAGCCACTCCAGGGTTCCCGGGGCCCGGGCCGAAGGCAGGCGGAGGAAGTGCGCCAGGGCCGTGGCCAGGGTATCGAGACGCTCGATACGCCGCCCCACCAACAGGAAGCGCCAGCCGTCGTCCCGGGTCATGTTGTCCACGGCGAAGCCTGTGAGGGACGAGGAGACGAGCAGCACGCGATCCAGGAAGGCGATGGCCTCGGGCAGCGAAGGGTTCTTGCGGCGGGCGTTCTGGAGGTTTCTCTGCAGGCCGTTGAGAGAGTGCCAGTGGTCGAGGGAGAGCCGCTCCCGCACGTGGGTCGCCGACCACATCACGCTGCGGATGGCCCCCGCCAGACTGCCGGCCTGGTCTGGATCGTAGATGGCCTCCAGCAGGCGATGTTCGGCATGGCGTGGCGAGGCTTCATCCTCCTCCCGGGTAGGAACGATGTCCATTTCCTCCGCCAGTTGCTGCACCGCCACCAGGGCCGGGGTGAGTTCGCCCCCGGCTTCAACCAGACGCGCGAGGACGACCCGCAGCAGCCGGGCCGTACAATCGAAGCGTTCGGAATAGCGCCCGACCCAGTAGAGGTTCTCCACCACCCGCGAGGAAAGATTGGCACCGCCGCGCACCAGGTCGCCGATCCCCAGGGACGATTTGATAAGGCTGAAGTCACTGACGTGACCATCGGCCAGCACCCAGCTGTCCTTGGACGAGCCCCCCCGCTGCATCGAGATCACCAGCGCGTTGGCGGCGCTGGCCACCCGGGCGAGGCCCCCGGGCATCACCGTATAACCGTCCGGCGTGGCGACCGCATAGACGCGCAGGCCCACCGCCCGGGCCAGCAGCCGACGCTCGTGGGCGCGGCTCCAGACGGGAGCCTGGGACAGATGCACCAGTTCCTGGGCCACATAGGCGTGGGGCCGGGTGTCGATACGGCGCAGCATCTCCTCCCGCGCCTCGCCCTGGAGGTCGCGCCCGAAGGTGGGCTCGAAATGCTGAGTGGGAAAGGCCGGCTTGATGACCAGTTCATCCAGGTGCTCGCGCACGTACTCCAGGGCCGGCCGCTCACCGCACCACCAGGTGGCCACTGCGGGCATGGCGAGCCGCTCCCCCAGGAGGCGTTCGCACAGGGCGGGCACGAAGCCCATGAGGGCGCCGGAACCGATGAGGCCGCTGCCCAGGGCATTGGTCACCACTACCTGGCGGGCCCGCACGGCATTCAACAGGCCGGGGACGCCAAGGGCCGAATCGCCACGCAGTTCGAGCGGATCGCAGAAACTGTCGTCCTGGCGACGCAGGATGACATGCACTCGCTTCAGCCCCCGCAGGGTCTTGAGGAAGACCGTATCGCCCCGTACCGTGAGATCCTGGCCTTCCACCAGTGGAAAACCAAGGTAGCGGGCCAGATAGGCGTGTTCGAAATAGGTTTCGTTGTAGGGGCCGGGGGTCAGGAGCACGACGTGGGGCTGCTCGCCCCGGGCCACCGGCGCTAGGCCAGCGAGGGAATCCTGCAGGGCGCGGAAAAAATCCGCCAGGTGCTCGACGCGCAAATCGCGGAACAGTTCGGGAAAGACCCGCGAGATGATGAGGCGGTTTTCCAGGGCATAGCCGGCGCCGGAGGGGGCCTGGGTGCGGTCGGCTATGACCCACCAGCGCCCGTCGGGCGAACGAGCCAAGTCAACGGCGTAGAAATGGAGCCAGGTTTTTCCCGGCGGCCGCAGTCCGCGACAGGGCCAGAGGTAGCCATGCTGTCCATAGACCAGGGCCGGAGGCAGGAGGCCCTCGGCCAGCAGGCGCTGCTCGCCGTAGAGGTCGGCCAGCACCCCGTTGAGGACAGCGGCCCGCTGCGCCACCGCCGCCGCGATCTGACGCCACTCGTCGGCAGCGATGATGAAGGGCAGCGGGTCCAGGGCCCAGGGCCGGTCGGCCCCGTGGGGATCGGCATAGACGTTGTAGGTGACGCCGTTTTCCTGGATACGGCGATCGACAAACTCGACCCGCTCCCGCATCACCTCCGGCGCCGCCGCGTCCAGATGGCCCAGGAACTGCCGCCAATGGGGCCGCACTGCCCCCGCGGCGGTCAACATTTCATCGAAGCGCCGGGTATTGCGGGGATAAATGGCGAGCAGGGTGCGGGCCATGGAGGGTCGTAAAGGCAAGAACGGCGCGCCGCAGCGCGCCGTTTTCGGGCATTAGAAACGTCGCAAGTCTAGCGTAAACGGGTGCTCCGCGCTGATCTCGGGAGGGGCAACCGCCATGCGTCCCGGAGTGTGCCCGAAACGGAAGAAGCGGGCCAGGCGCCGGCTTTCGGCTTCGAACGCATTGACCGGGAAGGCTTCGAAATTGCGCCCGCCGGGGTGGGCGACGTGGTACTGGCAGCCGCCCAGGGAGCGCTGCATCCAGGTATCCACCAGATCGAAAACCAGGGGGCCGTGGACGCCGATGGTGGGGTGCAGACAGGAAGCCGGCTGCCAGGCCCGGTAGCGCACACCGGCGACGTATTCGCCGCCGGTGCCGGTGGGCTGCAGGGGCACGGCGCGGCCGTTGCACGTGAGCACGTAGCGGTCCGGCGCCATGCCGGCGACCTTGACCTGGACCCGCTCCACCGAAGAATCGACGAAGCGCACGGTGGTCCCCACATTGCCCTCCTCGCCCATGACATGCCAGGGTTCGAGGGCGTGGCGCAGCTCGAAGTCGATGCCCCGGGCCGCAAAGTCGCCGTACTTGGGGAAGCGGAATTCGAAGTGGGGGGCGAACCATTCCGGTTCGAAGGGGAAACCGGCCTGCTGCATTTCCTCCGCCACGTCGCGGAAATCCTGCTCGACGAAGTGGGGCAGCATGAAGCGGTCGTGGAGTTCGGTGCCCCAACGGGCCAGCCGGGGCGGATCGTAGGGGGTGTCCCAGAAGCGGGCGATGAGGCCGCGCAGCAGCAGTTGCTGGGCCAGGGACATGCGGGCGTGGGGCGGCATCTCGAAGGCGCGCAGTTCGAGAAGGCCGTGGCGGCCGGCGGGACCGTCGGGCGAATACAGCTTGTCGATGCAGAACTCGGCCCGGTGGGTGTTGCCGGTGACATCCACCAGCAGATTGCGCAGGATGCGGTCGATGAGCCAGGGCTGCGTATTGTCGCCCTGTCGCGCAATTTCCCGGAAGGCGATTTCCAATTCGTAGAGGGCGTCGTTGCGCGCCTCGTCCACTCGCGGCGCCTGGCTGGTGGGGCCGATGAAGAGGCCTGAGAACAGGTAGGAGAGGCTGGGGTGGTTGTGCCAGTAGGCGATGAGGCTCTTGAGCAAATCCGGCCGGCGCAGGAAGGGGGAATCGTTGGGCGTCGCGCCGCCGAGGACGAAGTGGTTGCCGCCGCCGGTGCCGGTGTGGCGGCCGTCGAGCATGAATTTCTCGCTGGTCAGACGGGAGAGGTGGGCCGCATCGTAGAGGTGGGTGGTCCGCTCCACCAATTGATCCCAGGAGCTGGCCGGATGCACGTTCACCTCGATGACGCCGGGGTCGGGGGTGACGCTGAAATGGGCAAGGCGCGGGTCGGCGGGGGGCGGGTAGCCCTCGAAAATGAGCGGCAGATGCATGGCCTCGGCTGCCTGCTCGCAGGCAGCCAGCAGTTCGAGGTAGTCGTCCAGCCCGCCGGTGGGGGGCATAAAGACGTAAAGCTTGCCATCCCGGGGCTGGGCGCACATGGCCAGCCGGGTGATCCAGGCGGCGGATTCCTTGAAGCCCGGCACGCGGTCGGGGGCAGCGGCAGCCTGGCCCTTGCCCCGGCCGGCGGCGGCCTGGCGAGCCCGGGCGGCCTCCACCACGGCCGCGAATTGCCGGCGGATTTCGGCGTAGGACTTGAGGGGAGCCGGCACCAGGGAAGGATCGAGGGGGTGCTGGTAGGGGTAATCGGCCTTGGCGACCCAAGGCTGGGAATCGAGGGGCAAGCGCCAGCCCATGGGCGAGTCGCCGGGGAACAGGTAGCAGCGCTCGGAGCGCAGAAACCAAGGGCCGGTCTGCCACCGGCCATGGACGTCCTTCATCACCGGGAAGACGTGGCCGACGGTTTGGGTCAGGCCCTGGGAGAACACCTTCATCAGGCGGGCCCGCTCCAGGGGATCGTCCACCCGGGAGTCGAAGGGATCGACGTTGCCGGGCAGGCGCCGCTCCCGCCACAGGTAGTAGAACACGTCCTCGAAGGCGGGAAAGATGTCCCCGCCTTCGAGGCCCAGGTTGCGGGCCACCCGCTCCAGGAACGCCGCCGAGTGAGCGTCGGTGACGCCGTAATCCTTTTTCTCGTCGGCGTAAAGGGCCGGGTTGCCCCAGAGGGGCTGGCCATCCTTGCGCCAGAAGCAGTTGAGGCTCCAGCGCGGCAGCTGCTCGCCGGGATACCACTTGCCCTGGCCGAAGTGCATGAAGCCCTCGGCGCCGTATTTTTCCCGCAGGCGATGGAAGAGGTCGGCGGCCAGCAGGCGCTTGGTGGGCCCGAGGGCGTCGGTGTTCCACTCGGCGCCGTCGGGGTCGTCCACGGCCACGAAGGTGGGTTCGCCGCCCTGGGTCAGGCGCACGTCGCGGGCCTTGAGCCGGGCGTCGATGCGATGGCCCAGGGCCTCGATGGCGGCCCACTCTTCGTCCGAATAGGGCTTGGTCACCCGCGGCGCTTCCCAGATGCGGGTGACCTGCATGGTGTGGCCGAATGTCGTCTCGCATTCGTCGATGGCGCCGGTGAGGGGTGCGGCGGAAGCGGGTTCCGGCGTGCAGGCCAGGGGAATGTGGCCTTCGCCGGCGAAGAGGCCGGAAGTGGGGTCAAGCCCGATCCAGCCGGCACCGGGCAGATAGACTTCCGCCCAGGCGTGGAGGTCGGTGAAATCGGCTTCCGGCCCCGAGGGGCCGTCCAGGGATTTCACATCCGGCTTCAGTTGAATCAGGTAGCCGGAGACGAAGCGGGCCGCCAGACCCAGGTGGCGCAGGAGTTGCACCAGCAGCCAGGCTGAGTCGCGGCAGGAGCCGGAACGCTTCTCCAGGGTTTCCTCCGGCGTCTGCACGCCGGGTTCCATGCGGATGGTGTAGGCGATGTCCTGCTGCAGACGGGCGTTCAGGGCCACCAGGAAATCTACGCTGCGGGCCTTCTCGCGGGGAATGGCCGCGAGGTAAGCCGCGAACAGCGGCGTCGCCGCCAACTGGTAAAGGTAGGGCGTCAGCTCGTGGCGCTGCCAGGCCTCGTAGGTGAAGGGAAAGTGCTCGGCGTGGGGTTCCAAGAAGAAGTCGAAGGGGTTGATGACCGACATCTCGGCCACCACATCCACCTCGATGCGGAACTCCCGCGTCTTTTCCGGGAAGACCAGGCGGGCCAAGTAGTTGCCCTGGGGATCCTGCTGCCAGTTGATGAAATGCTCTTCCGGCCCGACCTTCAGCGAGTAGGACAGGATGCGGGTCCGCGAGTGGGGACAGGGCCGCAGGCGGATGACCTGGGGGCCGAGTCCGACCAGGCGGTCGTAGTGGTAGTGGGTGACGTGGTTGAGGGCGACGTGGATGGACACGGGTTTCTCCGATCAGGTTCTTGGGGAGCAATAGCAAAAGCCGAGCCACCGGTTTTGCCCTTTTGGTGGCCCGACTGGGCCATCCCCGCACCATTCCTGGGCAATGCGTGGCAACCCTGCACCACTTCGCCCCAGGACAGGGAATCCGCATTCTATTAGCCTGGCCAACAAATAGCTTCCGCCAACCCGACTGCTTTCGGAGAAGCCGGGCCATTCCGTGACTCCTTGGTCAGGCCTCCTTTCCGAACCCGTGGGTTTCATCGTAACTCCCCGGTCCGGCCGCTTTTCTGAACCCATGGGTTCCGCCTGGAGGGCGTACTTTCTTCTTGCTGGCTGAAGCAAAAGAAAGTCACACGCCCTCCAGGCGGAACCCCAGGGTTCAGCCAACCCGACTGCTTCCGGAGAAGCCGGGCCATTCGGTGCCTCCTCAGTCGAGTCGCTTTTCGGAACCTGCCATGCAAATTCATCGCTTGGAGTTCGGAAAACAGACCATTTTCGGCCCGATGATCTCCCGCAATACGAAGCCCACCGCGACCGCCGCCAGCATGCTTGTATCGCAAATGATAATGGTTCCTATTTACATTTCGATGCTGCGCACCTAGAATGCTTCCAACCTTATCCCTGGAGCCCCCATGCGAAGCCTTGCCCTGCATGTTGCAATCGCCGCCATGCTGCTGTGGTCGGCCCTTTCCATCGCCCATCGCTGATCGGGGAATCACTGACATGAATCAACACTCTCTCTGGGCCGGCGCCTTGAGTCTGGTCCTCCTGCACGAAGAGACTGGCTGCCCCCATTCAGCCCTCAACGCGGCGCGCCTGCTGGAGCGCCTCAGCGAACTGCCCGAAATCGACGGGAGCACCCGCGATCTGTGCGAGCGGGCCAGTGCCCGGCTACGCCATGACTGCCGGGAGGACCACCTTGCTTGCGCCGCTTGAGAACCGCTCCCTCATCGAGCGGGAGGGCGAGCCTGCCCTGACGGCCGAACAGGGCAACGCACTGCGTCAGGCACGGCGGGAACTGCGCCGCTCGGCCGCGCTGGCGGCGCGCAAGATCGTCTCCCAGGAAAACGAAATCCTTCGCCTGCGAAATCTCCTCGAATCCAGTCAGGAACGCGTCGCTGCCCTGGAGTCGGGCCAGGCGATCGTCGAACTCGGGCGACGCCTGATGATCCTCAGCCTGCGCAACGACGAGTTACAGGGCGCCGCTGAACGTCTCTGGACCCTGGACAAGACCCTTGCCGCCGCCCATGCCGAGTGCGAGCGCCTGGGCGAGGAACGGGACCAGTTAGCCGCACGCCTCGCCAGGCGCAGACGCGCCCCGCCTTCGTCCTGACCTGTCCCGGCAGCTCCTATGCGTCCCCGACCACGTCCGCCCCCTACCCCGCCGCAGCCAAAGACTGCTTATCCCATCCTCGTCGTCACGCTTCCCCAATTCCCATGCTGACCCGCTTTCCCGCCCCCCGACACCCGGCGACCGCCTCTCTCGCCAAGGCGTCCGAAACGCCCTACCTCGTGGCCGGCGGCGCCATCCGCCTCTCCCTGTCCTCCGACCTGCAAGGGCCTGCCGGGGAAGAAGCTTCGCCCCGCAAGGGTTCCCGCCGCCGGCGCCTTTGGGAGCTGGGCCACAAGTGCCACTGCCCCATCGTTGGCGTGTGTTTTTCGGTGCATGAACTGCGGAGCCATATGGCCCGGGTCATGCAGATTTCCCGCAGCGCTTCGGACTACACCCTGCACAGTTCCGCCGTGGGGGCCTGCGAGGCCCGCGGCCCCCTGTCGGACCTGCTGCACAAGGTGCTGGAAAAGCGCTACGCCCTCACCATCAGGCTTTTCGCTGCGGCCCGCAGCCGTGACGCCCTGGCCACCCTCTGGCAGGAAGCCCTGGACAGCGGCAGCGAAATTCCCGCCGCCTTATGGGCGACCTGGACCCATCCGGCCTGCGACAAGGTTCTGGAACAGACGGTCTACGCCGACATTCACATGCTGCAGCACCAGATCGGCAGCGGCACCCGGGCCGAATTGAAAACCCTGGAGACCCTGCGCCAGGAAAACACCACTTTGCGCGGCGAGGTGGCTACGCTGCGGGAGGAAGGCCGTCGCCTGCAGCGGGAAAAGGCCGATGAAACCCGCGTTCTCTCCGCCCAGATCGGCCGCCTGCAAGCCGAACTGGCCTCCCGGGACGCCTGGGGTGCCGGTCTGCTGGGCCAAATGGAGTGCCTGCGCGCCAGCCTGCCAGACCTCAAGGACCGCCAGGCCCTGGCCCGCCGGGCCCAGGATGCGGAAAACCGCGCACAGGCGCTCACCGCCCGGGCGGCGGAACTGGAGGCCGCCCTGGAGCGCCTGCGCCGCCAGCCTCCGCCCGAGGTGGCGCCCAGCCCCGCCCAGCCGCCGGCCGCGGAAAAGGGGCCGCACCCCGAGCACCTGGCAGGGCGTTGCATCCTCTGCGTGGGCGGCCGCTCCGGTTCGGTGGAGGCCTATCGGCAACTGGTGGAATCCCGCGGCGGACGCTTCCTGCACCACGATGGCGGCCTGGAGGAGAGCGTGCAGCGCATCGACGGGGCGCTGGCCGCCGCCGATCTGGTCATCTGCCAGGCAGGATGCATCAGTCACAATGCCTACTGGCGGGTAAAGGAACAGTGCAAACGCAGCGGCAAGCGCTGCATCTACGTCAAGACGGCGGGGGTCACTTCCTTCGCCCGTTCGGTGGCCGAAGCCACTGCTCCGGAAGCGGCCGACGCGGATTGAGGGAAGCCTTCCCCCGGATCAGGCCCCGCCGGTGTCCGCCACCAGAAAGTCGCGGCTGATGCCGTTGCCGACTTCGTAGATGCAGTCCATGAAATCGGTGAGCCACTCATGCAGGCCCTGCTCCAGGATGTCCCCCACCCGGGCGTAGTGCAGCCTGGCGTGCAGAATTCCCGCCTGACGCAGGGTTTCGCCGCAGTGGTCGTTGGCGACCAGATCCAGGTTTTTGACCACGCCGTTGAGACAAAAATGAAGCGAGCGGGGGAGGTCGCTGCGTAGGATGAGCAATTCCGCCACCCGCTCGGGGGTGATGACGTCGCGGTAGACCTTGCGGTAGTTCTCAAAGGCGGACACGGAGCGCAACAGGGCGCCCCACTGGTAGAAATCCGTGGCTTCCTCGTGGCCCAGGGGCCGGAGGACGTGAAATTTCACGTCCAGGATGCGGGCCGTGTTGTCGGCCCTCTCCAGCAGGGTGCCCAGGCGGATGAAGTGGAAGGCCTCGTCCTGAAGCAGGGTGCCGATGGTGACACCTCGGGATAGGGAGGAGCGCATCTTCACCCATTCGAAAAATTCGCCGATGCCGGCTGCACTGATTTTTTCGAAACTCTGCTCCCGGGCTTCCAGCCAGGTGGCGTTCATGGTTTCCCACATTTCCGAGGTGATGGTCCCGCGTACCGCGTGGGCGTTCTCCCGGGCCAAGCGCAGACAGCTGTGGATGGAGGCCGAATTGTCGGCGTCGCTCGCCATGAAGCGCAGGACGTTTTCCCCGGTCACCGCCGGATATTTGGCAGCAAAGGCCTCTTCCAGGCTATTGAGCGCAATGATGGCGTTCCAACTCTGGTTGGCAGCCTCGACCGGCTGGGGCACCAGGGACATCTGCCAGGTGACGTCGAGCAGGCGGGCAAGATTCTCGGCCCGCTCGATGTAGCGGGCCATCCAGAACAGGTGGTCGGCGGTACGGCTCAGCATGGTCTATTCCTTCCTCAATCCTCGAGAATCCAGGTGTCCTTGGTACCGCCCCCCTGGGAGGAATTCACCACCAAGGATCCGGCAGTGAGGGCAACCCGGGTGAGCCCGCCGGGGACCATATCGACGTCCTGACCGGAAAGCACGAAGGGCCGCAAATCCAGATGGCGCGGCGCGATGCCCTCTTCGACGAAGGTCGGGCAATTGGAGAGGGCCAGGGTCGGCTGGGCGATGTAGCCCTCCGGCTTGGCCAGCAGAAGCTGGCGGAACTTGTCGATCTGCTCCCGGCTGGATGCCGGACCCACCAGCATGCCGTAACCGCCGGCGCCATGGACCTCCTTCACCACCAACTCCGCCAGATGGGCCAGCACGTAGTCCAGATCCTCCGGCTTGCGGCACATGTAGGTGGGCACGTTATTGAGGAGAGGCTCCTCGCCGAGGTAGAAGCGAATCATGTCCGGCACGTAGGGGTAGATGGACTTGTCGTCCGCGACCCCGGTGCCGATGGCGTTGGCCAGGGTGACGTTGCCCGCCTGGTAAGCCTTGAGGATGCCCGGCACCCCCAGGGCGGAATCGGGCCGGAAGGCCAGGGGATCGAGGAAGTCATCGTCGATGCGGCGGTAGATGACGTCGACCTTCTGGGCTCCCTGGGTGGTGCGCATGAAGACCTGATCCTTGGCGACGAAGAGATCGCGCCCCTCCACCAGTTCAACCCCCATCTGCTGGGCCAGGAAGGTGTGCTCGAAATAGGCGCTGTTGAAGGCCCCCGGCGTCAGGACGACCACGGTGGGATTGCTCACCCCCTTGGGGGCCACGGCCCGCAGCTTCTCCAAAAGCATGTCCGGATAGTGCTGCACCGGGGCGACCTTGTGGCGGGCGAACAGCTCGGGGAAGAGCCGCATCATCATCTTGCGGTCTTCCAGCATGTAGGAGACGCCGGAAGGTACCCTCAGGTTGTCCTCCAGGACGTAGAACTCGCCCGCCCCGGCGCGCACCACATCCACCCCGGCGATGTGGGCGTAGATGCCGCCGGGCACGTCGACCCCCTGCATTTCGGGGCGAAATTGGGCGTTGTCGAGTACCTGGGCAGCGGGGATCTTGCCGGCCTTGAGGATTTCCCGCTCGTGGTAGATATCGTGCAGGAAGCTGTTCAAGGCCTTCACCCGCTGGCGCAGGCCGGACTCCAGGGCGTGCCACTCGGCAGCGGGGATGATGCGCGGGATGATGTCGAAGGGGATGAGACGCTCCTTGCCGGCTTCTTCTCCGTAAACCGCAAAGGTGATCCCCACCCGGTGAAAGGCCAGATCGGCCTCCGCCCGTTTGCGCGCGATGCGCTCCGCCGGCGTTTCCTCAAGCCAGCGGGAGTATTGGACGTAATGGTCCCTGATGGCGCCGCCGGCGTCGGTCATCTCGTTGTAGAAATTCATGGTCTGCCCGCTCGAAAAAATGAGGTCTGCTTTGGAACTCCAGCACCTTCCGTGCCACCAAGGGGAATGCGCCCTATGCCCGAAATTATGCCGCTTCCCGGTGCCCTGGAGGCCCCGCCCGCACCGAGATGATGCATCCCCTCCCGCTCACGCCCTGCGGGAGAGCAATCGGAGGGCGCGGAGCAATGACACTCCGCCATGGGGAAGGTCGACTGCTGAGCCCCCCGAATTATTCACACACCCATTACTAAAGTAATAGATTTTTCCCGGCGGTGAATTAGAATAAAGTGAAATACCCGCGGGTCGCCCCGACGCGATCCCGAAAAAACGAGAGAGAGACATCACCATGACTTCGATCCGGATCGCTTTTTCCCGGGCTGTCGGCGCCGCGTCCGCCATCGCCGAGATTGCCAGCCAGATGGAGGGTTTCCGACCGGCTCTGGTTCTGTGCTTCGCCACCGACACCCAGAATCCGGCGCAACTCGCGGCCGCCCTGCGGCAAGCCTTTCCTCCGCCGGTGGCCCTGGCGGGCTGCACCACAGCGGGTGAAATCGGCCCCGACGGCTATACCAATGACAGTATCGTCGCCATAGGCTTTGCCGCCGCCGATTTCACCGCCGTCACTGTCCTCATCCCCGGACTCTCGGCCTTCGATCTGGCCGACTGCCAGCGGCGGGTGGAGGATGCCCTGCACCGCAGCACCCTCCAGCGCGAGGCCCTCGGTTTTCCCCATTCCCTGGCCTTTCTGCTGGTAGATGGCCTTTCCCTGCGCGAGGAACCGGTGGGTCGCGCCGTCCAGCTCGTCCTGGGCGACATTCCGGTAGTCGGGGGCTCCGCCGGGGATTCCCTTCAATTTCGTCAGACCCAGGTCTTCCACGACGGCAGCGCCCAAAGCGATGCAGCGGTGCTCGCCCTCATCAGCACCGACCTGCCTTTCCGGGTGGTCAAGACCCAGCACTTCCAGCGCACCGACGAACGCATGGTGGTCACCGGCGCCCGCCCGGCGGAGCGGGTCGTGACCGAGATCAACGGCTTTCCCGCCGCACTCGAATACGCCCGCATCGTCGGCGTGCCGGTCGAGAACCTGGACCCACTGGCCTTCGCGGCCTATCCGGTGGTGGTGCGCATCGGCGGCAGCGAGTACGTGCGCTCGATCCAGAAGGTCAATCCCGACCACAGTCTGTCGTTCTACTGCGCCATCGACGAAGGCATCGTCCTCTCCCGCGCCCAGGGACTCGACGCCCTGGCCAACCTGGAAAGCGCCCTGACCAGAGTGGAGGAGGAGATCGGCAAGCCCGAGGCGGTCCTCGCCTGCGACTGCATTTTGCGCAATCTCGAATTCCGGCAGAAGGGCCTGACCGAAGTGATCTCGGCGGCCCTGCGTCGCCACCGCGTAGTGGGGTTTTCCACCTTCGGCGAATTGCATAAGGGAATCCACGTGAACCAGACCTTCACCGGGGTCGCCTTCGGGCAGCACGCCCAGGAGGTCCGCCAATGATCGGCGACGCTCCCGGCTTCGACCGCAGCGCATTGCCGGCCCCTGTGGCCGACGAACTGGCCCGGCGGGACAAGATCATCCACGTCCTTATGGATCGGGTGGAGCAGGGCATGGACGCCCAGGGGTCCGACTACAGCTTCTTCCAGTCCTCGGTCTTGCTGGGAGAGCAGGTCCGGGAGAGAACCCAGTTGCTCGACCGCGCCATGGCCGCCCTGCAAAAGAGCAATGCGGCCCTGGCCGAGGAAAAGAGAGCGGTTGAAGCGGCCCGGGTAAGGCTCTTCGAAGCCATCGGTGCCAGCGCCGATGGCTTCGTGCTCTTCGACGCCGACGACAGGCTGCTGATGGCCAATCCGGAATTTCTTGCCCTTTGGGAGAAAACCGGCCCGGACGCGGCTCTCGTCCTCGGCTTGAGTTTTGCGCAAGTCCTCGCCGCCCTCGGCTACCCGAAAGGCGAGTGTGCCTGGCTCGCCACCTGGGCGGAGGCTCACGCGCTGGCCAAATCCGGTTCCCCAGTGCGGCGGGAAATTCAGGTACGCGACGGCTTCTGGCTGCACATTTCCGAACACCCCACCGCCGAAGGCGGTGTCGTTGGCACCTACGCGGACATCAGCGAAATCAAGGAGAGCGAGACCCGCCGCCGGGAAGAGGAATTGGCAGCCCAGGCCTTATTGCTGCAGACCACCCTGGACAACCTGGCCCAGGGGGTGGTCGTCTTCGACGCCCGGGATTGCCTCGTGGCATGGAACGACCGCTGCGCCGAGATGTTGCGCCTCGACGAGGCCGCCCTGGCCCGGGGCGCTGCCCGCACCGCCCTGCCCTCCATCCTCGCAGCCCACCGGGAGGGCGAGCCCTCCAACGGCCCCTGCGAGATTCCGACGGACGACGGCCGCGTCCTGGCCCTAAGGCAAGCCCCCCTGCCCGACGGAGGCACGGTCCTCACTCTGAGCGACGTCACAGAAGGACGCCTCCAGGAAAATCGCATCCGCGAGCTTCTCGACGAACTGCGCCTGACTTTCGAGAACGCCCACGTGGGCATCGTCCATCTGCGCAATCGTGTCATCGTCAGCGCCAACGCCCGCATGGCGGAACTGTTCGGCTGGGATTCACCGGCCCAGTTGGTCGGAAAGACGACCGAGTTGCTCTACCCCTCCCCTGAGGAATGGGAGACCGACGGCGCCCTGGCCTACGGTGAACTGGCTGGAACGGGCTACAGCGACCGCGAGTACTGTTTCGTCCGCCGCGACCGCCAGGCCATCTGGTGCCATCGCACCGGCAGACCCCTGGACAAGACTTCTCCCCATGCCGGATCGATCTGGGTCTTCGCCGACATCACCCAACGGCGCGCCCAGGAGGCTCAGTTGCGGCTGGCCCGTACCGTCTTCGAGCACAGTTCAGACGCCCTGATGATTACCGACAGCGATGGCCGCATCATCGACGTCAACCGTGCCTTCACCACCATCACCGGCTACGAGGTGGAAGACGTTCTCGGCAAGAATCCCAGCCTGTTCAAATCCGGCGCCCACCCGCCGGAATTTTATTCGAATATGTGGAAGACCCTGCTGGAGGCTGGCCGCTGGGATGGCGAAATCATCGACCGCAGGAAGAGCGGCGAGATTTATCCCAAGTGGCTGTCGATCACGGCCGTTTACGACGAATCGGGCGCGCCGACCCAGTTTATCGGCTCCTTCCAGGACATTTCCGAGCGCAAGGCAGCCGAAGAAAAGATCCAGTTTCTCGCCCACCATGACGTGCTCACCGCACTGCCCAACCGCCTGCTGCTGCGGGACCGCTTCGGCCAGGCCCTGGAGGCAGCCCGGCGTACCGGCCGCAGCCTCGCCTTCATGTTCCTGGACCTGGACGAATTCAAGCGCATCAACGATTCCCTCGGCCACCGGGTGGGCGACTACCTGCTCATCGCGGTGGTGCGGCGCCTCAAGGCCTGCCTGCGGGAATCAGACACCATCAGCCGCCAGGGCGGCGACGAGTTCATCGTCCTGCTGAACGACATGGACACCCCGGTGGCCGCAGCCTCCACAGCCGGCAAGATCATCGACGCCATGAGCCAACCCTTCCAGATCGGCGGCCAGCTCATCAACACTTCGGTTTCCATCGGCATCGCCATGGCCCCCAGCGACGGCAGCGACTTCGACGCCCTGCTGCAGAAGGCGGACATGGCCATGTATCACTCCAAGGAGCGCGGGCGCGGCAGCTTCAGCTTCTTCCGCCAGGAGATGAACGACGACGCGGTGCGCCGCCACACCCTGGTCAATAGCCTGCACCGGGCGCTGTCCTCCGGTGAATTCCGTCTCCACTATCAGCCCCAGATCGGCATCGCCGACAACGCCATGCTGGGGAGCGAGGCGCTGCTGCGCTGGATCCAGCCGGATGGCGCCACCATCAGCCCGGTCGATTTCATCCCTGTCGCCGAGGATACCGGGCTCATCCTGCCCATCGGCGAATGGGCGCTCAGGGAGGCCTGCCGGCAGGCCCGCCTGTGGTTCGACTCGGGCTTGCCGGCGCGCATCGCGGTGAACGTTTCCGGACAACAGATCTACCGCGCCGACGTTCCAGCGCTCCTGGCCGCCGCCACCCGGGAAGCCGGAATACCCCCCTCCCTGATCGAGATCGAGCTGACCGAATCGACCCTCATGCAGGATAGTCAGGCCGTGCGCGAAGTCATCCGCGAAATCAAGTCCCTCGGCAGCAGCATTGCCATTGACGACTTCGGCACCGGCTACTCCAGCCTGGCCTACCTCAGCCGTTTCAACGTAGACAAGCTCAAGATCGACCGCTCCTTCATCGTCGGCGCCAGCGCCAACGAGGAGGATACAGCCATCGTACGCATGATCACCCAGATGGCCCACGTACTCGAACTCAAAGCGGTCGCCGAGGGGGTCGAAACCCCGGCCCAGGTTGCCCTGTTGCGCAGTTGCGGCTGCGACGTGGCCCAGGGCTTCCTCTTCAGTCGTCCTGTGGAGCCACTCCAATTCGAACGTTTCGTGCGTACGCCCCACAGTCAGTCGCCCTACGATTGGTACCTCTGAGCCGGGGAACCTCACGCTGCGCCGGGGGCCATCCTGGACTCCACACCCGCAGTGACCATCGCGGCTCTGAGGTCTGTTCAGGTTCCTGAACTCATGGTTTCCGCGCCTGATGCGCGGCCGACTTTTTTGTTGGCTGAAAAGAAAACCGCCGGACCAGCCGGCGGTTTTCTGTCCGAGAGCAGTGCTGAAGGTCAGACGCGCTCGAAGATGGCGGCAATACCCTGCCCGCCTCCGATACACATGGTCACCAGACAGTACTTGCCACCGATGCGGTTCATCTCATACACCGCCTTGGTGGCGATGAAGGCGCCGGAACAGCCGACCGGGTGGCCCAAGGCGATGGCACCGCCGTTGGGGTTGGTCTTGGCCGGATCGAGACCCAGCACCTTCATGACAGACAGGGCCTGGGCGGCGAAGGCTTCGTTGGACTCGATGACGTCCATCTGGTCGAGCGTCAGACCAGCCTTCTTGAGGGCCAGGCGGGACGCGGGAATCGGGCCTTCACCCATGATGTCGTTGGGCACACCGGCCACAGCGTAGGAGACCAGGCGGGCCATGGGCTTGTAGCCGGCCTTGACCGCCGTGTCGCCATCGGCGAGAACGAAGAAAGCGGCCCCGTCATTGATGCCGGAGGCGTTACCGGCGGTTACCGTACCGCCCTCCTTCTTGAAGGCCGGCTTCATCTTGGCCAGAGCTTCCATGGTGGTGCCGCGCTTCAGATGCTCGTCGGTGTCGAAGACCACGTCGCCCTTCTTGGTCTTCTTGACGATCGGGAGAATCTGCGATTTGAAGTAGCCCGCGTCGATGGCCGCCGCGGCGCGGCGCTGGGATTCGACGGCGAAGGCATCTTGCTCTTCGCGGGAGATGCCATGCTTGACCGCTAGATTCTCGGCAGTCACGCCCATGTGGCCGACGCCAAAGGGATCGGTGAGCACCGCAACCATGGAGTCGATGGCCTTGGTGTCGCCCATACGGGCGCCGGAACGCAGTGCAGGCAGCATGTAGGCCGCCTTGGACATCACTTCAACGCCGCCACCGATGCCGTAGTCGCAGTCACCCAGCAAGATGTTCTGGGCGGTGGTAACGATGCCCTGCAGGCCAGAGGCGCACAGGCGGCTGACCTGCATAGCAACTGAGTCCATGGACAGACCGGCCTGGATGGAGGCGACGCGCGAAACGTAGGGATAGCGGGCGTCGGTCGGCATGCAGTTGCCGACGGTGACGTAATTGATCAGTTGGGGATCGACGCCGGAGCGGACGACCGATTCCTTCATCACGACACCAGCCAGCTCGCTGGCCTCGAAATCGGCCAGGGAACCGCCGAAGGCACCGATAGCGGAACGGACAGCGCTCAGTACGACAACATCTCTGCTCATTATGATTCTCCTGATAAAAAACACTCAGCCTGGCACGGCGGCGAGGCTCGACAAAAAAAGCGCCCAAGGGCAGTGGCCCGCCGGACAAGGCCCGACGCACCCGGTTTGAAATCGACTGCGCACGGACCTCAAAAACTCCGCACGGTCGCCCAACGCATTGCACTTGCCCCCTGACCGCCGGTGCTTGGCACCCTGCGACCCGCTGCCCCGACCCAGAAACCTGTCGTTCGAAGCACACCTGCCGGTGGCCGATCCGTTCGCCGATGGCAAAGAAGGCGGTCGCCGAGCAGTGCAACGGCGACGGGATGATGATACCGAAAACCGCGCCGGAAAACTTGACGAAATCGCGGGTAAACCACGGCAAAACGCCCCTCGGGCTGTGACTCGCAGCGCAATTTAGCCGGGTGCCGACCGCATCGGCGGCGCAGCCGCCCGTTTGGTTCAGCTTCCCTCGGCGATAAGTCCCAGGCGACTGACGAGGGAGCGGATCATCCCGGCCGTCGCCCCCCAGATGAAGTAGTCACCGTAGGGCATGGCGTAATACTGGCGCAGGGCGCCCCGCACATGGACGGCCTCGCGCCGGTGGTTGCCAGGATCGAGGAGAAATTGCAGCGGCACTTCGAAGACTTCCGCCACTTCGAAGGGATCGGGCCGCACGGGAAACGGAGGGGTAACCAGGGCCACCACGGGAGTCACCCGGAACCCGGTCCCGGTTCGATACTCAGGCAGAAATCCGATGACTTCGATGCAGGCCGCCGGCAGCCCGACTTCCTCCAGGCATTCGCGCAGTGCCGTGGCCACGGGCCCGGAATCGCCTTCCTCCACCCGCCCGCCGGGGAAGCTGATCTGGCCGGGGTGGTCGCGCAAATGGGCCGTACGCTGGGTCAGGAGGACTGTAGGCCCCTCGTCACGACAAACGATGGGAAAGAGCACCGCCGCGGGCGTCAGTTCGCTCTCGCGGGCACCGTCCTCGGCAACGAATTCCCCGACCGCCGGCTCGGGCAGAAGGCAGGCCCGCAGGCGGTCAACATCGAGGCTCATGCGGCTGCGGTGTCTCCCTCGATTTCCGCATGAACCGAATCAAGCGCATCACGCAGGGTCTCTTCGCTCAAGCGGTTGATCGAAGTAGCAACGACATCGGCGGCCTCGATGGCGCCCACCGGTAGACGCTTGCTGTCCAGGGTGGCAATGAGCGCTGCGGCAGCCCCTGCCACCTGCAGAAGCACTTGGCGTTCGCCCATGAGCAGTTCGAGTTCCTGGCGCAGAAGCGTGATTTCCTGATCCTTTTGAGGCATGACCCCTCCTGTCAATAACGGCGGCGCAGGGTCAGTGTATCCCCATCCCGGACCATTTCAGTCCGGTTGAGGAAACTCATCCCGAGAAGCGCGAAGGGCATATCACCCGACGCGTGCACTATGGCGTCCACCTGGTGCAACGTAATGTCGCCCACCTGGACCGAATCCAGGGTAAGTTTGCTGACTTCGACCTGGCCGTTGGCGGTCTGGCTGTAGCCCCGCTTTCCCTTGGCGGGATCAAGCCCCAGGCGCTTGGCGTCCCCAGCCCCCAATGAAACCATGGTGGCCCCGGTATCGACTAGAAAACGTGCCGACCGACCATTTATCGTTCCATTGGCATAAAAATGACCCTGTCCATCAGAGGTCAGAATCGCCTTGCTACCTTCCCCTGCGCCCACATTCCCAACAGCGTGCTGTCCGACCTTGAGCGGACGCCGACGACCATCAATCTCAACGATCACCTGGTCACCCTGTATGGCCACCACCCGCGCGCCCCCGTAGCTCTGGCCGATGGCCACCGCTTCCGGATCTCCGCCACCTAGCGTAAGCATGGCCTTGCTTCCCATGATCCCCGCCAATCCGATATCCGCCGCCAGGGAGGCGGACGATAGCGCAAGCAGTAGCCAGGGCATAAAATGCCAGCCTCGTTTTTCTCGGGTCCGTCCTGCCATGCGTCCTGTCGCCATTTTCCGCCATTCGCCCACCGAGGGTCCGGGCTATTTTGCCATATTCCTCGAACGCCACGGGATTCCCTGGCGGCTGATCGCCATCGACGCCGGCGAACCCGTGCCGGCCAGCGCCGACGCCTATGCCGGCCTCTGCTTCATGGGCGGGCCGATGAGCGTGAATGATCCTTTGCCCTGGATCGACGAGGTCTGCACCCTGATCCGCGATGCCGTGGCCAAGGACATTCCGGTGATCGGCCACTGCCTCGGCGGCCAGTTGATGAGCAAGGCCCTGGGCGGCCAGGTCACGCGGAACCCGGTCAAGGAGATCGGCTGGGGCGAGGCTATGACCGAGCGGAACGACGTCGCCCGTCACTGGCTGGGTGAGCAGGCAGGCCGCGCCGGCACCGTCTTTCAGTGGCATGGGGAAACCTTCAGCATTCCCCCCAGCGCCACCCGCCTCTTGGCCAACGCCTATTGCGCCAACCAGATGTTCGTCCTGGGCCCGCACCTGGGCATGCAGTGCCACGTGGAAATGACGCCAGAGATGATCGCCACCTGGTGCAGTCAGTGGGCCGAGGAAGCCGCCGCCGTCGCGGACCAGCCCAGCGTGCAGAACCCCGCGCAGATGCAGGGCGAAGCCGCGACCCACCTGCCGGTCATGCGCGCCCTCGCAGACCAGCTCTACGGTGTCTGGATCAAAGGTCTGAAGACGTAAATAGGTAAATAGGGCGCCCGCAGGCGCCCTATTCGTCAGCAGCGCTCTCGCGCTCAGTCGCGGAAGTTTCCCGCCTTGATCGGGAAATCCGTGATTGCCTTGCGGATCATCGCGATGCAGTCCTGCAGGTCGTCCCGCTTGGCCCCCTGAACGCGCACGGCGTCACCCTGAATGGATGCCTGAACCTTGAGCTTGGCATCCTTGATCAGTTTGACGATCTTCTTGGCCAATTCGGCCTCGATGCCCATCTTGATTTTGAGCTCCTGCTTCACCTTGTTGCCGGATATTTTCTGCACCGGCTGGTGATCAAGGCGCTTGGTGCTCTCGACCTCTTTCTTCTCCATGGCCGGAAAAAGGATGTCCTTGATCTGGTCGAGCTGGAAGTCTGAATCCCCGTGCAGCGTAATGACTTTGTCCTTTTCGTTGAGCTCGACCTTGGCTGAGGTTCCCTTGAAGTCGTAGCGGTTGTCGATTTGCCGGACTGCGACGTCGACGGCGTTCTTCAGCGCCACCATATCGGCCTCGGAGGTGAAATCAAATGAAGGCATTTGCAATTCCTGGAATGGAAACGCCCGGCAGAAGCCGGGCAGTCGAAGCCTGGGACCTCTGTGGAGTTAACCGAAGTGACAGACGTAGTGATACGGCTCATCACAGGCAATTTCAAAGCTTGAATTGCCCGGCACATCAAAAGATTGGCCTTCGCCATAGGCCTTCCACTCACTCTCGCCTTTTAGCTTGACGCGGCAGGAACCACCCACGCCTTCCATCACTTCCGGCGCGCCAGTGTTGAAGGTCAGGCTGGAGGGCAGGATGACGCCGACGGTCTTCTTGCTGCCATCGGCAAACTGTACGGTATGGCTGACACACTTACCGTCGAAATAGACATTGGCCTTTTTGACCACGGATACGCTGTCGAATTGAGACATCAGATTCCCCAGATTTTTTGAATGACCGCTTTGGCAAGAAAACCCACCATACCGAAGGCAAGGACGAAGAAGAGCACGAATGTGCCCGTCTTGCCCGCCTTCGATTTCCAGGCGATCTCGCCAATGATGAAGAGCATGAAGAGGATGAAGGCGCCAATCCCGTAGGTAGCACCAAAATCCGCAATCTGTTCCTCGGTGAGCCCGAAGAGTCCCCCGCCGTCCATACCTTAGGCCTTCTTGCCAGTCGCCCTGCCCGCGGCCTTCTTGGCAACTTGGGCAGATTTCTTGGAAGCCGCCGGCTTGACGGCCTTCGTGGCCGGCTTGGCCGAGCCACGTTTGGCAGGCACAGCCGGCTTCGCTGCAGCTTTCTTGGCCGCGGGCTTCGCGGCCTTGGCAACGGCAGGTTTCTCGTCCCGTACGGAGACGGCCTTCGCAGCCTTTGGGGCAGCCGTCTTGCCGGCCTTGCGCCCCGCCAGGTTGGCCGCAATGCGCATGCGCAGGGCGTTGAGCTTGATGAAGCCGCCAGCATCGCGCTGGTCGTAGGCGCCGGCATCATCTTCGAATGTCGCGATGGTGGAATCGAACAGGGAATCGGTCTTGGAATCGCGGCCGACCACGATGACGTTGCCCTTGTAGAGCTTGAGGCGCACGGTCCCGTTGACGGTCTCCTGGGTGTGGTCGATGAGCACCTGCAGGGCGCGGCGTTCCGGGCTCCACCAGTAGCCGTTATAGACCAGGCTGGCGTAGCGGGGCATGAGGTCGTCCTTGAGGTGGGCGACTTCGCGGTCCAGGGTGACGGATTCGATGGCGCGGTGGGCGCGCAGCAGGATGGTTCCCCCCGGGGTTTCGTAGCAGCCGCGGGACTTCATCCCGACGTAGCGGTTCTCCACCAGGTCAAGGCGGCCGATGCCGTGCTTGCCGCCCAACTGGTTGAGGGAGCCGAGCAGTTCGTGAGCCTTCATCTTCTTGCCGTTGATGGACACCAGGTCGCCCTTGACGAATTCCAGGTCAAGGTATTCGGCCTTGTTGGGCGCCTTTTCCGGGGAGACGGTCCACCGCCACATGGATTCCTCGGCCTCTGCCGCCGGGTCTTCGAGATGGCGGCCTTCGTAGGAGATGTGCAACAGGTTGGCATCCATGGAATAGGGAGAGCCACCCTTCTTGTGCTTCATGTCGATGGCGATACCGTGTTTCTCGGCGTAGGCCATGAGCTTTTCGCGGGAGAGCAGATCCCATTCGCGCCAGGGAGCGATCACCTTGATGCCGGGCTTCAAGGCATAGGCGCCCAGTTCGAAGCGCACCTGATCGTTGCCCTTGCCGGTGGCACCGTGACAGATGGCGTCGGCCCCGGTTTCATTGACGATCTCGATGAGGCGCTTGGCGATCAGCGGGCGGGCGATGGAGGTACCGAGCAGGTACTCGCCTTCGTAGATGGTGTTGGCGCGGAACATGGGGAAGACGAAGTCGCGCACGAACTCTTCCCGCAGGTCGTCGATGTAGATGTTCCTGGCCTTGATGCCGGCCTTGAGAGCCTTTGCGCGGGCCGGTTCCAGCTCCTCGCCCTGCCCCAGGTCGGCGGTAAAGGTCACCACTTCGCACTTGTAGACGTCCTGCAGCCACTTCAGGATAACCGAGGTATCGAGACCGCCGGAGTAGGCCAGCACCACCTTCTTGATGTCGCTCATTTCGCTTCCCTTATTTCGTTTCAACCTTGCCCAAGAGGAGGTACTCCATGAGGGCCTTCTGAACATGCAATCGGTTCTCTGCCTCGTCCCAGACCACGGATTGGGGCCCGTCGATGACTTCCGCCGTCACTTCTTCACCGCGATGGGCGGGCAGGCAGTGCATGAACACCGCATCCGGGTTGGCCACCCGCATCATGTCGCCATCGACACACCAGTCGGCGAAGGCCTTGAGGCGTTCTTCGTTTTCCGCCTCGAAACCCATGGAGGTCCACACATCGGTGGTGACCAGATCGGCATCCCGGCAGGCATCCATCGGATCGGCAAAGACTTGATACCGGGCCGGAGCAACGCCGGCAATGAGCGCCAGATCCAGGGCGTAGCCGGGCGGCGTTGACACGTGGACCTTGAAATCCAGCACTTCGGCCGCCTGGAGCCAGGTGTTGCACATGTTGTTGGCGTCACCCACCCAGGCCACCGTCTTGCCCTGGATGGGCCCGCGATGCTCGATGTAGGTGAAGATGTCCGCCATGATCTGGCAGGGATGGTATTCGTTGGTCAGGCCGTTGATCACCGGCACCCGGGAATTGGCGGCGAAGCGCTCGATGATCTCCTGCTCGAAGGTGCGGATCATGACGATGTCGCTCATGCGGGAGATGACCTGGGCCGCGTCCTCCACCGGCTCGCCGCGCCCTAACTGGGAATCGCGGGTATTGAGGTAGATGGCCGAACCGCCCAACTGCTGCATGCCGGCTTCAAACGAGAGGCGAGTCCGCGTGCTGGCCTTCTCGAAGATCATGACCAGGGTACGGTCGGTCAGCGGCCAGTATTGCTGGTAGGCCTTGAAGCGCTTCTTGATGGCGCGGGTGCGCTCGAAAAGGTAGGCGAATTCATCAGCGCTGAAATCCTTGAACTGCAGGAAATGCTTGATCGCCATGATCAGCCCCCCAGGAATTCCTTGATGAGCGGCGCGAGGCGCTGCACCAGTTCGTCCGCCTCGGCTTCGGTGAAGATCAGCGGCGGCAGCAGGCGCACGACCTTGTCGGCCGTCACGTTGATGAGCAGGCCAGCGGCCAGCGCCTTGGTGATCAGCTCGCTGCATGGCCGATCCAGTTCGATGCCGATCATCAGCCCCTGGCCACGGATATCGACGATACCCGTGACACTGGAGAGGGCGGCGGCGAAGCCGGCCCGAATGCGGGCACCGACACGCTCGGCAGCCGCCATCAGACCGTCCCGCTCGATGGTATCGATGGTAGTCAGTGCCGCCGTGCAGGCCAGCGGATTGCCGCCGAAGGTGGAACCGTGGTTACCCGGCCCGAAGAGCCCGGCGGCGCGGCCGCCCGCTAGGCAGGCGCCGATGGGCACGCCGGACCCGAGGCCCTTGGCCAGGGTGGCGATATCCGGCAGGATGCCAGCGTGCTGATAGCCGAACCAGGTTCCGGTACGGGCCATGCCACACTGGACCTCGTCGCAGATCATAAGCCACTCGCGCTCGTCGCAGAGGGCACGGAGTTCGCGCTGGAAATGCTCGGAAGCCAAGTTGATACCGCCCTCGCCCTGGACGATCTCCAGCATCACCGCGACGATATTGCCGTGATGCTCCGCCACATTGCGAATCGCCTCGATATCGTTGTACGGCACCCGCAGGAACCCCGCGACCAGGGGCTCGAAACCGGCCTGGGCTTTGCGGTTTCCGGTGGCCGACAGGGTTGCCATAGTACGGCCGTGGAAAGCCTTTTCCATGACGATGATGGTCGGCGTCTCGATGCCCTTCTTGTGGCCGTAATAGCGCGCCAGTTTGATGGCGGCCTCGTTGGCCTCGCACCCGGAGTTACAGAAAAAGATTTCCTGCAGACCAGACTTGGCGGCGAGCTTGTCCGCCAGAACCTCCTGGCCGGTCACGCGGTATAGATTGGAGGTGTGAAGGAGTTGTCCCGCCTGGCTTGCGATAGCCTCGACCAACCGCGGATGGCCATGCCCCAGGGTATTCACAGCAATGCCGGAAAGGGCGTCGAGGTATTCCCGCCCTTCCGTATCGGTTATCCGGGAGCCCTTGCCGTGACTGAAGGCCACGGGCAGTCGGGCGTAGGTATTCATGACATGCGACATGTGCAGAACCTGCAATCGGCCCCGCCAATCCGGAACCCTTCCGGGCGTGACGCTGCCGGAGAAGCGGATTTTGGAGCGGCAAGAAACGAAAACGGCGGCCAACGCCGCCGGAACCGAAGCAACCAGGAAAACAGTTGCAGAGGCGCGAATCTTAAGGGAAAAATAGCGCCTTGTACATAAGGAGAACCGTCCGCCGCCCCCGCTTGGCGAGCGTCGACACACCATGCGCATCGCCATTTTCAACCAGAAGGGTGGGGTCGGGAAAACCACGACTGCACTGAACCTGGCCGCCGCCGCCCACCGGACCGGCAATCCCTGCCTGCTGATCGACCTCGACCCCCAGGGGCACCTGAGCAATATCCATGGGGACGCCCCTGCCGAAGCCGCTCGGAGCATTTTCGCCTTCTATCAGGAGACCCGCAGCCTTGGCGAGGTCGAAATCGAGTGGCCGGAAATCGGTCATCTCATCCCGGCCCACCAGCAACTCATCAAAGTCGATTCAATCTTCGGCAAGGGTCCGACCATACTCAACCGCCTGAAGGCCGGCCTTGATCACTTAGAAACTGTGAAACCAGGGCGACCGACCTATATCGACTGTTGCCCCTACATAGGTGTCTTGGCGCTGAACGCGGTGTTCGCCTGCGATCTGATACTGGTTCCGATTTCCACCGACTACCTGTCCTTGCAAGCCGCCGACCAGATCACCCGCACCCTCCGCGTTCTGGAGCCCGTTCTGAAACGCCGTGTCGAACGCCGCTACCTTCTGACCCGCTTCGACCGTCGCCGTCGCATGAGCGAGGACATCCGCAGCCGCCTGCGCGACCGCTATGGAGACGAAGTTCTGGGTACAGTCATTTCTGAAAACGTTTCAGTCGCCGAGAGCCCAGCCCGGAATCGAGACATTTTTCGGCAGAATTCCGCGAGCACCGGTGCGGCCGATTACCTCGCACTCCATAGGGAACTGACTGAAGCGGGCTTCCTGGCGGGGACCGGAGCACCCCGATAAGCGCATTGCTCAGGTCGGGTTCAGGCCCTGGATGCTGTAATCAGGTCCATGACATCCTCGTAGCTCACCGTGCTCCGGCCGTTAAGGGCGGTTTGCCTGCGGTGGGCTTCAAGGATTTCACAGCCCTGGTAGATCTGGCGCAGCTTTCGCTCTGCCTCCAGTTCGTCACGACCTGAGATCGAGAGGTTTTCGACGACCGCCCCATTGCGGGTTCTAATCCTGAAGTCATACTTGACAATCAAGGCTGGTGCCATAAAACCACCTTAGGATCATATAGGTGGGTGAAGTATATGCAGTGAAATCTAGAAATTCAAAATATCTCATTAACAGATAAGGACTTTATTATTCTTCCTGTCGCGCCTCAGCCACAGAACGCCCCGGTCTGCTAGAATGCCGCCACCGAGGCCGCCAGAGCCGAAAATACAAGCTGAGTGGACATGACAACGCCGGAGACAACTGCCTTCATCATTGTCGGCCTCACTCGGGACGGGAAGAAATTCCGCCCGAGCGACTGGGCAGAACGACTGTGCGGCGTAATGTCCGCCTTCGGCGCCGAGCGCAAGATGAAATACTCCCCTTACGTCGGGCCTGGCGACTACGGGGGCGAGAAGGCAGTGTTCATCGATGGGCGACTGGGAGAAATCGAGCCGATGGCCTATCGCTTCATGCTCAATTTCGCGCAAGACAACGACCTACAGATCATCGACGGCGTATGCATGCTCGACGGAAGAAAGAAGTAAACCTGCTCTACCGGTTCAATACAAAACGGCGCCTTGGGGCGCCGTTTTGTATTGAACCGGATTTCAACCTATCAGGCAGCAAGCGCCTTAATCTGGGCAGAGAGGCGGCTTTTGGACCTGGACGCCTTGTTCTTGTGAACGATTTTCTTATCGGCAATGCGGTCAATGACCGCAACGGACTGTTGAAAAACGCCTTGCGCCGCAGCCTTGTCGCCAGCCTCAATCGCCTGACGCACACGCTTGATGGCGGTGCGGAGCGTCGAGCGCAGGCTCGCATTGTGGGAACGTTGCTTGTCGGCTTGACGGGCGCGCTTGCGGGCTTGTGCGCTATTGGCCATAGGAGTCTCTTCGGAAAATTCTTAAAGGGTGCGTATTCTACGTTTCAGGCTGCAGATCGTCAATGCTGGAAAATGCACTTTGGCCAGACGCACCGGGACCCGGTCGCCGATTCGTTCCGGGGTCACTGATCCACGACGGAAATGCACAACACCCTCCATCGCTCCCTGCTACTCTCGCTGGCGCTACACCTGCTTGCCATTGTCGGTGGGGACTTTCTAATTCGAAAAGTCGCCTTCGAGGCCCCCGTGGCACATCTGCACCGGATTTCCGCAAGGCTCGAATCGCCTCCCCAACCTCCGCCGCCCGAGCAAAGCCCTGCCATTTCTTCCGTGGAACCGAAGAGCGATTCAGTTCCTATTCATACCCAGTCTGAGGAATCAGGCCGCAGTCATACCACTCCCGCTTCACCGCCGTCGCCGGCGGCCGAGGTGGAAAACAACCTGGATTTCCGCCCACCGGAAATCATTGCCAACAGCCCTTCGGATATCCAATTTCCTGAGGGTTTGGTCGTGCATGGAGAATTCCGGCTAGAAATCACGATCGACCGTGAAGGGCGCCCACTCGCGGTCCGGACACTCCACTCAACGCTGCCAGCCCCAATAGAAAGGCTCGTGACCGCCCAATTCCTGCGCGCACGCTACCGTCCCGCAATGCGCAACGGGCTGCCGGTTACCGCGTCTATGGAAGTCAGCATCGCGGTTTCACCGAGTGAATAACAAAAGGCATTACCAGCAGGCGGTGGGTGACTTCGTTCCCCGGCTGTCAAGCGTCATCGTGCCACAGGTTGTATCCGAGAATCCGTTCGCAGCCGTTGCCGTGATCGTGAACGAAGTCGCAATGTCCCCCGTAGTTCCAGCAGCAACCGTAACGTCATACTTTCTGGATGCAAAATCCGAACCGGAATAGTTCTGCCACCCCGTAGGCAGCGAGGCCCCCGATCCGGCCGCAACAACGCGATAAGTCGTATTGTTGGTGAAAAATCGCTCTTCCATCTGGGCCAAATCAAGAGCGACACTCTTAGCCTGTGCCCTTGCAGCCTTGCGCATGTAATCCCCGTACGAAGGCACTGCAATACCTAGAAGTATCCCTAGAATGACGACGACAACCATCAATTCGACCAACGTAAATCCTCGGTTTTTCATACGACGCGTCCCTTTCAATTACCTATCAGTTGTCCTCTCGGCACACGGTCAGCGCTGAATCTGCTTCCACTGGACGCGCCCGATGTTCCCCAACTTCAGTTTCCAATCGCAGGACACCGCTCCGCCAGAAGCCCCCGCACCGCACACGAGGACGTACTTGCTACCTTTGACCAGATTGAAAAGGAAACCGAAGCCAGAAACGTAACCATAGCTTGAGCAATCGTCGGCAATGCAAGAAGTGCCGGGAGGAGGCGGGGAGGGCAAGCCGGCGACAGGGGGAACCACATCGGATGGTGGCCGTGCGCTGAACCCAACGGGATTGTCGGCCGCGCCTCCCGCTAGGACGCGCCCACCAGGCACAATCTGAATCGCTGACGTCAGTCCAGGAATGAACCCTGAGGGCAGAGTCACGTAGTTGCTTTCGTGACCAGACAGCACGAACACTGGCGAAGGAGGCGCTCCACCTGTCCTGGTCGAGAGGTTATGCTCGATTCCGGTCGTACTCGCTGTGCACGGGTCGACGGACGTCGGGGTCAGCGACGTGAAGGTAATCACGCCACCATTGAGGGTGGGTACGGTCGAACGGGTACGCTCTCCCGTTCCTTGCAGGTCGAAAACCCAGCCAAGTTGAATGCCTGTCCCATCTGGATAGGCAACGTCCGAGGGGCAAAGCGGATCGGATTCGTTGGAATCCGACGAGGCTGCCGTGTAGTTGGGCTGGCAGGCGGTATAGACCGGCAGGCAGCCAGTGGATCCATAGGTGCAGGAACTAACAACGGTGTTTCCACTTCCATCCAGAGACAGGGAAACGTTGGTCAGAACTTTCTGCCTCTGGAGTTCGCTTCTTCCGGACACCCTCGTAGACCCGTCGTTCTTATCCCATATCCCGTAGAACGAGTCCGTCTGACTCGACGCGAGCGGATCAGTCACGTCTATCCACGATCCCGTACCAAAGAGGACCATGAAGCCGCCATTCGGATGAGCCACGACCTCTAGACCGGTCGTCACCTGCTGGGCATCGCCCGAGGCATCTGTGGCGGTGAAGAGGGGCAAGGGCGACGCCACCGTGCCAAAGGCGACCGCCCAATTTGCGGGGTTATCATCCGTCAGGTCGAACTTCCAGAGATTACCGGAACGATCTCCACCGTAGATAAAATCCGTCGTCTCGTTGAAATCAGGGTCGATCCCCGCAACATATCCAAGGCCGTTGGCCGGACTCAACGGCAAAGTCGGCGTAGTACCCTCCGAAGGCGATTTCACCGTGATTTTGTAGTAATTGGTATTCAAGACCCAGGGATTGCCCGCGCCCGGCCCCTCAATCTTGAGCAAGAACAGGTGCGCGCGGCCGTTGCCACTCGCTGTCCCATCCGCATAGGTATTGTTGTAGCCGCTCCCGAATATGACGTACCAATTGCCATCGTTAAGCTTGCGAACTAGTGGCTTGCCAAACGTGAAGCCAAGATCGGCGTCATCGGCATCGGTGAAGTCCCACAGGACGTTGGACGCTGAAAAATTGCTTACATTGACCCCCCCACTCGTGATCATCGGACTAGTAACGTCGATGGCATAAATCCCCTGCCCACCGGCGTTCAGCCCACCCACAAGAACGGTCTTCCAAGCACCGGTGCTGCCACCGAAGTACGCATCTACAGCCACCGGAGCTCCATCCACGTAGAACTTGTGGCTGTATCCCGCGGCCATGAGTTGACTGAGGTTGCGATACACGGCAGAAGGAACGTAGCCGAGAATTTCAGTACCGCTGGTACTGGTCGCAATCGGAAGTCCCGTCGTACCCCCGATAGTGAACGACGCATCGTAAGCGTGCAGCATCCCATCATTCCCCCCGACATACAGCGCCGGAGCCCGGTTTGCGTGTGCCAGGGCAAAAGTACGATAAGTGGGGTCCGCATAGCCCGCCGAAGGCGCACCGACAAACAGGGGATTGGAATTGACGACGTCGCCAAGCAACTTCGTCCTTGAACGCCAGCCATAGCCTGCTGCATTAGGATTGGTCGTGCCAGGCAAGAAAGCCTCCTTGGACTGATCCCCCCGCAAATACGACACCCGATCGGCGCCGCGGCCATCCGTAACCCCGAATTCATCGGCATCCAGGAGTGCCTGCTGAGTTGCCGAGAAATTGGTCGTAAACGCTGCGGGGTCAAAGGCAACGCCCGTCCGAATCGAGTCGTTAAACGTAAAGATATGGCGAGACCCATGGGCCGGAAGCTCGTCGTTCGCCTTCCAGGCCGGAGTCGCCGCAACCCCACCGCTCTGATCGATCGGCAAGGCCTGCACCTCTCCCGTCCATATCCCCGTATTGAAAAGCGCCTGATAGAGATACGCGCCCGTCCCCGTATCGAGATTGCCCGACGACTGAGCCAGCGCAGCTTCGTCGCTGATTTCCGAGATGATGGTTGCAATGGCTCCCTGAACCGAGCTGATCATCGCCTGGGGATCACCGGCCCTCAAAAGATTCTTGGGCCAGGTTACAGCTCCGCCAGCCGTGTTGTACCCCGGAGGAGCACGGGAAGCACAGACACCGGCGGGCAAAGTATTGCTCTGAGACCATACCGTGTTTGCACTAACCCAGTTCCCGTTGGTGTCGTAGGCATCCGCCGTACCGAATTTGGCAGCAAGCCAATACTGGGACTGGTATCCGCAATCTCGGTTTTCCTGGACATCCACAACCATGGTTTGCACGGTCTGTTTACCCGCATGATCGGTAGCTCCCGGGCGAATGTCGCTCCGCGCCGCCCATCCTGCTAGGCCGGCCATGCCATAGCCAGCGGCACTGCCAGCCCCCGTGTAGCTCGTGGCAATATTACCCATGCCTTCCGTGGTGCCCACCAAATTGGTTTCTGTAGCGACGTTAACCCCGCTATCACCCGCTAACGAACCGTAATCCGCTGAGTGCACATTGCCATTTCCGTCCGTGTAGGAGTTGCAAACGCTGTTGTTGGCCGCTGTATGGGTATCGCCGGGGAGGCGCTTGTCACACCAGGTATGGGTATCCCCCATCACGATGATGTAGTTCTTTTGACACGAGTACTGGATCGGGTCGTCCCATTGGGTAATGACCGGGAATCCATCGGCATTCGCAGACTTGGCGCCCTGATAGAACGCCGTCGTGGGAGACACATGACGATAGTACTTCAACGTTTCGTAATACAACTTCCCGACGTTGTCATATGTCTTGTAGGTGTGAGAGGCGCTGCCGAACTTGTTGATATAGTTGATAACGCCAGTGTTCGAAACCGCCCCAATAAATGAATTGGCCGTGGCCGAATCAGAGGAATCCGGATTCTGGAGGAGCGTTCCGTCGGTCGAGCTGAATTCCGTTAGCGGATTGGAAACCAGACCGCTCACCGCGGAAAATTGCTGCGGCCCAATGTACTTCAGCTTCGAACGCAAAACCGCGTTATCCACGTCGTTCGCTTGAAAGTAGGATGAAACCCCAAAGCGCATCTTATCGGCATTGTCCTGCAACACGCCTGTCGGTTTCCACGCACTGCCGAATTGCTTGCAGTTAGTCTCCAATCCGACCGAGGAATCGCACACTTTCACGCGCACGTTCAAGGTTTGGCTCGTACTGAAGGTCACGTTGTACGCTGCGGTGTAGTAGTAGCCTGCGCCGGCTGCCCCAGAATAAGACGAAACATAGTACTTGGTCGTCGGCACCGTCACGTCGTAGGTGATTCGGTAGAGCGTGGCGTACCGAACCCCGCCGATACTGGTCAAACTGCTGGTCGAATTGGAACTGCTCACGTAGACCTGGCCAGAACCAAAACCAAAGCTGGTACAAACTTTAGGGCTTGCACTGGTACCGCTTCCGCTGTAGGTAGTACAGGTCGCATTGCCCGAACTCAGTGCGAGGGGGCAACTGGTCGTAACCGTCCCACCGGAATTCGTGACGGTACAGCTAACGCGGGTACTGGCACTCGGATCCACCTTCTGGGTGGTGACGTTAAAGCTCGAACTGGTGACCGTGTTCGTGCCATTCGGGAGAAACGACTCACCCCCCGAAAAAGTTGAAAAACTGCCACAAACATAGGGGGTGGCAGCCGAGTTCCCAGCCCCTGTCCAATTTGTGCATGTTCCGGTGTGACCATTGCCGAGGGCTAGACTACAGTCAAATACCCCCCCAGTCAGGGTCGGGCTAGTACAGGACACGGTGCTAGAGGAGCCACCGCCCGCGAGGATGATAGAGGGAGGTGCGACCGCAGCTACGGTCGTTGGCACGACTCCGGCGAAAGCGCCAAAGGCAGTACACGAGTAGGGCGACGCCAAGGTTCCGGACCCCGTCCAAGACGAGCAAGCTGCGGTATCGGTGGAATTGAGCAGCGTGAAGGCACAACTGATCGGCGGTGAGCCGCCGACGACGGTGGGATTCAGGCAATCAACAACGCCAGTCGACCCCGACGGAGCCACGAGCATCTGCACGCCCCGCCCCTGATTCTGGAAAGCCAGCGACGTCCCCGCAGGGAATGGTGTCGCATTGCCGGCAGCGTCTGTAAAGGACTTGTTCGGAAAGTTAGCGGTTGTCCCCTGCCCGCTCTGATAGGTCCGCTCAAGCACGGTAAGCGTCGCGGTATCCTGAGCGCGATTACCCCCTGTCATCCCGAAACGAAACTCATCCAGACCGGTCATCGTTGCCCAATTGAGGAGATTTCCGCTCCAAAAGCCGAATGCAGCACCTGTGCAACGCCGGTTCGTCGCCAGGGCAATAGGGTAGAACCAGCCATTTACGGTGTCGTAGCTGTAACACTTGTCCTTATCGAAATAACCCAGATACTGGTTATTTGCCGAATAGGACGCAGTGTCCTGATAAGCGGCAGTGTTAGCAGTGGGAAACTCCACCGAGAGCGCGAACATCACATTGGGAGGCACCGCCATACGCGTGCTGAGAGGAAGATCAGCCAGGGTTCCAGCCACCGTAGCGCTGCCTGCCGCAGCAAACAGGGCGATGGAAAATAAGAACTTGACTAGGGATTTCATGGGATGCCTCCAAATACTCCTGCCGCCAAACGCTCAGTAATAGACGTAGTTTTGCAGGATATAGACTTCCTGCAGGACAACCCTCGTGGAAGACAACCGCCCCCGCGCCTGAGCCGTAATACGGAATGCCCAACTCTGCCCCTTGGTCAATCCACCAATCTGGTTCTTGACCCGCTCGATGAGATAGCGCGGCTGGTTGGAAAGTCCCGGCACCGTAGCGGAGTGGGTTATTGCGCCTAATTGAACGCTATTTGACCCGGTGCCACTGGCCGCGAAGAAGTCAAGATTATCAACAGGCTGCCAAGCGTAACCCCCGACCCCAGAGTCACAGAGCCCATTTGCGCAGGTATCGTTAAAGTCCGTCAGCAGCAGAGGAAAATAAGGGTACTGCCAAGCCCCGCTAAGGTGGAGTTCAGCGTCCCGCAGGGCCGCTTCCGCCGCCCCGAATGCCGTATCCTGGTCGCGGAAATTGCGCGCCATCCTCTCCTCTGAGCTCGTCGTTCCAGAGAGGCCGACAGCGATCAGCGAAAGGATAACCATGAAGATCAGGGCGGCCACGAGGGCAAATCCGCGCTGGGCATTCGTTCTGTCCATGGTCTCACTCACAGTAATGAGGGTTACGCAGCCCAACATCCGTCGACAACAAAAGTCTTGCCCGCCCGTCATTGGGAACATCCGTACCTGCCGACGGGAAGAATGCGCTGTCGTCTGTATTGGTCGCCGCTGTGCCGCTATAACCTGCCCCAAAATGCACAAGCGGCCCACGCCCCACGCTTGCCCCATCCCGAGAAACAGCATTCGGTGAGCGGACAAGGATCGATACCTTCACGCTCAGCATGCGGTCGGGGTCGGTACTCGTCAGAAGATGCCAAGGCACGTAGCGATTGATGATGCTATCGGGAGTCGCATCGGTATCCTCCCCGTAGAGCAATTGCATGCTTTCGACACCCGCGACCAAGGGGATCGTCCCAGGATGCGTTGCCGTAACCGCGCCACCACTATTGCTGGTGTGGCAGTAGAGCGTGGGCTCATTGTTGTTATTGGGATCTGCCGCAATGTACAGCGTGTCCTCGACCAAGGTACTCGCAGACACGGGATATCCATGGCAATCCAGTACCGGAGCAGTGGCCGTCGAGTCCTCGCCGTAGTAGCGAACGCGAATGACGTCGTTGTACCTTCCCGCCGCGGGAGAGTAGATACTCGTCAGAGGGCTCTGCGCGGTCCAGAGGGAGGCATCCGCGGCAGGATTGAGCGACGCCGGGTCGTTTATCCCCACAAACGCCGCTGTGGACGTGGTGCAGAATTCACTGGCCGTTGAACCCGGCTGCCACACATTGCGATGCCCGGCCTTACGCAGCTCACGGGTCATCAAGTCAAACGCGAAGCGTGCGCTCTCGTTGAGGCGGAGAACATCTGTCTGGGCACGCTGGGTTTGAAGCCCTCCGACATACACCTGACTGACGACCAAAAGGACAATCATGGCGATGACCATTGCGACCATCAATTCCACGAGAGAGAAGCCGGATTGTTTTTTCATGTCAAATTGTCGCCCAGGTGCAAAGAAGACCCCCGGTACCAACAGTCGAACTCGAGGCACTGATACGCTGTTCATTCCAGCAGACTTTGACTACGTAGTCGCCCGTGTTATCACAATTCCAAGCGGAGATGGTGCCAGCCCCAGTGCCAGACCCAACCTGGGTCGGCGCGTTGGCCGCGGGACTGGAGTCTCGGCACACTGTTCCGCTTCCGCCGGGCAAAACCGTGGCCAGTTGGGCACGCCACATTGCCACCGTCGTATTGACGTAATTTGCGCGAACGCACCCTCCTGTCTGCATGCATCCCTGGGTAACACTGGCCGAAGTTGAGTAGGTATCGAAGGAATCGTTTCCCGCATCAACCACCAGGGCGAGCGGATTGCCCCGCACCTGCTCGGCCATGGAGTAGGCTTGCTGGGAGGCGATGGTACGGTAAGCCGATGAAGAGGACAGCTTGAGGCTGTTGACGATCATGCCAAGCGTTCCCAGCAGACCAAGCGCCAGTATGAGTATCGAGACCAGGGCCTCGATCAAGGAGAAACCCGATTGGCCGCCCCGGGTATGTTGAACAGTCGCGCTAAGCATGACAAAAGCCTCAAGGACAAGTCGAAATGCGCGTGACCGCCGGGCGCCCGTTCACTTCGAGAGCGATCTTCCGCCCCTGCGGATAGCCCGGAGGACAAAGCGTGAAATTCCCTGTCGAACCCAGGGGTTCGATTGCGCCGTAGGGATTGAAACGGACGATGAGCGTGCTATTAAAGCCCGCAGGCGTCAGTACGGACTGACCAGTCAAGGCATTGCGAACTTGCAGCACCTCTTCGCCGGCATCTAGGACCTGGTCATTGTCTACGTCCGCGAAAATGAGTCGCCCATTGGACCAATCGGTGTCTGAAGCAGAACAGCTAGTCTGGTCGGCACTGGCACAAACAACCACCCTCACCCCCCGCGCAGCCGCTTCGCTGCGGGCATAAAGCAGGTCCGCCATCAAATCATTGGCCTGGGTCGTCATGCGGGAGCTGCGGACCAAATCTGCAAAGCTCGGAACCGCAATGGCCAGGATGATGCCCATCACCACAGTCACAGTGATCAGTTCTATGAAGGTGAATCCCCTCTGCCCACGCTTGTAAGCCATGCAGCCCATACGCTCCCCGTGACACTTTCCCGGACCTAAGCCGGCCCGCGACTCAAAAATTGATAGCTGCACTCTACGCCGGCGTGGCGGCCCGTTCCAGGTCCTGCGGACGAACGGCACGGCTTCGCGGATCAGTGGATACCTCTTCAGCCCAGGCCGCGGGGCATGGGAAAACTGACGGTTTCGGGCTTACCATCAAGATCGGCCAACTGTTCGACTCCAAGAGCACGCAGGCGGGCCACGACTCCGCCAACCAAGGTTTCCGGCGCAGAGGCCCCGGCGGTGAGGCCCACAACCTGCGCACCATCCAACCACTGCGGATCGATATCCTGCGGCCCGTCCACCAAGTGTGCCCTGCGTCCATGCTGGAGGGCCACTTCCCTTAGGCGCCGGGAATTGGAACTGTTTTGCGATCCAACCACGATGACCAGATCGGCATCCCGAGAGAGCTGCTTAACGGCATCCTGGCGATTTTGAGTGGCGTAACAAATGTCATCTTTCTTGGGCCCTACGATTTCAGGAAATCGTTCGCGTAGCGCCTCTACGATCTGCGCGGCATCCTCGACCGACAGGGTAGTCTGGGTCACGTAGGCGAGCTGTGCTGCGTCGCTTACATGCAGGCGCGCTACATCGTCGACCCTTTCCACGAGATACATGCCACCACCCCCCTGCCCCATCGTCCCTTCGACCTCAGGGTGCCCCTTGTGGCCGATCATGATGACCTCGCGGCCCTGGGCGCGCATCTTGGCGACTTCGACATGGACTTTGGTCACCAGGGGGCAGGTGGCATCAAAGACCTTCAGGCCGCGCTTTTCTGCCTCTTCTCGCACGGACTTGGAGACGCCGTGGGCGCTGAAGATGACGGTGGCACCGGTAGGCACCTCGTCCAGTTCCTCCACAAAAACAGCACCCTTGGCTCGCAAGTCGTCGCAGACAAACTTGTTGTGCACCACTTCGTGGCGCACGTAGATGGGGGCGCCGAATTTTTCCAGAGCGCGTTCGACGATGGCGATGGCGCGCTCGACGCCAGCGCAGAAGCCGCGGGGGTTGGCCAGAAGTACCTGCATTACATGATTCCGATGATTTCCACCTCGAAGCGGATGGGCTTGCCCGCCATGGGGTGGTTGAAGTCGAAGAGAGCCGAGTCGGCGGTCAGTTCCCGCAGGAATCCGGCGAAGGTGGCGCCGTTGGGGGCCCCGAATTCGACGACGGAGTTTTCCTTGAGTTCCATGTCCGCCGGCAAGGCGGCGCGGGCGATGCGCTCGACGAGGCGCGGGTTATGGACGCCGAAGGCCTCTTCCGGCTCCAATTGAAAGACGAAGCGCTCGTGGGCGGACAGGCCTACCAGACAGGACTCCAGGTTTTCCGCCAGCTGGCCGCTGCCCATCTGTAGGGTTGCCGGGCTCATGTCGAAGGTGGAGAGGAACTCTTCGCCCTCTAGCGTCGTGATGCGGTAGTGCAGCGTCAGATAGCTGTCTGAGCGGACCGTCTTGGCGGCTTCTGTCATGGTTTTATTCCTTGGCGGTCTTGCCCTTGGCGAGGAACAATTGCTCCCAGACCAGCAGGACGGCGCCGATGGTGATGGCCGAATCGGCCACGTTGAAGGCGGGGAAGTAATAGCCTGCGGCGTGCCACTGGACGAAATCGACCACGGCGCCGAAGCGGATGCGGTCTATAACGTTGCCCAGGGCGCCGCCCATGATGAGGGCCAGGGCCGAGGCCAGCAGGCGCTCGCCGGCATGGCGGCGGAGCATGAGGGCAATCCAGGCGGAAACGCCAATGGCCAGGATGGAAAAGAACCAGCGCTGCCAGCCCGGCTGGTCGGCGAGGAAGCTGAAGGCGGCTCCGGGGTTGTAGGTCAGCACCCAGTTCCAGAACGGCGCCACGTACAGCGTTTCACCGAACTGCAGCTTGGCCAAGACAACCCACTTGCTGAGCTGATCGAGGACGATGACCCCCGCCGCCAGCCCGTACCAGCGGGCCGGGTTAGGCGTGGGCACGGGCCTCGCCTTCGCCGTACAGGTTGCTGACACAGCGGCCACACAGGGTCGGATGCTCGGCATTGGCGCCGACATCCTCCCGCACGTGCCAGCAGCGTTCGCACTTCTGGTGGGGCGCCGGAGTCACCACGACCGCCTCGGCATCGGCCTTGACCACGGTCACCTTGGAGGTGATGAGGACGAACTTCAGGTCGTCGCCCAGGGAGGCCAGCAGATCGTACTCCTCACCGCCACAACGAATTTCCACCTCTGCCTGCAACGAGGAACCGATCTTGCCCGCCTCCCGCTGTTCTTCCAGGGCCTTGGTCACTTCGCCACGGACGGCACGCACCTGACTCCATTTGGCCAGCAGGTCACCCTCTCCTTCCGGTTTGGGCAGTTCGTGCCAGAGGTGCAGCATGACCGAGTCGTCGGCCTTGCCGCTGACGATGGCCCAGATTTCCTCGGCGGTGAAGGTGAGGATGGGCGCCATCAGGCGCACGAAGGCCTGCAGGATGTGCCACAGGGCCGATTGCGCCGAGCGGCGGGCGACAGAGGCCGATGCCGTGGTGTAGAGCCGATCCTTGAGAATATCCAGGTAGAAGCCGCCGAGATCCTCGGAACAGAAGGTCTGCAGGGCCTGGACGACGCGGTGGAACTCGTAGCGCTCGTAGTCGGCGGTGCAATCCGTCTGCAGCTCCCGGGTCAGAGCCAAGGCGTAGCGGTCGATTTCCAGCCACTGGTCGACGGGCAGCATGTCCTTGGCCGCGTCGAAGTCGGCGGTGTTGGCCAGCAGGAAGCGGAGCGTATTGCGGATGCGGCGGTACGCCTCCACCACCCGCTTGAGGATTTCGTCGGAAATGGACAACTCGCCGGAATAGTCGGTGGAAGCCGTCCACAGGCGCAGGATCTCGGCCCCCATCTTGTCCGACACCTGCTGCGGCGCGATGACGTTGCCCTTGGACTTGGACATCTTGTGGCCCTTGCCGTCCACCACGAAGCCGTGGGTCAGCAAGGCCTTGTAGGGCGCACGACCGTCGATGGCGCAGCCGGAAAGGAGCGAACTCTGGAACCAACCCCGGTGCTGGTCGGAGCCTTCCAGGTAAAGGTCCGCCGGATACGTGTGCTGGGCGGCGTGGGAGCCGCGCATGACGTGCCAGTGGGTGGTGCCGGAATCGAACCAGACGTCCAGGGTGTCCTTCATCTTGACATACTGGCCGGCCTCGGCGCCCAACAGTTCGGCGGCATCCAGGCTGAACCAGGCTTCGATGCCAGCCTTTTCCACCCGCTGGGCGACCTGCTCGATCAGCTCCGCCGTGCGCGGATGGGGCAGCCCTGTTTCCTTGTGCAGGAAGAAGGGGATAGGTACGCCCCAGTTACGCTGGCGGGAAACGCACCAGTCGGGGCGGGTCTTCATCATGGCCTCCAGGCGGGCGCGACCCCAGGCCGGGAAGAACTGGGTCTCGTCCACCGCCCGCTCGGCGATCCAGCGGAGCGTCGGCGCTTCCTCGGAAGACTTGTTCTCCATGCCGATGAACCACTGGGTGGTGGCGCGGAAGATGATGGGCGTCTTGTGGCGCCAGCAATGGGGGTAACTGTGCTGGATTTTCTCGACCTTCAAGAGCAGGCCGAGGGCTTCCAGTTCCTGCAGGACCAGGGGATTGGCCTCCCATACCGACTTGCCGGCCAGATCGCCGACAGACAATGCCGGCGTGTTGCCGAGGAACTTGCCGTCGTTGCCCACCGGGTTGTTCACCGGCAGGCCGTACTTACGACCGATGTTGTAATCGTCCACGCCGTGGGCGGGGGCGGTGTGGACCAAACCGGTACCGGCATCCACGGTCACATGAGTGCCGCAGATGATGGCCACGTCGCGGTTGTAGAAAGGATGGCGCAGGGCCACCTGGTCCAGCTTGTCGCCGCTGCAGGAGCCGACCACGGTGCCTTCCAGGCCATAGCGCTTGAGGCAGGCATCGGCAAGCTCGCGCACCAGGATGAGGGCGCCCTTGGGGGTCTCGATCAGATCGTAGGTCAGGTCGGGATGGACGCTCACCGCCTCGTTGGCCGGGAGGGTCCACGGGGTGGTGGTCCAGATGACGGCAAAGGCCGGCCCACGCAGGTGGGTGAGGCCGAAGGCGTGGGCTAGCTTCTCGGCGTGGTTGTCGTGGACCGGGAAGGCGACGTCGATGGCCGGCGAGGTCTTGTCCTCGTACTCCACCTCGGCTTCGGCCAGAGCGGAACCGCAATCGAGGCACCAGTTCACGGGCTTCAGGCCCTGGTAGAGGTAGCCCCGCTCCAGAATCTTGCCCAGGGCGCGCATCTCGTCGGCCTCGGCCTTGTAGGCCATGGTCAGGTAGGGATTGTTCCACTCGCCCAGCACACCGAGGCGGATGAAGTCCTTCTTCTGCCGCTCCACCTGCTCGGCGGCATAGGCGCGGGAGAGTTCGCGCACCTTGTCGGCGGGGATGGCCTTGCCGTGCTGCTTTTCGATCTGATGCTCGATGGGGAGGCCGTGGCAGTCCCAACCCGGCACGTAGGGGGCGTCGAAACCGGCCAGGGTGCGGGAGCGGACGATGATGTCCTTCAAAATCTTGTTCACCGCATGGCCGATGTGGATATCGCCGTTGGCGTAGGGAGGGCCGTCGTGGAGCACGAAGCGGGGGCGGCCGGCACAGGCCTCGCGGATCTTCTGGTAGAGCCTCTTCTCTTGCCATTCCTTGACCCACAGGGGCTCGCGTTTGGGCAGGTCGCCCCGCATCGGGAAGGGGGTGTCGGGAAGATTGAGGGTGTCCTTGTAGTCAGCCATTGTGCGTGCTCACAGCTTGAAGTGGGCCCGGGCCGCCGCTGCATCCGCAGCAATCTGGGCCTTGAGGGCGTCGAAATTGGAAAAACGTTGCTCGTCCCGCAATTTGTGGACGAAGCGCACCGAAAGGTGGGCGCCGTAGATGTCGCGGTCGAAATCGAAGAGATGGATTTCCAGCAGGGGCCGGGTTCCGCCCAGGGTCGGGCGGACCCCCAGATTGGCGACGCCGGGCCAGGGCCGCTCGCCCAGCCCACCCACCTCGACGCAGAAAACGCCTGTCATGGGGAGGGGATTGTGCTTGATGCGGATATTCGCCGTACGAAAACCCAGTTGCCGCCCCACCTTGTCGCCATGGACGACCTTACCGTCGATGATGTACGGGCGGCCGAGGAGGCGTGCTGCTCGCTCCATGTCGCCGCCCGCCAGGGCTTCCCGCACTCCGGAACTGGAAACCCGCTCCCCATCCACGGTAACCGACCCCATGGCCTCCACCACGAAACCGCGCCTGCGACCCGCCTGTTCGAGGAGGGTGAAATCCCCCCGCCGCCCCCGGCCAAAGCGAAAATCGTCGCCGACGACCACATGTCGAATACGCAGGGCGCCAAGCAATACCTGACCGATGAATTCCTCCGCTTCCAGCGCAGCGAAGCGCGCATCGAAATGGCACAGCATCGCTTGTTGGGCACCGCATTCGGCCAATAGCTCCAGTTTCTCGCGCAAGGTGGTGAGGCGGGCTGGCGCAGATTCCGGACTGAAGAATTCCCGCGGATGCGGTTCGAAAGTCAGGACAGTAGGCGTCAATCCGCCGTCTCGGCCCACGGCGCCCAAACGTGCCACCAGGGCGGCATGGCCCCGGTGGACGCCGTCAAAATTGCCCACTGCAAGCACCGTAGGCGCCGGCACCGGCGTTGAGAATCCGCGAAAAACGCGCATGCCAGACCCAAAAAAGCCTGAATTATAACGTTTTCGAGCCCTGCGGCCGGGGCGCCACAAGCCCGCCGCCTCAGGAAAAACGAATTCCCCCACCCGGACCGAACGATATAATCCCGCGATCCACTCATTCCCCGCCACCCCGTGCCCTCGGACCCCGCACCCGGCCCCATGCTCCAACTCATCAGCCACATCGTCCGCACATCTTCGAGGCGCGATCGCACCGAAATCAATGCGGCGCTGATCGACGCCATGGCCGATCTGTTCAACCCTGTTTCCGTCACCATATACCGCTGCTACCCCAGCAGCCGAGGAACGGTGCTGTTCGCCTGTGCTGGAATCGCCTCCGGGGAGCGTTACGTCCATAACGCCTACCTTCCCGATCGTCGCTACTGCCGCCCCATCGACGAGGAGCCGCTCCTCGCCCGCTGCCGCCGGGAACGTTCCGTAGCACTGGAATCCCTGCCCGGAGGAGCCGATCGCCTGGCCTTTCCCGTCATCCAACTGAACCAGCTGGTCTACGTTATTGAAATTGTCGTGTCCGAGGATTTCCCTGCCGACCTGCGTGTGCTGCTCCTAGGCGTGGCGGAATATTTCGGCAATCACATCGGCCTGCTCGACTACGGCGAAACCGACACCCTGACGCAGCTTTCCAATCGCAAGACCTTCGACAAGCATCTCTTCGAACTCCTGGGCCGTGCCCAGGACGATTCCGCCAGCGCCGCGCCCCTCCCCCGCCAATCCCGCCGCAAGGCCGCCGGCTCCTCGGCCCACTGGCTGGCGGTCTGCGACATCGATCGCTTCAAGTCCATCAACGACAACCACGGACACCTGATGGGCGACGAGGTCCTGGTCACCCTCTCGCAAATCATGCGCCGCAGCTTCCGCTTCGACGACCAGCTCTTCCGCTTCGGGGGCGAGGAATTCGTCGTCGTACTACAACCCACCCGAGCGGAGGATGCGCTGAAGGCTCTGGAGCGTTTCCGCCGCAATGTCGAGTCCCACAACTTCACCCAGGTGGGCAAGGTGACGGTGAGCGTGGGCTTCAGCAGACTGAAGGCGACCGACACACCGACCGACGTCATCGACCGGGCCGACGAGGCCTTGTATTACTGCAAGGAAAATGGCCGCAATCGCGTCGCTTGCTACGAACACCTGGTGGACAGCGGTGCTCTGGAAGTCAAAGACGTTCAGTCGGGCGATATCGAGCTGTTCTGAGCCAGTCTCACCGGGGGGTTCGGTGGGAACCCGCTGGGGGTCGGCCGGCAAAGACTCGCCGTAGTCCCTTCATCCCAGCGCGGCAAGGCGCGCCCTCGGAGCGGGCGGATGCTTGGTGAAGTACTGGCGAATCCCCCGCACGATGGCATCGGCGAGCTTGTCCTGGTAACGCGCGTCGTTCAGGCGACGCTCCTCCTCCGGATTGGAGATGAAAGCCGTCTCGACCAGGATGGAAGGGATATCCGGCGCTTTGAGCACGGCAAACCCCGCTTGCTCGACCTGAGCCTTGTGCAGGGTGTTGATAGAACCCAGTTCCCCCAGGACGTATTTGCCCAGCTTGAGGCTGTCATTAATGGTGGCAGTCTGGGAGAGGTCCAGCAGGGTCCGTGCCAGGAAAGGATCCTTGACGTCGAGATTGACCCCGCCGATGAGATCGGCCTCATTCTCCTTCTGCGCCAACCAGCGGGCCGCAGAACTCGACGCCCCCCGCTCGGAGAGCACGAAGACCGACGAGCCCCGGGCGTCTGGCTTGATCCAGGCGTCGGCGTGGATCGATACGAAGAGATCGGAATGGACGCGGCGCGCCTTCTGGACCCGGGTGCCGAGGGGAACGAAGAAATCCGAATCCCGGGTCAGCACGGCCCGCATATTGGTTTCGCTATCGATTCGGGTCTTGAGGCGCCGAGCAACCTCCAGAGTCACTTCCTTCTCATAGGTACCGCCCTTGCCCACCGCACCGGGATCTTCGCCGCCGTGGCCGGGGTCCAGCGTGACCGTCACCAGGCGGTCCACCACTGGTCTGGCCGACTTGCGCGAAGTATGGACTTCGGGCGCCTCGACCGCCTCCGCCTTCTGGGGCGCCCGATTCTCCGCCGGCACATCGGCCGGCAAAGGTTCCACCGCTTCCTTCTTGCCCTCCATAAGAGCCAGGAGCGGATCGTGGGCCTCCACCGGATACACGTCGAGCACCAGGCGGTGGCCGTATTCCCCCACCGGTTTGAGCACGAAGACCTGGGGGGCCACCTTGACCTTCAGTTCCATGACCAGCCGCACCACGCCGGGCTTGAAGCGCCCCGCCCGGATGAGCTTGATGTAGGGATCGTCGGTGGCCACCTTGCGTGCCAGACTCTCCAGCACGCTGTCGAATTCCGCACCTTCGATATCCACCACCAGCCGATCCGGATTCTCGACCAGGAAATGGGAGAATTTGAGGGGAGCGTCGTGCTCCAGGGTCACGCGGGTGTAGTCCGCCGCGGGCCACACGCGGACCGCCAGGATGGCAGGAAGCCGGGCAGCCCCTTGCGCCAGGGGCGTCAGGGCGAGGACGAGGGCGGCGCCGCCGCCTTGAACGACGCGTCGGCGCACAGCCGAGACGCGAGCTCCCTTACGCATGCATCGCCTCCTTCGCAGTAAGCGGTGACTTCGAGCTGGCGGCCGGTTCCGGCATAGCGCAGCACCAGGCAGAGGTCCGGCGGCGGAACGCAGCCCTGGGCACGTTCCGGCCATTCGACCAAGCATGCGGCGTCATCGCGAAAATACTCGTCCATCCCCGCATCGAGAAACTCCTCTGGTGACTCGAAGCGATAAAAATCAAAGTGATATAAGTATAAGCTCGAAATTACGTAAACTTCAACCAGGGAATAGGTCGGGCTCTTCACCGGCCCCTGGTGCCCGAGACTGCGCAGCAGGGCCCGCACCATGGTCGTCTTGCCGGCCCCCAAATCCCCTTGCAGCCACACCACCATCCCCGGCCGCAGGGCCGCGCCCAGGGCCGCACCTGCCGCCAGGGTGGCGGCTTCGTCGGGCAGATCGAAAACGGCGGTAAGATCGGCGGGATGCAAGATCGGGACTCCGGAAAGGACTACGCGGCAGTGGCCGAAGCCATCAAGGCCCGCGGACGGGAACTGGGGTTCGCCGCCCTGGGCATCGCCCGGGCCGAGGTCGGCGAAGCCGGGCAGCGGCTCAAGGACTGGCTGGACGCCGGTTACCACGGGGCCATGGATTATATGGCCCGCCATGCGGAATTGCGTGCCCGGCCAGATCTCCTGGTGCCGGGGACCCTGAGCGTCGTTTCCGCAGCCCTCGACTATCTGCCGCAAGGGGCGGCGCCCGAGGCGATCCTCGCCGATGCCCAGCGCGCCTACGTCTCCCGCTACGCCCTGGGCCGCGACTATCACAAGACGGTGCGCCAGCGGCTGCAAAAGCTGGCCCAAGCCATCGCCACCCTTGTCGGGCCCTATGGCTACCGTGTTTTTTCGGATTCCGCTCCGGTGATGGAAGTCGAGTTTGCCCGGCAGGCGGGCCTGGGCTGGCGGGGCAAGCACACCCTGCTCCTCTCCCGGCAGGGTTCCTGGCGCTTTCTCGGCGACATCTACACCGACCTCCCCCTGCCGCCGGATTCCCCCGCGGAGTCGCATTGCGGTCGCTGCACCGCCTGCCTGGGCGCCTGTCCCACGGGCGCCATCGTCGCCCCCTACCGGGTCGATGCCCGGCGCTGCATTTCCTATCTCACCATCGAACTCGAAGGAAGCATCCCGATAGCCCTGCGCCCCCTCATCGGCAACCGCATCTATGGCTGCGACGACTGTCAGCTATGCTGCCCGTGGAACCGTTTCGCCCAGTACGGCGACCCGGACTTCGCCCCTCGCCAGGGACTGGACAGCGCGCCCCTGACCGAGCTGTTCGCGTGGACCGAGACAGAATTCGAGGCCCGCCTGAGCGGCAGCCCCATTCGCCGCATCGGCCATCGCCGCTGGCTGCGCAACCTCGCCGTCGCCCTGGGCAATGGCCTTCCGATGCCGGAAGCCCGGACAGCGCTGGCAAGGCGTCAGGACCACCCCGACCCCGTGGTACGTGAACATGTGGTCTGGGCGCTCCAGCGGCTCGCCAGGCCGTGAAAACTTGCCTTGACACCGTTAGCCCCCCTGACTACCCTGAGCTTTCCAAAAACGGTTCTCATCAAGGCCTTGCGGCCCCTCCCCGACCGAAGTCCCTCATGCACCCCGCCATGGCCATCCAAAAAATCCGCAGTGACCACGAATACATGATCGAACTCCTCGACCGCATCGAGGCATCCTGCGACCAGATTGGCATCCTCAGCCACTGCAACCAGTGTCGCTCGGAGCATCGGGAACTCTGCCACGGCAATATCGAGCAGCTGATCCGGGCCTTCGTGGAGGTGACCCTCAAGCACAATCTGGTGGAATCGACCTTCATGGGCGAGGGCGTGCCCAACGCCCACCGCGTCGCCCACAACCAGGCCCACCTGGCCATTGCCGAAGAATTGAAGGCCATCCGCGTCGTCTTCCGCCAGGATGGCAACGGTGTCCAGGCCATTGAGGGCATCGCCCAGGTGAGAGCCAGCCTTTTTGCCCACTTTCAGGATTACGACCGGCAACTGGAAGAGTATCTCCTGGCCGAAGCCGCCTGAGACTTGCCTTCCCCGTTTCCGTCCACCTGCCGGCCCAGGGGGGAGTCTCCTGGGACATAGTCCCGGCTACCCCGGTGTTCCGGTCTCCACCGGTCTGGCCGGATCGGCGCACCACTCGCTCCAGGATCCGGCGTAGAGACGCGATCCCGCAAGACCGGCAAGTTCCATGGCCAAGATGTTGTGGCAGGCGGAAACGCCGGAACCGCACTGATGCACGACCTCCGTGCAATCTGCTCCTGCGAGCACGGCGAGCCACTCGGCGCGCAGCACCTCCGCTGCCTTGAAGCGCCCGTTCGGTGCGAGATTGTCACGGAAGAAGCGATTGACCGCCCCGGGAATGTGCCCCCCCACCGGGTCCAGGGTCTCGTTCTCGCCCCGATAACGGTCCGGGCTGCGCGCGTCCACCAGCACTCCGCCCCGACGCCCGATACGCTCGGCGACCGCGGCCGCATCCACGACCATGTCCTCCAGCCGCGGATTCCAGGGCAATGCCGGCCGCGGCGGCAGCGGCGCGCTTTCCAATCCCCAGCCCCCCTCCTGCCATGCAGCCAGCCCCCCATCGAGCACGGCAACCTCCCTGTGTCCCAGCCAGCGCAGCAGCCACCACAGGCGACCGGCGATCATGCCCTGGCTGTCGTCGTAGGCCACCACCTGGACCCCGGGTCCGACGCCCTCCTCGGCAAGCCGGGCCGCGAACCGCCGCGCATCGGGCAGGGGATGGCGGCCATTTCGTCCTGTGCACGGTCCGGAAAGGTCGCGATCGCAGTGCAGGAAGCGGGCACCGGGAATATGACCCGCGTGGTAGGCACGTTCACCGTAGCCGGGGTCGACCAGTTGATGGCGCAGGTCGAAAATCCTCCAGCCCGGGTCATTCAGGTGGGCGGCCAGGGTGCCGGCGTCCACCAGGGTAGTGAAGCTCACGCTTCGCCGTCCAACCAGGCCAGGGCTTCTTCGGGGTTGTCGAAGACTTCGACGTCGGCATCGACGAAATTCTGCGAAATCCAGGCGCTCCATGTCAGCCATTGACTGTCGGTGACCACGGCAATGCAGTTGAAATCGTGGGCGTGGGCACGGGAGAACTTCATCTCCTCCCAGGCCACATCAAGGGTAAAACCGGCCATTTCCCGCAGGTCGAAGTAGAGGTCGACGGGGCCTTCGAACTTGACCTTGTAATTGACGATCTCCTCGAATTCCTTGTAGTCGGCCAAGGTAAATTCGCCAAATACACTGACGCTGACCCGGTTGGCTTGGTGATCTACGACGATCATGGAACGCTCCTCCTTGTGTTTGCGGGGAAGTGTAACCTGGAAACCTCGGTTGAGCGCTTATCGATGCCCGGAATGCCTTGTGCCCCGGCCCTCCGCGCCACCCCGGAACGATCAGCTCTCGGGTGGCATCGCTGCGAGCCCGTTGGTGCGTTCGGGCGGGTGTCTAGCGCGAAGCGACGACGCGGCAGGCTCATGCCTGCAAGGAGGAGCGACAGAGCCAGGCGCCCGCGGATGCACCAGCGGGCTCGTAGCAATTGGACCCGACGGGTGAGCGTTGGGGAGGTGCGCGGAGAGCCAAGGCACAAGGGCGTTCCGAGGACTGACAAGCGGTCAACCGAGGTTTCTAGGTTCAATCCTGTTCCACCGGGTTGGCGCGGGAGAAGTGGGTTGCGGCGATGCCGGAGGCGACGATGAGCGCCACGGCCAGCCAGGCCGAGGGGGGCAGGCTTTCTTCCCACAGCAGGGCGCCGAAGAAGCTGGAGAAGATGACCGTGCTGTAGGCCAGAGCCGCCGCGAGCAGGGTCTTTCCACGGGTGTAAGCGCGAGTCATGGCCAATTGGGCCGCGGTGGCGAAAAGTGCCACGCCGGCGAGCAGAGGCCCGCTGGAAAGGTCGACCGCGTGCCACTCGGAGAGCGCCGCCCAGGCTCCCGACCCCAGCGACGCCACCAGGGAAAAATAGAACACCGTGCGGGCTTCCGGCTCGCCGCGCGCTCCCAGCTCCCGCACGCTGAAATAGGCCATGCCCGCCAAGATTCCCGAAGCCAGGCCCATGAGCCCGCCCCCAAGCTGGTCGGCGTGGAAAGTCGGCCGCAACAGCAGCACCACTCCGGCAAGCCCTACGGCCAGGGCGGCCAGCATGCCTCCGGAGAGGCGCCAGCCGGCAAGGGCCAGATAGAGGGCAAGAAAAATGGCCGAGGTGTAATTGAGGGTCACCGCCGTCGCCAGGGGCAGCAGTGTAATGGCCCAGAAATAGGCGAACAGCGCCAGAAAGCCCACCAGACCCCGCCCGATCTGCCAGCGCCAATGGGGTGTGGCGAAAGCGATACCGGAAAAGCGCACCAGCGCCGCCATGATGAGGAGCGAGATGAAACTGCGGTAGAAGACGATTTCCACCGCCGAGTGGGTCGCTGCCGCCAGCTTGACGCAAACACCCATGCAGGCGAACAGCAGGCTAGCAGCGAGCATCCAGAGGGATTGCATGGGGGAAGCGGGAAAGAGGAATGGGAGAAGGGAGGGCTACTTACCCTTCACCCCTCACTCCTCCCCGCCTGCAACGATGCGGCGGTAAAACTCGTGGAAGTGCTGCATGCCGTCTTCCATGGGGCTCTGGTAGGGCCCGGTTTCGTTCCTGCCAGCCTTCATGAGGGCACGGCGGCCGCGGTCCATGCGTTCGCCGATATCGTCGTCCTCGATGGCGGTTTCCATGTAGGCGGCGCGTTCGGCCTCGATGAATTCACGCTCGAAAGCAACGATTTCCTCGGGGTAGTAGAACTCCACCACGTTGAGGGTGCGATCGACGCCCTGGGGAATCAAAGTGGACACCACCAGCACATGGGGATACCACTCGACCATGATATTGGGGTAGTAGGTCAGCCAGATGGCGCCCTGGGGCGGGGTTTCACCGCGGTCGCCATAGTACTCGCGTACCACCTTCTGCCAGCGCGCATAGACCGGAGAACCGGATTTCATGAGGGAGGTGATCCCGACTTTCTGCACCGAGTACCAGTCGCCGAACTGCCAGGTAAGGTCGTCACAGGTGACGAAATTCCCCAAGCCCGGGTGATAGGGGGCGACGTGGTAGTCCTCCAGGTAGACCTCGATGAAGGTCTTCCAGTTGTAGTGGCAGGTGTGCATCTCGACATGGTCCAGGGTGTAGCCGGTGAAGTCGAGATCCCGCGCCACCCGCATGCCGGCCAGGTCGGCATTGGCCGAGCGGGGGCCCTGGAAGAGGAGACCGTTCCAGTTTTCCAGCCTGGCCTTGTCGAGGTTGAGGCAGGGGTTCTGGGGAAAATGGGGAGCCCCGATGAGGCGGCCGCCCTGATCGTAAGTCCAGCGATGGATGGGGCATACCAGAGGCCCGTCCAGATGGCCGGTGCCTTGCAACATGATGGCCTGGCGATGGCGGCACACATTGGACATGAGCCAGGTGCCGGCATGGGAGCCGCTGTCGCCGCCGTTGACCAGCATGCGGCCGTGATCCAGCCATGCCAGGGTGCGGTAGTCGCCGGCTTCGGGAACCATGAGTTGGTGCCCGACGTAGCCCGGACCGGCATCGAAGAGGAGCTTCTTCTCCTGAGCGAAGATGTTCTCGTCGAAATACCAGTCCACCGGCAGTTGGGAAACTGCGGGGACCAACCGGGACTGATTGCCCAAATCGGTCATTCCACGCCTCCAACGGATTGAAAAGCCAGCAATTCTACCCTGGCCCCGATTTGACCAGAAGCCCCTCCATAGGGTATTTTTCGCCGTTTCCCGCGAGTCCCAGCCATGCCTCAAGCCCCCATCGCCGAGATGAAATTCGAGACGGCCCTGGCCGAACTCGAAGCCATCGTCCAGAGCATGGAAGCCGGCAGCCTCGAACTGGAGGAATCCATCGCCGCCTACCGCCGTGGCGTGGAATTGATGAAACACTGCCAGCGGCAGCTCGACGCCGCCGAAACCCAGTTGCGCATCGTGGAGAACGGTGAGGAAAGGGCCGCTGACCCGGCCGGAGACCCGATTTGACCCAGGCCGCCTTCATTGCGTGGATGGCGAGCACCCAGGAATCGGTCGAGGCCGCGCTGGCGGCCAGCCTCCCCCCTGCCGCCAACATCCCCGCCCGCCTGCACGGCGCCATGCGCTATGCCACGCTGGGCGGGGGCAAGCGGGTACGTCCGCTCCTGGTCTTCGCTGCCGGCGAGGTCAGCGGTGCGGCGCCGGAACCCCTGGCCGCCGCTGCCTGTGCCGTAGAGCTGATTCATGCCTACTCCCTGGTCCACGACGACCTGCCCTGCATGGACGACGATGTGCTCCGCCGGGGCCGTCCCACCTGCCATGTGGAATATGACGAGGCCACCGCCCTGCTCGTTGGGGACAGCCTGCAAACACTGGCGTTCGAGCTTCTCGCCCATCCCGGCCTCGCCGACCCCGGCCGCCAGCTGGAAATGATCGCCCTTCTGGCCCACGCTTCGGGTTCCCGCGGCATGGCCGGCGGCCAGGCCATCGACCTGGAGTCCGTCGGCCGTGCCCTGGAGCAGCCCGAACTGGAACTGATGCACGCTCTGAAGACCGGCGCCCTGATTCGCGCAGCGGTGCTTCTGGGCGCCCTCTGTGGCCGCCCTCTGGCCACCGAGGAGCGCGAGGGCCTGGATCGTTTTGCCAAGCGCGCCGGCCTGCTTTTCCAGGTCGTGGACGACATTCTCGACTGCACGGCCAGCACCGCCACCCTCGGCAAAACCGCCGGCAAGGACGAAGCGGCCGACAAACCCACCTACGTCAGCCTCCTGGGACTCGACGGCGCCCGCGACTATGCCAGCCTCCTGCGCGCGGACGCTCTTGCCGCCCTCGCGCCCTGCGGCCCCCGCGCCGCCCGCCTCCAGGCACTGGCCGACTTCATCTGCCACCGGCAGTTCTGACCATGCCCGCCTTTCCCCTGCTCGACACCGTCAGCGATCCAGCCGCCCTGCGCTGCCTGGACCGTCGACAACTCCCCCAATTGGCCGACGAGCTGCGCCAGTTCCTCATCGAATCCGTCTCCCGCACCGGGGGCCACCTGTCTTCCAACCTGGGCACCGTGGAGCTCACGGTCGCCCTGCATTACGTCTATGACACCCCTGAAGACCGCCTGGTCTGGGACGTGGGACACCAGTGCTACGCGCACAAGATCCTGACCGGCCGCCGCGCCGGCATGGACAGGCTACGCATGGCAGGGGGCGTATCCGGCTTCCCCAAGCGCTCGGAAAGTCCCTACGACACCTTTGGCGTCGGCCATTCCTCCACCTCCATCTCCGCAGCCCTGGGCATGGCGCTCGCCGCCAAGCTGAAAGGCGAGGGGCGCAAGGCCGTGGCTATCATCGGCGACGGCGCCATGTCCGCTGGCATGGCCTTCGAGGCTCTGAACAACGCCGGCGTCGCCGGGGCCGACCTGCTGGTCATTCTCAACGACAACGAAATGTCCATTTCGCCGCCGGTGGGCGCGCTCAACACCATCCTCACAAGGCTGATGTCGGGAAGGACGTACAACGCCGCCCGCCAAGGCGCCCGCCACATGCTGGGATTCGCGCCGCCGCTCCTTGAACTCGCGCGCCGCGCGGAGGAGCACGTCAAGGGCATGATCACCCCGGGCACCCTGTTCGAAGAGTTCGGCTTCCACTACTACGGCCCGATAGACGGCCACGACCTGGACGCCCTCGTCCCCACCCTGGACAATCTGCGCCAGATGCGTGGCCCCAAGTTTCTCCACGTCATCACCAAGAAGGGCCAAGGCTACAAACTAGCCGAGGCGGACCCCATCCTGTACCACGGCGTGGCGAAATTCTGCCCGGTGGAAGGCATCCCGGCGTCCTCCGGCAAAGGCGGCGGCAAGCTCACCTACACCCAGGTCTTCGGCGACTGGCTGTGCGACATGGCGGCCGCCGACAAACGCCTGGTGGGCATCACCCCGGCCATGCGCGAGGGTTCTGGCCTGGTGCGCTTCGCCCAGCAGTTCCCCGACCGTTACCACGACGTGGGCATCGCCGAGCAACACGCCGTCACTTTCGCCGCGGGCCTTGCCTGCGAGGGCCTGAAGCCAGTGGTGGCCATCTACTCCACCTTCCTGCAGCGCGCCTACGACCAGTTGGTCCATGACGTGGCCCTGCAAAACCTGCCGGTGGTCTTCGCCATCGACCGGGGCGGCCTGGTGGGCGCCGACGGCCCCACCCACCACGGCACCTTCGACCTTTCCTACCTCGCCTGCATCCCCAACATGGTCATCATGACCCCGACGGACGAGGCGGAATGCCGCCGCATGCTATCCACCGCCTTCCACCTGGACTGCCCGACCGCCGTGCGCTACCCCCGGGGCGGCGGTACCGGCGCGGTGCCCGGCACAGACCTGGACACCCTTCCCTTGGGCAAGGCGGAGATCCGCCGCCATGGCCAGAAGCTTGCTCTGCTGGCTTTCGGTAGCGTGCTCCCCGCTGCCCTGGCAGCCGGCGAGGCGCTCGACGCCACGGTCGTCAACATGCGCTTCGTGAAACCCCTCGATGCCGACCTGGTGGCTGAGTTGGCCGGGAACCATTCGCTCCTGGTCAGCATCGAAGAAAATGCCGCCATAGGCGGTGCCGGGTCGGAAGTGGCGCGGGTTCTGGAAGAAAAGGGGATCGCCACCCCCCTGCTCCGCCTGGGACTCCCGGACCGCTTCGTCGACCACGGCGACCAAGGCCAGCTTCTCGCCGAAATCGGCCTCGACAAGGACGGCATCGTCCGGGCCATCTTGGCGCGGCAGGCCGCAGGACACTGATAGCATGAACGCACCCCAAGCCCCTTCCCCCATGGCCGATGTCCAGGGTTCTGCCGACACCCGCCAGATCGCCATCGACAAAGTCGGCATCAAGGCCATACGCCACCCTGTCCGGGTCAAGGACAAATCCGCCGGCACCCAGCACACCATTGCCGTATTCAACATGACCGTCGGCCTGCCCCACAACTTCAAGGGCACCCACATGTCACGCTTCGTGGAGATTCTCAATAGCCACGAACGCGAAATCTCGGTGGAAAACTTCCCTGCCATGCTGCGTGAGATGGTTGAAAAACTTGAAGCCCAGACCGGCCAGATCGAGATGAATTTTCCCTACTTCATCAACAAGCTGGCTCCGGTTTCCGGCGTACCCAGCCTGATGGACTACGACGTCACATTGATCGGCGACATCTGCCACGGCCAGATCGCCACCTCGGTCAAGGTCGTGGTCCCGGTCACCAGCCTGTGTCCCTGCTCCAAGAAGATTTCCGAGTACGGCGCCCACAACCAGCGCTCCCACGTCACCGTCACCGCCAGGTGCAGCGAATTCGTGTGGATCGAGGAAATCGTCCAGTTGATCGAGGCCGAGGCCTCCTGCGAACTCTTCGGGCTCCTCAAGCGCCCCGACGAGAAGTACGTCACCGAACGGGCCTACGACAATCCCAAGTTTGTCGAAGACATGGTGCGTGACGTCGCCGCCCGGCTCAATGCCGAAACCCGCATCGTCGCCTACGTGGTGGAATCGGAAAACTTCGAGTCCATCCACAACCACTCGGCCTACGCCCTGATCGAGCGGGACAAGACGCGGGATCTCTGACGCCCCCGCAGATCGGATTCCGCCCGATCCGCAGCACGCCGTCGCAACAAGCGGTCGATCAGCCGGTGGCCGCTTGTCGCGCAAAACCCCTGGAATCATCCGGGCCTGGGCAGCCACCAATGCCAAAGGTTTTTCGCAATCGGCATACTGGAATACAATGGCATCCATTCTGCCCGATGGACAAGCCATGGACCTCGCCCGCTACGACGCCCTTATCACCCGTCTGGAAGACACCGCCCACCGCACGCCCGCCCGTTACGTGCGTACCGTGGTCGGAGTCGCCCTTCTGGGTTTCCTGATCCTCGGCCTGGCCGTCGGACTTACCGCCCTGGCACTCCTGGCGCTGGCGCTTCTGGTTTTTGCCGTGTTTGCCAGTGGGGGCAAGGCGCTGATCGTTCTCGCCAAGCTGGGCAAGCTCCTGATCCTCCTGGTCCTGCCCGCCTGGGCCATGCTGCGTGCCGCCTTTACCCTGCTCTTCGCCCGTTTTCCCCACCCCGCCGGCCGCCCCCTGACCCGCAACGAGGCGCCTGCCCTATTCGCCCACCTCGACGCCCTGCGCAGCCGGGTTCAGGGCCCGCGCATCCATACCGTCCTGGTCACCGACGAGCTCAACGCGGCCATCGTCCAGCACCCGCGCTTCGGCCTCTTCGGCTGGGAAAAGAATATCCTCATCCTGGGACTCCCGCTTCTGCAGGCCCTGGAAGAACCCGAGGCCCTGGCAGTGGTGGCCCACGAGTACGGCCACCTGGCCGGCTGCCACGGCCGCCTGGGAGGCTTCATCTACCGCCTGCGCGCCGCCTGGGGCCGCTTGCAGGCGCTCTCCGAGCAGTGGAACGACTGGGGCTCCCGCCTCATCGCCCGACTCTTCCGCTGGTACGCCCCCTATTTCAACGCTTACACCTTCGTCCTCGCCCGGCAACACGAGTACGCCGCCGACCGCTTCTCCGCCGAGGTCGTAGGCAGCAGCGTGGCCAGCCAGGCCCTGGTCCGCATCAACATTGCCGGATTCGTGGAGCACGAGCGCTTCTGGCCGGAGATAGACCGCACTGCCGCCAGGCAGCCGGAGCCCATCGCCGACCGCAGCCGCCGCTGGGCGCAACTGGCGGCGGCCAGCCCCTTGGAATTGGGTAGCGAGGCCTGCCTGGAACGCGCCCTGAAGCGCGTCACCGACCACCACGACACCCACCCCTCTCTGCGGGATCGGCTTGCCGCCATAGCCGGAGACGACACGGCGCCCCTTCCGCCTCCCTCCCTGGACCACAGCGCCGCGACGGTTTGGCTTGCCGGATCGCTCTCCCGCGTCGAGGCCGAACTGGATCAGACCTGGCGCCAGACTGTTGCCGAGCGCTGGCAGGCCCGCCACAGCCACCTTGCAGAATGCCGCCAACGCCTGAGCGAACTGGACGGACAAGCCGAGTTCGCCCCCGGTGAGCGCTGGGAACGCATTCGTCTCATGCAGGAACTCGACCCCGCCAACGAACTGCGGCCCGAGGTCGAGGCCCTTCTGGCGGAGGAGCCCGAGCATCTCTCGGCCCGTTTCCTGCGTGGACGCCTGCGACTGGAAGCGGGCGAGCCCGGGGGCGCCGAGGACATCGAGGCCGTCATGGCCGCCGACCCCGGCGCCACCCTGAGCGGCTGCGAAATCCTCTGGCGCCACACCCAGGAGAGCGAGCCCGCCGCGGCCGAGACCTACCGCCGCCGCTGGCAGGAACGGGCCGACTACGAGCAGCGGGTCGAGCAGGAGCTCGCCACCCTGCCGCCCAAGGCCAGACTTGCCCCCGCCGAACTGCCGCCGGAAGTCCTGGCGGAAATCGCTGGCCTGATCGCCCGGGACGGCAAACACGTGCGCAAGGCCTATCTGCTGCGCCGCGTCCTTGCCAGCGACCCCAGTGTCCCGGATTACGTCCTGGCCTTCGAGACCCGGCGTTTCACCCTGGGAGACAAGGGCCCCGCCATGTGCAAGGCCCTGGCCACCGGTCCCTACCCGATCCGCCTGTTCATCGTTCATCTGGGCAGCCAGACCTACAGGGGTTTTCGCAAGACCATCAAGAAGCTGGGCGTCGCACCGCTTTTTCCCGCCCCGCGCTAGCGCGCGCCCACGCCATCGGCCGCCCGGTGGCGTCAGGGGATTCGAGGCGGTTTGCGCGGGATGCGCCACGCCCTGCCTTCCATGAAATTCCTTCTTACGGACGATGAAAAACCCTCGTCCCACGGGCGTTCCTGCCTCGGCACAATGGCCTCGTCATCCCACGAGGAGAGTGCCATGAAACCCGAAACCGCTTCCCGCCACATCGGCCTGGCCCTGTTGGCCGTCCTGGGTATCGTCCTTCTGGTAGCGGTGGCCCGGGCCACGGACCAGCGCCGCGTGGTGGGCTACGACCCGGAGCGTTCCCTGCTGGCGGCCTGCGGTGCCCAGGCACCCACGTTTTTCACTGACCGGGATCGCCTGGCGGTGTATCGGGAGAGCGCCCAGGGACGGGTCGCGGCTCAACCGGTACATCGCGGCGGCGAGATCACCAAGCTGGAGTGCAGACGGGCCGAAGGGTTGGTGGTCATCGCCACCCCCCGGGGCGAACACCGCCTACGCCTCGGTCCGGCCGCCCATCAGCTTGCCCTGGCGCCCTGATCGTCCTCCCGGGCCGTCCGCACCAACCAATCCACGAAAGCCATGACCCAGGGCTTCTCCCGGGACTCCGGCGCGAGCACAACGTAGTAGCCGCGGTCCCGGGGGGCAATGGCAAAGGGCTGCATCAGGGCGCCGGCCGCAATATAGGGTTCCACCAGCTTGCCGGCGCTGAGGGCGACGCCGTTGCCGGCCACCGCCGCTTCCAGCAGCATCACCGGATCGTCGAACTGCATCCCGCCCGTGGGTTCGGGCCAATCGAGCCCGGCGGCTTCAAACCAGGGCTTCCAGGGCAAGCTGCCGTGGCGCAGACGGAGCAACTGGGCCCGCACGAGGTCGGCGGGCTGGCGGAGTCCGCCGACTCCGGCCGGATAGGCCGGGGCGCACACGGCCATGAGCACCTCGTCGCTCAGCTTGAGGGCCACAAGCCCCGGCCAATGGCCGTTGCCGTAGCGCACGCCGACGTCCATCTCGCCAGACTTGATGTCGGCCAGGTGCATCGACGCCGAGAGGATGAGGTCGGTCTCCGGATGGGCGCGCTGAAAATCGGCCAGCCGGGTGACCAGCCACTTGGCGCCGATGCCGGGGGCGACGCTTATCCGCAGGGTGTGCCGCGCCGCCCGGGCGATGCCTCGGGTCGCCACTTCGATATCGACCAGGGCCTTCCGGACGGCGATGAGGTAGGTCTCGCCCTGGGGCGTCAGGGCCACATTGCGGCTGATGCGCAGGAAAAGCTTCACCCCCAGGTCGTCTTCCAGTTGCCGCAGGCGGTGGCTGATGGCCGACTGGGTGACGCAAAGTTCGTCGGCAGCCTTCTGGAAAGATAGATGGCGGGCGGCAGCCTCGAAGGCGGCCAGGGCGTGCAGCGGGGGTAGGCGAAAGGCAGCCATGCTCAGGAGCGCACGGAGGAATAGGTCGGGGAGCGACTCACGACGCAGCGACTGTGCTCATGGTGCGGGCGAGGCCAGTTCGTGTTCCCTGCACAGGCGCGTGCTGTCCTCGTCGCTCAAGGCCTCGCCGGTGAGGCCGCAGCGGTGTTCCGGGTCCCCAGGCTGGAAGTGCCGACAACTGCGACAGACGCCGAAGGTTCTCCCCTGGCGGATCTTCTGCCAGCCGGCCAGCAGCCGGCGCAGGGCATGCTCAGCCGTGGCCCGATCGGCGGCGGGAAGCGCCGCGATGGCCGCCGACCAGGCCTCGTCGGCCGCTAGGTCCAGCCGGCTCCGCCCGGCTGCGCTCAGGGCGAGGCGGACGATGCGCCGGTCGGCGGTGTCCCCGCTGCGAGTGATCCAGCCGCGGGATTCCATCAGCTTGAGGCTCTGGGATACCGTGCCCTTGGTCAGGGAGAGGTACTCCGCCAGGGCCTGGGGGGTATTGCTGTAGCGATTGGCATCCCGAAGATAGGCCAGGATCGCCCATTGCACCGGCAGCAAGCCGCTGCCCAGGGCGGCCTGCCGCTGCTCGTGCTGCAGGGCGCGGGAAAGACAGAGCAGAAGGGCATGCAGGGAAGACTCGGCCATGGCGCAATAGTATCGATTAAAAACTATGTTGACAAAGCACGGAGCGAAGGCCGATACTTTTTTCGTATCGATTCGATACTACAACACCGCCAAACCCCAAGGAGATCACCATGACCCGTAGCCTTCTCATCGCCTCGCTCCTCGCCGCCGCCAGCCTTCCCGTCCTGGCCGATGTCGGCTATCCGACCGCTTTCCGCCACTGGGACCACGTCAAATCCATGCTCATCAACAAGGGCCACCCCCTCTACGACGCGGTGGGCGGCCTGCACCACCTCTACGCCAATCCCAAGGCCGTGGCGGGCTACAAAGCCGGCCGCTTCGCCGACGGCGCGGTGATCGTCTTCGACCTCTTCGAAGCGGTGGATAAGGAGAACGCAGTGGGCGAAGGGGCCCGCAAGGCCGTGCTGGTGATGACCAAGGACAAGCGGAAATTCCGCGCCACCGACGGCTGGGGTTACCAGGTGTTCGACCCCAAGACCGGCAAGGGGAGCCTCGACGCCAAGGCCCAGGCCGACTGCCACACCTGCCATCGGGCGCAGAAGGGCCAGGACTTTGTGTTCAGCGCCTGGCGCGAGTGAGGCACACCGGCCCGCGGCCGGCGCTGCGCCGGTCCTGCGGCGGGCCGGGCAGGAACGCGCCCCCCGGCGACCGACGGGCCGAGGCAAAGCCACGCGGCCCCTCGGGATCACGGCGCCCTTCCCCGCAACTGGCCGGGCGCGAGGCGCAAGGTCTTGAGGGTGAGGCGGCGCAAGGCGGTGGCGTCGGCGTAGCCCACCCGGCTGGCGACCTCGGCCACCGGCAGGCGGGTCGTTTCCAGCAGGTGGCGTGCCTGGCGCAGGCGCACCGCCTGGACGACCGCCCCCGGCGTCTGTCCCGTGGCACGCTGCACCCGCCGAGCCAGGGTTTTTTCGGTGACGTGCAGTCGGTCGGCCAGTACCGCCAGGGAAGGCACTTCGGGCAGGCTGGCCTCGATCAGGCGTTCCAGGCGGCTTACCGTATCGTCGACGCTGCGCAGGTGAGAAAGGGCCATGTAGCAGGACTGGGTAGGACGCCCGTCGAGGAGTAGGTAGCGGCCCACCAGATCGGCCACGTCGCGGCCATAGACATCGGCGATGAGCAGCAACATGAGGTCCATCTGGGCGAGGGCGGCACCGGCGGTGACCACCGGCCCATCCCTCACCACCATGCGCGAAACATCCGGACTACAGGCGGGGTAACGCCGTTGCAGGAGGCTCGCCAGGCGCCAATGTGTGGTCGCCGCGCGCCCGTTCAGCACCCCGGCTTCGCCCAGCACCAGGACGCCGGAACAGGATGCCGCCACCGTACCGCCGACAGCACTGTGCTCGCGCACCCGCTCGACCAGCGCGGACGCATCGGGCATGGCGACGCGGTCGGCGATGCGATCCCAGTCGAAGCGCCCCTGCGGCCCGCCCTGGAGACAGGGATGGTCGAGCCCGAGACCGGGAACCACCAGGATCGAAGCCCCCAGATCCGCTTCTTCCGTCAAGGCATCCGTCCGCAAGGCGAGGCCGCCGGACAGCAGGAGGGAGGTACCGCTCCCCACCACCTGCCAGCGCCTGAGCGGCACCCCGGTTGCCTGGGCGATGCGATTGGCCGCCGCTAGCGCATCGAGCGTCACAGCCACCGAAGCGGCCAGCGCCCAGTCCAGAACGGCGATAGTGAAGTCGGGCATGTCTTTTTTAGCACTTTAAATGTCTTACTGGACAGTCGCATCATGTCCCCGCTGGCGCTGAAATGCAAGCCATGTCTTCCCCGGAGCTTTTCATGTCATCCCTCGGAACCCTGGCCTGGTCCCACCATACCGGCGGCAATCTGGACACCTGCGATCGCCTGCGCCTCGGCGGTCAATTGCTGCTCGTCCGCCTGGCGCGCCTCTCGGGTGCAGCCCGCCGTGCGCTGGGACTGAGCGATTCCAGTCTGTCCACCGTGAGCGGGGCGGATTTCTCCCTGCCGGAAAGCGCCGACGCCCGTCGCGCCCTCGATCACGCCCGCCATCTCTTGCCTGGCTGGCTGCTTGAGCACAGCTTGCGGACCTTTCTCTGGGGGCGATTGCTGGGCCGCGGCCGGGGCATCGCCACCGACGGCGAGTTGCTCTTCGTCGCCGCCGTCCTGCACGACCTGGCGCTGACCGAGGCGCGACACTGCTGCGTCGGACTGGGCTGTTTCGCCGCCCGGGGCGCCAAGGATGCCGGCGCTTTCGCCCAGACCATGGGCTGGCTGCCGGAGCGTCGCCAGCGGCTTGAGGACGCCATCAGCCTGCACCTCAATGTCCGTGTGCCCCTCCAGGCGGGAGCCGAAGCCCATCTGCTGCACGATGGTGCCGCCTTGGACTGCATCGGTGCCGGACTGGAGGAACTTCCCCCCGGCGCAGCGGCAAGCGTCCTGGCCCGTCATCCGCGGCAGGACTTCAAACAGCGGGCAAACGCCGCCTTCGAGGCGCAGTCCTTCGCCAATCCAGCCAGCCGAATCGCCTACCTCATGCAATTGGGCTTCGCCCGGCGGGTCGGCACCGCCCCCTTCCCTGAGTAAACCCGCTTCCATTCAACCTCTCGACGGAGAGCCCACGCCATGCCCTACCTCGCCCTCAAGCTCAGCACCATCCCCCCGGCCCCCCTTGCCCGCCAACTCGCCATCACCCTCACGGAATTGACCGTCACGCTCCTGCGCAAGCGGCGGGAGCTAACCGCAGTCACCGTCGAAAGTCTACCGCGGGGGCAGTGGTTCATCGGCGCCGCAGCAGTGGAATCCCAAGGCAAAGCCGCGTTCCACCTGGAGATCGTCGTTACGGAAGGGACCAACAGCGATGCGGAAAAGGCCGATTTCGTCGCTGCAAGCTACGCGGCCCTCGAATCAGCACTGGGCGCCGTCGCCCTGACAAGCTATGTCGTCATCCGCGACGTGGATGGCCGCGCCTGGGGCTACGGCGGGATGAGCCAAGCCGCCCGCAAGGAGGTGCGCCCGGTGGCCATTGTTTGAGGCGGAGTGCTCCATGCCCGAAGTCCGCACCATCGATCAACGCTACCCGACCCTCCGCGATCTGGCCGAAGCTCCATCCGCCCACGATCCCCGCTCGGGATTCGTGAGCATCGCGGCGCCTGGCGGACGCGGTGCGTCCTCATCCCCGGCCCGATGCCTCCACGCCCTGCCGGGCCAGGTATGGCCGCAGTTCCTGCCAATCCCTGGCGTGCAGCCGGCGCCAGATCCGTCCGCCCAGCCAGCCGGCCAGAGCGATGCATCGGGAGCGGCGACGGCGGAGCAGGAGATCGCGTATCCCCAGCACCAGGGGCTCTCGCGCGAACCCAGACCAGACGGGCGGAGCCGGCGCGAGGAGATTGGGAGCGCAATGAGGGGCCACTTCATCGAACAGGATACCCTCGAGGAGGTCCAGGGGGATTCCGGCCAAGCGGGACGCGAGCTCCGCGTAGTCGATGGGACTGTCCACGAACAGGTCGGACAGGGCCTCCCATACCGCCTCACGTTGCACGCTGGAAAGCTCGGGAGCATCTGCCATGGGCGGTCAACGCGCCCCTTCCCGGGCGACGAGGTACGCAGCGAAGAGTTCGTCCTCCAGGGCCAGGCCATCTCCGGTCCTGGTCAGCAATCCCCCGCGCTTCAGTTTCTCCAAAGCCGTGCGCACCTTGGCCACGGAGGGGCTGACCCCGGGGATGGCCGCCAGACGCGCCCGGGTTTCCTTGCCCAGGGGTGGAAGCCTCTGGGCAACGGCAAGGAGCACTGCCTGCTCGAAGGCATCCAAGGTGTTGAGCAGGGCTTGCCAGCCGGCGACCTGCCGCTCGTCCGCCATGAAGTGAGCCAGGCCAGCCTCCGGATCGACTTCGCCTTCCGCAGACATGGTCTTGACGATGTCGCGCAGCAAGGCAGGCTTGAATCCCACCCGCGCGAACAGCTGGCGCAGGTCTTCGAGACGCGGCGCCCGGCCGTGATGCACTTCGGCGAAGCGGTCGGTCAGGCGTACCAGGAATTCGTCGCCCAGGGGCGGAAAGGTAAGCAGTTGGGCAAACTGGTACATGGGCGTGCCGGCAGCAGAAAGGATACGGGCGAGCGCTTCCTGGGACGATCCCGTGAGCACGGCCTCTACCTGGTCCTGGCGCTTGTGGAGCACGGCCCTCAGGGTGGCCAGCAGATCGCCGCTCCGGTCCGTGTCCCCCAGGGTCTGCGCCTCGTCCAGCAGGAGGAGCACCCGGGCGCCATGTTCGAGGGCCAGGCGGACCACCAGGGCATCGAAGCGCAGGGCGGCATCGTCGGGCAGGGCGCGGCGGCGCGGCTCATCGCCCAAGTCGATGCTGGCACCCAGGGCACCGATCTTCTTGACCGGGGTACGAGCCAGCCGCCCGATGGTGCCGGGCGGCACGCGCAGATCGTCCAGGGCCTCCTCCAGGGCGTGATTGATGGCTTCCAGGGGGGCGGCCTTGTTGAGCCACAGGTCGGCATAGACCGGCAGGAGGCCGGCCTCCCGGGCAACCGGGGCCAGATCGTGGTCGAGGAACCAGGTCTTGCCCACCCGACGGGGGCCGAACAGGGCCAGAGGCCGGCCCGGCTGGCTGGCCAGCAATTGGAGATAGCTGCGGGCCAGGTCCGGACGATGGATATCGATGGCATCGAAGCTGGACATGGATCCATTGTCCCCCCCTGCCCTGCGCTGCGCAATTGCTGTTTTTTCAACAACTAGCCACAACAACCGGCGCTTCGGCTTCGGCTGAAGCCGTTTAGAATTCTTGCTCCCCATTTTCGGAGACCCGCCATGCCCAATCCTCGCCTCGCCTTCCGCCTCTCGCTCGCTGCCATCGCCCTTGCCGCAGGCGGTGGCGCCGCCCAGGCCGGCGGCTTTTCCCTGAGCAGTCCTGACTTTCCCCCGGGGGGAACGATCAAGTCAGCGCAGGTTTTCCAGGGCTTCGGATGCAGCGGCGGCAATCTCTCCCCAGCCCTGACCTGGAAAAACCCACCCAAGGGCACCCGCAGTTTCGCCATCCTGGTCCATGACCCGGACGCCCCCACCGGCGGCGGCGGGTTCTGGCACTGGCTGGTGGCCAACCTACCGTCCGACACCACGGGGCTCCCGGTCGGCGCCGGCAAGGGCGACGGTTCCGGCCTGCCCGCCGGGGCCGTGCAAGTGACGACCGACTTCGGTGCCCCAGGCTGGGGAGGTCCCTGTCCCCCGGTAGGGGACAAGCCGCACCGCTACCACTTCACGGTCTATGCCCTCAAGGTGGACAAGCTGGACCTTCCCCCGGGCACCACGGCCGGCATCGCCGGTTTCATGATCAACGCCAACGCTCTCGGCAAGGCCACCCTGACGGGACGCTACGGCCGCAGCCAATGATCTTGGAAATCTCGGCTGACCGCTTGTCGAAGCCGGCAATGCCTTGCGCCCTGGATATCTGCCCCAGCGCGAATCCGTCGCCGCTCGGGTGGCGGCGCTACGGGAGCGTCCAGCCGAGGCTTCCAGGATGAACTCCCTACCGCCCGTCGCCCGCACTGCCTATTACTGTTGCCTGCTGCGGGCAACGGATGCGGAAGGCCCCAATCCACTATGTGGCGATCGCCAGGCAGCACTGTTCCTGGATCCCGGCATGCGGAACGAACTGGCGCCCCTTCTGCGCTTCCGGGGGCCGAGCGAAAGCAACGTCGCCCGCCACCGCCTGGTGGATGATCTGGCCCGGGAAGCGATTACGGCCCGGCCGGGGCAGCGCTTCTTCCTCATCGGCGCCGGATTCGACACCCGCGCTTTCCGCTTGCCTGGCGGCCAATGGTGGGAATTCGACGATCCCGGCCTGCTTGCCGTGAAGGAACTGCGGCTGCCGGCGGACCAGGCGCCCAATCGCCTGGCCCGCGTGGGGGTGGACTTCGCCCGGGAAGGCCTTGCGGCCCACCTTGCTCCCTTGGCGGGGGACGACGAGGCAATGGTCATCCTGGAAGGGGTCAGCATGTACCTCCCGGACGAAGCCCTTACGGCCACCGCCGCCGCGGTGCGCCGGGCGCTGCCCCGTGCCACCCTGGTCTGCGACCTGATGACGGGAACCTTCAACCGGCGCTTCGGCGGTGGAATCCGCCGCGAACTCGGTTGCCTGGGGGCCCGCTTCGCCCCCCGTGCGGCACACCCGCGCCTCGCCATCGAGGCGGCCGGATTCCGCGTTCGCCACTGGACCTCCATCGTCAACCGAGCCCGGGAAGCCGGACGCCTGCGCATCCCCGCCTGGCTATTGGCTACCTTGCTGCGCGAACTGCGCGACGGCTACGCGGTCTGGGTGTTCGAGCCGAACCCCGAAGGCCCGTAAGCCGTGAATACCCGCATTTCCCACGCCGCGAAAATTTTTCGGCCGTGGAGCCCTTAGGGGCAGAACAGGAAAAACTGTGGCCGGATTGAACTTCAAGCATCTGCGGTATTTCTGGATGGTCGCCAAAGCGGGCAGCATCGCCAGGGCAAGCGCGATGCTGCACGTCACTCCCCAGTCCATCAGTGGGCAACTGAGCGAGTTCGAAAACGCGCTGGGCGTACAACTGTTCCGCCGCGCCGGCCGGGGACTCGAACTCACCGAAACCGGCCAGCGCATGCTGAGCTACGCCGAGCAAATCTTCACTCTGGGCGACGAACTGCTGGAATCCCTGCGCGAAGACGCCCTGCCCCAGAGCACGCCCTTCCGGGTGGGCATCGCGGACTCGGTACCCAAGATGGTGGCCTATCGCCTGGTCGAACCCTCCCTGGTCAGCCGCGAGCCCATCAAACTCATCTGCCGGGAGGGCCGCCTCACTTCTCTGTTGGGCGACATGGCGGTACACCGCCTGGACATGGTGATCGCCGACCGCCCCATGCCCGACAACCTGAATGTGCGCGGCTACGCCCATTTTCTAGGGGAAAGCGGCGTAAGCATCTTTGCCGCCCCTGCCCTCCGGGGCCGAGCCGCCGCCGACTTTCCCCGGGGACTGGACAAGCAGCCGTTTCTGATGCCCGGTGCGGACGTCGCCCTGCACTCCCGCCTGCTCCGCTGGTTCGAGTCGGAGCGCCTGCGGCCCCGCATCGTGGGCGAGTTTGACGACAGCGCGCTGCTCATGGCCTTCGGCCAGGCGGGCGCGGGCTTCTTCGCCGCACCGACCGCCATCGAGGATGACATCTCCCGGCAGTACGAGGTCGAAGTCGCTGGGCGCATAGAAGTCGTGCGCGAGCAGATCTACGCCATCACGAACGAACGCAAACTCACCCACCCCATCGTCTCGGCCATCTGCCAGTTCGCGCAGCACGACATGTTTGGCGGCCAAGGCGCCAGGAAGCCCAATCCCTGAGGCCTCCGGAAGCACACAACGCGAACATAAGTTTTTTTGGATGGGCGAATACATTTTATTCTGTTTTTCTTTTGTTTTTGCGACCTCTATCCTGCGTCGAGTATCCCTTCAACTCACAGGAGAACTCGATGAAATCCCTTTCACTGCTCGCCGTCATTGTCGCTCTCGGCCTTTCCATCGGCGTGGGTGACGCCGAGGCGGCCAAGCGCCTTGGTTCCGGAAAATCCGCCGGTATGCAAAGGGAGATGGCCCCCCCTGCCAAGTCCCCAGATGCCGGCCCCGCTCAGAAACAGGCAACTCCCGCCAACGCTTCCGCACCGGCCGCTGCCGCGGCGCCGGCTGCCGGCGCAAATACCGGACGCTCCTGGATGGGACCTGTTGCAGGTCTGGCAGCCGGCCTGGGACTCGCCGCTCTGGCCTCGCACTTCGGATTCGGCGAAGAGTTGGCCTCGTTCATGATGATGGCGCTGTTGGCGGTCGTCGTCATGGCCGCCGTGGGCTTCTTCCTGCGCAAACGCGCCCAGGCGCAAAACCCTGCCTTGGCCGGCGCCAGCGCGGGCGGCATACCCCAAGCTTCCCAGTACGCCGCCCACAGGACCGAGCCGGGCCAAGTCGCAGCGCGTGGCTACGATGTCGCGATGCCCGCAGCCTCGGCGGGCACCCCCCTCGCCACCCCGACTACCCCATCCGGCAAAGTTCCGGCCGACTTTGACGTGGCGGGCTTCGTGCGCAACGCCAAGGTGCACTACATCCGCCTCCAGGCCGCCAATGACGCGGGCAATCTGGACGACATCCGCGAATTCACCACCCCGGAGATGTTCGCCGAAATCAAACTTGCCTTCGCTGAACGCGCGGGACAAGCCCAGATGACCGATGTCGTGGCCATCGAAGCCGAGGTCATCGACGTGGCCGAGGAAGACAGTCGTTACGTCGTGAGCACACGCTTTACCGGGCAGATTCGCGAAGACAACGGCCCGGTCGAGAGCGTCGATGAGGTGTGGCACATGGTCAAGCCGCGCCAGGGCAACGGCGGCTGGGTACTGGCGGGTATTCAGCAGGTTCAATAGGACCACACCGGCCATCGAAACACGCCCTTCGCCGATCGGTCGGCTGTCCACTCCCCGTTCCCACCCCGCCGTGGGGACGGTGGGCGTCTCGGGAGCGGCGAGGGCCAATACGTCAAGATGATTCCATGAACGAAACCACCGCCATCAGCTTCGCCACGGGCCCGATGTGGGCCGGGTTCATCGCCTTCGTGCTGCTTATGTTGGCGCTCGATCTTTTTGTCTTCGGCGGACGCAAGGCGCACCGCGTGCATGTCAAGGAAGCCGCCACCTGGGTGGCGGTCTGGGTCGGCCTCGCCCTCGCCTTCGCCGGGCTGCTCTGGTGGTATCTGAACGATACCCAGGGCGCCGAGGTGGCACGGACCAAGACCCTCGAATTCCTCGCCGGCTACCTGATCGAGCAATCGCTGTCGGTGGACAACATGTTTGTCTTCGTCATGATCTTCACCTACTTCGCCGTACCGCCGGAATTGCAGCGCCGGGTATTGCTCTACGGCGTGCTGGGGGCAATTGTGCTGCGGGCCGCGATGATCCTGGCCGGTGTCTGGCTGGTGCAGCAGTTCGCCTGGATTCTCTACGTCTTCGGCGCTTTTCTGGTCTTCACCGGCATCAAGATGCTGATCTTCGCCGAGGCCCGGCCGGACCTGGAGAAAAACCCGCTGCTGCGCTGGCTGCGCGGCCATCTTCGCATCACCCCCGAGTTCCACGGCGAGAAATTCTTCGTGCGCAAGGACGGGCTGCTTTGGGCCACGCCGATGTTCCTCGTGCTGGCGCTCATCGAAGCGAGCGACGTCGTGTTTGCGGTGGATAGCATTCCGGCCATCTTCGCGGTCACCACAGACCCCTTCATCGTATTCACCTCGAACATCTTCGCCATCATGGGTCTGCGCGCCCTCTACTTCCTTCTGGCGGACATGGCGGAACGCTTCCACCTGCTGAAGTACGGTCTCGCCCTCGTACTCGTCTTCATCGGCGGCAAGATGCTGGCCATGCCCTGGTTTCACGTGCCCATCCAATGGTCGCTTTCCATCGTCGCCAGCATTATCCTCATCTCCGTCGCAGCCAGTCTTGCGACGACGAAAGCCAGACCCTTGCCCGCAGGAGACGAAGCATGAACCCTGCCCCCCTTGCACCGACCCTCGCAGCGGCCGAACACGACGCCGACCACCGGCTCGTCTGCCTGGTCTTCGACAGCACACCGCCGCTCCCTGCCCCGCAAGTCAATCCCTGGCTGGTCGCCGTGGATCCTTCGGACAACGCCCTGCGTGCCGTACGCCATGCGGCCACCCAGGCCGGGGCCATGAACGCCTGCGCCCTGCACCTCGTCCATGTGCAGCCCTGGCTGTCCAGGGAGGCCGCCGAGGCTGAACTCGCCCATCGCGCGCTTGCTGCCGCGGCGCAGGCAATCGCCCTGCTGGACGCGGCAGGCTTGCCCTGGCGCTTGCACGCGCTGCTGGGCGATCCGGCTGAACGCATCGTCGAAAGAGCCGTTCTGCTGCGCGCCACGGCCGTCGTCGTCGGCAGCCGGGGCCTGGGGAGCATCGATGGTCTGCTCTTCGGCTCGGTGGCCTACAAGGTGATGCATCGCTGCCCCCTGCCCGTCGTGGTCGTGCCTTAGGTCAGGACACCGCGACACGGCAAGTTCTCAACCCGAAAGGAGAGTCAAATGAACCCGAAACATCCTGGCGCCTACGCCATCGCCCTGCCTCGAGGAGGAGCGGAATCGGCCCTTTCCAGCAACAGGGTCATCCGCAACACCTATCTGCTCCTCTCGGCAACACTGACTTTCTCGGCCCTCGCCGCGGCCATATCCGCGGCGCTGAACCTCCCCCACCCGGGGATCCTCCTCACCCTGGGAGGCTTCTTCGCTCTGCTGTTCGCCGTACATAAACTCAAGAGCAGCGGCTGGGGCATCCTCGCCGTTTTCGCCCTGACCGGCTTCATGGGCTACACCCTGGGCCCCATCGTCAACCGCTATCTCGGCCTGCCCAACGGCCACGAGATCGTCATGCAGGCGATGGGGGCAACGGCGGTGATCTTCATCGGCCTCTCCGCCTACGCCCTGAGCAGCAAGAAGGACTTCAGCTTCATGGGCGGCTTTCTCATGGTCGGCATCCTGCTGGCCTTCCTGGCCGGCCTGGCGGCCATCTTCTTCTCCATCCCCGCGCTGTCGCTCACGGTTTCCGCCGCCTTCGTCCTGCTGATGTCCGGTCTGATTCTCTATGAAACCAGCAATATCATCCACGGCGGCGAGACCAATTACGTCCTGGCCACGGTGACGCTCTTCGTCTCGCTCTTCAACCTCTTCACCAGCCTGCTGCAACTGCTCGGTTTCCTGGGCGGAGACGATTGAGCATGCGGACATCCTGGAGCCAGCGATTGCGGGCTCTGGCGCCCACCCGCGAGCAACTCGAGGCCCATCCCTCGCTACGCAGGCTGGCGCCCTGGCTCGGCAATCCCAAGCTGTGGCATTGGTCACGCCGTGGCGTTGCGGTGGGTGCTGCCGTCGGGCTTTTCATCGGCTTTGCCATTCCGCTCGCCCAGATTCTGCTCGCGGCAGCCGCAGCGGTCCTGCTGCGCGTCAATCTGCCGGTCGCCGCCGCCGGCACGCTGATTACCAACCCGTTGACCGTCCCGCCTATCTACTACGCAGCCTATCAACTCGGCGCCTGGGCCACGGGATCATCCGCCGCCTCAAGCGTCTCGCTCAGCGATCCCGCGGGTCTATGGGAGAACATCGGCACCATCGGCCTCCCCCTGCTGGCCGGTCTCGGGATCACGGCGACCTTCGCCGCCGCTGCCGCCTACCTACTGATATCCCAGGCGTGGGCGTGGCGCGTCGTCGCAAAGCGAAGGCGCGCCCGTTCATGAGGCGATGCTCCACCGCCTATCCTCGCCCCGGACTCCGGCCATCCCTGCTGTGCGGGCCTGACCGGGAGTACTGAGCAGCATGTTTTCGATCTACGGCATCACGGGACGCGTCTTCACCGGCACCCTGGAAGAAATGGGGCGCGTGCATCGCCTGTCCCGCACGCAGCACGCCCGCGCCATCGCCCGGGAAGGTGAAGAGATCGGCGTTGAGGCCCCGCTCCCAAGGCCGACCCAGGAAGCAGTGCAGGCCTATCGCACCATGCTGCCCGAAGATCTGGAACGCGGCCCTCTCATCCACGCGGCCCAGGTGATGAGCCGTCCCGCCATCACGGTGCAAGCCGACGCCACGGCGGCCGACGCGTGGCGCTTCCTGCGCGACCACCACATCCATCAGGCGCCGGTGCTCGACGCCGCACGGCATCTGGTCGGCGTCGTCAGCGAGCGCGATCTGCTGCGGGTGATCGACATCGATGGCGGCAAGGTCATCGAGACCCTGCGCCGCCGGGTACGCGACGTGATGACGAGCCCCGTCGTCGCGGCCGCTCCGGTCACCGACATCCGGCGTGTGGCCGCCGCGATGCTCGCCGGCGGCGTCGACGGCGTGCCCGTCGTGGGGGACGATGGCGACCTCCTCGGTTTGGTCTCGCGCAGCGACGTGCTACGCGCCGTGATTCACGATCCCCCCCTGAGCCTGTGGCGATGACCGCCAACCAAGCCTCCCAGGGGCGCCGCGAGCCTCCGGACAGCGCCTGGTTCATCCGGTATTTCAGCCTGCCAAAGCAGGCTTCGCCGAACGCCGAAAGCGGCTCGACAACGTGGCCGGGGAACGCTCCAAACCGATTCGGCCTCCTGGCCCCGCTTGCGGGGGTTCATAATCCCAAGGATATCCCTGACCACCCGTTCATCGCCCGAGGGCACGAGGGCGCCCTCGTGCCGGAGCTGCTGGGTCACTTCCAAGCTGCAGGACCAAACCCTTCATGCCATCCCACCCCGTCGTCGCCTGGCATACCCTTTCGACCGAAGCGGTCGCCGAGGCGCTGGCGACTGACGTCAAGCGGGGCCTGACCGGCGCAGAGGCCGCGCGGCGGCTCGCCCTCCACGGCACCAACCGTCTCGCCCAAAAGCCGCCGCGCCCGGTTTGGCTGAAGTTTCTCGACCAGTTCAGGAGTCTGCTGGTTCTCATCCTGCTCTGTGCCGCCGTGCTGGCCGGGATGATCGGCGATCTCACGGATGCAGCTGTGATCGCCTTTGTCGTGCTCCTCAACGCATGTCTGGGTTTTCTTCAGGAACACCGCGCAGAAGCTGCACTGGCCGCCTTGAAAAACATGCTAGCCCCGACGGCGCGGGTCCGGCGCGAAGGCGCAGTTGGCCTGATCGAAGCCGCCGCCCTCGTACCCGGTGACATTCTCCTGCTGGAGGCCGGCGACCGCGTTCCCGCCGACGCGCGCGTCCTGTCCGCCCACAGCGTCGAAGTGGCGGAAGCCGCGCTCACTGGCGAGTCCCAAGCGGTTGCGAAGCTGCCCGACCCGGTCGGGGAAAAATCGGCGCTAGCGGAACGGCACGACATGGTATTCATGAATACCATGCTCACCCGGGGCCGGCTCGAGGCCATCGTTACGGCCACCGGCATGGGTACCGAAATGGGCCGACTGGCCGGCCTGCTGGCCGAGACGGCCGAGGGAGAGACACCCTTGCAACGGCAACTGGACAGCCTGGGAAAACGTCTGGCGCTGATTGCCAGCGGCGTCGTCGCCCTGATGTTCCTGATGGGTCTGCTGCGCGGCGACCCATTGCTCCAGACAGCGATGACGGCCATCGCCCTGGCCGTCGCGGCGATTCCCGAGGGACTGCCCGCCGTGGTGACGGTGACCCTGGCGCTGGGCATGCACCGCATGGCCAGACGCAGCGCCATCGTCAAGAAGCTCGCGGCCGTGGAGACCCTGGGTTGCACCACGGTGATCTGCACCGACAAGACCGGAACCCTGACCCTCAACCAGATGACGGCCCGCGTCCTATACTGCCATGGCCGCCACCACCCGGTGAGTGGCGAAGGCTATGGGGCCGCCGGGGCCATCGAGGGTGACGACGATTTCCGCCATGTCCTGCTGCCGGCAGCGCTGTGCGTCGACGCCCGCCTTCGGGGCGACCAACTCATCGGCGACCCCACCGAGGGTGCCCTGCTCGCCCTGGCGGCGAAGGGCGGGCTGGACGCGGAGAGCGCCCTCGACCATCTGCCCCGCATCGCAGAAATCCCCTTCGATTCCGCCACCAAGTTCATGGCCACCTTCCACCACGAGGGCACGCAGGTGCGCCTCTGCGTCAAGGGTGCGCCGGACGTACTGCTCGAACGCTCGTCGCGCCATCTCGTCGGCGACCAGGCCCTCGCCCTCGACGACACGGCGCGGGCCGCCTACCTCGCGGAGAACCAGGCTCTGGCTGCCCAGGCCCTGCGCGTACTGGCCCTGGCAGCGCGGGTGATTCCGGCTGAAGCCTTCGATCCCTCCGGCGATCTGCTGTCCTGGGTTCAGGATCTGACGCTGCATGCGCTGGTCGGCATCATCGATCCCCCGCGGGCCGAGGCGCGGCAGGCGATCGCCACCTGTGCTGCCGCCGGCATCCAGGTCAAGATGATCACCGGCGACCACCCCGTCACTGCAGCGGCTATTGCCCACGAACTCGGCCTTTGCGGCGAAACGCGCGAGGGGCGCCATCTCGACGGCCTCCCCCGCAGCGAGCTTGCCGCGCTGGTAGAAAAATGCGCCGTGTTCGCCCGCGTCGCCCCGGAGCACAAGCTGCACATCGTCCAAGCCCTGCAGGCGAAGGGGCACGTGGTCGCCATGACCGGCGACGGTGTGAACGACGCCCCGGCGCTGAAAAAAGCCGATATTGGGGTGGCCATGGGCATCACCGGGACAGAAGTGACCAAGGAAGCCGCAACCCTGGTGCTCGCCGACGACAATTTCGCCTCCATCGTGCGGGCGGTCGAAGAGGGACGCACCATCTACGACAACATCGTCAAATTCGTGCGCTTCCAGCTCTCCACCAACATCGGTGCCCTCCTCACCGTCCTGGCTGCACCCTTCCTCGGCTTCGCCACGCCCTTCACGGCCATCCAGATCCTCTGGGTGAATATCATCATGGACGGGCCGCCGGCCATGACCCTAGGCGTCGAGCCTGCGCGCCCGGGGATCATGTGCGACCGGCCGAGGGCCGCGGACGCCTCCATCCTTTCCTGGCAGCGCCTGTGGCGCATCGGCCTTTACGGCTTCACCATGGCGGCCGGCACACTTGCCGTGTATGCCTGGGGACTCACGGCGCCCGGTCAGGCCACCAAGGCGTGCACCCTGGCCTTCACCACCTTCGTCCTGTTCCAGTTTTTCAATATATTCAACGCCCGGGCCGAGTACGGCAGCGCCTTCAATCGGCAGTTCTTCGCCAACGGCAAGCTCTGGCTCGCCCTCCTGGCCGTCCTGGGCCTGCAGGCGCTTGCGGTGCATTGGGCACCGGCCCAGGCGGTATTCGGCACGGTGGACCTCTCCGCCTTCGAATGGAGCGTGAGCATCATGGTGGCCTCGACCACCTTGCTGCTGGAGGAGGGGCGCAAGGGGCTGTTACGCTTGCTCACCCGCTGCGGAGCGGATTCCCGGGGTGCAGCCGGACGAGGCGGACACTGAACTCGTGGGCGCCGCGAAGAGCGTGTCGGGCGCCTTGACCTGCGAAGATCAGGGTCTATGCTGGAAAGTGCCGGTCACCCACAAAAACACTCAAGACCGGGACAACAAAGACAACGCTCAACCACCCCAGCGGTGGACCCGATGACAATCATTCTGGCTGATTGCCAAAGGAGTTGCGATGCTCTCCCTGCAAGACGTACTCGACTATTGCGACCTGGACCAAGGTGAAATCGCTGCGGTTGCGGAGCATGAACACATTCCCCTCGCCGTCGCGGCCGAAGTGGGCGAAGCCCTGTTGGCCAGCCCTGAAGGCGTGTTCCGGCTCCACACCATGATCATCGAAAACATGGAGCACGCCCTGGAACGAGGCCAGACGGCCCACGCCCAGGAACTCGTGTGCACCTACCGCCACCTACAGCGCACTCACCCGCTTCCGGGTGCGCCGGCCTGAATTTCCGGATGCTTCCACGCTTCCTCCTCTGAGGAACGGCCGGTACCCTGCCCGGCCCCATGCCCGACCCCGAGGGGTCGGGTTTTTTTAATCTGGAAACCTCAGTTGGACGAGCCCGTTGGTGCTTTCGGGCGGGAGTCTGGCGCGAAGCGACGACGCGGCAGGCTGATGCCTGCTAGGAGGAGCGACAAGGCCAGGCGCCCGCCCGGATGCGCCAGCGGGCTCGTAGCGGTGCCACCCAGTGGGTGAGTGACCACTCGTGGCACGGAGGTCCGGGGCGCAAGGCATTCCGGGACTCGACAAGCGGTCAACTGAGGTTTCCAGGTTTAAGCCTTTTCAGCGACGTAACCGTGTTCGACGGCGTAGAGGGCAGCCTGGACCCGGCTGGAGATGTGCAGTTTCTTGAAGATGTTCTGGATGTGGATCTTTACGGTGCTTTCGGCAAGCTCAAGGGCACGGGCGATTTCCTTGTTGGTATCGCCTCGGGCGAGGCGCCCCATGATTTCCTTTTCCCGCGGGGAAAGCCGCTCGGGCTCCACCGCCGGTCCCGGTTCGCCGGTACCCCGGGTACGGAAGCCCTGAACCAATTTGGTGGTCATCTGGGGCGATATGACCGATTCTCCTCGGGCCACGCGGTGCAGGGCATCCACCAGGGCCTCGGTCTCGATGTTCTTGACCAGATAGCCGGCGGCTCCGTTCTTCAGGCATTCGAGCAAATCCTCGGTGTCCTCGGAAACCGTGAGCATGAGCACGTGGGTCTCCGGTACCGATTCGCTGATGTAACGGACCGCCTCCCGCCCCGACATGCCCTTCATGTGCAGGTCCAGGAGGACCACGTCGGGCCGCAAGGTCTGGGCCCGCTTGACGCCTTCCAGACCGTCGGCAACGTCGTCCGCCACCTCGAATTCCGGATGGCGCTGGAGCAAGGACTTGATGCCGCGACTGAACAGCACATGGTCGTCCACGATGAGGACACGTATCTTTTTTTCCATGTTTACACTCTCTCCTTTGGATTTTCTGCGTTGCCGCTGCGGCGCTCCAGGGTCAGAACCACATGGGTTCCCCCGCCAGGAACCGATTGGACGGCGCACTGGCCGCCCACCCGCAAGGCCCGTTCCTGCATGATGCTGAGGCCGATGTGCCGGCCGCTTTCGTCGCGCTGCGCAGGGTCGAAGCCGACACCGTCGTCATCGACGGCGATGACCGTCCCCCGGGGGCTGCGCTCGACCCTCACCCGCACCTGGCCGGCATGGGCGTGCTTGCGGATATTCGACAGGGACTCCTGCACGATGTGCATGACCTGCACCTGATCGTCCGGCGGCAAGGGGATGCCGACCCCGGAGGACTCGAAGGCCGTGGCGATGCCGGTCTGGGTCTGGAGGCGATCCAGGGCGGTCCGGATAGCGGTATCCAGATCCGCCTGGCCGACCCGGGTACGGCAGTGCACCAGCAATTCGCGCACGTCCTCGTAACTTTCGTGGATTCCTTCGCGGATTTGCTCAACGGTCGCCTGGACCTCGTCCGGGCGCCGACGATCGAGGGATTGTTGCAGAAGCTGCACCTGGATGTTGAGGAAGGCCAGCCCCTGGGCGATGGAGTCGTGCAGTTCCTGGGCCAGCAGATTGCGCTCCTCGTAGGCCGCCAGTTCCCTTTCCCGCGAACGCAGGCGGCGGTTCTCCACCGCCACCCCCAGGTGCTGGCCCAGGGTCTCAAGGAGGCAGATCTCCGGCCGCGAAAATTCCCTGGGGGTATCGAAATACAGGTTGTAGATACCCAAGACTCTTTTGTCATTGCTGATGGTGAAGGCCGTGGTCGTGGTCAGGCCTTCGCGGATGCAGGTGGACATGGTCAGATTGGCCGGCTTGTCCATGAGATTGACCACCACGGGGCCGGCGCTGGCCAGGGCTTCGCCGCACACGCATTGATGGCGCGAAAGCGACTGTTCGCACTCGACGAACTCGGCTGAAAGCCCCTCCTGGGCCACCAGGAACAGCTCGTCGTCGGGACCGGAACAGAGCCGGACCGAAGCGGCCCTCGCCCGGGTCGCCGAGCGCAGGCGCTGGGTGAAGCCCTCGCACAGATCGTCGATGCTGGCCGGCTCGCTGAGGAAGGCGGTCACTTCGTAGAGAACACCCAGCTCCAGATTGCGCGATTCCAGGCTGCTGGTCTTGGCCGCCACCCGCTCCTCTAGGGTGGCGTAGAGCTTCTGCAGATGGTTCGCCATGCGGTTGAAGCCCTGGGTGACGACGCCGAATTCGTCCCGGGTTTCCACCGGCAGGCGTACCGAAAAATCATCGTCGGCCATGCGGCGGATCCCCGCGTAGAGCCGGTCCAGGGGGCGGATGACGAGGACGAAGAAAAAGCGGATGAGCGCCGCCGTGGCGAGCACGGCCAGCACGACCAGGGCAATCTGGAAGACCCGCTGGAGATTGGCATTGAAGGTATAAAGACGCTCCATGCGCAGCACGGTAGCGTTGATTTCCGCCACGTAGTCGGTCACCCAGTCTCCGTAGAGTTCGGCGGCGGCCAGCCGGCCGGCGGCGTCCTGGGCGTTCAGGTAACGCTCGACCAGGGGACGGCCTGTGCTTTGCCAGTTCCGCCGCACAGCGGAAAGCCCCGCCGCCACGTCGGCATCCCGCGGGGGCGCCATGGGGCGAACCGGGTCGCCGGATTCCAGGTCACGCAGCACCGCATCGAAGCGTTGCAGTTCTTCCTGCAAGGTCTCCCGGATACCCGGTTTCCCCCCCACGCCCTCGACCATGAGAAGGCCGATGCGATAGGAGCGCATGCGCTGGCTGCCGGCATCGTTGATCGCCGCCGCGCTGCCTTCGAGCTGCCAGGACACCAGAAGGGTCAGGCCGATGGCGATCACCGCGGCAATGAAGAACAGTACCAGGAGCGCCGTGATGCGGTTGGCGAGCCGGCTGGGGCTCTCCAGGACCAGGAGGGAATCCGGTGCCTCGCTCATGGTTTCGGCGCGCTGAGGAAGTGAAGCAAGGCTGCACGGTCGCCGCGCTGCGCCCCCGCGGGGGACAACGGGCCGCGTGCCCAGATCATCGGGCTGTCCGGCCACGGCCCGTGGGCGTCGGCGCGGAGCGGCAATTGGGAGGGCCGAAGAAAAACCCCCCGCCTGGGGGCGGGGGGAAAGGGAGGTCCACCAGTGCTGAGGAGCACAGCGGGAACTGCTATTACGCCTAGCTCAGGCCCGGCGCTTCATGCGCACGATCTGGTAGGCGCGGCCCAGGTAGTTGATGGGCGCAGTCAGCACGTGAACGAGGCGGGTGAAAGGGAAGAGCAGGAACACGGTCATGCCCAAGAGCATATGGGCCTTGAACACCGCGTCCACCTCGGCCAGCAATTCAGGCTTGGGGCTCAGGGTGAGGATGCTCTGCACCCACTGGGAGAGGAGGATCATGACTTCCGGGTTGTTGTGGTTGGCATGGCCGACCGAAACCGGAATGGTGGACAGGCCCAGGAGCAGGGTGACCATCAGCCAGGACAGGATGAAGATGTCGGAATAGCGGCTGCCTGCCCGAACCCGCGGGTTGAACATGCGGCGCAGCCAGAGGATGGCGCCGCCGATCAGGCACATGAGGCCGAAGACGGTGCCAGCGGAGATGGCCAGCCACTGGTGCTGCAGGTCGGACACGCCCATCGCCAGCCAGAGGCTGTGGGGCAGGACGAGGCCGGCGAAGTGCCCGGCGAAGATCATCAGGATGCCGATGTGGAAGAAGTTGCTGGCCAGCACCATGTTGGCGTTGGACAGGAGCTGGGTGGAATCGGTCTTCCAGGTGTACTGCTCGGCGTCGTAGCGAATCCAGCAGCCTACGACGAAGACCGTCAGGGCAATGTACGGATACACCGCGAAGATCAGCTTGTGCAGGAAATCCATGTTCGTTTTCTCCTCAGGCTGCCAGCTTTACCAGCGAGCCATGGTTGTCGATGATGCGGATGAGGGCGGCGTAGGGGCTGCCAGCCTTGTCCAGATTGTCGGCGATGACCTTGAGCACCTTGCCGGCGTCGCCCAGGAAGACCTTGGCTTCGTCTTCCCGCAACTGGGAGACGAACTCCAGCAGCAGGGGCAGGTAGTCGGGCAGTTCGGTTTCCGGATGGGTGAAGCCAAAGGTCTTGAGGTACTCGGTCAGGTCGATGAGGGCCGGACCGCGGGTCTTTTCCTCGCCGAAGAGGTGGTGCGTCAGGTGCAGGCTGTGTTCGGCCGTGAGGTCGAAGGTCTGCACGTAGCGCGACTGGACATCGGTTTCATCGACGGACAGCAGTTCGTCGATGAAACGCGCGATGGCGAGCCGTTCGTCGGGTGAGAAGACCTGGTCCCGGTCGAAGCCAAGGACCAGATCCCGGGCGCCCCCCTCCCCAGCCTCGACGACGGCCTGGCGCAGCTCCGCCAGGAAGTTGGGGGTCGGGTAGTCGAGGAGCGCCGACAGGAGCTTGAAGACTTGCATGGGCTGCTCCTCAGTAGTCCTTGGGCACGGCGAAGGGCGCCAGCTCGCGGGGCTCGATGGTCTCTTTGCGGCGTTCCGGGAACAGGGAGTTCATGGAAATGCCTTGCGAGGAGTCGTTGCCGAAGGTGAAGCCGTTCTGCCCCTGGTGTCCGTGGTAATCCTCGATCTGCATTTCCTGGTGGGAAGTTGGGATGACAAAACGGTCTTCGTAGTTGGCGATGGCCATGTAGCGGTACATCTCCTTGGCCTGGGCCTCGGTGAGGCCCGCGGCGACCAGGGGTCGGGTGTCCGGCGTACCTTCGACGTGGATCGAACGCTGGTAGGAGCGCATGGCGATCATGCGGTTCAAGGCCGACACGATGTATTCCTCGCGGCCGGCGGTCAGCAGGTTGGCCAGGTACTTGACCGGCAGGCGCATGGCCTCGGCCTTCGGGATGCAACCGTCCGATTCGGTGGGCAGCTTCTTCTGGTCGATCTGGGACTGCACGGGAGAGAGCGGCGGCACGTACCAGACCATCGGCAGGGTGCGGAACTCGGGGTGCAGCGGGAAGGCGATCTTCCATTCAACGGCCATCTTGTAGATGGGCGACTTCTGGGCAGCTTCGATCCAGGATTGCGGGATGCCATCCTTCTTGGCCTGCTCGATGATCTTCGGGTCGAAGGGATCGACGAACATGTCCAGGTGGGCCTTGTAGAGATCCTGGTCGTTGTCCGTGCTGGCCGCTTCGAGAACCTTGTCGGCATCGTAGAGGATGATGCCGTTGTAGCGGATGCGCCCGACGCAGGATTCGGAACACACCGTGGGCATGCCGGATTCGACGCGGGGGTAGCAGCCGATGCACTTCTCGGCCTTGGACGATTCCCAGTTGAAGAAGACCTTCTTGTAGGGGCAGCCGGAGATGCACATGCGCCAGCCGCGGCAGCGGTCCTGGTCAGCCAGGACGATGCCATCTTCCTCGCGTTTATAGAGGGCGCCCGAGGGGCAGGACGCGACGCAGGCCGGGTTGATGCAATGGTTGCAGATCCGCGGCAGGTACATGTGGAAGGTGTTCTCGAAGGACTTGTAGATCTCCTTTTCCATGTTGGAGAAGTTCTGGTCCTTGGCCCGCTTGTGGAACTCGCCGGCCAGGTCGTCTTCCCAGTTCGGGCCCCAGGTGATCTTGTCCATCTTCTCGCCAGTGATGAGCGAGATGGGACGGGCCGTCGGCGCCGCTTCCGACAGTGGCGCGTTCTGCAGGCGGGCGTGATCGAAGGTGAAGGGCTCGTAGTAGTCGTCGATCTGCGGCATGTTGGGGTTGGCGAAGATCTGCACGATCTTCTTCAGCTTGCCGCCGGCCTTCAGTTCCAGCTTGCCGTTGATCTTGGTCCAGCCGCCCTTCCACTTCTCCTGGTTCTCCCATTCCTTGGGATAGCCGATGCCGGGCTTGGATTCCACGTTGTTGAACCAGACATACTCGACCCCCTTGCGGTTGGTCCACACGTTCTTGCAAGTGACCGAGCAGGTGTGGCAGCCGATGCACTTGTCCAGGTTGAATACCATCGCGAATTGAGCGCGAATTTTCATTTCATTCTCCTAATGTCGGTTACCGTGACGCTCAGCGCTTGCCGATGCCCTTGGGGTTGCGTTGGGCTTCGCGTTCCGGCGTCAGCGGGCGCTCCAGCCAGTCGATGGACTGGTCCTCGACCTTGTGCAGGACGACCTGCTCGTCGCGGTTGCAGCCGACGGTGCCGTAGTAGTTGAAGCCGTAGGCCAGCTGGGCGTAGCCACCGACCATGTTGGTGGGCTTGACCACCACGCGGGTCACCGAGTTGAGGATGCCGCCCCGCTTGTTGGTGGAGGGCGATCCCGGCACGTTCACGTTCTTTTCCTGGGCGTGGTACATCAGGGCCATGCCGCGGGGAACGCGCTGGGAAACCACCGCCCGGGCCATGGTGGCGCCGTTGGCGTTGATGGCTTCCACCCAGTCGTTGTCCTCGATGCCCACCGACTTGGCGTCGTCCTCGGCCACCCAGATGTAGGGGCCGCCGCGGAAGAGGGTCAGCATGCGCAGATTGTCCTGGTAGCTGGAGTGGATGCCCCACTTTGAGTGCGGGGTGATCCAGGACAGCGTCAGGTGCGGCTTCTGCTTCACGTTGGCCGGCACGGTGTGGTGGGCCTTCAAATCGACGGGCGGCTTGAAGGTACAGAAGCCTTCGCCGAAGTCGAGGAACCACTCGTGATCCTGGTAGAAGTGGGCACGGCCGGTGAGCGTCCGGAAAGGAATGTGCTCGTGGATGTTGGTGTAGCCGGCGGTGTAGGACACGGTCTCCGACTCGATGCCGGACCAGGTGGGCGCGGTGATGATCTTGCGCGGCTGGGCGACGATGTCGCGGAAGGTAATCTTGTCCTCGTGGCGGCCGGCATAGAGGTGGTGATGGTCGATGCCAGTCTTCTTGGAGAGCGCGGTCCAGGACTTGTGGGCCACTTCGCCATTGGTTTCCGGCGCCATGCGCATCACCGAGTCGCAGACGGCGATGTCCTCTTCCAGGGACGGCATGCCCTTGGACACCCCCTCTTCCTGCACGGTGCGGTTGAGGATGGCCAATTCCTTGTACTCGTGCTCGGTATTCCAGTCGATGCCCTTGACGTTGTTGCCGATCTTGGTCATCAGGGGGCCGAGGGCGATGTACTTGTTGTAGGTCTGGCCGTAGTCGCGCTCGACGACCTTGATGGCCGCCATGGTCTTGCCCGGAATCGGGTCGCATTCGCCCTTCTTCCAGTTCTTGACCTGACCGAAGGGAGTGCCCAGTTCCATGGCGGAGTCGTGCTGCAGAGGCAGTGCCACCAGATCCTTCTTGGTGCCCAGATGCTTGGCGGCCAGGCCGGAGAAAACCTTGGCCAGGGTGCGGAAGATCTGCCAGTCGGACTTGGATTCCCAGCCCGGGGTGACCGCTTCGCCCAGGGGATGGATGAAGGGGTGCATGTCCGTGGTGTTGAGATCGTTCTTCTCGTACCAGGTGGCGGTGGGCAGGATGATGTCGGAGTAGGCGCCGGTGGAGTTGAGGCGGAAGTTGATGTCCACCATCAGGTCCAGCTTGCCGGCCGGGCCTTCTTCCAGGTACTTGACCTGGGTGCAGGCTGCGCCGGCGGTGCCTTCCTGCATGACACCGTTCTGGGCGCCCAGGAGGTGCTTGAGGAAGTACTCGTGGCCCTTGGAGGAGGTGCCGATCAGATTGCCGCGCCAGACGATGAGGTTACGCGGCCAATTAACCGGGTTGTCCGGGTCGGCGAAGGCGACGTCGAGCTTGCCTTCCTTCAACTGCTGGGCGACGTACTTGCCGACGGCGGCCTCATCGGCGGCGCCAGATTTCTCGGCTTCGGCGAGCAGTTCGATGGGATTGCGGTTGAAGTGGGGGGCGCCCGGCAGCCAGCCCATGCGCACGGCATCCACGTTGTAGTCGGCCAGGGTGTAGCCCTTGTTGCGGTTCTTGCCGGCAGGCGAGAGGAGCGCGTCGGCATCCACCGTCTCGTAACGCCACTGGTCGGTGTGGAAATACCAGTAGGAGGTCGAGTTCTGATGGCGGGGCGGGCGGTGCCAGTCAGTGGCGAAGGCAATAGGCGCCCAGCCAGCCTGGGGCCGCAGCTTTTCCTGACCCACGTAGTGGGCCCAGCCGCCTCCAGTCTGGCCGACACAACCGCACATGTGCAGCAGATTCATGATCGACCGGTAGGCAAGGTCGTTGTGATACCAGTGATTGATGGCGGCGCCCATGATGACCATGGAGCGGCCCTTGGTCTTGGAGGCGTTGTCGGCAAACTCGCGGCCGGTGCGCTCCAGGTCGGCAGCCTTGACGCCGGTTTGCTTGGCGGCCCAGGCCGGGGTGTAGGCGACATTGGCGTCGTTGTAGGAGGTGGCGACGTTGCCGCCGCCCAGGCCGCGGTCGATGCCGTACTGGGCGATCTGTAGGTCGAACACGGTAGCGACCAGGGCATCCTCCCCGCTGGTCAGCTTGAGTTTCTTCACCGGCACATTGCGGAAGAGAAGATTGGGCTCACCCTCAGTGAAGTGGGGGAAGCCCACGGAGGCGACATCATCGCGGTGTTCGATGCAGGTCAAGGCCAATTCAGTCTCGGCGCCGGCACCGGATTTCTCCAGAAGGTTCCACTTGCCGTCCTCACCCCAGCGGAAGCCGACGGAGCCGTTGGGCACCACGTAACCGTTGCTCTTCTTGTCGAAGGCGACGGTCTTCCAGTCCGGATTGTTGCTTTCACCCAAGGCACCGCTGAAATCGGAGGCGCGCAGGTTGCGGTCGGTAAACCAGTCCTCGCCCTGCTTGCGCAGGAGGACCAGCATGGGCAGGTCGGTGTACTTGCGGGCATATTCCTGGAAGTACGGATCCTGCTTTTCGATGTAGAACTCCTTCAGGGCCACGTGGCCCATGGCCATGAAGGCAGCGGAGTCGGTGCCCTGCTTGACCGGCATCCAGAGGTCCGCAAACTTCACGTACTCCGCATAGTCCGGGGCCATGGACACGACCTTGGTACCTTTGTAGCGCACTTCCGTCATGAAGTGAGCATCGGGGGTGCGGGTCATCGGCAGGTTGGCGCCGGTGATGATGAGGTAGGTGGAGTTGTACCAGTCGGCGGCCTCCGGTACGTCGGTCTGCTCGCCCCAGGTCTGGGGGGAGGCGGCGGGCAGGTCGCAGTACCAGTCGTAGAAGGAGCCGCAGGCGCCACCGATGAGGGACAGGTAGCGGGAGCCGGCGGCGTAGGAGATCATGGACATCGCGGGAATCGGCGAGAAGCCATAGATGCGGTCCGGGCCCCACTTCTTGATGGTGTAGACGTTGGCAGCGGCGGTGATTTCGGTCACTTCATCCCAGGTGGTGCGGACGAAGCCGCCCAGGCCGCGCACGCCGACGTATTTGATGCGCTTCTGGGGGTCGGTCTGGATGGCTTCCCAGGCCTCGACCGGATCCTTGCCGGACTTGCGCTCGGCGCGGTAGAGGTCGAGCAGGCGGCCGCGGATCATCGGGTGCTTGATGCGGTGCGGGGAGTAGAGATACCAGGAGAAGGAAGCGCCGCGCTGGCATCCCCGGGGCTCGTGGTTGGGCAGATCCTCGCGAGTGCGCGGGTAGTCGGTCTGCTGCATCTCGAAGGCGACGAGGCCGTTCTTGACGAAGATCTTCCAGGAGCAGCCGCCGGTACAGTTGACGCCGTGGGTGGAGCGCACCACCTTGTCGTGGCGCCAGCGGTTGCGGTAGGAATCCTCCCACTTGCGGTCTTCGTTGGTGACGATGCCGTGACCGTCGGCGAAGGTGCTCTGAACTTTATTGAGGAATTTCAGGCGGTCAAGAAAGTGACTCATTGTTTGCTCCTAGTTAAGCACCCCCGTTGGGGTGCATTGCTGTTTATCCGTAGCGATGACACAGACTTAATGAAATCAGGGATTCTTGGCGTAGGCGTTCTTGCGCAGGTAGAACCACCAGTTGATGACGACACACACCGCATAGAACACGGCGAAACCGTACATGGCGTTTTCCGGGGTGCCGGCCTTGATCTGGTCGCCGATCACCACCGGGGCGATGAAGGATCCATAGGCGGCCACGGCGGAGGTCCAACCGAGGACGGGGCCGCGCTGATCCTGGTCAAAAAGCACGCCGACGGTCCGGAACGTAGATCCGTTGCCGATGCCGGACGCGGCGAAAAGCACCACGAACAAGGTCATGAAGATAAAGAAGTACTGTTCCGGGGTTGCCGAGTGGTAAGCCTGGAACATGACGTAGCCGGTGGCGCCGGAAGCAATGACGAGGACCAGCGAGATGACCTGGGTCACGATGGAGCCGCCGACCTTGTCGGAAATCCAACCGCCCACCGGACGGATGAGGGCGCCGACGAAGGGGCCGATCCACGCATAGGTCAGGGCCGAGGGGGCGTTCGGATTCTTGAGCGCATGACCCCAGGCGCCGGTCGCCGGATCAAGGACGTGCTGAAAGCCGAAGATCACCGTGATCGACAGGGGCAGCGCCATCGAGAAGCCGATGAAGGAACCAAAGGTCACCACATAGAGCGCCGTCATGGACCAGGTGTGCTTGTTGCCGAAGATGGCGAACTGTTTCTGGATGTTCGCCTTCATCGTGCCGAAGGCGACCAGACGCATGATCAGCAGGGCGGAGATGATGTCTAGAGGAATCGCTACCCACATGCTGATCAGGCCGAGTCCCGTCGGTGCCGGCAGGTAGAGGTAGAGACCGAGAATCGAGGGGATGAAGGCCACCGTATAGAGCCAGGTGATCTTCGCAAAGGCCGTGATCGGGTTGCCCGCCTCCGGCGAGATGGTCTTCAGGTTGTTCATCCCGAACCAGGCGAAGACGGCCAGCGGAACGAGAAGCAACATCCAGACAAAGCCGGCGTTCTGGATGTAGGTTGGGGTGCCGGCGGCGATCTTGCCGAAGATCCAGCCGCTATCCTTGACCAGGGTCATGGGCTCGCCACCGGCGGCACCGAAGAGGCCCATGGTCATCACCAGCGGAATCAGGATCTGCATCGTGGTCACACCGAAATTGCCGAGGCCGGCATTGAGTCCCAGGGCCGTCCCCTGCTGGCGCTTGGGGAAAAAGGTGCTGATGTTGGACATCGAACTGGCGAAGTTGCCGCCGCCGACGCCCGACCACAGGGCCATCAGTTGGAAGGCCCACAGCGGCCAGTCCTTGTGCTGCAAGGCGATGCCGGTGCCGATGGCGGGAGCCATCAACATCGCGGTGGTCAGGAAGATGGTGTAGCGACCGCCGGCGATCCGTATGAAGAAGGACGAAGGAATCCGCATCGTCGCGCCGGAGATGCCGGCGATGGCGGTCAGGGTGAACAGTTGTTCCTTGGTGAAGGGGAAGCCCAGATTGAGCATCTGCACCGTGATGATTCCCCACATCAGCCAGACCGCGAAACCGCAGAGCAGGCAAGGAATGGAGATCCAGAGGTTACGGTTGGCGATGCGCTTACCGGTGGATTCCCAAAAGGCGTCGTCTTCCGGGCGCCATTCTGTAATCTCGCCCGCACTGCCGGCGTTTCCGGTCATTTGGGTTGTATTCATTGCTGTTCCTTTGGATGGTGTGGTTATTCGAGGTTGTCGGCGGTCACCAGCTCGTGCTTGCCGCGCATCACGTCGGCGTCGCGCACTTCGGTCCAGTACATCCAGATCAGGGAGACCCAGACCACGCCGTACATCAGCATGAAGCAGGAGGAACGGATGCCCGTGAGATCCACCAGGGCGCCAAACATGATGGGCAGCAGGAAGCCCCCCATGCCACCGGCCAGGCCGACGATGCCGGAGATGACGCCGATATTCTTGGGGTAGTCGTCGGAGATGTACTTGAAGACCGAGGCCTTGCCGACGGCCATGGCGACGCCGACGGTGAACATCAGGGCGGTGAAGACCGTCGGGCTGAGGGCAATGTTGTAGGTCTGTGGCCCACTCACCGTCTTGATGGTGAATTCGGTCTGCGGGTAAGAGAGGATGAAGAGGCAGATCCAGCACACCCACAGCACCCACCAGGTGACCTTGTGGGCACCGAACTTGTCGGAGAACCAACCGCCCAGGGCGCGCAGCACGCCGCCCGGCAAGGAGAAGCAGGCGGCCAGGAAGGCAGCGGTCTGCAAGGTAAAGCCGTATTCCTGCACGTAGTACTTGGTCATCCACAGGGCCAGGGCCACATAGCCCCCGAAGACGATGGAGTAGTACTGGCAGATCTTCCACACGTTGGGATCCTTCAAGGCCGCCAGTTGCTGGCCGACGGTGACGTGGGATTCGACCCTGTGGGCGGGATCGCTATAGGTGAGGAAGAAAAAGGCCAGAGCCGTGACCAGCATCGCCGCCGAGAACACCGTGGGCACCATGGTCCAGCCATAGGCGACGACGATGGAGGGGGCCAGCAGCTTGGTCAGCGCCGCACCGGCGTTGCCGGCGCCGAAGACGCCCATGGCGAAACCCTGGTTCTTCTTTTCGAACCAGCGGGCGCAGTAGGCGATACCCACCGAGAAGGAGCCGCCGGCGACGCCGACGAAGAGCCCGGACACCAGGAACTGCCAGAATTCGGTGGCGTGACCGATGAGGTAGATGGGCACCACCGTCGCCATCATGATGGCGAAGAACACCGGGCGGCCACCGAACTTGTCGGTCATCATGCCCAGGGGAAGGCGGATCAGGGAGCCGGTGAGCACCGGCATCGCCGCCAGAATACCGAACTGGGTTTCGTTGAGGCCCAGTTGCGTCTTGATCGGAATACCGATCACCGCGAACATCATCCACACCATGAAGCACACGGTGAACGCCAGTGTGCTCATGACCAGAACCGACATTTGTTTGGTTTTTTGGCTCGCCATCGCTGTCCCCGAAAATGCGCCCCGGATCACCTCATCCGGCGCCCGCAAGATTAAGGGCGGCGCGGGTTTCAGCCCATTCCTCAATGGTATGGGCGGCAGGCGGCATCAGTGGGGGGACGCTCTAGGGGGGGTGGACTAGGCCCCTCAGACCTGGAGGCTGCGGCGAACTAGGCCGCTTGGCGTTTTGCCGGGAAAATTGGCCTACGCGGCGCCTCAAGAATGGCCCGCAGAACTAGGGCAACGGAACTACGGCAACAAACGCTCAGGCTCGGTCGGCGAAGCCGTGCTCAACGGCGTAAAGCGCGGCCTGCACCCGGCTGGAAAGGCTCAACTTCTTGAAAATGTTCTGGATGTGGATTTTGACCGTGCTCTCGGCCAAAGTGAGGCTGCGGGCGATTTCCTTGTTGCTCTCCCCCCGGGCGAGGCAGCCCAGGATTTCGCGCTCGCGAGGAGAGAGCTTCTCGTGTTCCACCGCCGGAGCGACCCGGGTCTGAGCCCGCACCCCCTGCACCAGCTTGGCGGTCATCTGCGGCGACACCACCGACTCCCCTGCCGCCGTGCGGCGCAGTGCATCGACCAGGGCTTCGGTTTCGATGTTCTTGACCAGATAACCGCTGGCGCCGGCCCGCAGGGTCTCGACCATATCCTCGGCGTCTTCCGACACGGTCAGCATCAGCACCCGGGTTTCGGGCACCTCCTCGACGATAAGGCGCACCGCATCGCGGCCGGATACCCCCGGCATGTGCAGGTCCATCAGCACCACGTCGGGTTTGAGGGACTTGGCGCGCTTGACGCCCTCCAGCCCGTCTCCCGCCACATCCACTACCTCGAATTCCTCATGGCGCTGCAGGAGCGATTTGATGCCGCTGCGGAACAGGGCATGGTCGTCAACGATCAGTACGCGAATCTTGTTTTCCATTCAGGCTACCTCCATTTTCTGGCGCGGCAGCCAGAGGGAGACGCGCGTCCCCTTCCCCGTCGCGGATTCAATCTCGCACTGCCCCCCTACCCGGCGGGCGCGTTCATTCATGATCTTCAGTCCCACGTGGCGATCCGAATGCAGCGCCGGGGAACTCTGCGGGTCGAAGCCCACGCCGTCGTCCTCGACCTGGATGGACACGCCCTGCATGCTGCGCTCGACCTTCACCGCGACGCGTGTGGCCCGGGCGTGCTTGCGGATATTGGAGAGGGATTCCTGGACGATGTGGACAACCTGGATCTGCTCCTCGGCGGGCATGGGGAGGCTGCTTCCCGATTTTTCAAAAGCCGTCGCGATACCAGTCTGACTCTCGAACTTGGACAGGGTGTCGGCGATGGCGGCTTCCAGCTCGATTTCCTGCATGCGGGTGCGGAAATGGACGAGCAATTCGCGCACGTGGTCGTAACTTTCCTGGATTCCTTCCTTGAGGCTGTCCAGGGTGGCCCCCGCCTCGGGCACGTCGTTGCGCCGCAGGGAATCTTCCAGAAGCTGGGCCTGGATATTGATGAAAGCCAGGCCTTGAGCGATGGAATCATGCAGTTCCTGGGCCAGCAGGTTGCGTTCTTCGGAAACCGCCATTTCTCGCTCCCGGGAGCGCAGGCGCAGGTTTTCCACCGCCGCGCCCAGGTGCTGCCCCAGGGTTTCGAGCATGATTTTTTCCCGCTCGCCCAGCGGCCGAGGCGCGTTGAAGTACAGGTTGAAGATCCCGAGACGCCGCTTGTTGTGGGTGATGGTGAATACAGAGGCCGTGCCGAACCCCTCCCGGACGCAGGAATTGAGCCGCAGGGGTGCCGGCGGCCGGGCCACCTCGAAGGCGACTGCGTCGCCACCATGCATCACGTCACTGCACAGGCAATCGCCGCAGCGCAGGGCGGTCTCCTTGGCGACGAACTGCTCTGAGAGCCCCAGGTGGCTGGTCATGATGAGCTCCTCGGTTCCCGGCGAATAGAGGCGCACTGCCCCCGCGTCGGCCCGGGTGGCCGCCACGACGCGACCGATGAAGCCCTCGCACAGCGGCTCCAGGGGCGCCGGATCGTTGAGGAAGGCGGTGGTTTCGTACAGTAGCCCCAGTTCGTCGTTACGCTCCGCCAGGCTGCGGGTCTTGGTGGCGACCCGCTCTTCCAGGGTGCTGTGGACCTCCTGCAGGTGCTCGGCCATGCGGTTGAAGCCCCGCGCCAGCATGCCGAATTCGTCCTTGCGGTCCGCGGGAAGGCGCACCCCCAGGCCGTCGCCTGCCATGCGGCGCAGACCGTCGTGCAGCACGCCCACCGGCCGGATGACCAGGCGGAAGAAAAAACGGATCAGCAGGCCGGTACCGCACACCGCGAGCAGGACCAGGACCAATTGGTAGGTGCGCAGCAGGTTGGTGCCGTAGGCGTAGTTCTGCTCCATGGCCAGCACCAGGTCATTGATTCCGGCCACGAAGCCCTCGACTTCAACCCGATAGCGCTGCAGGGCCGCCCGCCTCGGCTCGCCGCCCTCACCAGCCAGGTAGTCCTGGATCAGGGGCAGCATGCGCCGCTGCCAGTCATTGCGCAGGGCATCGAGGCGGCGCTTCACTTCTGCACTGCGCGGCGGCGCCAGGGGCCGGGCGGGGTCGCCCTGGCCGATGTCCGCCAGGAGTTTGTCGAAAAGGGCAATTTCCTCCCGCAGCGTGGCGTCGATGCGCAGCCGGTCCGCGCCCGCTTCCAGGCCCAGGCTCATGAGATGGCTGAGGCGATAGGCGCGCATACGCTCACTACCAGCGTCGTTGATCGCCGCAGACCCCCCTTCCAGTTGCCAGGATAGGGCCAGGGTCATCCCGATGGCCCCCAGGGCGACCAGGAAGAAGATCAACAGGATGCCGGTGATCTGGGTGGAAAGTTTCTTGAAGGGCGGCAGCATGGCCTACCTGACGAAGGTAATAGGCCGAATTTGCCCATTTAGCCCCGGCAAATCAATGGGACAGATCAATTTCCCCCGGAACCCGCAGATATTCCCGGCGCCTCCGCGCGGGACGAGTGGGCACTTGCGAAGTCACTGTTTCCCAGACAAAAAGGCCCGCCGGAAAGTTCCGGCGGGCCAAAGCCGCGCCGCGGCGGGCGGCGCGGAGTGGAGACAGGGAGATCAGGCGGCCAGCTTTTCCACGTGGGCCTGCTTTTCGTAGAGGAATTCCAGCACGGCGGCACGGTAGTTGATGTATTCCGGGTCGTGAGCCAGGGTCAGGCGCTGCCGGGGCCGCGGCAATTTCACTTCCAGGATTTCGCCGATGGTCGCCGCCGGGCCGTTGGTCATCATGACGATGCGGTCGGAGAGGAGCACCGCCTCGTCCACGTCGTGGGTAACCATGACCGTGGTGGCCTTGGTGGCCTCGCAAATCTTCATCAGTTCGTCCTGCAGCTTGGCCCGGGTCAGGGCGTCCAGGGCGCCGAAGGGCTCGTCCATGAGCAGCACCTTGGGTTCCATGGAGAGGGCCCGGGCGATGCCGACGCGCTGCTTCATGCCCCCGGAAATTTCGTGGGGGTACTTGCTGCTGGCGTGGTCCAGGCCCACTAGGTTGATGGCGGCTGCCGTACGGGCCTTGAGCTTCTGCTTGCCTTCCTTGGTGCCGAAGACGCGCTCCACGGCGAGGTAGACGTTTTCGAAGCAGGTCAGCCAGGGCAGCAGGCTGTGGTTCTGAAAGACCACCGCCCGCTCCGGACCGGGGCCGGCGATTTCGCGGCCGTCGCAGAGGAGCACGCCGATGGTGGGCTTGGTGAGGCCAGCGATGAGGTTCAGGAGCGTCGACTTGCCGCAGCCGGAGTGGCCGATGAGGGCGACGAATTCGCCCTGCTTCAGGGTCAGGTTGATGTCCTGCAGGGCCACGAACTTGCCCTTCTTGGTGTCGAAGGTCTGGCCGACTTTTTCGATGCGTACGAACTTTTCCATGACATTCTCCATTCACAGTACCGACGCGCAGGCGTCGCTGGGTTCTCCCCTCGCCCGCCCGGCGGGAGAGGGGTCGGGGGCGAGGGCGATCAGGCGGATTCCTTGGTCAGCTTCTGGGCGAGCAGGATGAGGCTCTGCTCGAGGATGAGGCCGACGATGCCGATGACGAAGATGGCGATGATGATGTGCTCGACCTTGAGGTTGTTCCACTCATCCCACACCCAGAAGCCGATGCCGACGCCGCCGGTGAGCATTTCGGCGGCCACGATGACCAGCCAGGCGGTGCCGATGGACAGGCGGATGCCGGTCAGCATGTAGGGCAGCACGGCCGGGAAGAGGATCTTGGTAACGATCTTCCATTCCGACAGCGCCAGCACGCGGGCGACGTTGAGGTAATCCTGCGGCACCCGCTGCACGCCCTGGGCGGTATTCATGATCATCGGCCAGAT
>JAEUNZ010000029.1:0-66885 GCA_016790965.1 Dechloromonas sp.
CGAAGTCCACCGGCAGAAGTTTCAGCCCCTTATGCACCGGCTTGAATCGCGGCATTCGAACCTCCTGGATATGCGCTCGCCATGGATCGGATTGTCTCAGGTCCGGGGAGATTTGGGGGTTTTTCTACAGCCTCAACGTTCTAGGTAACCGGCGCTGCGCGGCTTTATCGCGCAGCGTCCGTGTTGACCGACGGGTTGGGCCTCAAGCAGGCAGCAACTGGCAGGGGCGGATAGCGAAGCGCGACGCATGCTTAGACAGAAAAGCGAGACGGAAAAATACGATAAGCGGCCCACATGCCAAAGAGACCACCGGCGCTGAGCATGAAGAAGTGCAACGGCTCGAATACTTGGCCATTGGCCTTGGCGAGGGCAAACACAACGCCCCATGCGCTGGAGAAAAGAAAAGTGAGAAGCACAAAGGTCGCTAGGCCAAACGGTAAGTGCCAAGGCTTCAAAGCAAGTGAGGGCGGAGACAACTTCTTGGTTGGGCCAAGCCTCCATAGCTCAACCGACAAGATGAGGAGAAACGTAATTGCACCGGCCGGGAAAGATGCAAGCGCCATGACGAGTGTTCTCGGGTTCGGAGTGTCAGGGAAAGGCTCTGACATGAGATACCCCCAGCCAGCCGAGAAAAAGAACCAGAACACGTAAAACCGTTTCATCTTGAGGCCCAACGTACTAGGTAAGGGGCGGCCCGCTCGCGGGACGTCCCAGCGACCGAAGGGAGCGCCTTGACCGGAATGTTAGCCATCGACTCAGGCACTCTCGTCGAAGATGCGCGAGTAGTTGGCAAACTCGGTTCCAGCCAAGTCTTCCTCAATTACCTCTTTGGCAAGCGCGAAATCAACTACAAAGTTACAGACTTCCATTGTTCCGCTGCCGATGCTTCCGCCGTCACATGAGCCAAGGCCGGTCCAGCCGAGGGTTTCATTCATGCGATCTTCAAGGCGATGTCGTTTATCAATATCCTCGCGGTTACCCATTCCATCAACGGCATATTCGATGAGAAGCGTGAAATGGGCTTCGGGCTCAACTGGCCGAAACCCAGCGGCGACTAACCCATCAATCTCTTGTTGAATCTCCGTCTCCGCCTTCTTTGATGCAGTCGACTTAATGGTCTTCGATTCTCCCCTTGTACCCAACACGCCCCAGTGGACTGTATGAGCTCCTTTTCCGTTGTCCCATGTTTCCCAGTATTCCTTCTTCTCTGGTGCAAAGCGATACAGCTTGAGCATAGCGGTCCTATCGATGGCTAACGTTCGAATTGAGCGGCACCCCCGAAGGGGGCGAAGCCGCTCACGCAGTGAGCGGTGTCCGTTCGAATGAGGCGTTCTCGGACAAAGAGCGCGGCCAGCGAGGACTCAGCCCATTGAAGGAGAAAACCGAAACCAGCAGGGGGTTTTTTCTGCCTTTCCACGGAGCGCGGCTTGCGTGTCCGCATGAACACCAAGGTGTTATGCGTGCGCGCAAATTGCGCTCCGCACACTAGCAGATTTTCACGGCTGTATAAACAACCAGTATTCCGTTTATAATGCCCGGTTGCCATTGGCGTAGCGGTCTTTGTCTGGGAACTAGAAGTGGACCGCATATGCGACGGTATCGCCGCTGGGCCGCCGGGTATCCTGGACGGCACGGCGGCTGGGCAGGCCCATCCAGTGCGGTATTCGGGATGATGTGGGGCATATTTGAAGTGGATAGCCGGCGGGGCAACAGGGCTGATGGGCCGGATACGCGGCGGCGGCGCCAGGTATCCCAGTGGCGCGCCGGCTATCCCCGCGAACGCGGCGGGTGTAAATGGGCCTGGTTTCTGGAACCGACGGGCAATGCAGTCCATAGGAGCAGCTTATTGAATGTTCTGGAACGCGGCATGGAATCCAGCCGCCTGTCACCTTGCTGGAGCGCGTCCGCGAGGCGATTCGCTACAAGCACCACAGCATACGTACCGAAAGGGCGTATGTCGAGTGGGTGCGGCGGTTCGTGCTCTCTCACGGGCGGCGGCAGCCTCGGGATATGGGGGCGTGCCCTCTCGCTCGGGGTTCTGTGGGTGCGATTGATAAAGGCCTTCCGGCTGTGACGGCCTCGTGGTATCCCTGGACTCGAAGAAGCATGGTTTCAGTGCCCAGCCGAGGGGATCTCTGGAGCGAATGGAGTGTGAACCTGAGTCGCCACAGGAGGTTGATGGGGCGCGAGGCTGACCGATTGTGCCTTGCGGAAGCCAGAATCTTGGTGTCGAGAACGACTCGTGACATGTCGCCAGAGACATTGCTCTGCGGGGGCGTGGTCAGCCTGGAATTGCGTGGGCGCTGTGCTCGGGGGGTGCGAGACTGTCGCCACAACCCGTCACACTTTCCTCAATGACCGGCCGGTCAGTAGTCGCTAAACTGGCGGCCTTCAAGCTTTCGGTCCGCCATGCGTTTCATTCCCCTTCCCCTTGTTTTGGTCTTGTTACCGGCGATTGGCGGCGAACTCCTGGCGGCCGACCGAGACTTCGGCGATCCCCTGGACAGCGCGGCGACGCTGCCCCTCAAACCCTCTCCGGCCCTGGCCGGGCGCGTCACTTCGGCCCCCTGTGCCACGAGCCTGCCGGCGGCGCCCCTCGGGGTGGTCGACGTGGTCGACCTCGCCCTGTGCAACAACACCCTGACCCGGGAAGCCTGGGCCAACGCGCGGGTGCAGGCGGCCAACCTCGGCGTCGCCCGTGCCGCCTGGCTGCCCAGCCTGGATGGCAAAGGATCCGTCGCCCGGGTGTGGAGCGAGGGCACCGGTAGCAATTCCCGTACGGCGGCCTTGACCCTTTCCTGGCTGCTCTTCGATTTCGGCACCCGGGCAGCGACGGTGGAGAACGCGCGCCAGTTGCTGGCCGCCGCTGCGGCGAGCCAGGACGCCACGGTGCAGGCCCTGTTCCTCTCGGCCCTGCAGTCCTATTACGGCGTCCAGGCCGGACGGGCTTCGGTGGAGGCCCTCAAGGAGGCGGAACGGGTGGCCCGCGAGGCCTTTGACGCCGCCGACACCCGCTACAAGGTCGGCGTCGCCACGCCGGCCGATCGATTGCAGGCCCAGACCGCCTGGTCCCAGGCCACCCTCAACCGCATTCGCGCCGAAGGCGACCTGCGGACGGCCTATGGCACCCTGGCCAACGTCATGGGTTTCGACGCCCAGCAGCCCTACGCCCTGGCCGACATCCCTGCCCTGGTGCCGGATACGGCCTTCGAGCGGGACATGGCGGCATTGATCGGTGAAGCGCGGCAGCGTCGCCCCGACCTCAAGGCGGCCGAAGCCCAGGTGGCCGCCGCCCGGGCCAGCGTCGGTGCGGCACGGGCCGCCGGCCTGCCCACGGTCAGCCTGGGGGCCGGCCCCACCTGGCAGGAGGTCGGCGGCGTCAGCACGAACGGCGGCAGCCTGGGCGTGACCGTCAATGTGCCGCTCTTTTCCGGCTTCGCCACCACCTACCGGGTGCGCGCCGCCGAAGCCCAGGTGGATGTCCGGGAGGCCCAGCGCGAGCGGCTGGAGAAGCAGGTGGCCCTCGACGTCTGGAAGGCCTGGCAGGGTCTCACCACCACCACCCAGACCCTGAAGACCACGGCCGACCTGGTGGCCAGTGCCGAAGCCTCGGCCCAGGTGGCTCTGGGGCGCTACAAGGCCGGCCTGGGCAGCATCCTCGATCTCCTTACCGCCCAGAGCGCCCTGGCTTCCGCCCGCCAACAGCGCATCCAGGCCAGCCTGGACTGGAACGTGAACCGGGCGACCCTGGCCCAGGCCATGGGTACCCTCGATTACGGCATGCTGCAAGCGGCGGGCGAAGGAAGACCATGATCAAGTTCCCTATCGGCAAGAGCCTTCTGATCCTCGCTGTCGCCGCCGCCCTGGTCGCCGGCGCTGCCTGGTATTTCCGCGACAGGGCCGCCCAGGCGCCGGAGCAGCGCTACAAGTTCCAGGAGGTGAGCAAGGGCGAGGTGGTGCAGACGGTTTCCGCCAACGGTACCCTGACGCCCCTAATTCTGGTCAATGTGGGGACCCAGGTTTCGGGCACCGTGCGGCGGCTCCATGTGGATTTCAACCAGAAGGTCGAGAAGGGCCAGCCCCTGCTCGAACTCGACCAGTCCCTCCTCGAGGCCCAGGCCCGGTCGAGTGCGGCCAACGTGGCCAACATCGCTGCTTCCCACGACTTGGCCAAGGCCAACGAGGCCCGCATGAAGGCCCTGCTGGAGAAGGAATACGTTTCCCGCCAGGAATACGACCAGGCCCTGCAGACCCTGCGCTCCACCCAGGCCCAGTTGGCCCAGGCCCGGGCGGTGGCCGATCGGGATCGGGTGAACCTGGGCTACACGGTCATCACGTCGCCGGTGGCGGGCACCGTTGTCGCGCGATTGGTGGATATCGGCCAGACCGTTGCGGCGAGCTTTCAAACGCCGACCTTGATCCAAATTGCCCAGGATCTTTCCAAGATGGCCATCGATACCAGTTTTGCCGAGGCCGACATCGGCAATATCCGGGAGGGGCAAAAGGTGCGCTTTACAGTCGATGCCTTTCCCAACAAGAGCTTCCACGGAGAGGTGAAGCAGATTCGCCTCAATCCGACCAACCAGCAGAACGTGGTCACCTACAACGTCCGCGTGGCGGTGGATAACCCCGAGCAGTTGCTCTTGCCGGGCATGACGGCCTACACCAGCATCGCCGTCAGCCGGCGTGACGACGCACTGCTGGTGCCCAACGCTGCCCTGCGCTTCAAGCCGGCGGAAGAGCGCGATGCCCCGGCCGCTTCGCGGCAGGCGCAGCCCGCCGGCTCCGGCCTGGGTGGGCCGCCGGGTCCGCCCCCGGGCGGCCAGGGCAGCGGATCCGGCCGCAAGAAGCGGGATAGTGGATCGGCCACCGTCCATGTGCTCGAAAACGGCCAGCTGAAGGCAGTTTCCGTCCAGTTGGGCATCACCGACAACCGCAATACCGAAGTCATTGGCGGCGACCTGCAAGCCGGGGCCAAGGTGGCGATCGGCGATGCCAATGGGGTGGCCAAGCCCTCCAGTAGCGTGGGAATGCGGCTCTTCTGATGGGCGAGGCGGTCATCCGCGTCGCGGGTCTGGCCAAGTCCTACTTGACGGCCGCCGGCCCTTTCGCTGCTCTCAAGGGGGTCGGTCTGAGCATCGATGCCGGTGAGTTCGTCGCCATCATGGGACCCTCTGGCTCCGGCAAGTCCACTTTCATGAACCTCCTGGGCTGCCTCGATACGCCCACGGCGGGGGACTATTTTCTCGCCGGCCGCAACGTGGCCCACCTGGAGAAGGACGAACTGGCGCGCTTGCGCAACCGGACCATCGGCTTCGTCTTCCAGGGCTTCAACCTCCTGCCGCGCATGAGCCTGGAAGACAACGTCGGCCTGCCCTTGGTCTATGCCGGCATGGACGCCGAGGCGCGCCGGGCAAGGGCGCGGGAGATGCTCGCCCGGGTCGGACTGGGCGACTACGCCCAGTCCCGCCCCAATCGAATTTCCGGCGGCCAGCAGCAGCGGGTGGCCATCGCCCGGGCCTTGGTGAACCAACCGCGGCTGATTCTGGCCGACGAACCCACCGGCAACCTGGACAGCCACACCAGCGAAGAGATCATGGCGCTGTTCAGCGCCCTCAACGCTGAGGGCATCAGCATCGTCCTCGTCACCCACGAGCAGGATGTCGCCGACCACGCCAAACGCCAGGTGCGCTTTCGCGACGGAAGCATTGTCAGCGACGCCCCTTCACCCCGGATGGTGCCGGCATGCTGAAGGCGATGCTGGCCGAAGCCTGGCGCTCCATGGGCGCCAACCGTCTGCGCACGGCGCTGACCATGCTGGGCATGGTGATTGGCGTCGGAGCCGTGGTCATCATGATGGCCATCGGCCAGGGAGCCCAGTACGCCGTGCAGCAGTCCATCGCCACCATGGGCAGCAATCTGTTCGTGGTTCTCGCGGGTTCCTTCACCAGCAGCGGCGTGCGCAGTGGTTCCGCGGGCGCGCCGACCCTGAACGTGGCCGATGCGGAAGCGATTGCCGAACTGGATGGCGTGCAGACCGTCGCGCCGGTGCATCAGGGCACGCGGCAACTGGTCCATGGCCCCAACAACTGGAGTGCCACGGTGGTCGGCACCACGCCGGCCTACCTCGATGCCCGCTCCTGGAATCTCGTGGCCGGTCATGCCTTCAGTGAATCCGACGTGCGCTCGTCCACCCGGGTGGCCATTCTGGGTCAGACCGTGGTGAAGAATCTTTTCGGCGACGAAGATCCCGTCGGCCAGACCTTTCGTATCCAGGGCAGCCCCTTCACGGTCATCGGCGTTCTGGCGAGCAAGGGCCAGAACCTCAACGGTCAGGACCAGGATGACACCCTGCAGATTCCCCTCTCCACCGCCCAGCGCAAGGTCTTCGGCACGCCCTTCCTGGGGTCGGTGCGCATGATCATGGTTCAAGCGGCGAGCGCCGCAGCCATGCCCCAGGTGGAGGAAGCCATGGTTGGCCTGCTCCGCCAACGCCATCGCCTGCGGGAAGGCATGGAAAACGACTTTTACATCCGTAACCTCGCCGCGGTGGCCGATTCGGCGGCCGAAACCACGCGCACCATGTCCCTGTTGCTGGGTGCCATTGCCTCGGTTTCTCTGCTGGTGGGCGGCATCGGCATCATGAACATCATGCTGGTGTCGGTGACCGAACGCACCCGGGAAATCGGTATCCGCATGGCTATCGGCGCCCGGGAGCGGGACATCCTCACCCAGTTTCTCCTCGAAGCCATCATCATCTCGGTGGCCGGCTGCCTGATCGGCCTCATCCTGGGCGTCGGCATCGCCCTTCTGGTCAACGCCATCACTGACATGGTCATCGTCATTTCCGGCGGTTCGGTGCTGGTGGCCTTCGCCGTGGCCGCCGGTGTGGGCGTCTTCTTCGGCTTCTACCCGGCGCGGAAGGCGGCGCGGCTCGACCCCATCGAGGCCTTGCGCTATCAGTAGGGGTATTCCCGGAGTGCGGAAGGGCAATTGGCCAGGCCTTGACCTCGGTCAAAGGCGTCAGGGCTTAACCCTTTAGCATGGCGGCCATGAAAACTTTGCGAGAGTTCGTTGCCCTGTCCCAAGCCCATTATCATGCGGTGAAGCTTGCCCTGGACGTCAAGCAGGCCACCGCCAGCGGCGATACCGAGCGCATTGCCGCCGCGGCCGAGAGGGTCGTCGGTCAGATGGCAGGGGAACTGGAAGCCCATTTTCGCCTGGAAGAAACCCTGTTGCTGCCCGCCATGAAGGAGGCAGGTCATGCCGGAATGACCAGCCGTGCCCTGGTGGAACACCGTCTCATGCGGGAAGCCGCGGCAAGCCTCGCGATGCCCAGCGCATCCCTGCTGGAAAGTTTTGCCGATCTTCTGCTGAGTCACGTCCGTTTCGAGGAGGAGCAGGTCTTTCCCGCCGCCCGGGGATGCCTGGACGACGATACCCTGGCGGCCATTGCGGCCTACTGATCTGCCCCGGCCGCCACGGGCGCCGGCGCCACGGCGGGCTCCGGGTTGAGGCATTCCCGCACGCTGTCTTCTCCGGCCCAGCCGCAGGGGGTTGCCATGCCGGGTGCCGGGTGAGGGACGCCGTCGGCATCGATGCGAGCCGCGCGGGTTTCCCAAGCGACCACCCCGGATTTCTCCAGCCTGAGGTGCAAGACCCAGCCCAGGCGCGCCTCGGGAGACTCGAAACCGTCGAAGATGAAATTGCCCAAGCTATAGACGATGGGCTTGCCTTGATAGTGTTCGGCGCCCTGAGTCACGTGGGGATGGCCGCCGACCACGGCGTCGGCCCCGGCATCGATCATGAGGCGGGCGAGTTGGCGTTGGCGCTCGCCGGGTTCGGGTTCGTGTTCCCAGCCCCAGTGCATGAAGGGAATGACTAGATCGGCACCGGCGCCCCGGGCGGCCCGAATGTCGGCCACCACCTGGCTGTCCTCGCTCCAGGCGACGCCGGGCCAGTCGGGGCCGGCCTCAAAGGCCCGCGGCTTGAATTCGTTGTAGGCCAGGACCGCGACGCGCAGGCCCTTGGCCTCTATCCACAAGGGAGCGTGGGCCTCGGCCAGGTTGCGTCCTCCGCCGAAGGGGGCGATGCCTGCCTCCCGCAGCCGCTGCAGTGTTTCCAGGAAGGCGGCCTGGCCGTAGTCGCCGGAGTGGTTATTGGCGACGCCCAGCGCGTGGAAGCGGCCCTTGAGCAAGGCCACCGCCCCGGGTTCGGCGCGGAAGCTGAAAATCTTGTTGGGGCGTGGCGTTCCAGCAGCGGCCAGGGCGCATTCCAGATTGCCGATGACATAGTCCGGCTCGGCCAGGATGGGCGCGAAAGGCTCCAGGGGATCGCCGCCGGCTGCGATCACCCGGCCGGGGCCGTCGGCCAGCATCACGTCGCCGACGAAGGTCAGGCGCAGGGGCTCGGCGCGGGCATTGGGCAGCCCGGCGACCAGAGCGAGCACAAGAGCCAGGCAGGGAAGCTTCACCGCACGGCCTCCGCCGGGGCAGCCAGGGCGCACCAGTACTGGAGTTCGCCGTCCCGCAAGGGCTCATAGACGAAGTTGAGTCCGGTGAAGCCGTAGCGGGGCGCAACACCGCCGGCCAGGGGCAGGGGGTGCACAAGCTGATGCAGGAGGACGGGGCCCTCGTCAGGGACGGCATAGACGTACATCTTAAAGGCGGCCCCCTCGCTTGCCGGGTCTTCCATCACCAGGCGCAGGAGGAAGTAGGAACCGACCTGGACCGTTTCCCGTTCGTAAGGCGTCGTCGTAGGGCGGGCGCTGAGGATGCGGCGTTCTCCGCCGTAGTCGATATGGCAGTGCACAGTCTGCGCGGCCAGTGACGAGGACAGCAGGGCGGCCGGGAGGATGGCGGCCCAGCTGGGAAGCGAGGGCTTAGAAAGGCGGCGGGCGGAGGTCAATAGAGCTTTCGTTGGGCGCAGCGGGTCCACGCGACAAAGGGCGCCGTCGCGTCGGGCAGGGCGAGGTGTTGTACGGGCAGGCGGCGAGCTTCGGGCGGAGCACGAAATTCCTCGTACAGATCGTGGTCGCAGAAACCCGCCGCGGCGGCGGCAGCCCGTGGGTTGGCATAGACGATGCGCGCGATGCGGGCCCAGTAGGCCGCCGCCAGGCACAGGGGGCAGGGCTCGCTGGAGGCGTAGAGCACGCAGCCGTCCAGATGAAAATGGTCGATGCGCGCGCAGGCGGCGCGAATGGCCAGGACCTCGGCGTGGGCGGTGGGGTCGCGGGAAGCGACCACCTGGTTCCAGGCCTCGGCGATGATTTCACCCTCGCGTACGACCACGGCGCCGAAGGGCCCCCCCTCGCCGCGCGGAACGGAGGCCGCCGCGAGCGCCAGGGCGCGGTTTAGATAAAATTCATCCATAACAACATATTACGTAATATTGTTAATCCTGTTTATTACACGCTGCGGGCGCTGCGGAATCCTGTGGGTGCCGTCGCGGGCCGCGCCTAGCGGTCAGCCACATAGGTTTGCGTGAATGCCGAGGCACGCCTCCGCGCCCGGATCGCGCGAAGCGATCCGCAGCCATAGCCGAAGCCATGGCGAGGACGAGCGACAATGCGAGCGGGGATGCGGGGCGTGCCGAACATCGCTGAACCTATGTGACTGACTACTAGATTCCGGATGGTATTATACGGACCGCTTCCGAGACCGGGCCGCCGCCCGCGTTTTTCCGCCCCGGCGCCGCCCCTTGCGGGCTGGTCTCGACTAGCTTACCGGTCGGAGCAGGATGCTTCCGCCCCCCAGCCCGAATCGTCTCCATGCGCCTGACCAAGCTCAAACTCGCCGGTTTCAAGTCTTTCGTCGATCCCACCTCGGTATCCGTCCCAGGGCAGCTGGTCGGGGTGGTCGGGCCCAACGGCTGCGGCAAATCCAACATCATGGACGCCGTGCGTTGGGTGCTGGGGGAGTCCAAGGCCTCGGAACTGCGGGGCGAATCCATGCAGGACGTGATTTTCAATGGCACCACGGGAAGAAAGCCCGTCTCCCGGGCCTCCGTCGAACTCATTTTCGACAATTCCCTGGGGCGGGCGGCGGGCCAGTGGTCCCAGTACGCGGAACTGGCGGTGAAGCGCGTCCTGACCCGCAATGGCCAGTCCGATTACTTCATCAACAATCTGAAGGTGCGCAGGAAGGACATCACCGACCTTTTTCTGGGCACTGGCCTGGGCCCGCGCGCCTACGCCATCATCGGCCAGGGCATGATTTCCCGCATCATCGAGGCCAAGCCCGACGACCTGCGCGTCTTCCTGGAAGAAGCCGCCGGGGTGACCCGCTACAAGGAAAGGCGCAAGGAAACCGAGGGCCGTCTCGATGACACGCGGGAAAACCTTGCCCGGGTCGAGGACATCCGCCTGGAACTCGCCTCGCGCATGGAAAAACTGGAGTCCCAGGCCGAGGTGGCGCGGCGCTACCACAGCCTCAACGACCAGCATGCGGTGCGCCAGAAGGCCCTTTGGCTGTTGCGCAAGCGGGATGCCGAAGGCGAAAGGCAGCGGGCCGCCCTGGAAGTGGAGCGGGCGGCCGCCGATCTGGAAGGCCAGATGGCCGTCCTGCGGGAGACGGAAGCCCGGGCGGAAACGACTCGGGAAGCCCATTTCGCCGCGGGTGAATCGCTCCACGCCGCCCAGAGCGACATGTACGCCGCCAACGCCGAGGTCGCCCGGCTGGAGGCGGAAATCCGCCATCGCCGCGATTCGCGCCGCATGCTGGAAAGCCGTCTCGCCCAACTGGACGGCGAACTCGCCCACTGGAGCGCGACGGCGGAAAAACTCGCCGCCGACCGCCAGCACTGGGAGGAAATGCAGGAAGCCACCGGGCTGCGGGTCGAGGAGGCCGACGAGCGCCTGCGCCAGCAGATGAACCTGGCCCCCCAGGTGGAAGAGAATCACGCCCAGGCCCAGGAAGAACTCAACCGGCTGCGGACCCGTACAGCCAACGGCGAGCAGCGTCTGGAGGTGGAACTCACCCATAAGTCCCATGCCCAGCGGGCCTTGCAAAGCATCGCCCAGCGGCGGGACCGTCTGCGGGAGGAAACCGCCGACCTGGCCCAGCCCGATCCCCTGGACCTCGCCGAGCGCGAGGAGGAACTGGTCCTCCTGCGGGAGGAACTGGCGGCGGAACAGGAGCGGCTGGCCGATGCCCAGGCGGCGATACCCGCCCTGGAGGCCCGTCGCAAGGCCGCCCAGGACGCGCTCCAGGGCCATAGCCGGGAGCTGGCCGCCGCCGAGGCGCGGAGGGTCGCCCTGGAACAGATGCAGGTCCGGGCGCGGGAGGCCGGCAAATTGCCGGAGTGGCTGCGCCGGCACGGGCTGGACGACGCGGTTCCCCTGTGGAAGCGCATCCATGTGGAAGCCGGCTGGGAGGACGCGGTCGAGGCCGTGTTGCGCGAAAGGCTCAACGCCATTGCCTGCGACGACCCCGGCAAGCTGGCCGAGTGGCTGCACGACCGGCCGGACGCCCGCCTGACGGTGATGCTGCCCGCAGCCGGGGGCCTCCCCCTTGGCGGCGACCGCCTCATCGAGCGCCTGCGCTGCGACGATGCTGCCATCGCCGCGGTTCTGGCCGACTGGCTGGCCGGAGTCCACACCGTGGGTTCCCTGGACGAGGCTCTGGCGCGGCGGGCCGAGCTTTCCCCAGGCATGGTCCTGGTGACGCCGGGGGGCGATCTGGTGGGCCGTTCCAGCGTGGCCTTCTTTGCCCCGGACAAGGGCGAGCACGGCCTCCTGGAGCGGCAGCGGGAAATCGAGGCCCTAGCTCGAGGGCTGGTCGATGGCGAGGTCGCCGCCCGGGCGGCCCAGGATCGCCTGGCGGCGGTGGAAGCGGAGTTGGAGGATGCCCACGAGGCCATCGCCGAGGCCCGCCAGTACGTGGCGGACCGGCAGCAGCGGGTCCATGCCGTCCAGGTCGAGACCCTCAAACTCGGTCAGGCCCTCGAGCGCTACCGCGAACAGAAGGGCAGGCTGGACGAGCAACTCGCCGACCTGGCCGAGGAGGAAGAATCTGAACGGGAGCGGGAAATGGCGGCGGACGAAAAGATCGCCGAAGTCCGGGAAGGCCTGAACCGCATCCTGGTGCTGGTGGCCGGCGCCCGCAGCCGCCTGGACGATGCCGAAAGGGCCGTGCGGGCCGAGCGGGAGCGCAATGCCGACTTCGACCGCGCACTGCGCGAAGCCCAGTTCTCCCTGCGCGAGTGCGAGGGCAAGCTCAACGACATCTTCGCCCAGCAGGCCCAGGCCCAGCGGGAGCTGAACCGTATCGAGGCCGACCGCGCCCAATGCGCCGATCAGGTCGAGGCCCAGCCGCCGGACATCATGGAAGAGCAGTTGCAGCAGGCCCTGGAGGCGCGGCAGGAGCGCGAAAAGGCGCTGGCGGCGGCGCGGGACGCCCTGGAATCGGTGACCGGCGCCCTGCGCGCCTTCGAAGAGCAGCGCCAGCGGGTCGAAGTGGGCCTGGAGCCCCTGCGTGCCCGCATCGGCGATTTGAAGCTCAGGGAGCAGGCGGCGGCGCTGTCGGCCGAGCAATTCGCGGCGCAACTCGCGGAGGCGGGAACCGACGAGGCCGCGCTGCCGCCCGAAGTGGCCGAACTGGCCTCCAGCGCCCGGCCGGCCTCCCTGCAGGGCGATCTGACCCGGCTGCAGAATGCCATCGCCGAGCTGGGGGCAGTGAACCTCGCGGCGCTCGAGGAACTGGACGCCGCCCGCGAGCGCAAGGGCTTTCTGGATGCCCAGGCGGCGGACCTCGACGAGGCCATGGAAACCCTGGAAAACGCCATCCGGCGCATCGATCGCGAGACCCGGGAACTCCTGCGTTCGACCTTCGATACGGTCAACGGCCACTTCGGGCGCCTCTTTCCCGAGCTTTTCGGCGGCGGCCGGGCGGAACTGGTCATGACCGGAGAGGAAATCCTCGATGCCGGCGTACAGGTGGTGGCCCAGCCCCCGGGCAAGAAGAATTCCACCATCCACCTGCTGTCCGGGGGTGAAAAGGCGCTGACTGCCATTGCCCTGGTGTTTTCCATGTTCCAGCTCAATCCGGCACCCTTCTGCCTGCTTGACGAGGTGGATGCCCCCCTGGACGACAGCAATACCGAGCGTTTCTGCGGCATGGTCAGGAAAATGTCGGGCCAGACCCAGTTTCTATTCATCTCCCATAATAAAATCGCCATGGAGATGGCCGAGCAACTGGTCGGCGTCACCATGCAGGAATCCGGCGTTTCCCGCGTGGTGGAAGTGGATATACAGGAAGCCTTGCAGATGAGGGATGCGGCGTAATGACCGAGCTTCAATTGGGTTTGATCGGGCTGGGAGCGGCGGCGGTGGCCGGCGTATTCGGCTACAACGTTTGGCAGGACAGAAAGGCCAGGAAGCTGGCCGACAAGGTGATGAGGTCCCGCCACGCGGACGTGCTCCTGGGGGCTGAGGCCCCAGCGGTGGTCCCGGCGGTGCCGCCGGCCGCTGCGGCGGCAGGGCCGGAGCAGCGCCTCGAGCCGCGCCTGAACGAGGTCCAGGCGGGGGCGGTGGCGGTGGACGTCCCGACCGACGGGGAAGCGGTGAAGGTCCGGGTGGAGCCCCTCGAAGATGCGGACGAGGTGGCCGAGATTCCGGCTGGAGAAGTCCCCTTGGCCTTGCTCGATCCGCGGCTGGAGTTCATCGTCACCCTGGAACTGGTGGAGGCGGTGCCCGCCCATCAGATCGTGGCTTCTCAGCGGTCGGCCCTGGAGCGTCTCGCCAAACCGGTGCATTGGATCGGTTTCAACGACCGCAGTCGGGAGTGGGAGCGTATCGTTCCCGACGACGGTCAGAACTATCGCCGCCTACGCATCGGCCTGCAAATGGCGGATCGGCGTGGTCCTGTGCGGGACGGCGACCTGGCCGTGTTCACCGGCGCCATGCAGGCCCTGGCGGACGAACTGATGGCCGTCGCCGACATGCCGCCCAGCCGCGTCCTCGTGCAGGCGGCCGAACTGGACCGCTTCTGCGCCGAGGTGGATCTGGAAATCGGGGTCAATCTGGTGGCCCAGGGCGCGCCCTTCTCGGGTACCAAGATTCGCGCCCTGGCCGAGGCCGCCGGCATGACCCTGGGCGAAGACGGCCTGTTCACCCGCTACGATGACGCAGGTCGGGTGCAGTTTCGCTTGCAGAATCTGGAGAGCACCCTGTTTTCGCCGGAGGAAATCCGCACCCTCAGTACCCATGGCCTGACCTTCGTCCTGGACGTGCCGCGGGTCGATCACGGCGAACGGGTTTTCTACCAGATGGTCGAGTTGGCGCGCCGTTTCGCCGAGACTTTGCACGGCATCGTGGTCGACGACAACCGGCAGCCCCTGAGCGAGACCCAGATCGACCACATCCGGCGCGAATTCGTGGCCAAACCCCAGGCGGCCATGGCGGCCTATGGTCTGCCAGCCGGGGGGAACCAGGCCCTGCGGCTGTTTTCCTGATTTCGGCGATGTTGGGTATGGCCTCCGCGGCTCAGGCCGAAAGGGCAGCCGCCTTGCGGCGCGAGTTGGAACGCTACGCGCATGCCTACTACGTCCTCGACGCACCCCTGGTGCCGGATGCGGAGTACGACCGCCTGTACCGCGAACTGGAAGCGCTGGAATCCGCCTTCCCTGAGCTTGCCCTCGTCGATTCGCCCACCCGGCGAGTGGGGGGCAAGCCGCTGGCCAGCTTCGTCCCGGTGGTCCATGCGGTGCCCATGCTGTCCATCCAGACCGAAACCGATACCGAAGCCCGGGGCGCCTATCTTTTCGACGCCCGGGTGCGGCGGGAACTCGGGCTGGGGGAGGGCGATCCGTCCCTGGACTACTCGGCGGAACTCAAGTTCGACGGCCTGGCCGTGAGCCTGCGCTACGAAAACGGCGTGCTGGTGCAGGGGGCGACCCGGGGTGACGGCACCACCGGCGAGGACGTGACCCAGAACCTGCGTACCCTGCGCCAGATTCCCCTGCGCCTGGCCGGCCGACCGCCGGCGCTGCTCGAAGTGCGCGGCGAGGTCTATATGCGCCGTGACGACCTGGAGCGCTACAACCAGGGGGCGGCGGAGCGGGGCGAAAAAACCCTGGTCAATCCCCGCAACGGGGCCGCCGGCAGCGTGCGGCAACTCGATCCCGCTGTGGCGGCCAGCCGGCCGCTGAGTTTTTTCGCCTACGGCGTGGGCGCCGTCTCCGGCTGGAACCTTCCCCCAACCCATGGCGCCCTCCTGGACGCTCTGGCCGCATTCGGTCTGCCCGTCTGTGCGCACCGCACCGTGGCGCGGGGGCCGCAGGAACTGGCCGCCTTTCACGCCGCTATGGGGCGCCTGCGCCCGCAGTTGCCCTTCGACATCGACGGCGTGGTGTACAAGGTTGATCGCCTGGATTTGCAGGAAGTCCTGGGTTTTCGTTCGCGGGAGCCGCGCTGGGCGGTGGCCCACAAGTACCCGCCGGAGGAGGCCTTGACCCGCGTCACCGGCATCGACGTGCAGGTAGGGCGCACGGGGGCCCTGACCCCGGTGGCCCGGCTTGAACCGGTCTTCGTGGGGGGGGTCACGGTCACCAATGCGACCCTGCACAACGAGGACGAGATCGCCAGAAAGGGCGGTGTGGGCATCGGCGACACCGTGGTCGTGCGCCGGGCAGGGGACGTGATTCCCGAAGTTGTGGCGGTCCTTGCCGAACGGCGCCCACCTGGGGTTCTGCCCTTCGCCATGCCCGCCGCCTGCCCGGTGTGCGGTGCCCATGTGGTGCGCGAAGCGGGTGAAGCGGTGGCCCGCTGCTCGGGCGGCTTCGCCTGCCGCGCCCAGCGGGTGCAAGCCATTCTTCACTTTGCCGGGCGGCGCATGATGGACATCGACGGCTTGGGGGAGCGCTACGTCGAACGGCTGGTGGAGTTCGACTTCATCCGCGGCATCGCCGACCTCTACCACCTGGGCCTGGACGATCTGCTGGCCATGAAGCGCCTCGCCGACGAGCGCGATGGCGGCGGGTCGGCCGAAGCGTCCCGCGGCGGACCGGTGGCTACCCGCTGGGCGGAAAATCTCATCGGGGGGATCGCTGCCAGCAAGGCGCCGCGCCTGGCGCGCCTGCTCTTTGCCCTGGGCATCCGCCATGTGGGGGAATCCACCGCCAAGACCCTGGCCGACTGGCTGGGCAGTCTGGACCGGGTGCGCCGGGCGCCGGCGCCGCTCCTGGCCGTCCTGCCCGACATCGGTGCTACCGTGGCTGCGGCCATTGCGGACTTCTTTGCGGAAGCCCGCAATGCCGAGGCCCTGGATGCACTTCTTGCCGCGGGGGTAGCCCCCGCCGACGAGCACGCCCCCTTGGCTGGCCTGCGGGAGCGCCTGGGCTGGGCCGAACTCTATGCCGCCCTGGACATCCCGCGTCTGACGCCCCTGCGGGCGCGGCAATTGGCCGAGCAAGTGCGCGGGGGCGAAGAACTCGTCGAACTGGATGGCGAAGGCGTGGCAGCTCTGGACCTGCCTGCCGATGTGGCGAAAGAACTTCGCCTCTGGCTCGAAAATTCCGCCCAGCGGGCCATGCTGACCCGGCTGGCGGCCCTGCGGGCAGAACTTCTCGCTTTGCTGCCCGAAGGCGACGCCGCGGCCGGGGTACTGGCGGGCAAGACCCTGGTCCTCACCGGCACCCTGCCCACCCTGACGCGGGATCAGGCCCGGGAGAAGATCGAAGCCGCAGGCGGCAAGGTGGCCGGGTCGGTATCGCGCAAAACTGATTATGTCGTGGCGGGCGACGAGGCCGGGTCCAAGCTCGACAAGGCGAGGGAACTTGGCATTCCCGTCATTACGGAGACTGAATTGCTTGCTATGCTTGGCATTGGTCACTGACCGGGGTGTCGCGTTTGTTATTTCGAAAATAATTCAATTGCTTGAAGCGGAATGTTAATGAAAAACGTTAGGAAAGCCGTATTCCCCGTGGCGGGGCTGGGCACCCGTTTCCTTCCTGCCACCAAGGCCAGTCCCAAGGAAATGCTGCCCATCGTGGACAAGCCGCTGATCCAGTACGCGGTGGAGGAGGCCGTGGCGGCGGGGGTGACCGACATGATCTTCGTGACCGGACGCTCCAAGCGGGCCATCGAAGATCATTTCGACAAGGCCTACGAGCTGGAGACCGAACTGGCCAGCCGGGGCAAGAACGAAATGCTTGACTTCGTGCGCCGCATGATTCCCCGCGACATCAACTGCATCTACATCCGCCAGGCGGAGCCCCTGGGCCTGGGCCATGCGGTGCTGTGCGCCCGGCCGGTGATCGGCGACGAGCCGTTCGCCGTGCTGCTGGCCGACGATCTCCTCGACGGCGAGCCGCCGGTGCTGCGCCAGATGGCGGATACCTATGACTACTATCGCTGCTCGGTCATCGGCGTGCAGGACGTGCCCCTGGCCGAGACCGGCAGCTACGGCATCGTCAAGGCCGCGCCGGTGGCCGAGCGCCTGGAGCGCATCGAGGCCATCGTGGAAAAGCCCAAGCCCGAAGCGGCGCCTTCCACTCTGGGGGTGGTGGGGCGCTACATCCTCACGCCGCGCATCTTTCATCACCTGGAGCGCATCGGCAAAGGTTCCGGTGGCGAAATCCAGCTCACCGACGGCATTGCACGGCTCCTCGAAGAGGAACAGGTGCTCGCCTACCGCTACGCCGGCACGCGTTACGACTGCGGTTCCAAGCTGGGCTACTTGCAGGCCACCGTCGTCTTCGGCCAGCGCCACCCCGAAGTGGGCGAGGCCTTCTCCACCTATCTGCGCGGAAAGGAGGCTGGCTGATGGAGCGCCACGAAGCCCAGGACATTCTTGCTGCCGCCGACCTCATCCACGGGCCGGAGGCGGTGCGGGAAGCGGTGACGCGGGTGGCGGGCGAGGTGCAGGCGGCCCTGGCCGACAAATACCCCCTCATCCTGTGCGTCATGACGGGCGGGCTGATGTTCGCCGGCCAACTGCTGCCGCAGCTCGATTTTCCCCTTGATTTCGACTACCTGCACGTCACCCGCTACGGCCCGGACACCCAGGGCGGCAAGCTGTCTTGGCGCGTCGCACCCTGGACCTCGGTCAAGGGTCGCACGGTGCTGGTGGTGGACGACATTCTCGACGAGGGCGTCACCCTGGCGGCGGTGAAGGACAGTCTGCGCGGTCAGGGGGCCGCCGAGGTGCTGACGGCAGTCTTCGTCGATAAGCAGAATGGCCACGCCAAGCCGGTGCGGGCGGATTTCGTGGGCCTGCCGGTGCCCGACCGCTTTGTTTTCGGCTTCGGCATGGACGTGCGGGGCGCCTGGCGGCATCTGCCGGCGATCTACGCCGTGAAAGGGGAGTAGGGCATGAGTGGGGCGACGGTGGTGGATTTTCTCGCCTACTGGGAGAGCGAGGGCGAGGGCTATGTCCGCCGCGGCGATTACGACTGGATGGCTTCCCTGGTGCCCGGCCGGCGGGTGCTGGAGGTGGGTTGCGGGGTGGGCTTCGGAACCGTCGCCCTGGCCCGGCGGGGTCTCGAGGTACTGGCGGTGGACAGCCTGTCCGAATGTCTGGAACGCGCCCGAGGCAAGCTTTTCCCGCAGGCCGCGGTGCGCTTCCTGGCGGCGGACGTGGCGGCGCCGGACGACCCCCTGCAGGCCGCCCTCGCCGAGTTTTCCCCCGACACCGCGGTGTGCTGGCTGATGGGGGCACCGGCGGAGACCACCGGTGCCCTGCCCAGCGACGCCGGTCAGGCGGTGGCCGCCTATCGGGAGAAAGTCCATCGGGCGGTGGCCCAACTGGCGGCCGCGTCCCCGACCATCCGCTTCCTGCATTTCGTCGACCGCACGGCGATTCCCTGGCAGGCCAAGGATATCGGCCGCGATACCCTGGTGCGCTACCACCTGGGCAAGACCCTGGCTGACCTTCCCTTCACCGCCGACCGGCAGAATGCCCTTTATCGCAAACTGGAGGACAAGCTGGTCGATCTGGCCGAAATCCGGCGCTCGCACCCGGCCCTGAAGAGCGTGGTCCCCACCTTGGCCTCCCTCCTGGCGAAGCGCAGCGCTTAGCCCGGCAAGGCCCTCAAGTTCCAGAAAGGAATCCTCATGTTGGCAATCATTGGCGGAAGCGGCCTGACGACCCTCTCCAGTCTGGACGTCTCCCGCCGCGAGGTGGTGCGTACGCCCTTTGGCGAGCCCTCCGGTGCCCTGGTTTTCGGACGTATCGGCGGCCAGCCGGCTCTTTTCCTGCCGCGCCACGGCTACGGGCACACCATTCCGCCCCACAACGTCAATTACCGGGCGAACCTTTGGGCTCTGAAGGAGCAGGGGGCCAAGGGGGTGATTTCGGTGGCCTCGGTGGGAGGTATCCGCGCCGACCTCGGCCCTGGGGACATCGTCCTGCCGCACCAGATTCTCGACTACACCTGGGGGCGCAAGGCGACCTTCTTCGATGGGGGCGTGTCGCCGGTGACCCATGTGGATTTCACCGAACCCTACGACGAGACCCTGCGCCTGGGCATCGCCGCGGCGGCTACTGCGGTGGGAGTGGAGATCAAGGACGGCGCGGTTTACGCGGCGACCCAGGGCCCCCGCCTGGAAACCGCGGCGGAAATCGACCGGCTGGAGCGGGACGGCGCCCACGTGGTGGGCATGACCGGCATGCCTGAGGCCGTCCTGGCCCGGGAACTCGGCTTGCCCTACGCGGCGATCAACGTGGTAGCCAACCACGCGGCCGGGCGCGGCAGCAGCGCCCACGGTATCCATTTCGAAAGCCTTGAGCATGTGCTTCAGGAAGCCATGGGACGGGTCCGCTCGGTCATCGAGCGCCTGGTGGGCAATCCCGAGGCCGTGCTACCTTTGGGCATGTCGGTGTGAGCCACTGCCTAGTACTGCGTTCAGTCAATGAATTTACAAATGAAATCGATGCATTCTCGTGTCAGGCAAGGCGCAAACCACAGACATAGCCGAAGCTATGGCGAGGATTTGCAACGCTGCATGGCGCGAGAAGGCGCGATTTCATGTAAGCGGTTTGGCGGCACGGAGTACTAGTCTGCCCGTCATTCCGGCGTAGCTGATGGCCCGATAGGCCCGGTGGATCCCCGGTAACATCCCGTTACGCTCGCCTGGCGGGCTTTTGGCCATAATGTTTCTCGCCCCCCCGGGCGCCAGACCCGGGCAGCCCTCCGACCGGCCCCAGAAAACCATCCATCGCCGGTCGAAGCCAATCCGCCAGGTCCATCCGGCTCTATCCCATGATCTGGCTTTTCTGCCTTTCCTCGCTGCCGCACCGGCGGCCCGCGGTCTTTTTCAGGAGACAGAATGAGTACTGATCTCGCGATGCTACTTTCGCTATTGCCGGGCTGGCCTTTCCGCCTGGACAACAGTTTCTGGGTGGCCTTGCTGCTGGTGGTAGCGCCCCTGGCGGGCGAGGCGGTTTATCGTACGCTGCGCTGGCCACGTATCGTCGGATATACGCTGGTGGGGCTCTTGGCTTCGGCGGCGAGTTTCGACACCAGTGGTCTGCGCCTGGCCGGCGTTTTTCACCGCGCCATGGAAGTCGCCCTGGCGGTGCTGCTTTTCGAACTGGGCAGCCGTATCAACCCCCGCTGGCTCTTCGCCAATCCCTGGCTGGTGGCGACCAGTCTGGCCGAGGCAGGGCTCACCTTCGTCGCAGTGTATGCCGTGGGCGCATTCCTCGGCCTTGGAGTAGGCAGTTCCGTGGCGGTGGCGACCGTGTGCATGGTGAGTTCGCCCGCCGTCATCATGCGAGTCACCGCCGAGATGAACGCCCGGGGCCAGGTGACGGAGCGCCTGCTGCTGCTCTCCGCCTTGAGCACCGTGTATGCCGTGGTGGCGATCCACATTCTGCTGGGTGTCCTGCAAGGGATGAAGACGGGCGATCCGTGGGACGCGGCCCAGCTTCCCCTGGCTACCTTTCTCACGTCCTTCGTGCTGGCCCTGGTGCTGGCCTTCGCTGTCGGCCTGGCCCAGCGCAAGCTGGACCTGCGGGACGAGAACGGCGCCCTGCTGCTCCTCGGGCTCCTCTTCCTCACCCTGGCCCTGGTCCAGTTGACGGGGGCATCGCCCTTGCTGGTGCCGCTGCTGGCCGGCATCGTGCTGCGTATCCGGGATCCCAGGCCCCGCCTTTGGCCCCGGCACTTCGGCACCGCCGGCGGCGCGCTGGTGGTGCTGCTCTTCGTTGTGAACGGCATGGCGGTGGATTGGCGCCTGATCGCCGGCGGCGGCGTTGCCGCCCTGGTATTGCTGGGACTGCGGGCGGGCGCCAAGATTGGTGCCGCCGTCTTGCTGGGGCGGCGCTCCGGCCTTTCCCTGCGCCAGTCGGCAGCCCTGGGGGTGGCGCTGCTGCCCATGTCTGGCGTCGCCTTCCTGCTCACCGCCAGTCTGCACGTGGCCGCTCCCGAGTTCGGCACGCGGGTGGCCTCGGCCCTGGCCGGCGCCATCACGGTGATGGAGATCGTCGGCCCCCTGCTGACGCAATGGGCGCTCAAGGCCTGCCGCGAGGCCACTTTCAATGGAAGGGGAGGCCAAAATGCTTGAACCCTTTGCCGCTTCCCGCTGCCTGACCCTGGGTGTGGAGCTGGAGCTCCAACTGGTCAGCACCTACGACTACGACCTTGTACCCTCCGCCCACGACCTGCTGCGGGTCCTGGAGCAACAGAAATTCGCCGGCGACGTGAAGCTGGAAATCACCGACAGCATGATCGAGGTGGCCACCGGCATCTGCCGCAACCACGGCGAGGCCCTGGAGCAGCTCACCGGCCTGCGCGACGGCTTGCTGCGGGGGGCCCGCCAGCTCGACATCGGCATCTGCGGTGGCGGTGCCCATCCCTTCCAGCACTGGAGCGAGCGGCGCATCTCCGAGGGCGCCCGCTACAAGCACCTGAACGACCTCTACGGCTACCTGGCCAAACAATTCACCGTCTTCGGCCAGCACGTCCATATCGGCTGCCCGGGGCCGGACGAGGCGCTGCTCCTGCTGCACGGGCTGTCGCGCTTCATCCCGCATCTCATTGCCCTCTCTGCCTCCTCACCCTACGTGCAAGGGGCCGATACGGGTTTCGATTCGGCCCGGCTCAATTCCATCTTCGCTTTCCCCCTGGCCGGGCGCGCGCCCTTCACCCTGACCTGGGCCGACTTCCTGGAATATTTTGGCAAGATGGCCAAGACCGGGGTCATCGAAAGCATGAAGGATTTCTACTGGGACATTCGTCCCAAGCCGGAATTCGGCACCATCGAGGTACGGGTCATGGACACGCCCCTGACCATCACCCGGGCCGCCCAATTGGCGGCGCTGATCCAGACCCTTGCCCGCTGGCTGATGATCGAAAAACCCTTCCGCCCCCAGGAGGACGACTATCTGGTCTATACCTTCAACCGCTTCCAGGCCTGCCGTTTCGGGCTGGGGGGCATCTGGGTGGACCCGGCCAGCGGCGAGCAGCTTTCCCTGGGTGACGAGGTGGCGCGGCTTATCGCCCGCATCGGCCACCATGCAGTGGAACTGGGTTGCGATGGTGCCATCGCCGAGCTGGCAACGGATGCCCTGGCCCGACGCAACGATGCCCGCTGGCTGCGGGAGCGCCACGCCGCCGACCCGCTTCTACCGGAGCTGGTGCGCCAGCAGTGCCTGCGCTGGGCTGAGAGCCTGTGAAAATTTCATTCACCCCCGCTCGTCATGCCCAGCTGCGCCCGCTCGGCGTTGCCAATGCTCGCCATAGCTCGAGCTATGGCTGTGCTTGGCGCCTTGATCGTGCACACCTGGGCACGCCGCTCGGGCGCGCCCAAAAAATTCACAGGCTCTGAGTGATGAGCGCTGCGGACGGCCGTCCACTACGCATCGGGCTTTCCGCCCGCCTCATGCATGAACCGCCGCGGGAGCTGAATTTCCCGGGCAAGACTCTGCAATATCTGGAGCAGTCCATCGCCCACTGGGTCATGGCCCACGGCGCATTGGCTTTCATGGTGCCCACCATCGAGGCCGGCGGCAGCGTGCAGCGGCGCTCCATCTCGGTGAAGAGCTACGTGCAGGAACTGGATGCCCTCATCCTCCAGGGCGGGGCCGACATGGCGCCGGAAAGCTACGGTATGGCGCCCCTGCGGGCCGAGTGGAGCGGCGACCGCATCCGCGACCGTTACGAGATCGAACTGTTCTGGGAATTCGTCATCCAGGGCAAGCCGGTGCTGGGCATCTGCCGCGGCTGCCAGCTCATCAACGTCGCCCTGGGCGGCACCCTGGTGCAGGACATCGCTACCCAGCGCCCGGAAGCCGCCCGCCACGTGGAACCGGCGCTCTACGACGCCCACCACCACGAGGTTATCCTCATCCCGGACACGCGGCTCGCCGCAATCTACCCCGGTCGCTTCCATGGTCGGGTCATCAGTATCCATCACCAGGCCATCGATCGCCTGGGCAATGACCTGCTGGTGGAGGCGCAATCCGGTGACGGCATCATCGAGGCCATCCGCTGGAACGGGGCGGGCTACGTGGCGGGGTTTCAATGGCACCCGGAATTCCACCGCAACGGCGCGCCCTTGCTGGATAGCGGCCCCATCATGCTGGATTTTCTGGCCGCCGCCCGGCGGGCGCGGGAGAGAGAGGGCTGATTGCGGGGGGCTGGGCGGCCACCAACCCGGCCCCACCGATCGTCTTTAATCGCAGCGGATGGTCCCGCCCACAGGCTGGCAATTCTTGCGCGGTGGGTCGGCCGAGGGGGCGTAGCGACCGCCGGAGGGGGAGGGAGGAGGCGTGGCGGGGGACGGGGGCGATGGAGGAGGGCAGCGCCCGCCCGGGCAGGCTTCGTGCGGATTGTGGGGCCGGAGCGGCACCACGGGCACATAGACGGGTTGCTGGGCGACGGTGGGTGACGCGGGGGCGACGCCCTGGCAGGCGGCGATGAGGTTGGCGCGCTGGGTGGCGTCTGGTTCCCTTTGGGCGTTTTCCATGCAGCGGGTGCGGCGGGCGGATTCCTCCTCGGCGAGGCGGCGCTGGCTGTCCTGGTCGCGCCGGGCGTCGTCGTCCCGCAGGCGTTCCCTTTCGGCCAGGGCTTCGCGCTCCCGGGCCAATTGCTTTTCTGCTTCGGCCTTTTGTTCCGGGCTGATCTTTTCCGCCGGGGTGACGGTTTCGGTCCGGCTGCCGGCGGTGCAGGGTTCGCTGGAAATCACCACGCGGCCGTCCGGACTGCGGCATTTGAAGGCATCCGCGCTGGCAGCGGGGGCGAGGAGCAGTGTGGCGGCGGCGAGGCAGACGAAACGGATCTGGGTCATGGGGACTCCCGGGGCATGGAGGCAGCACAGGGGGAACAGGCGCCAGTTATTTCCGGTTCAACGACTGAAGCCGGTCATCGGCTGACGGCGGCGGGCTCCCAATTCAACCTGGAAACCTCAGTTGGACGAGCCCGTTGGGGTGTTCGGGCGAGTGTCTGGCGCGAAGCGACGACGCGGCAGGCTCATGCCTGCAAGGAGGAGCGACAAAGCCAGGCGCCCGCCCGGATGCGCAAGCGGGCTCGTGGCGATGGACCCGACGGGTGAACGTTGGGGAGGTGCGCGGAGGTTCAAGGCACAAGTCATTCCTGGGACTGACACGCAGTCAACTGAGGTTTCCAGGTTCAGACTCTGAGGCGTTCCATGAGTTCGGTCTCCAGCTGGATGCGGCTCCCGCTGCTGACCAGATCGCCACCGCTGAGCAGGAAGACGTCCTCGACCCGCTCTCCCAGGGTGGCGATCTTGGCGGTGTGCAGGTTGGCACCGAATTCGGCCAGGGTCGTCGCCACGGTGTAAAGCAGGCCGGGCCGGTCCGCCGCCACCAGGTTGAGGACGTAATACGCGCCTTTTTCGTCGGAGCGGATCGAGACTTCCGGTTCGATGGGGAAATGCTTGACTTGGCGGGACAGGCGCCCGCTGGTAGGCGTGTCGGGCGGGGCCTGGTGGATGAGGCGTTCGGCGAGTTCGTGTTCGATAAAGGCGACCATTTCGCGGTCGTTGTCCCGCTCGGCCACGTCAAGGACCACGAAACTGTCTAGGGCGTAGCCGTGGCGGGTGGTGTGGACCTTGGCGTCGACGATGTTGTAGCCGTTGCGGGCAAAGAAACCGACCATGCGGACGAAGAGGTCGGGCTGGTCACGGGTGTAAACCATGACTTGCAGGCCGTCGCCTTCCGAATTGGGCTTGGCGCGCACCACCGGCTGGTCGTTGTGGATGCGGTAATGCAGCGAACGGGTATGCCAGGCGATTTCCTCCGCCGAGTGGCGTAGAAAATAGACGGTATCCAACTGGCTCCAGAGGCGCTCATGTACCGTTCCCGATAGGGCAAAGTATCGCAGCAGTCGCATCGCCTCGGCCTGACGGTCGGCGATGATGCCGTGGGGGGCGGGGGCATGGTCCTGATCCAGGCGGTGCAGGGTCTGGTAGTAGAGGTCGGCGAGCAGCTTGCCCTTCCAGTTGTTCCAGACCTTGGGGCTGGTGCCCCGGATATCGGCGTGGGTGAGGAGATAGAGGGCGGCCAGATGGCGGGAGTCGCCGACCCGAGCGGCGAAGGCGGAGATCACGTCCGGATCCGTGAGGTCTTCCTTCTGGGCCACCTGGGACATGACGAGATGGTTTTTCACCAGCCAGACGACCAGTTCGGCGTCTTCCGGTTCCAGGGCGTGGGCCGCGCAGAATTCCCGGGCGTCCGCCATGCCCAGTTCGGAATGGTCGCCGCCGCGGCCCTTGGCGATGTCGTGGAAAATGGCGGCTACGTAGAGCAGCCAATGGCGGTCGAAGTCGCTGATGACCCGGGAGCAGAGGGGATACTCGTGGGCGAATTCCGCCATGGTGAAGCGCCGTAGGTTGCGCATGACCTGGAGGATGTGCTGGTCCACGGTATAGACGTGGAAAAGGTCGTGCTGCATCTGGCCCACGATGCGGCCCCAGGCCGGGAGGTAGGCGCCCAGGATATCGAGCTGGTTGAGGCGGCGGAACTCGTGAACCAGGCCCCGCGGACTCTGGAATAGCCGCAGGAAGAGGGCGCGGTTGGCGGGGTCGGCGCGGAATTCAGGCGTGATGCGCTCCCGGGCCCGCCACAGGGCCCGCAGAGTTCGGGCCGTCATGCCCTTGAGGTCCGAGAATTCCTGCATGAGCAGGAAGGCGTCGAAGATGGCGGAGGGCTTTTGTTCGAAGAGCGATTCGCTGCGCACGTCCAGGAGGTCGCCGACGGCCTGGAAGTGGTCGTCCAGGATTTCCGGGGGCATGTCCCGATGGGGGTAGAGGGCGGCGCCGATGTTCTGCAGCAGGATGGTGTTGAGGCCGGTGATGGCCTTGGCGTTGCGGTAGTACTCCTGCATCAGTTGCTCCGAGGCGCGCCGGGCTTCGGTGGCCTCGAAACCGAACTGTGCTGCCAGGGCATTCTGGTAGTCGAAGAGCAGCCTGTCCTCCCGCCGTCCCAGGTGCAGGTGGAGACGGATGCGCAGATGGCGCAGGTAGTCCTCGCAGCGTTCGGCGTGCTGCATTTCCTCCCGGGTGAGGAAGCCGCAGCGTTCCAGGTCAGACCAGGCGGCGCCGTAGCCACTGGCCTGGGAAATCCAGAAAATTACCTGCAGATCCCGCAGGCCGCCGGGGGATTCCTTGCAATTGGGTTCCAGGCTGTAGGGGGTTTCGGCGAAGCGCAGGTAGCGTTCCTGCTGTTCCAGGCGCTTGGCCTGGAAGAAGTGCAGCGGGTCGAGATCTTCGCGCAGGGTGCGCTCGAAACGGGTGAATAGCCGGGTATTGCCGGCCAGCAGGCGTGCTTCGAGGAGGGCGGTCTGGACCGTGATGTCCTTTTGCGCCTCGGACAAGCATTCTTCGATGGTGCGGACGCTGTGGCCGATTTCCAGCCCGATGTCCCAGAAGCAGCCGATCAGGGCTTCCAGCCGCGCTTGCAGGGCGGCATCGGGTTCGGCGGGCAGGAGGATGAGAAGATCGACGTCGGAGGAAGGGTAGAGTTCTCCCCGTCCGTAGCCCCCCACGGCAGCGAGGGAAAGGCTGGCCGGGAAGCGCAGCTCCTTCCACAGGCGGGTGAGCACGTCGTCCACCCGGGCGCAGCGGGAGACGAGCAGGCGCCGCGCATCACCGTGATCGGCGTATTCGCCGCGCAGGGCTTCCTGACTGGCCTTGACCTGGGCGCGCAGGGCGGCCACATCGGGCAGCTTCATTTGATCCAGTCTGGCTTGGGCCGGGTTCCGGCGGAGACCGTCAGGACTTCGTAGCCCGATTCGGTGACCACCAGGGTGTGTTCCCATTGGGCCGACAGGCTGTGGTCCTTGGTGACGATGGTCCAGCCGTCGGCGAGTTCCCGGATAGCCGCCTTGCCGGCGTTGATCATGGGCTCGATGGTAAAGATCATGCCGGTCTTCAACTGCACGCCGGTGCCCGCCTTGCCGTAATGCAGCACCTGGGGTTCCTCGTGGAAGCGTTCGCCGATGCCATGGCCGCAGAATTCCCGCACCACCGAGTAGCCGTTTTTCTCCGCATGCTTCTGTATGGCGGCGCCGATGTCGCCCAGAAAGGCCCCGGGGCGCACGGCGGCAATGCCCAGCCACAGGCATTCGAAGGTGATGTCGCACAGGCGGCGTGCCTGGATCGACCCATCGCCCACCACGAACATGCGGCTGGTGTCGCCGTGATAGCCGTCTTTGATGGTGGTGATGTCGAGGTTGACGATGTCGCCGTTCCTGAGGGCCTTGTCCCCGGGAACCCCGTGGCAGACCTGGTGATTGACCGAGGTGCAGATGGACTTGGGGTAGGGCTTGTAACCCGAGGGGGCGTAATTGAGGGGGGCCGGAATGCAGCCCTGCACCTCGACCATATAGTCGTGGCACAGGCGGTCGAGTTCGTCGGTAGTGATGCCGGCCTTGACGAAGGGTTCGATGTAGTCGAGAACCTCGGCGGCCAGGCGCCCGGCGACTCGCATTTTCTCGATGGCTTCCGGCGTCTTGATCTGAATGCCCATGGAATGGACTCTGCGGGGGGCGTTGGGGAAGGGGCGAAGGATAGATGATGCGTCCCATTTCTCAAAGCCGGCCGGCGGCGGCATACTTCGGGCCTCTCTCTTCTGTGCTACGGAATAGTCCTATGTCCATTCTTCTCCTTGGGCGCGACGGCCAGGTCGGCTGGCAGTTGCAGCGCTCCCTCGCCCCCCACGGACCCCTGACCGCCCTGGCCCGAGGCGATTGCGACCTCGCCGACCTCGACGCCCTGCGGTCCGCCTTGCGCCGGGTGGCGCCCCAGGTCATCGTCAATGCTGCGGCCTATACCGCGGTGGATAAGGCGGAAAGCGAACCCGACCTCGCCCGGCGCATCAATGCCGAGGTGCCCGGCCTCCTGGCCGCCGAGGCTGCGCGCAGCGGTGCGCTGCTGGTGCATTACTCCACGGATTACGTCTTCGACGGGGAGAAGGAGGGGCCCTACCGGGAGGACGATCCCACTGGTCCGGCCAGCGTCTACGGCCGGACCAAGCGCGAGGGGGAAGAAGCCATCGCCGAGGCGGGCGCCCAGGCACTCATCTTCCGCACCAGTTGGGTCTTCGGTGCCCGGGGGGGGAATTTCGTCAAGACCATCCTGCGTCTGGCGCGGGAGCGAGATTCCCTCAACGTGGTCGCCGACCAGACCGGCAGCCCTACCCCGGCGGCGCTCATTGCCACGGTGAGCGGTCTGGCGCTCGCTGCGGTAAGGGGTGGAGGGCTGCTGGCGCCTGGGGAGGCGCGTCTCTACCACCTGGCGGCGGCGGCCCCGGTGAGCTGGCACGCCTTCGCTCAGCGCATCGTCGCCCTGGCCAGCGCCCAGGGCTTTGTACTGAAGCTGGCCCCGGAAGCGATCCGCGCCATCACCACGGCCGAGTATCCGACGCCGGCCCGGCGTCCACGCAATTCACGCCTCGATTGCGGGCGTCTCGAAGCCGATCTCGGACTGCTCATGCCCCACTGGCAACCCTATCTGGAAAGGGCTTTGCAACTCCTGGCGCTCAAGCAGAACGGCTACTGACTCCACGCGGAATCCGCCTGGGGACTTCTTTCACGGGCGGCGCCATAGTACAATCCAAAAGTTTTTTCGGGCGCAAGTCCGATCAAACGGCGGCGGGCGCGGTGCCCGGCGTCATCCCTCACACCCGCCGGTTAAGGGTGCCTGCCAGAGATTCAAGCCTGGCGGGCGTTGGCGGCGGGTGGCGGTCCAACCCTTAAAGGAGTTTCAAATGTCCGTGACCATGCGTCAAATGCTGGAGGCCGGCGTACACTTCGGCCACCAGACCCGTTTCTGGTGCCCCAAGATGGCGCCCTACATCTTCGGTGCCCGCAACAAGATCCACATCGTCAACCTCGAACAGACCCTGGGTAAGTACAACGAAGCCATGGCCTTCGTGAAGAAGCTGGCTTCCAAGCGGGGCAACATCCTCTTCGTCGGCACTAAGCGTCAGGCCCGCGAAATCATGGCCGAGGAAGCCCAGCGCGCCGCAGCGCCCTACGTCGATCAGCGCTGGCTAGGTGGCATGCTGACCAATTTCAAGACCGTCAAGACTTCCATCAAGCGCCTGCGCGACATGGAACTGGCCGTCGAAGCCGGCGATCTGGACAAAATGCCCAAGAAGGAAGCCCTGACCTTCCGCCGCGAACTGGAAAAGCTGCAAAAGTCCATCGGCGGCATCAAGGACATGAACGGCCTGCCCGACGCCATCTTCATCGTCGACGTCGGCTACCACAAGATCGCCGTGACCGAAGCCAGCAAGCTGGGTATCCCGGTCATTGGCGTGGTCGATACCAATCACTCTCCGGAAGGCGTCCATTACGTCATTCCGGGTAACGACGATTCCTCCCGCGCCATCCGCCTCTACGCCCGCGGCGTCGCCGACGCCATCCTCGAAGGCCGCAGCCAGGTGGTCCAGGAAATCGTTGCCGCCGGCGGCGACGACGAGTTCGTCGAAGTCGAGGAAGAATCGGCGCAGTAATACGGTGGGGGGTGAGGGGCGAGGGGTGAGGGGAGTCCTTCGCGTCTCGCACCTCACCCCTTGCCCCTCACGCATCTAGGAGAATCGAATGGCGGCAATTACCGCAAGCATGGTGGCTGAACTGCGCGGCAAGACCGACGCACCCATGATGGAATGCAAGAAGGCCCTCGCCGAAGCCGACGGGGATATGGGCAAGGCGGAGGAAATCCTTCGCGTCAAGCTCGGCAACAAGGCGACCAAGGCCGCCGCGCGCATCGCCGCCGAAGGCGTGGTCGGGATCTATCTTTCCGGGGACAGCAAGCTGGGCGCCCTGATCGAAGTCAATAGCGAAACCGACTTCGTGGCCAAGAACGACGATTTCATCGCCCTTTCCAAGGGTTGCGCAGAACTGGTGGCGAACCAGGCCCCGGCCGATGTCGCTGCGCTTTCCGCACTGCCCATGGGCGAAGGCACGGTCGAGTCGACCCGCTCCGCCCTGGTGGGCAAAATCGGCGAAAACATGTCCATTCGCCGCTTTGTCCGCTACGAAGCCAAGGGCAAACTGAGTTCCTACGTCCATGGCGGCTCCAAGATCGGCGTCCTCATCGACGTCGTTGGCGGCGACGACCAACTGGCCAAGGATCTGGCCATGCACATCGCCGCGGCCAAGCCCAAGGCCCTCGACGCTTCGGGCGTTTCGGCCGAACTGCTGGACACCGAGCGCCGTATCGCCATCGAAAAGGCCCGCGCCGACAACAAGCCGGAAGCCATGCTGGAAAAGATCGCAGAAGGCACGGTGCAGAAATTCCTCAAGGAAGTCACGCTTCTGGCCCAGGTCTTCGTCAAGGCCGAAGACGGCAAGCAGACAATAGAGCAGCTTCTGAAGCAGAAGGGCGCTTCCGTGGCCGGTTTCACCCTTTACGTGGTGGGCGAGGGCATCGAGAAGAAAGTGTCCGACTTCGCCGCGGAAGTGGCCGCCCAGGCCGCCGCTGCCCAGAAGTGATATCCGGAGGTCGACGCCGATGACAAGCCCCCGCTACAAACGCATCCTGCTCAAGCTCTCTGGCGAAGCCCTGATGGGTGAAGACGCTTACGGCATCAATCCGCAGACGATCGCGGCCATTGTCGGCGAGATCAAGGCAGTGGCCGACCTGGGGGTCGAAATCGGCGTCGTGATCGGCGGCGGCAACATCTTTCGCGGCATGGCCGGCACGGCCACCGGGATGGATCGCGCCACCGCCGACTATATGGGCATGCTGGCCACGGTGATGAACGCCATGGCCCTGTCCGACGCCTTTCGCCAGGCGGGGCTCAATTCCCGGGTCCAATCGGCGCTCAACATCGAGCAGGTGGTCGAGCCCTACATCCGCGGCAAGGCCATCCGCTACCTGGAGGAAGGGAAAATCGTCGTCTTCGGCGCCGGTACCGGCAATCCCTTCTTCACCACCGATACCGCCGCGGCATTGCGAGGATCGGAAATCGGCGCGGAAATCGTTCTGAAGGCAACCAAGGTGGACGGGATCTATACCGCCGACCCCAAGAAGGATGCCTCGGCGACGCGCTATGACCGGATCAGCTTCAATGAAGCGATTTCGCGCAACCTTGCGGTCATGGACGCCACGGCCTTCGCCCTGTGCCGCGATCAGAAACTGCCCATCAATGTGTTTTCCATCTTCAAGTCCGGCGCCCTGAAGCGCGTCGTGTGTGGCGAAGATGAAGGCACCCTGGTCTATTGCTGACGGAGAACATGATGATTGCCGAAATGAAAAAAACCGCCGAGCACAAGATGCAGCGCACCCTGGAGGCCCTCAAGGCCGATCTCGCCAAGGTGCGCACCGGCCGTGCCCACGTCGGCCTCCTGGATCACGTCCAGGTGGATTACTACGGATCGCCGGTGCCAGTGAATCAGGTGGCCAATATCACCCTCATCGATGCCCGTACCCTGGGGGTGCAACCCTGGGAAAAGAACATGGTGCAAAAGGTCGAGAAGGCCATCCGCGACTGCGATCTCGGTCTCAACCCGGCCGCCCAGGGCGACATCATCCGCGTGCCCATGCCGGCGCTCACCGAGGAAAGGCGGCGCGACCTGACCAAGGTGGTCCGCCACGAAGGCGAGAACGCCAAGGTGGCCATTCGCAACCTGCGCCGGGACGCCAATACCCATCTCAAGGACGCCCTCAAGAAGCACGAGATCCCCGAGGACGACGAGCGTCGCGCCCAGGATGACATCCAGAAGCTCACCGACCGGTATGTCGCCGAAGTGGACAAGATCCTGGCCCAGAAAGAGGCCGAGTTGATGCAGGTCTGATCCGGCCTGCATCCCATGCCCCTCTTTTCCAGTTCGACACGGGAAGTTCCCGCCACCCCGGCGGTGCCTCGGCATATCGCCGTCATCATGGATGGCAATGGCCGCTGGGCGAAAAAGCGCTTTCTGCCCCGCTTTGCCGGGCACAAGAAAGGCGTGGAGACAGTGCGAGACATGGTCAAGGCCTGTCTCGAGCGCGGTGTCGAGTATCTGACCCTCTTTGCCTTCAGTTCCGAAAACTGGCGCCGCCCTCCGGACGAGGTTGGCCTCCTCATGCAATTGTTCGTCAAAGCCCTGCAGCAGGAAGTGGTCAAGCTCGACCGCAACGGGGTACGCCTGCGCATCGTGGGGGACATCAGCATGTTCGACGGCAAGCTCCAGGATCTGATCCGGGAAGCCGAGGAGAGAACCGCCGGCAACGAACGCCTCCAGCTCACCGTGGCGGCCAATTACGGCGGTCGTTGGGACATCCTCCAGGCCGCCAATCGCCTCCGGCAATCGTCTGACGAAAGCGGGCCGTGGAACGAGGCCGATCTCGAGTCCCACCTGGCCATGAATTTCGCCCCGGAACCGGACCTGTTCATCCGCACCGGCGGGGAACAGAGAATCAGCAACTTCCTGCTCTGGCAACTCGCATACAGCGAGCTCTATTTCACCGACCTGCTTTGGCCAGAATTCGACGGTGCTGCGCTGGATGCGGCGATCGCCTCCTTCCGTGCGCGGGAGCGGCGTTTCGGGCGCACCAGCGAGCAGTTGGCTGCACCTGCCGAAGGCATGCCGTCGCCCCCCCATGCTTAAGACCCGCGTCATTACGGCCCTGGGACTGCTGGCCGTCCTCCTGCCTGCGCTATTTCTGCTTACGCAAACCCATTGGGCCCTGCTCGTGGCCGTGGTGGCGGCCGTGGCCGCCTGGGAGTGGGGAGGTCTCGTCGGATGGAATGGCACCCAGCGCATCGGCTATGGGCTCGCCATGGGCGCCTTGGCGGTGGGGACGCTCGTGGGGCGGCCCGAGTGGATCGAGGTCACACAAACCGCCGACGTGCTCCCCATCTACGGGGTTGCCGTGGTGTTCTGGCTGGTCGTCGTGCCACTCTGGCTCCGTTACAAATGGCCGGGACGGGCGGTGGGCATACCAGTCGGAATTCTCGTGATCTTCCCCACCTGGCTGGCCCTGGTGCAATTGCGCATCCTGGGGCCGGGTGTCCTGCTCGCCGTTCTCGCCGTGGTCTGGATTGCGGACATCGCTGCCTATTTTGCCGGCCGCACCTGGGGGCGCCGCAAGCTCGCCCCGACCGTCAGTCCAGGCAAGACCTGGGAGGGGGCCTATGGTGCAGCGCTGGGTGTGATGGTCTACGGTTTTTCGCTGCGCCATGGTCTTTTCGGCGGTGAAGGATCTCCCCTGGCCTGGGGTGGCGTTCTGCTTCTGGTCACCGCAGTAAGCATCCTGGGCGATCTCTACGAGTCCCTCTTGAAACGCCAGGCCGGCCTCAAGGACAGCAGCGCCATCCTGCCCGGACACGGCGGCGTGCTGGACCGCATCGACAGCCTGACCTCCACGCTGCCCACCGTGGCCTGTCTCTGGCTCCTTTACGGCGGAGTGAAGGGTTGAGCAGGCAGCGGCTGACCCTCCTGGGCTGCACCGGGTCCATCGGAGTCAGCACCCTGGATGTCGTGCGGCGGCACCGTGAGCGCTACGAAGTCTTCGCCCTGTGCGCCCATAGTCAGGTCGATCGGCTCTTTGAGCAGTGCCTGGAGTTTCGCCCTGCCTTCGCTGTCCTGCGTGATGCCGAACTGGCGGCCGATCTGGAGTTGCGGCTGGCAGGGGCCAGGGTGCAGACCGAGGTCCTGCACGGCGTCGATGCACTGGTCGCCATGGCAACCCATGCGGAGGTCACGACGGTCATGGCCGCCATCGTCGGCGCGGCCGGTCTCACGCCTACGCTGGCGGCGGCCCGGGCGGGCAAGAGGATACTGCTGGCCAACAAGGAAGCCCTGGTCATGGCCGGCGAATTGTTCATGGCCGAGGCCCGGCGCGGAGGAGCGGTCCTGCTGCCCGTCGATAGCGAACACAACGCCATCTTCCAGTCCCTGCCAGTGGATTTTGCGCGGGGGCTCGCGCCCTGCGGTGTGCGCCGCATCTTGCTGACCGCTTCAGGTGGGCCGTTCCGCACCCGCCCCGTCGAAGCACTGTCCCAAGTCACTCCGGAAGCCGCCTGTGCCCATCCCAACTGGGTCATGGGGCGCAAGATATCGGTCGATTCCGCCACCATGATGAACAAGGGCCTCGAAGTCATCGAGGCCCGCTGGCTCTTCGATTGCCCGCCGGAGCGCATCGAGGTCGTCGTCCATCCCCAGAGTGTCATCCATTCCCTGGTGGATTACGTGGATGGCTCGACCCTGGCCCAACTGGGCAACCCGGACATGCGTACGCCCATCGCCCATGCCCTTGCCTATCCCGAGCGCGTCGATTCCGGGGTCGAGCCCCTGGATCTGTTCCGCATCGCGCGACTCGATTTCGAGCCTCCCGACTTCACCCGCTTTCCCTGCCTTGCCCTGGCCTACGAGGCGCTGCGGCGAGGCGGGACGGCACCGGCCATCCTGAATGCCGCCAACGAAGTAGCCGTGGCCGCCTTCCTGGAGCACCGCCTGCCCTTCCTGGGTATCGGCAAGCTCATTGCCGCCACCCTGGATGGGGTCGCTGCCGGGCGGGAGGGTAGCCTGGATGACGTTCTGGCCGCCGACGCCCAGGCGCGTCGCTTCGCCAGCGAGACGATTCGAGGGCACGCCGCTCCGTGAGCGAGCTGCCGTTTTACGCCGCTGCCTTCGTGGTGGTGCTGGGGGTGCTCATCGTGGTCCACGAACTGGGCCACTATGCGGTCGCCCGATTGTGCGGGGTCAAGGTGCTGCGCTTCTCCGTCGGTTTTGGGCGCCCGCTCTGGTCGCGGCGCTTCGGACCTGACGCAACCGAATGGACCGTCGGTGCCTTCCCCTTGGGGGGGTACGTCAAGATGCTCGATGAGCGGGAGGGCGTGGTTGCCCAGGCCGAGCTTGGAAGAACATTCAATCGGCAGAGCGTCGGCAGGCGCAGCGCCATCGTTGCTGCCGGACCCCTGGCCAACTTCCTGCTCGCCATCGTCCTCTACTGGGTCGTATTCGTCTCCGGAAGCAACGAACTGCTCCCCATCGTCGGTCCTCCGGCCAAGGGGAGCCCTGCGGCCATGGCCGGATTCATCAACGGGGAGCTTGTTCGGCGGGTCGGGGTCGAGCCGGTCGCCACCTGGACAGATTTCCGCTGGCTCCTGCTGCAAAGCGCGGTCGAGCGCGATGAGGTCGAAGTCGAGGTGATCGATGAGGGAGGCTTCATCACCGTGCGACGCCTGGCCCTGACGGCAGCCCGGGAGCAAGGTTGGGAGGGAGACGCCCTGGAACGACTGGGGCTTGGCTTCTATCGCCCGCACATTCCCCCGCTGGTGGGAAAGGTCGTCGAGGGGGGCGCCGGTGCCCTGGGCGGATTGAAGGTCGGTGATCACATCCTTGCCATCGACGGCGAGGCCATCGCTACCTGGCCCGATGTGGTACTCAAGGTTCGCGAGTCGGCGGGCAAGGCCTTGCGCCTTCGCGTGCTGCGGAACGGCGAGGAAACCGAACTTTCCGTCTTCCCCGCCAGCGTAGAAGACCGGGGCCATACCGTCGGGCGCATCGGCGTTGCGGTGGCCGACGACGGAGAACCCCGCCGCGAATTGCGGACCCGGGTACGCCATGGCTTCCTTGAAGCCGGCGGAAAGGCGGTGGAGGAAACCTGGGAAAAATCGGTCTTCAGTCTGGTGATGCTGGGCAAGATGCTGACCGGCGAAGTTTCCTGGCGCAACCTATCCGGTCCGGTCACCATTGCAGACTACGCGGGGCAATCAGCCCGCCTCGGACTCGACTATTACCTCAAATTCATGGCTCTGGTCAGTATCAGCCTCGGAGTCCTCAATCTACTGCCCATTCCGGTGCTGGACGGGGGGCATTTGATGTATCATATGATCGAAGTCGTCAGGCGCGGCCCCCTGTCCGAGAGGGCCATGGAAATCGGCCAGCAGATCGGCCTTTCCCTGTTGTTGGCCTTGATGGCTTTCGCCTTTTTTAACGACATAAACCGCCTGCTTTCCGGCTGAAGATGAAAAAATCCCTTCTGGCTACCCTGATGGCAAGCCTGTTCGCTCTGCCCGCTTGGGCGTTCGAACCCTTCGTCGTCAAGGATATTCGCATCGAAGGCATCCAGCGTACGGAAGCGGGGACGGTCTTCAGCTATCTCCCGGTCAAGGTTGGCGATACCCTGACCGACGACAAGGCTGCCCAGGCCATCAAGGCGCTCTTCGCGACCGGTTTTTTCAAGGATGTGCGCGTTGAGGTCGAGAAGGACGTCATGGTCATCGTCCTCCAGGAGCGGCCCGCCATCGCCCAGATCGCTTTCGTGGGCATGAAGGAGTTCGAGAAGGACCAGATCCTCAAGGCGCTCAAGGAAACCGGCATCGGGGAAGGACGTATTTTTGATCGTGCTCTCCTCGAAAAATCCGAGCAGGAACTCAAACGCCAGTACCTGGCTCGCGGCAAATATGCGGCGGTCATTACGACCACCATCACGCCGCTGGAGCGCAACCGGGTTGGCATCAACTTCAACATTGAAGAAGGCCAAGCGGCCAAGATCAGGCAGATCAGCATCGTCGGCAACAAGGATTTCAAGGAAAAGGATCTGGTCGGCCTGTTTGAGCTGACGACACCGGGCTGGCTGACCTGGTACAGCAAGAACGACCAGTACTCCCGCCAAAAGCTTGCGGCGGACCTGGAAAAGCTCAAGTCCTACTACATGAACCGGGGCTATCTCGAATTCAGTGTCGAATCGACCCAGGTATCCATTTCGCCTGATAAGCAGGACGTTTACATCACCATCAACATTTCGGAAGGGGACCGCTATCAGGTTTCCGCAGTCAAGCTGGCGGGGGATTTTTCCCTGGGCGAATCCGAGTTGCGGCCTTTGGTGACGCTACGGCCCGGCGATGTCTTCTCGCGCGAAAAGCTCAACGACTCGACCAAGGCCATAGGCGATCGTCTGGCGCGGGAGGGCTACGCCTTCTCCAATGTCAATGCCTCGCCGGAACTAGATAAGGAAAAGCATCAGGTCGCCTTCACCATCTTCATCGATCCGGGCAAGCGGGTATATGTCCGACGCATCAATATTACCGGCAATACCAAGACCCGTGACGAGGTCATTCGCCGCGAGATGCGGCAGATGGAAGGCGGTTGGTACGATTCGGCCAAGGTGACGCTTTCCAAGCAGCGGGTCGACAAGCTGGGTGTCTTCCAGGATGTCACTGTCGAGACGCCGCCGGTGCCCGGTACGGCAGACCAACTCGACGTCAATCTCAATGTGACGGAAAAGGCGACCGGAACCCTCATGTTGGGTGCCGGCTTCTCCAGTACGGAAAAGCTGGTTTTCTCCGGTTCCATCAGCCAGAACAACATCTTCGGCAGTGGCAAGAATCTTACCGCCCAGATGAACACGGGCAAGATCAACCGGGTCATCGCCCTTTCCTACACCGATCCCTACTTTACGGTCGATGGGGTCAGCCAGGGCTGGGACATCTACCACCGCAACGTCAATCCCACGTCCCTGACGGTCGGGCGCTACAAGACCTCGTCCGTCGGCGGCGGAATCCGATTCGGATTCCCGATCGCAGAAAAGGAATCGCTGACCTTCGGTGCGGGGATCGATTCCACTTCGGTCGATGTGTTCAGCAACAGCCCGGAGCGCTACAAACGGTTCGTTGCGGAATTCGGCGGCACCAACATCTCCGTTCCGCTCAGCATCGGCTGGGTCAGCGATGGCAAAGACAGCCACATCTACCCCACCACCGGGACGACCCAGCGCCTTGGGCTCGAGCTTGCCGTTCCCGGCGGCGATCTGACTTACTACCGCGCCAGCTACAACCTGCAGCATTTCTTCCCGCTGAGCAAGGATTTCGTCCTGATGCTCAATGGGCAGGCCGGCTACGCAGGGGGCCTCAGTGGCCAGAATGTGCCGTTCTACAAGAATTTCTACGCCGGTGGTATCGGATCGGTGCGTGGCTACGCCTCCTCCAGCCTGGGGCCACGTGATAAGGTCAACGGCGTGTTTACCGACGAACGCCTGGGGGGCAATCGCATGTTGACGGGCGGGGCTGAATTGCTGTGGGGCGTACCGGGTATGGAAAAGACACTGCGCCTTGGGCTATTCTTCGACGCTGGCAATGTCTTCGCCAAGGGAGAGAAATTCGACATGGGCGAGCTGCGGACCTCGACGGGCATCTCGGCGGCTTGGATATCGCCGTTGGGACCCCTGAAGTTCAGTATCGCCAGTCCCCTGAACGAGAAGGAAGGCGACAAGACCGAGAAATTCCAGTTCCAGATGGGAACCACTTTTTAAATTAGGAGCACCCTGCTGATGAAAGCCAAAGCCCTTGTCCTTGCGACCCTTGTAGCCACCCTGACGGCCGGGGGGGTTCAGGCGGCGGAATTGCTCAAGGTCGGCTATGTCAATACCCAGCGCATCTTTCGCGATGCTCCGGCGGCGGTCAAGGCGGCAAAAAAGCTGGAGGGGGAGTTCTCCAAGCGGGATCAGGATCTGCAACGCATGGCCAAGCAATTGCAGGGCATGCAGGAGAACCTGGAAAAGAATTCCGTCACCATGACGGAGGCTGACCGGCGCGCCAAGGAGAAGGAATTCGGCGAACTCTCCCGGGAATTCCAGCGCAAGCAGCGCGAGTTCCGCGAGGATCTCAATCTACGCCAGAACGAGGAAAACGCTGCGGTCATCGAGAAGGCCAACAAAGCCATCAAGCAGATCGCCGAGGCGGAGAAGTACGATCTCATTCTTCAGGATGTGGTCTGGGTGAGTCCCCGGCTGGACATTACGGAGAAGGTCATCAAGGCGCTGTCCGAGGCCAAGTGATGCCTACCCCTGGCGTCCGGGGTTTTCGACTCGCCGACATCGCCGCCCGTCTGGGCGGCGATGTGCTTGGGGACGCCGAAACAGTTGTTGTCCGGGTAGCCACCCTGGCGTCCGCAGGGCCGCACGACATCGCTTTCCTGTCCAATCCCAGATACCGCAGCCAGTTGAGCACGACCCGGGCCGGCGCGGTCATCCTGGGGCGCGGCGCTGCTGCGGACATCTCCGCGCCCCGTATCGTTGTGCCCAACCCCTACGCCTATTACGCAAGGGTGGCAGCGCTACTGCATCCTCCCGCGGAGGTGCCGCCTGGCGTGCACCCCAGTGCCGTGATCGCCTCGCCCGTTCCGACCAGTGCTTCCATCGGCGCCCAGGTCAGCATTGGGGCCGATGTCGTTTTGGGTGAGCGCGTGACCCTGCATTCAGGCTGCACCATCGGTGACGGCGTTCGTATCGGTGACGACAGCATCCTGTACCCCAGGGTGATCGTCTATCCTGGCTGCCGCATCGGCCAGCGGGCAATTGTCCATTCCGGGGTGGTCTTGGGCGCCGATGGCTTTGGTTTCGCCCCGGAGGACGGGGCATGGGTCAAGATTCCACAGATTGGCGGCGTGCTCGTCGGTGACGATGTGGAAATCGGTGCCAACACCACCATTGACCGGGGCGCCCTGGACGATACCGTCATCGGTGACGGGGTGAAGCTGGACAACCAGATCCAGATCGGGCACAACTGCGTGATTGGTGCCCGGTCCGTCATCGCCGGCTGCGCGGGGATTGCCGGCAGCACGCGCCTGGGCGAGGGCTGCATGGTCGGAGGGGCGGCCATGATCCTCGGTCACCTGGACATTGTTGGAGGGACCGTGATTTCTCCGGGATCCATGGTCATGAAGAGCATTACCCGGCCAGGCAAATATACCGCCCTTTACCCCTTGGAAGAGCACGACCGCTGGTTGCACAACGCCGCCCAGATCCGCCATCTCGACGCCTTGGCAGACCGGGTTTCAGAACTTGAGAAAGCACTTTCAAAAACCAACACAGAGAGCTGATTAAATGGACATTCACGCAATTTTGGAGCACTTGCCTCATCGCTATCCCTTCCTGCTCGTCGACCGGGTAGTCGAGCTGGAAGTGGGCAAGTCCATCCATGCCTACAAGAACGTCACCATCAACGAACCCTTCTTTCAGGGGCACTTTCCCCATCATCCGGTGATGCCCGGGGTGCTCATCATGGAAGCCCTGGCCCAGGCTGCTGGCATTCTTTCCTTCAAGACCATGGGCGAGAAGCCGGACCCCAATTCGGTTTTCTACTTCGTGGGGATCGACGAGGCGCGCTTCAAGAAGCCGGTCATGCCCGGGGACCAGTTGCACCTGCATGTCCAAATCGAGCGGCAGATGCGCGGCATCTGGAAGTACAAGGCCGAGGCCCGCGTAGACGGGCAAATCGTCGCCGAAGCGAAACTCATGTGCGCCAAGCGGGATATCCAGCAATGATCCACCCCACCGCCATCGTCGACCCTGCGGCCCGCATCGGCGCCCATGTGAGCATTGGCGCCTACAGTCTGATCGGCCCCCACGTCGAAATCGGCGACGACACCGAGATCGGCCCCCATGTGGTCATCAAGGGGCACACCCGCATCGGGCGCGGAAACCGCATTTACCAGTTCTGTTCGCTCGGCGAAGTGCCCCAGGACAAAAAGTATGCCGGTGAGGACACGCGGCTGGAAATCGGCGACCGCAATACCATTCGCGAGTTCTGCACTTTCAACCTGGGGACCGTCCAGGACGCCGGTGTCACCCGTATCGGCCACGACAACTGGATCATGGCTTATGTGCACATCGCCCATGACTGCCAGATCGGCAACCACACGACCTTCGCCAACAATGCCCAACTGGCGGGTCACGTCCATATCGGCGACTGGGCGATCCTGGGCGGCTACACCGGGGTGCATCAGTTCTGCCGGGTGGGGGCTCATGTCATGACCGCCGTGGGCACCGTGATCTTGCAGGACGTTCCGCCCTACCTCATGGCGGCCGGCAACACTGCCCAACCCTACGGCATCAACACCGAGGGCCTCAAGCGGCGGGGATTTACGGCCGACGCCATCACGGCGCTCAAGCGCGCCTATCGCACCCTCTACAAATCGGGCCTGATGCTCGAAGAGGCCAAGGTCAAACTCGCCCAGGAGGCGGCTCAGCAACCCGACGTCGGCCTGTTCGTCGAATTTCTCGAGTTGTCGAAGCGCGGCATCATCCGATGAGGGAAGGGGGGAGGGGGGTCCGCATCGCCCTGGTGGCGGGCGAGGCCTCCGGCGATCTGCTGGCCAGCCACCTGCTGGCAGCCCTGCGGCAGCGGCTGCCGGCGGCAAAGTTCTTCGGTATCGGCGGGCCTCGCATGGAGGGGCAGGGCTTCGAGGCCTGGTGGCCGGCGGAGAAACTGGCCGTGCGGGGGTATTTCGAAGTCCTCAAGCACTATCGGGAAATCGCCGGCATCCGGCGGGCGCTCAAGAAGCGGCTCCTCGCTGACCCGCCTGACCTGTTCATCGGGGTCGACGCGCCGGACTTCAACCTGGATCTCGAAGCGGGCCTGAAGCGCCGTGGGATCCGCACCATCCATTTCATCAGCCCGTCGATCTGGGCGTGGCGTGGCGGTCGCATCAAGTCCATAGGCCGCGCGGTGGATAAGGTTCTGGCCCTGTTCCCCATGGAACCTCCCCTCTACCAGAAGGCCGGTATTCCCGTTGCGTACGTCGGTCACCCCATGGCCGACACCATTCCCTTGACCACCGACAAGGCCCTGGTGCGTGAACGCCTGGGTTTGCCGCTGGCAGCACCCATCTTTGCCCTGCTGCCGGGCTCCCGGCAGTCGGAACTCCAGTACATGGCCGCCACCTTCGTTGCGACGGCTAAAGTGCTGCACGAGCGCCATTACCCCAACGCCCGTTTCCTGGTGCCCCTGGCCACGCGGGAAACCCGCTTGCTCTTCGAAGAAGCGCTCTATGCGGGCCAAGCGACGGATCTGCCCTTCCGCCTCCTCTTCGGCCATGCCCAGGATGCCCTTGGGGCGGCCGATGTAGCCCTGGTGGCCAGTGGAACGGCGACCCTGGAAGCCGCCCTGGTCAAGCGGCCCATGGTCATCACCTACAAGGCTTCCCGGGCCTCCGCCTGGTTCATGCGTCGCATGGCCTACCTCCCCTACGTGGGCCTGCCCAATATTCTCGCCGGGCGTTTCGTGGTGCCGGAGCTCTTGCAGGAAGACGCCACGCCCGAAAATCTGGCTGCCGCTCTGGTCAAGCTCTACGAGGACAAGGCGGGGGCCGAGGAACTCGTGGCGGTCTTTACCGACATCCACCTGCAGTTGCGGCAGGACACCGCCGCGCGGGCTGCCGATGCGGTTCTGGAATGCCTGAACTGAGCTATCCCGACGGCCTCGTCTGCGGCATCGACGAGGCGGGGCGGGGACCCCTGGCCGGGCCTGTGGTCGCGGCGGCGGTGATTCTCGATCCACTGCGACCCATCGCCGGGCTCGACGACTCCAAAAAACTCTCTGAAAAACGGCGGGATGCCCTCGCGCTGCGCATCAAGGAGGAGGCCCTGGCCTGGGCGGTCGCCTGGGCCACGGTGGAGGAGATCGATTCCCTCAATATTCTTCAGGCCACGCTTCTGGCCATGGCCCGGGCGGTCGCACGGCTGGAGATTCCGCCCCAGGCCGCCCTGGTGGACGGCAATGTGCTTCCCCGCCTGAACTGTCCAGCCCAGGCCGTCGTCAAAGGGGACAGCAGCGTTGCGCCCATCGCGGCGGCCTCCATACTGGCCAAGACCAGCCGCGATGCCGAGATGCGGCGCCTGCACGAGCGTTTTCCCCAATACGGCTTTGCCGGGCACATGGGCTATCCCACCGCAGCCCACCTGGCTGCCCTGCGTACCCACGGGGCGAGCCCCATCCATCGCCGGAGCTATGCTCCGGTCCGCGCGGTCCTTTCGGAGCATTGGTCATGAACCTGCAACCCCTGTGGCTTTTCCTGCATATTGCCAGTGTGCTCGTCTGGGTGGGCGGCATGTTTTTCGCCTACGTCTGCCTGCGGCCGGCGGCGGTGGAAGTTCTGGAACCGCCGCTACGTCTTGCCCTGTGGCGCAAGGTTCTGGGACTTTTTTTCCGCTTCGTCTGGGGAGCCGTCGCACTCATTCTGGGCAGCGGCTTCATCATGCTGACGGGGCTGGGTTTTGCCGTCGCGCCCCTTCATATCCATCTCATGTTCGCCCTGGGCCTGGTCATGGTCGCGGTCTTCGTCGGCGTCGTCACCGTCCCCTATGTGGCGCTGAACGAGGCGGTCGAGCGCAGGGACTGGCCGGCGGGGGCGGCGGCTCTGGGGCGTATCCGCAAGCTGGTGGGATTCAACCTCGCGCTGGGTTTTCTCACGGTGGCCACCGCGACCCTGGGCCGGTGGCTGTAGCGCGGGCATTTTGCTTCCGTTTGAATCGAGACTTCCCGCTTGAACCGCATCGAATCCCGTGACAATCCCCTTGTCCGGCGCCTGCGGCGCCTGGGCGATTCGGCCCGGGATTGCCGCAAGGAAGGGAGAACGCTCCTGGAAGGATTCCACCTGGTTGCAGCCTACGAGGAGACCCTGGGGCCTGTGGAGACCCTGGTGGTGAGCGATACCGGGCTAAACTCCCCTGAAATCGCCGCCTACGTCGCGAAGCGGCAGATCGTCTCCATGCCGGACGGACTATTCCGCAGTCTGGGCACCCTGGAGAACCCCAGCGGTCTTCTGGCTCTGGCTTCCATTCCCAAGGCTCCGGGTCCACCTCCCCAGGACGAAGACTGCGTACTCCTGGATGGGGTACAGGATCCCGGCAACGTCGGCACCTTGATCCGAACCGCGGTGGCGGCGGGATTCCGCCACCTCGTTCTCTCCCCGGGGTGCGCCGGCGCTTGGCTACCCAAGGTGCTGCGGGCGGGTCAGGGGGCGCATTTTTCGGCGGCCGTGTATGAGGACGCCGATCTGGGAAGCTTTCTCGCCGGCTATCGCGGTCGCGTTGCCGCGACCTGCCTGAGCGAGAGCGTGTCCCTGTGGGATGCGGCGCTGGAAGCTCCCCTGGCCTGGGTCTTCGGCGCAGAAGGGCGGGGCGTTGGCCCTGCGCTCCTGGAGCGGGCGTGCATCCGGGTCCGCATTCCCATGTCCGCCGGGGTCGAATCCCTCAATGTCGGCGCGGCGGCGGCAGTGTGCCTCTTCGAGACTCAGCGCAGGCGCAGTTCCTGAAGCACGGTGGTGGCAATTTCCTCGATGGATTTGCTGGAAGAATCCAGCCAGCGGATGCCTTCACGGCGCATCATCTTTTCGGCCTCGATCACTTCGTGGCGGCAATTGGCCAGGGAGGCATAGCGGCTGTTGGGACGCCTTTCCTCACGGATACTGGCCAGGCGCTCCGGCTGGATGGTCAGGCCGAAAAGCTTGGGGCGGTGTTTCTCCAGGGTTCCGGGCAGGCGGCCCCGGTCGAAATCCTCCGGAATGAGCGGGAAGTTGGCCGCCTTGAGGCCGAACTGCATGGCGAGATACAGGGAGGTCGGTGTCTTGCCGCATCGGGATACGGCCACCAGGACTACGTCGGCCTGTTCCAGGTCGCGGTCGGTGATGCCGTCGTCGTGGGCCAAGGTGTAATTGATGGCCTCGATGCGCTTCTTGTAGTCCGAGCTGTCGGCGGAACCGTGGGAGCGGCCGACGGTGTGGCTCGATTTGACACCCAGTTCCGCTTCCAGCGGGGCGAGGAAAGTCTCGAAGAACGAGAGACTGAAGGCGTCGGCCTCGTGGACGATGGCCGCGAGATCCTGGTCGACCAGGGTGGTGAACACGATAGGCCGCATGCCGTCGTCCTCGCCGGTCGCATTGATGCGCAGCACGGCGTCGTGGGCCTTGGCCTTGTCGTCCAGGAAAGGAATGCGGACTTGCCGGAATTCAACATCCTCGAACTGGGTGAGCAGGCTGTGCCCGAGCGCCTCGGCGGTTAGGCCAGTGCCGTCTGAGACGTAGAAGATGGTGCGGCGTATGGTCACGGCGCGCTCCTGGGCTTGGCGTCTTTGAGGTGAGCGGCTGTAACCGGGTGCTGGTTGCGTGAGGCGAGGTCGAACGAGGTGCTGCCGGAATTGTCCTTGGCAGACGGATCGGCACCATGTTCGATCAACAGGCGGACCATTTCAGGCTGCCCGGTGGCGGCCGCCAAGTGAAGGGCACTGGTGCGGTCGGCAGCGGTTGCCTTGACATCGGCCCCCATGGTGATGAGGATTTCCGCCTCCTGGTAGGATCCAGCGAGAATCGCGGCATGCAAGGGTGTCATGCCGGCGCGGTCCCGGGCTTCCAATTGTGCTCCTCGGGCGATGAGAAGGAGAGAAGTCCGCTGCCTGCCGTAGAAGGCGGCCATGTGCAGCGGGGTACGGCCTAGGGCGTCCTGAACGTTGACATCCGCACCCTTATCGAGCAGTTTCTTCACCGCGGCCAGTTCTCCCTCTATAGCCGCCGCCGCCAGCGGCGATTGGGGAGTCGCCGAACTGATCGACACTTCGCCCGTCGCTTTGCCCGCCATGGCGTTTTCCGAGCCGCTATTGCAAGCCGAGAGAGCGAAGGCCGCCGCAGTGAGAGGTACCATGAACCAATGAATCTGAAACGCACTACCCATGCTGCCTCCGGAAACCGAAGCGCCCATGCCGGGCGGTTGTAGGGAGCGGCAATTTTACGGGACTTCGGCAGCCCTGGGCAGGCGTAAGACGTGCCGGGGGGGACTCCCTGTCAGCCGCTGTTGCGCAAGCCCGCGGCGACGCCGTTGATGGTGAGATGGATGCCCCGTGCCACCCGTTCGTCGGTGTCGCCGGCCCGGTGCCGCTTGAGGAGCTCCACCTGCAAGTGGTTCAGTGGGTCCATATAGGGAAAGCGCTGCTGGATGGAGCGTTTCAGGAGCGGATTGTCGGCCAGGAAGTCGTCTTGCTCGGCGATGGCCAGAAGGTGTCGGCGGGTGAGCGCCCATTCGTTCCGGATGGCGCCGAATACCCGCTCCCTCAGGTCGCTATCGCTCACCAACTCCGCGTAGCGGGAGGCGATGGCGAGGTCGGTCTTGGCCAGGACCATGTCCATGTTCGAGAGCAAGGTTTTGAAGAAGGGCCAGGCACGGGCCATGCGGCGTAGGGTGGCGAGGCCGTCGGGGTTCTCCTGGAGCCAGGTCTCCACCGCCGTACCGAAGCCGTACCAGCCGGGGAGCATGAGGCGGCACTGGGCCCAGCTGAAGACCCAGGGAATGGCCCGCAGGTCTTCGATACGGTCGGAGGCCTTGCGGGAGGCCGGCCGGCTGCCGATATTCAGGTGGGCGATTTCCGACACCACGGTCGATTGGCGGAAATACTGGGTGAATCCCTCGGTTTCATAGACCAGGCCGCGGTAGGCGCCGAAGGCGAGGGCCGACAGGCGGTCCAGGACCGGATGGAAAGCTTCCGCCGGTTCGACCCGGTTTTCGTGGTCGGTGAGGCTCGCTTCCAGGGTGGCGGCCAGCAGCACCTCCAGGTTGCGGCGGCCGGTGCCCGGGTTGCCGTATTTGGTGGAAATGACCTCACCCTGTTCGGTGAGTCGAATCTGGCCCGAGACGGCGCCGGCCGGCTGGGCCAGAATGGCCTGATAGCTGGGGCCGCCGCCACGGCCGACGGAGCCGCCCCGGCCATGGAAGAGCCTGAGGCGAACGCCATGGGTGCGGCACACCCGGGTCAGGTCGATTTCGGCCTTGTACAGCTCCCAGCCGGAAGTAAGAAAGCCGCCGTCCTTGTTGCTATCGGAGTAGCCCAGCATGACCTCCTGCTCGAAGTCGCGGGCGGCCAGCAATTCGCGGTAGGCGGGCAGGCGGAAGAGCGTATCCATGGTGGCGGCGGCCTTTTGCAGGTCGCCGATGGTCTCGAACAGGGGGATGATGTTCATGTCCAGGCGCGGTTTGGCGCCGGGCCGCAGGAGGCCGGATTCCTTGAGCAGCAGCGCGACTTCCAGCAGGTCGGAGACGCCGTCGGTCTTGGAAATGATGCAGTTGGGCAGGGCTGCGTCGCCATAGCGTCCCCGCAGCTCCCGGGCGGCGAAGAAGATGGCCAGTTCGCCCCGGGTTTCTTCGCAATACTCCAGGTGGGGGGAGTAAAGCGGGCGGGGCGTGACCAGCTCCTGGGTCAGCAGGGCGATGCGGTCGGGCTCGTGGAGGGCCTCATAGTCGGGGCAGCGACCAGCGGCGGCCAGCAAGTCGGCGACGCTGCGGGCATGGACGTCGGAATTCTGGCGCAGGTCGATGGGTGCCAGGTGGAAGCCGAAAATCTGGACGGCCCGGATCAGGCGCCGCAGGCGGCCTCCCGCAAGCCGGGTGCTGCCGTTGGCGTTGAGGGAGGCGGCGACGATCTTGAGATCCTTGCGCAGGTCGGTCGCCGACGGGTAGGGCGCCGCCTCGCCCACGGCGTGGCGCAGGGGCTCCAGGCGGTCCAGTTGGCGGGCTGTGGCGGCCAGACGGGCATAGACGCCGGTCAGGGCGCGGCGGTAGGGTTCGTCCGCCCGCTGGGGGGATTTGTCCGGCGAGGCCTCGGCCAGTGCTTCGAGCTCCGGCGTTACCTTGATCAGCAGGCTGGACATGGGCAGTTCGCCCCCCAGTTCGTGGATTTCGCTCAGGTAGAAGTCGAGGGTCGCGGCCGATTGCAGGCGCAGGGCCTCGCGCAGGATGTCCGCGGTGACGAAGGGGTTGCCGTCCCGGTCGCCGCCGATCCAGCTCCCCACCCGGAAGAAGGGTGGTAGCGCCCAGCGTTCGCCAGGGTAGCGGGTGCTGAGCTGGTCGGCCACCTGGATGTAGAGATTGGGCAGTTCGGTAAAGAACGTGTTGGTGAAATAACCGACGCCGTTCTTCACCTCGTCGATCACCTTGAGGCGCACCGAACGCAGCATGCGGGTTTGCCACAGTGTGAGCACGGCGGCGGCCAGGCCGGCGTCGTTGTCGGCCCGCTCTTCCGGCGTCAGGCGCTGGCGGTCCCGCTGGTCGAGGAGGCGCTCGATCTCCCGCTGGCTTTGCAGGGTGCTCTGGCGCTGCACCTCGGTGGGATGGGCGGTGAGTACCGGCGAAATGAGCGCGTGGGCGCAGAAATCGGCCACCGCCTCGCGGCCGACACCAGCCTCGGCAAGGCGGTCGAGGGCGTAGGGCAGGCTGCCCTCCCGCGGCTTTGATCCGGCCAGGTCGTGGGCCCGGCGCCGGCGGATGTGGTGCTGATCCTCGGCGATGTTGGCCAGTTGCAGAAAATAGCTGAAGGCCCGTACCACGGCCTGGGTGGTGTCCCGGGGCAGGGGGTCGAGGAGGGCGGCGAGTTCGGCACGGGCGGCGGGGTCGCCGTCCCGGGCAAAACGCACCGCCGTCTGGCGGACCTGCTCCACGATGGCAAACACGGCCTCGCCCTCCTGCTCGCGCACGGTATCGCCCAGGAGGCGGCCGAGGAGGCGGATGTCGGAGCGGAGGGGTTCGTCCTTGTTTTCTTCGTGGAGTGCGTTCGTCATCAGTGCTTGCGGACCAGGAGGGTGGAAACGGGAGAGAGGCGGACCAATTGCTCGGCCACGGACCCGATGATAAGGCGTTCCAGGCCCCGGCGGCCATGGGTGCCGATGACGATGAGATCGGCCTGCCATTCCTTGGCCGCCTCGACGATGACTTCCGAGACGCGCTTGTTGCTGGCTTCCAGCAGGCGGGTCTCGGCGGGCATGTCGGTAAGCGTGGCGCTGGCCTCGTCGAGGAGCTTCCTGCCGGCGTCCACGATGGCCTGGCGGGCGTGGTCCAGGTTGAGGGTGGTGCTGAGGGTGCGGTGGTGCATGCCCATCAGGGTTTCGTCGGCCACGTGGACGATGCACAGGGCAGCCCCGTAGGTCTTGGCAATATGGGCAGCTTCGGCCAGGGCGCAGCGGGAGGTTTCGCTGTCGTCGATGGCGATGAGGACTTTCTTGTACACGGCTTCTCCTTGATGGTCTTGAAGGGTGAAAGTTAGCAAATCTTCGGTAGCGTGCCTGTTGGGGAAAACACCTGTCCTGAGGTAAGTCGAAGGGCTCAACAGCCCCCTTCCGGCGGGCGGCTGCATTCCTCCAGCAGATAGGCGATGGAGCGGTAGGTCCGGCCGGTTTCAGCCGTGAGGCCGATCTCGCAGGTGCGGTTGGTGGAGACGCCGCACGCGCAGTTGGATGGGATCTGGTCGTGGATTTTGCGCAGGGCGTGCGTATTCAATTCGGGAACGGCGAAGCCCCGGTCGCCGCCGAAGCCGCAACAGGTGACGCCGGCCGGCTCCAGCACCTCGTCCACGCAGGCGGCCAGTACCCGGCGCAGTTTGGCGTCGGCAGCGTCTTTCCGCACGCTGCAATTGACGTGAAGGGCTACCGGCCCGGGCTGCTTCTGCAGCATCAGCCTGGGCAGCAGCGCGTCATGGGCGAATTCGTGGAAATCGTAGAGCTTTAGGCGCCCGGCCAGATGCTGCTGCATGCGGGCGGTGCAGGTGCTGGCGTCCATGATCACCGGCAGGCGTCCGCCGTCGCTGGCAGCCAGGAGGGCAGCTTCCAGGCGCAGCGCCATGGCTTCCGCTTCCTCGGCCATGCCCTTGCTGGCAAGCATCTGGCCGCAGCAGAGCCCGTCAAAGCCCTTTGGTAGGCGGGGAGCGTAGCCGGCCCTCTCCAGAAGACGGATGACCGTATCGGCCAAGCCGGCCTCGCCCTTGGCCGAGGGGCCGAAGATACGGCCGCCGCAGGCAGGGAAATAGACCACCGGATCACCCTGTCCGGCGGGTTGCGCCGGGGCGCGACCGGGGCGCGGCATGGCCCGCTTCCAGGCGCCGCCTGAAATCGCTGCCAGGGGTCTATCGCCCACGATGGCAGCGGCGGCATGGCCGAGGGCCAGGCCGGAGCGCGAGACCGTGGCGACAGCGCCGAAATGATTGCCGGCCCAGCCCCCCAGGCGGCGGGCACCGTCGCCCAGGCGACGACCACGTAGCCGGCGGGTGAGTTCGCCGGTATCGATTCCCACCGGGCAGGCGGTCGAGCACAGGCCGCAGCCGGCGCAGGTATCGAGGCCCTGATAAGCGAAGGCTTCACCGGCGGCGCCGGCTGCCTCGCCGGCAGCGGCGCGGCGCGACAGCTCGCGCCAGCCGACGATGCGCTGGCGGGGGGAGAGCGTCAGGCGGTGGGAAGGGCAGAGGGGCTCGCAGAAGCCGCATTCGATGCAGCGGTCCACGATGTCCTCGGCGGCGGGGAGGGGCTTCAGGTGCCTGAGGTGGGCGGTGGGGTCGTCGTTGAGGATGACGCCGGGGTTGAGGCGGTTGTCCGGGTCGAAGAGGCGCTTGATGCGGCGCATCAGATCAGTGGCCTCGCGGCCCCATTCCAGCTCGACGAAGGGGGCCATGTTGCGGCCGGTGCCATGCTCGGCCTTGAGCGAGCCATCGTACTTCTCTACCACGAGGCGGCAGACGTCGCCCATGAAGCGGGCGTAGCGCTCCACCTCGGCGGCGTCGCCGAAGTCCTGGGTGAAGACGAAATGCAGGTTGCCCTCCAGGGCATGGCCGAAAATGATGGCCTCGTGGTAGCCGTGGTGTTTGAGCAGAGCCTGTAGGTCGAGGGTGGCGGCGGCCAGGGATTCGATCGGGAAGGCGACGTCCTCGATGATGACGGTGGTGCCGGTGCGGCGCATGGCGCCGACGGAGGGAAAGGTGCCTTTCCGCACCTTCCAGAACATGTCGCAGGTGGCAGGGTCGGTGGAGAACTGCGGCGGCTCTAGGGTGGCGATGCCGGCCAGGGCGCCGAGAGCCGCGTCCATGCGCATTTGCAGGGTGGCGGCATCGTCCGCCCGCACCTCGATGAGCAGGGCGGCGGCGTCCTCCTCCAAGGCACGGATCACCGGCGGCAACCCGGGTTTGTTCTCCACGGAATGCAGCGCCGGCCGGTCCAGCAACTCCACGGCAGCCACCGGCTGCGGTTTCAGGCGGATCACCGCCTGGCAGGCGGCCTCGATGGAAGGGAAGAAGACCAGGGCACTGGCCTTGTGGGCCTCCTCGACGACGGTACGGTAGGTGATGCGGGCGATGAAGCCCAGGGTGCCTTCCGAGCCGATCATCAAGTGGGCCAGGATATCGATGGGATCCTCGAAATCCACCAGGGCATTGAGACTGTAGCCGGTGGTGTTCTTGATCTTGAATTTCTGCCGGATGCGGGCGGCGAGCCGTGGGTTGGCCCGGGTCTCGGCACCCAGACGTTCCAGTTCGCCGAGCAGGACGGCGTGGCTCTTCTTGAAGCCATCGACGCTCAGGGGATCTTCCGTATCCAGCACGGCCCCGTCCGCCAGGACCACCCGCAGGCCGGCCAGGGTCCGATAGCTGTTCTGGGCGGTGCCACAGCACATGCCGGAAGCGTTGTTGGCGGCGATGCCGCCGATCTTGCAGGCGTTGATGGAGGCGGGGTCGGGGCCGATCTTGCGGCCGAAAGGGGCCAGGCGTCGATTGGCCTCGCCGCCGATGAGCCCAGGCCCCAGGCGTACGGTGGTGGCATCGGAAACGATGTCGCAGGTGGCGAAGCCCTCGCCGATGAGGACCAATACGCCGTCGGTGATGGCCTGGCCGGAAAGGCTGGTGCCGGCAGCGCGGAAGGTGAGGGGGCGCTTGCAGGCCTTGGCTGCCCGGAGGACGGTCTGGACTTCGCGCTCGTTTTCCACGACGGCGATGATCTCGGGGACCAGGCGGTAGAAGCTGGCGTCAGTACCGTAGGCGAGGCGGCGGAGGTCGTCGGTGATGAGTTGCTTGGGGGGCAGGAGGGGGCGGAGGGTTTCGGTGATTGATGGCATGGGGTGTGGTTTCAAGTGGCAGTGCGGTTTTCTTTACCCAAAGGGGGCAAGGCGGCTCCTTGGCCGGGCATTTTTTCTGAACCCCGGGGGTTCCGTCGTAATTCCCCGGTCCGTACGGCGAAGCAAAAGAAAGCCACACGCCTTCCAGGTGGAACCCCAGTCTTCAGCACGCTCGGCTGCAACCGGATAAGCCCAAGGGATCAACGCACTCCCCTTGCGACCGAAAAGGCCGGGCTCCCGGCCAATCCGGTTTTCTGAAGCCGATCGGTGGTCAACTGCCCTAGGGATCACTTCCGCTCCACCAAATCCCTCAACCGCCTCGAAGCCGGCTTCATCGGCACCCGCACCGACGTCCAAGGCCCTTGCCGAGAAGGCGTCAGCCAATTGAACCGGCTGGCCAGCCAGGAATACATCCGATACAAGCCAGGCCGCGCATACACCCACGCCCATCCCCGCCAAATGGCCGTCAGCAACCCGCTATACCCCGCTCCCTGCCCGCGCAGCAGCGCATCCGGTCGAGGCTCCGAATTCACCTCGGTACGCAGCCGGATCAGCAGGTCGGGAATCGGAATCCGCACCGGGCAAACCTCCCCGCAAGCGCCGCACAGGCTGGAGGCGGAGGGTAGGGTGGCGGTGGCTTCCAGGCCCATCAGATGGGGCGAGATGATTTCGCCGATGGGTCCGGGGTAGGTGGTGCCGTAGGCGTGGCCGCCGATGTGGGTGTAGACGGGGCAGTGGTTCATGCAGGCGCCGCAGCGGATGCATTGCAGGGTCTTCCTCAGTTCCGCATCGGCGTAGGGCTGGGTGCGGCCGTTGTCGAGGAGCACCAGGTGGACTTCCTCGGGCCCGTCCAGTTCGCCCGGCTGGCGGGGCCGGGAGATCATGTTCACGTAAGTCGTGATGTTCTGGCCGGTGGCGGAGCGGGTGAGCAGCGACAGGAGCGGCGGCACGTGCTCTAGCCTTTCCACCACCTTTTCGATGCCGGTGATGGCCACATGCACCCGTGGCGTGGTGGTGGAGAGCCGGCCGTTGCCCTCGTTTTCCACCAGGACCAGGGTGCCGGTTTCGGCCACGGCCATGTTGACGCCGGAGAGGCCGATGTCGGCTTCCAGAAATTTCTGGCGCAAGACCTGGCGGCCGATCTGGATGAGGGCGTCAACGTCTTCCGTGTATGCGACGCCGGGAATCTGCTCTTCGAACAGCTTGGCAATCTGCTGCTTGGTCTTGTGGATGGCCGGCATGATGATGTGGGAGGGCTTCTCCCCGGCGAGTTGCAGGATGTACTCGCCCATGTCGGTCTCGATGGCCTCGACGCCCACGGCTTCTGCCGCATGGTTGAACTCGATCTCCTCGCTGACCATGGATTTGCCCTTGACCATGCGCCTGGCGCCGTGCTTCTGGCAGATGCCGAGGATGATGGCGTTGGCTTCTTCCGCCGTCTCCGCCCAGTGGACGTGGACGCCATTCGCGGTCAAATTGGCTTCGAGCCGGGTGAGGAGGGCGGGTAGTTTATCCAGGCTGTTCTGGCGGATGCGCTCCCCCAGCGTACGCAGGCTTTGCAGTTCGTCATCGTCGGGGAACTGGGCGGCCCGCTTGGCCATGAGGAAATCCATGGCGGCTCGGAAGCTCTTTTGCAGGAATTCGTTTTCGACGACGGCCTTGGAGCGCTCGCGAAAACCTTCCGTGGGCATGAAATGCAGGGGCTTTTCCTGGATGCGCATCACGTGGTCTCCTTGAGCAGCACGACCAGTTCCTTCGGCCCGTGCGCGCCGTAGGCCAGGGTCTGCTGGATGTCGGCGGTCTTGGAGGGGCTGGAGATGAGCAGCGCGTTGCTGGGCAGGCCTGCGGCCCAGTTCTCGGCGCCCATGGCGTCGATCAGGGTGGCATGGATGGCGGCAGCCTCCAGCAGAACGATATGCACGGGCGGCACCAGGGACATCAGTCGGGGTTCCTGGGCATCCGGCCACAGGATGAGGGAACCGGTTTCGGCAATGGCGCCGCGGGCGCCCGTGAGGCTGGCCTGGATATCGTTGAACAACTCTGCCTTCCAGGCCTCGATGGGACGGTCGTAGGCGAGGCAAGCGACGCCGGTTCCCTTGAGGCCCTCGGCTGCGCGGGCACCATGGGCGGTGCCGGGCGCCAGCAAGAGATTGGAAAGCCCCTTGGCGGAGAGAATTTCATAAAGCTTCTGGACCCAATTGCCCTGATTGACGCGATGAACCTCAGCCCGCGCCGCTTCCATCATGGCAACGAAGCGCTTGGTGCGCTCGTCGGAGGCTTCGTTGCGAGCACGGGGGGCATACCATTCGGCGGGTTCGGGGGCAGGGTAGAGGCCCTTGACCTGGGCGGCGTGGAGGCGAGCGAAAATGCGGTCGCGGGCGTTCATCAGGCTTTCTCCGTGCGTTTCAGCAGGAATGAGGCGATGTGCTCGCCTGGCAGCGTGGGCTGCGAACGGCCTTCCTGCTGGTCCCGCCAGGCGGCGTGGCCGAGGATGTTCATCAAGCAGCCGCAATCGGCGCTCACCACACGCTCGGCGCCGGTGGCTTTCAGGGCATCCACCTTGTCCTTGACCATGGCGCCGGAAATCTCCGGGTGCTTGATCGAAAAGGTACCGCCGAAGCCGCAGCACTCCGCCTCATGGGCCTGCTGGGCGACGGTGACCTGGCCAAGCTGGTCGAGGAGGGCGCGGCCGGTGAGATGGACGCCCATCTCCCGGCGGGCGGAGCAGGAAGTGTGCAGCACCACGGTGGCCGGGGCTCCGCGGTCCTCCAAGCGCACCCCCAGCACCTTGACCAGGAATTCGGTCAGTTCGAAGATGCGGGCGGAGAGGTCTTCCGCCTTGGCCCGCAGGGCCGGGTCGGCGGCGAAAAGGCCGGGGTAGGCGTGCTTCATCATGCCGGCGCAGGAACCGGAGGGCACCACCACCGGCCAGGGCTCGGGAAAGAGGTCGAGTTGGGCCCGGGCCACTGCCCTCGCCTGATCGTGGAAGCCGCTGGTGTAGGCGGGTTGGCCGCAACAGGTCTGGTCAGCGGGAAAGTGGACGCGCAGGCCTTCCCTTTCCAGGAGATGGATGGCGTCGAGCCCTGCACCGGGAAAGAACTGGTCGACCACGCAGGTGGCGAAGAAGTACACGTCCTTGGGACAGGGCGGGGGGGAGGCGGAACTGTTCATGGGGACTCCTGTCTGCATCGGGTCGTGAAATATTGCATGGTAAAATGGTCCGACCAAATTTTCGCTTCACACAAAATGTACGATATATCCGTGGCTTAGTCAAATAAATAGGGGATTTCCCAGCCCTTGCGATTCACGGTGCTATTGCTTAGAATTGCGTGGTCTTACCAATCGTCGTCTATCCTCCATGCCCCAGAGCAAGCTGCAGGTTCCCCGCATCTCCGACGCCATCGCGGCGTCCCTGGAGCGGCGCATCCTCGAAGGCTCCTTGAAGCCGGGGGACCGTCTGCCCCCGGAGCGGGAGCTGGCGGTGGACCTGGGTGTTTCCCGTCCCTCCCTGCGCGAGGCCATCCAGAAATTGGCCTCCAAGGGCATGGTGCATAGCCGCCAGGGAGGCGGCACCTACGTCACCGACCGTCTGGAAGCCACCTTCATCGACCCCTGGCGGGAAATGCTGGGGGCTCACCCCAACCTGCGGGAAGATCTGCTGGATTTCCGCCGCATGCTGGAAGGCCAGGCCGCAGAATGGGCCGCCGAGCGGGCGACGGAAGCCGACCAGTTGCGCCTCGACCAGGCTTTCGTGGAATTGACTGAAGCCTTTGCCGGCGACGACCTGGTTCGCCGTTCGGCTTCCGATATCGGCTTCCACCAGGCCATTTGCGAGGCCAGCCACAATGCCATGGTGGGCCATCTGTCGTCGGCCCTGTTCCGGTTATTGCACGACAACATCCATCTCAACCTCGGCGAGCTGCGCAAGGTGCCGGGGGCCAACGACCTTCTGCATTCCCAGCATACCGCCTTGTACAAGGCCATCCGCGAGCAGCGTCCTGCGGCGGCCCGGGCGGCGGCGGAAACCCATATCTCCTTCGTCCAGGAAACCCTGGCCCAATCCCTGCGTACCGCTGCCCGCCGCGAATCAGCCGAGCGGCGCCTGGGGAACGTCGGCCTGGGCGACGAGCTGCACACCAACCCCATACACCCCAACCCCACTCTTGAACAATCCTGAAAGGACACCGCATGGAAGCCCTTGTCATCCCCTTTGAAAAGCTGCGCATGACCGACGTGGACAAGGTCGGCGGCAAGAACGCCTCCCTGGGCGAAATGATCAGTCAGCTCGCCGATTCCGGCGTGCGCGTGCCCGGCGGCTTTGCCACGACGGCCCATGCCTACCGCCTCTTCCTCGCCCAGTCCGGCCTCGACAAGAAAATCAATTCCACCCTCGACGCCCTCGATGTCGAGGATGTTAACGCCCTGGTCAGGACCGGTGCCGAGATCCGCCAGTGGATTCTCGACACCCCGTTCCCCATGGAGCTGACCATCGCCATCACCGAGCAGTACCAGCGCCTGGTGGCGGAATCCAACGCCGACATGTCCTTCGCCGTGCGCTCCTCCGCCACCGCCGAGGATTTGCCCGACGCTTCCTTCGCCGGCCAGCAGGAAACATTCCTCAACATTGTCGGCCTGGAGAACATCATGCATGCCATCAAGGAAGTGTTCGCTTCCTTGTATAACGACCGTGCCATTTCATACCGGGTCCACAAGGGCTTCGTCCACGCGGACGTGGCCCTTTCCGCCGGCATTCAGCGCATGGTGCGTTCCGACAAGGGGGCGGCTGGCGTCATGTTTACCCTGGATACCGAATCCGGTTTCCGCGACGCGGTTTTCGTGACCTCTTCCTACGGCCTGGGCGAAACCGTCGTCCAGGGCGCTGTGAACCCGGACGAGTTCTACGTGCACAAGCCCATGCTGGCTGCCGGAAAGACCGCCGTGGTGCGCCGCAATCTGGGTTCCAAGATGATCAAGATGGTCTTCGCCGCCGAGAAGGTCGCAGGCAAATCCACGATCACCGAAGAGGTCACCGAGGACCTGCGCCACCAGTTCTCCATCAACGAAGCCGAAGTGCTGGAGCTCGCCCGCTACGCGGTGATCATCGAAAAGCACTACGAGCGCCCGATGGATATCGAATGGGGGAAGGACGGCCTCGACGGCAAGCTCTACATCCTGCAGGCCCGTCCGGAAACCGTGCAATCTCAGTCCGGCGCCGGCAAGATCGAGAAGTTCAAACTGAAGCAGTTTTCCAAGGTACTGGCCTCCGGCCGCGCCATCGGCCAAAAAATCGGCATCGGCCCGGTGCGCATCGTCCATGACCCGAAGGAAATGGACAAGGTGCAGCCCGGCGACGTGCTGGTGGCTGACATGACCGATCCCAATTGGGAGCCGGTGATGAAGCGCGCCTCCGCCATCGTCACCAATCGTGGTGGGCGCACCTGCCACGCTGCCATTATCGCCCGGGAACTGGGCATTCCCGCCATCGTCGGCTGCGGCGACGCCACCGAAACCCTGAACGACGGTGACCTGGTCACCGTGTCCTGTACCGAAGGCGACACTGGCCACGTCTACCGCGGCAAACTGGACTTCGAAGTCGTCACCCGCGACATCTCCGCCATGCCCGACGTGCCGGTCAAGGTCATGATGAACGTGGGTAACCCCGAACTGGCCTTCGAATTTGCCCAGTTGCCCAATGCCGGTGTCGGCCTGGCCCGGGTCGAGTTCATCATCAATAACGTCATTGGCATCCACCCCAAGGCCATCCTCGACGTGGAGCGCCTGCCGGCCTCCAAGCGTGAGGAAATCAAGCGCCGCGCCCGCGGCTACGCCTCGCCCAAGGAATTCTTCGTCGAAAAGCTGGTGGAGGGCGTTTCCACCATCGCCGCAGCCTTCTGGCCCAATCCGGTGATCGTGCGCCTGTCGGACTTCAAGTCCAACGAATACAGGAAGCTCCTGGGCGGAGAGCTCTACGAGCCTGAGGAAGAAAACCCCATGCTCGGCTTCCGCGGCGCCTCCCGCTACATCGCCCAGAGCTTCCGCGATTGCTTCGAGCTCGAATGCAGGGCCATGAAGAAGGTGCGGGAAGAGATGGGCCTCACCAACGTCCAGCTCATGGTGCCCTTCGTGCGTACTGTGGGCGAAGGGCAGGGCGTTGTCGATCTGCTGGCCGAGCACGGCCTCAAGCAGGGAGAGAACGACCTCAAGCTCATCATGATGTGCGAGATCCCCTCCAACGCCCTGCTGGCCGAGGAGTTCCTCAAGATATTCGACGGCTTCTCCATCGGCTCCAACGACCTGACCCAGCTCGCCCTGGGGCTGGACCGCGACTCGGGCCTCGTCGCCAACCTCTTCGACGAGCGCGATCCCGCCGTCAAGATGCTGCTCGCCATGGCCATTTCCGCCGCCAACAAGGCCGGCAAGTACATCGGCATCTGCGGTCAGGGGCCTTCGGATCACCCGGATCTGGCCGAGTGGCTGATGGATCAGGGCATCAGCAGTATTTCGCTGAACCCGGATACCGTCGTCGATACCTGGACGCGTCTGGCGACGCACAAGGCTTGATTCCTCCCTCTCCCGCCGTGGGAGGGGGAAGCCTCAGGTGGCGGCCAGAAAGCGGGCCGCTTCCTCGGGGAGCTGCGGGCGGGCGAAGAGGTAGCCCTGGCCGACGGTGCAGCCCATGGCCAGGAGAGTGTCGCGCTGGGCCTCGGTTTCGATGCCCTCGGCGACGATTTCCAGGCCCAGCGTCTGGCCCAGGGCAACGATGGTCCGGGCGATGGCGGCGTCTTCGGCATTGGTGCACAGGTCACGCACGAAGCTGCGATCGATCTTCAGGGTATCGAGGGGCAGCCGCTTCAGGTAACTGAGCGACGAATAACCGGTGCCGAAGTCGTCCACGGCAATGCGTGTCCCCAGGGCGTGAAGGCGCTCCAGCGTGGCGATGGCCTTTTCCGGGTCTGACATCACGGTCGATTCCGTCACCTCAAGTTCAAGGCTGGTGGCGGGAATTCCGGCTTCCTCCAGGTGGTGCTGAATGGTGTCCAGTAGTTGCACGTCGCCGAACTGGCGAGGCGAGAGGTTGATGGCCACGTCCGGTACTGCATACCCGGCTTCGCGCCACAGGCGCATTTGCCGGCAGCTTGCGGAGATGACCCAGTTGCCGAGGGCAACGATGAGCCCCGAGTCTTCGGCGATGGGAATGAATTCGGCGGGGGAAAGCGGGCCCAGTTCGGGGTGGTTCCAGCGGACGAGGGCTTCGAGGCCGAGGGTGCGTCCGGTTTCCAGGTCGATCTTGGGTTGAAACGCCAGGTGGAATCCATCCCCGGCCTGCAGGCAGCGGCGTAGCGCGGTTTCCATGGCCATGCGTGTTGCGCTGCGCCGATTCATCTCGGGGTCGAAGAAGCGAAAGGTGCCACGGCCGTCGGCCTTGGCCTGGTACATGGCCATGTCGGCATGCTTGACGAGGGTGGAAGGGTCCTGCGCGTCCTGGGGATAAAGGGCGATTCCGACGCTACCTCCGGTATGGATTTCCTGCCCGGCAAGATGAAGGGGCTGGGCCAGGGCCTGGTTGATGCGCTCCGCAGTGTGGGCAATCTCGGCGGCGTCGGTGAAGTCGGCCAGGATGACTACGAATTCGTCACCGCCGGTGCGCGCCACGGTGTCGCTCTGGCGCAGGCAAGCCACCAGCCGACGGGCGATCTCCTGCAATAGTTGGTCGCCGACGTCGTGACCGAGGCTGTCGTTGACGAGCTTGAAATTGTCCAGGTCAAGCACCATGGCGGCCACAGCGCCACCGTCACGGGCAGCGAGGTCCATGGCGTGCCCCAGGCGGTCCTGCAGAAGCGAGCGGTTGGGCAGGCCGGTCAGGGCGTCGTGATAGGCCTGGTGGCGCAGGCGCTCGTCCTTGTGGTGCAATTCGGTCACATCGTTGAAGACGGCGACGTAACGCAAAGGTTTACCCGCTTGATCGGGAACGACACTGATGGTTTGCCACTCCAGAAAGGCTTCGCCGTCCTTGCGCCGATTCCAGACCTGACCCTCCCAGTATCCTTTGGTACGCAATTCGTCCCACATGGAGGCGTAGAACTCTGCTGGATGGTGGTCAGACTTGAGGAGCCGCGGCGTGCGGCCTACGGCTTCATCCGCCCTGTATCCGGTGATGCTCGAAAACGCGGGGTTGACCGAGATGATGGTGCCCTGCGTATCGGTGACCATGATGCCTTCCGCGGTATTCTCGAAGACGCTGGCAGCCAGCCGCAATTCGGCTGTGCGCTCGGAGACCCGCTGCTCAAGCCTGGAATTGATCAGGGAGAGTTCATCGTGCGCCTGGGTCAGTTGGTCGGTGAGTCGCTGCGTCCCGATGAGGCTTTCGCGAAAGGCGAGGAGGGCCTGGTAAATGGGCTGGGTTTCGCCGGGAAAGTCAGCGGCGCGAAATTCCACGCCGGTATTCCCCTGCGCGAGGGATTGCAGGGCCCGGGAGGACGTGGCCAGCGTATCCCGAATCCCTCTGGCGATGCCATACCCGATTCCCAGGATGGAGGCCAGAAAGAGGACCGCTAGGGCCGCGGTCAGGCGGAGGCTGCCCAATGCTTCGCGATAATCCGCCTCGCTGGTGGCGACAATCCTCTCTTCCACCGTGCGGGCGATGCCGTCCAGATCGTCGATCAAGTGTGAAACCGTAACAAACCAGTAGGCCCCGCCGGGGCTTTCGACCCGGTGTCCAGGCCCGGTACGGGCAACGTCGGTGCGCAATCGCTCGACTTCCTGCATGGCAGGGCTGGCCAGGACCGAGCGCAGACGCTCCGCCAGATCCGGCGGCGCATACTCGGAAAATTGCGCAAGGTGAGCGTGCTGCGCACCGACAGTGGCGAGGAAGCGCTGCAAGAGGGAGGCGTCGAAGGTGTTGGAGGAAAAACCGAGGGAACCCGCCGCCCGGTGCTGACCGAGGCTCTCCTTCGCCTGGATGAGGCCTACATAGGCCGAAACCAGGGTGGCAAGGTCTGCGTCGCTGGCCATGCGGCCAAACTTGACCAGGGTCCGCAGGAGAAGCGCGTTGGTGTCCGTGTAATACGCCGTGGGTGCCTGAAGGTCCGCGACCTGGGTCGTTGCACGGTGTCTCTGCTCTTCGAGCTGGCCCAGGGCACCCATCGCCATGTCGATATCTCGCCGCAGACCCGGGTCGAATACCCGGTCACGGGATGTCTTGATGAAGCGGCTCCAGGCGCCAAGTGCAATATCGGTGCTTTGGCGGGCCGCCTCCATTTCGGTGCGGAACTGGCGCCCCTGGCTCCCCAGGTAGGTCGCCGTGGTCCCCCGCTCCGCAGCAAGCCGGTGGATCAGGGCACCGCCGACCTGGGCGAGGTCCGCCATGGCTCTGACTCGGCCGAGTTCCTCCACCTGGCGGCGCTTGCCGTCGAAGTGGACGACCGTTACGACGAACAGCGCGATGGCTGGCAAGGCGACGGCCAGATGGATGCGTGTCGAAAGACGCAATCGGCTGAGCATGAGGTGGTTTCAGGGGGAAGACCGGCGGACATCATAAACCCGAAGTCCAGGCAGGGCGTTCAGGGAGTTCCTGATTGCCGTCGCTGCGCCGCGGTGCGGAGGGTTCGGGGCATGTCGGTGGTTGAGCCGTCGCGTGGCGGAGTGGGCAAGCATGCGGTTCGGGCTATCGTCCCCAGGCATTCAGCGCGTGGAGCGCCTTTCGCGACCTTTGCATCGCCTGGGTGTTACGGTGCTACCGGCTTCATCTGCCACTGCACGTCCCCGCGTCGCCACGCGAGCTCGTCTGGCAGGCCTACCGCAAGTTACCGCACCCGTTCCTTCATCGCTCGGGCGGCCTCGCGCTTGGAATCCTTCTCTTGGGCGTCGGCGCGTTTGTCATATTGTTTCTTTCCCTTGGCCAGACCGATCTCGGCCTTGATGCGGCCCCGGGTGAAGTGCAGGTCGAGGGGGATCAGGGTGTAGCCGGCCCGTTCGACCTTGCCGATGAGCTTCATGATCTCCCGGTTGTGGAGAAGCAATTTGCGCGTTCGCGTTGCATCCGGGTGGATGTGGGTAGAGGCCGTGGAGAGCGGCGTCAGGTGCATGCCGACGATAAAGATTTCACCGCTCTTGATGACGACGTAGGCTTCCTTGATATTGACCCTGCCATCGCGGATGGACTTCACCTCCCAGCCTTCGAGGGCAAGGCCGGCCTCGTATTTTTCCTCGACGAAGTAATCGTGGAAGGCTTTTTTGTTGACCGTGATGCTCATGCCGACGGTGATCCATTAAAATCGCGCATTTTACAGGAATCGGAGAGGCCGCCTTCCATGGCAGTGGTGGAGAAAACGGTGCTGATCGAGCATTCCGCCCGGGAAATGTTCGATCTCGTCGACCGCTGTGAGGATTACCCTGCCTTCCTGCCCTGGTGTGGGCGTACCGAACTGAAGTTCCGCGACGAATTGCGGACCGTGGCGACGCTCTACATCAATTACCACAGCGTAAAGTCCTCATTTACCACCGAGAACGCGAAGGAATCCGGCACCGCGATGGATATCCGGCTGGTGGACGGGCCCTTTCGTCGTCTGGAGGGGAGTTGGCGCTTCAAGGCCTTGGCCGAAACCGCCTGCAAAATCGAGTTCCGGCTTCACTACGAGTTTTCCAGCAAGATGTTCGAAAAAATCATCGGTCCGGTGTTCAGCCACATCGCCAACACCTTCGTCGATGCCTTCGTGCGTCGGGCGGATCAGGTATACGGAAGGCCCCCCCATGGCTGAAACCCTCACCGTCCAGGTGTGCTATGCCCTGGCCGGCAAGCAGGAACTGGTGCAGCTTCGTGTGCCGGAAGGCACGACGGTTCAGGGCGCCATCGAGCAGTCGGGGCTGCTGGCGAAGTACCCGGAAATCGATCTCAAGAAGAACAAGCTTGGCATCTTTGCCAAGCTGAGCAAGGCGGATACCCTCTTGCGGGAGCGGGATCGGGTGGAAATCTACCGTCCGCTCATCGCCGATCCCAAGGAGGTCCGCAAGCAACGTGCCGCAGAGGGCAAGGTGATGAAGAAGGGGGCGGGGGACAGCGAGGGGGCCGAGGGCTGAGTACTCTTTGCACGGCCCCTGGGCAGCAGGGGGTCGGCCGGTCTACTTGCAGTTCTCGGAGACGACGCGCCGGGTGCGTTCAAGTTCAGCCTGGCGTTCGGCGTCGTCCAGGATCTTGCGCTCTCCGTCTGCGTTGACGCTGGACATGCGCAGCCCGGACTCGATAACGGCAAGTTGACGCTGTGCCTTTTCACAGTTTTCCTTGCGGTTTGCTGCGGCCGCTTCATCTTGCGCGGATTTCTCGGATTTTTCCTTCCCTTCCTGCTGGCGCTTCTTGAAGTCCATGTCCTTTTCCGCCGTGCTCCTGGGCGCTGCTGCCGGAGCCGGTGCCGCGCTGACCGAAGGCGTTCCCCCCGAAGAACATCGGATGTCACGTGCATTGCCGGGCGGGGGCTGGTCGGAGACGACTGTGCGGCCCGCGCTGTCTTTCCATTGGCATGTTTCCGCCTGGACGGTGTTGGCGAGGGTGGCGGTAAGGCCGAGAATGACGCAGGAAAGGGCTTTCATGGGCGGTTTGGGCAGGGGGACGATGCTGTATAATATCCATTTGTGACCTTGGAACAAAGGCCATGCGACTTCTGCAAAAAGCGCTCACTTTCGACGATGTCCTGCTCGTCCCCGCTCACTCCCAGATTCTCCCCCGCGACGTCAGCCTGTCTACGCGCCTGACCCGCAATATCAGGATCAATCTGCCTCTGCTTTCCGCTGCCATGGACACGGTGACGGAAGGTCGCTTGGCTATCGCTCTGGCCCAGGAAGGGGGTATCGGCATCATTCACAAGAACCTTTCGGCCAAAGCCCAGGCGGCCGAAGTGGCGAAGGTGAAGCGCTTCGAATCCGGTATTCTCAAGGATCCCATCACCATTCCGCCGACCATCACCGTCCGCGAGGTGATGGAAATCACCCGCCAGCACAAATTCTCGGGCCTGCCGGTGATTGACAAGTCGGGCAAGGTGGTGGGCATTGTCACCAACCGCGACCTACGTTTCGAGACCAACCTGGATCAGCCGGTGAAGGCCATCATGACGCCCAGGAAGCGCCTGGTTACGGTGAAGGAGGGGGCCAGCGTTGAGGATGCCAAGGAACTGATACGTCATCATCGCCTGGAGCGGGTACTGGTGGTGGACGACGATTTCCGCCTGCGCGGCCTGATTACGGTGAAGGACATCCTCAAGTCCCACGAGCACCCGCTGGCCAACAAGGACGCTGCCGGCCGCCTGCGTGCCGGTGCAGCCGTCGGGGTCGGTGCCGGTACCGAAGAACGGGTCGAGGCCCTGGCGGAAGCCGGCATTGACGTGGTCGTGGTCGATACCGCCCATGGCCATTCCCAGGGCGTGCTCGATCGCGTCAGATGGGTCAAGAAGAATTTCCCCCATATCGAGGTCATCGGCGGCAACATCGCGACAGCCGAGGCGGCACGGGCGCTGGTCGATCATGGCGCCGACGCCGTCAAGGTCGGAATTGGCCCCGGTTCCATCTGCACCACTCGAATCGTTGCCGGCGTGGGCGTGCCGCAGATCACGGCCATCCAGAACGTTTCGGATGCGCTGAAGGGCACGGGCGTGCCCATGATTGCCGACGGGGGCATCCGATACTCGGGGGATATCGCCAAGGCCATCGCGGCGGGGGCCGACACAGTCATGCTGGGTGGCCTCTTCGCCGGGACCGAAGAAGCACCGGGCGAGGTCGAGCTCTTCCAGGGGCGTTCCTACAAGTCTTATCGCGGCATGGGCTCCCTGGGTGCCATGCAGGCTGGATCCTCTGACCGCTACTTTCAGGACAATACCTCCAACGTGGACAAGTTCGTGCCCGAAGGCATTGAGGGACGTGTTCCCTACAAGGGTCCGGTGCTTGCCGTAATTCACCAGCTTATGGGCGGCTTGCGTTCTTCCATGGGCTACCTGGGGTGTGCCTCCATCGCCCAGATGCACGAGCAAGCGAGCTTCGTGGAAATCACTTCCGCCGGTGTGCGTGAATCTCACGTTCACGACGTGCAGATCACCAAGGAAGCCCCCAACTACCACGTGGACTGATGCATGTCCAAATGGCCTGGCTGGCTCAAGGCGCTACTCATTGTCTTGGCGTTGGGCGCAGCGTTGGGGGTATCCCAACTCATGCTCTACTTCGACAAACTGGGCGTGAGCAAATTTGATCTTTGACAGGAGCCGGCGTGCCGGCACCTTTCCTCTTGACCACTGTGGCGGGTCCCGCACCATGTCCCATCAGAAAATCCTCATCCTCGACTTTGGTTCCCAGGTGACGCAATTGATCGCTCGCCGGGTTCGGGAGCAGCAAGTTTATTGCGAGTTGCATCCCTTCGATGTGTCAAGCGACTTTGTGCGCCAGTTCAAACCCCAAGGCATCATTCTTTCTGGCGGCCCGAATTCGGTCTACGAAGCCTTGGACTGGAAGGCACCCCAGGTTGTGTTCGAGCTGGGGGTGCCGGTGTTGGGCATCTGCTACGGCATGCAGACCATGGCCCAGCAGTTGGGTGGCAAGGTGGAGAGCTCGGGCAAACGGGAATTCGGCTACGCCGAGGTGCGGGCCCGGGGTCATTCCCGCCTTTTCAACGGCATCCAGGACCGCAGCAATGACCAGGGCCACGGGCTCCTCGACGTGTGGATGAGCCACGGCGACAAGGTCACGGAACTGCCGCCGGGCTTCAAAGTTATCGCCGGCAACGCGTCATGCCCGGTGGCGGCCATGGCGGACGAAGCACGCGGTTTCTACGCCGTCCAGTTCCACCCCGAGGTCACCCACACCCTCAAGGGGAAGGAAATGATCGCCCGTTTCGTCCATGAGATCTGCGGTTGCGGCCACGACTGGAACATGCCGGACTACGTGAATGAGGCCATCGCCAAGGTACGTACCAAGGTGGGCCAGGAAGAAGTCATCCTCGGCCTCTCCGGCGGTGTCGATTCCTCGGTGGTGGCGGCGCTCCTGCACCGGGCCATCGGCGAGCAACTGACTTGCGTCTTCGTCGATAACGGCCTCCTGCGTCTGAACGAAGCCGAGCAGGTGATGCAGACCTTCTCGCGCAACCTCGGCGTCAAGGTCATCCACGTCGACGCCAGCGAGGCGTTCATGGGTCACTTGCAAGGCGTTTCCGACCCGGAGCAGAAGCGCAAGATCATCGGCCGTGAGTTTGTCGAGGTCTTCCAGGACGAAGCGAAGAAGCTGCCCAACGCCAAATGGCTGGCCCAGGGCACCATCTACCCGGACGTGATCGAGTCCGCCGGCAGCAAGACCGGCAAGGCCCACACCATCAAGAGCCACCACAATGTCGGCGGCTTGCCGGAAACCCTTAACCTCAAGCTTCTGGAGCCGCTGCGCGAGTTGTTCAAGGATGAAGTCCGAGAACTGGGGATCGCCCTCGGCCTGCCCCACGAGATGGTCTACCGTCACCCCTTCCCCGGCCCCGGCCTCGGAGTGCGCATCCTGGGTGAGGTGAAGAAGGAATTCGCTGACCTGCTGCGCCGGGCCGACGCCATCTTCATCGACGAACTACGCGCCGCCGATTGGTACGACAAGACCAGCCAGGCCTTCGCCGTCTTCCTGCCGGTAAAGAGTGTCGGCGTCATGGGCGACGGGCGTACTTACGAGTACGTCGTGGCCCTGCGCGCCGTGCAGACCCAGGATTTCATGACCGCCCACTGGGCAGAGTTGCCCCATGCGCTACTCGGCAAGGTGAGCAACCGCATCATCAACGAGGTGCGGGGCATCAACCGGGTGGTGTATGACATCTCCGGAAAGCCGCCAGCGACCATCGAGTGGGAATGATT
>JAEUNZ010000036.1:0-3084 GCA_016790965.1 Dechloromonas sp.
ATGCCCCAGACCGTGCCACCCCGCCGCTCCGCCAAGGAACAAATCCGCCTCGAAGCCATGCTACGCGACGTGTTCGAACACAAGCTGCGCTTCAACGAAGTGCTCGGGCTGAAGGTCGAATCTTTTGCCCCGGAGGCGGCCCGCCTGAGCTTCGCCATGCGTCCTGAACTGATCGGCCACTACCTGCATGGCCGCCTGCACGGCGGGGTGATCGCCGCCGCGCTCGACACGGTGGGCGGTTTTGCGGTCACCGTCGGTATCGCGGAAAAATTCTGCAACGAGAACGCGGAGCAGGTCGGCCACCGCTTCGGACGTATCGGCACCATCGACCTGCGCACCGATTTCCTGCACCAAGGCATCGGCAAGACATTCACGGCAACCGGCCGGGTTACCCGACTGGGCGGCCGCATCGCCTCGGTCCAGATGTCGCTGGAGAACGAGGGTGGCTTGCTGATCGCAACCGGCAGCGGCGCCTACGTCGTCAGCTGATTCATGGAACACCTCAACCCGCGGGGCGCGCGCGTCGTCGCGCTGGAAAAGCCGAGCGAAATCGAACGCGGGCAGTGGTATTTCCAGCGTTACGTGCAGCATCTGCCGACCAATGGCGAGATCGTGCTGTTCGACCGTTCCTGGTACAACCGCTCCGGCGTCGAGCGGGTGATGGGCTTCTGCACCGACCACGAATACGCCGAGTTCGTCCGCCAGGCGCCGGAGTTCGAGCGCATGCTGGTGCGCAACGGCACGCATGTCATCAAGTTCTGGTTCTCGGTCAGCCGCGAGGAACAGCGCCGCCGTTTCCGCGAGCGCAAGGTGCACCCGCTCAAGCAGTGGAAGCTGTCGCCGATCGACATGGCTTCGCTCGACAAGTGGGACGACTACACTAAGGCCAAGGAAGCGATGTTCTTCCACACGGACACCGCCGACGCGCCATGGACGGTGATCAAGTCGAACTGCAAGAAGCGGGCGCGCCTCAATGCCATGCGCTACATCCTGCACAAGCTGCCGTACGCCAACAAGGACACCCAGCGTATCGGCAATCTCGATCCGCTCATCGTCGGTCGCGCCAACGTGGTCTACGAGCGCGGCGAGCACCAGGGGGTGCCGATTCTCTGAATGGCCAAGGCAAAAACCCCCGCGAAGGATGCTCCCAAGGCACGGGCCAGCAAGGCGTCGGCCCGGGCAGCCGAGAAGGCGCTGCTCGAAGGCGCGATGACTGAAGCTCCGGCCCCGATCGACGCCGAAGCACGCAAGACCCGCCTCAAGAATCTCATCAAGCTGGGCAAGGAGCGCGGCTACCTGACCTACGCCGAGATCAATGACCATCTGCCGGACGACGTCGTCGATGCCGAGCAGATCGAGTCCATCATCTCCACCTTCAACGACATGGGCATCCAGGTCTTCGACGAGGCTCCGGCCGCCGAAGAACTACTCATGTCCGAGACCGCCCCTGCCGTCGCCGATGACGAGGAAGTCGAGGAAGAGGCCGAACAAGCCCTTTCCACCGTCGATTCCGAATTCGGCCGCACCACGGATCCGGTGCGCATGTACATGCGCGAAATGGGCTCGGTCGAACTCCTGACCCGGGAAGGCGAGATCGAAATCGCCAAGCGCATCGAGGACGGCCTGAAGCACATGATCCAGGCCATTTCCGCGTGCCCCACCACCATCGCCGAAATCCTCGACATGGCCTCCAAGGTCGAGCACGAGGAAATGCGCATCGACGAACTGGTGGACGGCCTCATCGACCCCAACGCGGTCGAAGCGGAACCCGCCGCCGAACTCGCCGAGGAAGCCGAACTGGAGGAAGAGGAAGAAGGCGACGAGGAAGGCGACGCTGGCGCCGCGGTTTCGGCCTCGCTTCTGCAACTCAAGGCCGACGCCCTGGAGCGCTTCGCCACCCTGCGCGGGCTCCACGTCAAGATGCACAAGGCCCTGGTCTCCAAGGGCCCCCAGGACAAGAACTACCTGAAGCTGCAGCAGCAGATTTCCGGCGAATTGATGAATATCCGCTTCACCTCCCGTTCCATCGAACGCCTGTGCGATTCGGTGCGCGACATGGTCGAGCGGGTGCGCCGCTCCGAGCGCAAGATTCAGCAGATTTGCGTGGACAAGGTAAAGATGCCCCGCCCGCACTTCATCAAGGTCTTCCCGGGCAATGAAACCAGTCTCGCCTGGGTGGACGCCGAAATCGAAGCCGCCCCCAAGACCTACGGCGTCGTGCTCACCCGCAACGCCCCGGCCATCAAGGAAGAGCAAAAGAAGCTCATCGCCCTGCAGGACCACATCGGCATCCCGCTCAAGGATCTCAAGGAGATCAACAAGCAGATGTCCACCGGCGAAGCCAAGGCCCGCCGCGCCAAGCGCGAGATGACCGAGGCCAACCTGCGCCTGGTCATCTCCATCGCCAAGAAGTACACCAACCGCGGCCTGCAGTTCCTCGACCTCATCCAGGAAGGCAACATCGGCCTGATGAAGGCGGTGGACAAGTTCGAATACCGCCGCGGCTACAAGTTCTCCACCTACGCCACCTGGTGGATTCGCCAGGCCATCACCCGCTCCATCGCCGATCAGGCCCGCACCATCCGCATCCCGGTGCACATGATCGAGACCATCAACAAGATGAACCGCATCAGCCGCCAGATCCTTCAGGAAACCGGCGCCGAGCCGGATCCCGCCACCCTGGCCAAGAAGATGGAAATGCCGGAGGAGAAGATCCGCAAGATCATGAAGATCTCCAAGGAGCCGATCTCCATGGAAACCCCCATCGGCGACGACGACGACTCCCATCTGGGCGACTTCATCGAAGATCAATCCACCCTCCTGCCCGCCGACGCGGCCATGTATTCCAGCCTGCGCGGCGTCACCAAGGAAATCCTGGACACCCTCACCCCGAGGGAAGCCAAGGTGCTGCGCATGCGCTTCGGCATTGAGATGAACACCGACCACACCCTGGAAGAAGTCGGCAAGCAATTCGACGTCACCCGCGAGCGTATCCGTCAAATAGAAGCGAAGGCGCTGCGCAAACTGCGTCATCCGACCCGTTCCGACAAGCTGCGCAGCTTCCTGGACCAAAACGGCAATTAA
>JAEUNZ010000001.1:0-95016 GCA_016790965.1 Dechloromonas sp.
AAAGGGAATACAACGAGGAGCGACCCAAGAAATCCCTGGGCGGTCTGACGCCCACCGCCTATGCCACATCACTCACCCAGAAATCAGGTAAATTACCCACGGACTCTAAAGCCCAGTGCTACTGAAAATGGGGGGACGTCGAAGGAACAGGAGCACGGTTATCAGGCCACGCGGCGCGATCCAGGTGAGCACTTCGGCGTGACGATGCCGGCTCGCTTTCAGAAGTAAATAGCGAGTCCCGAAGACCAAAAGCAAAACCACCATCGCAGACAACCAGGCTTTTACCGAACCCAGGTCAGCGACGTCCGTCCAATAACCCAACAAGATAAAAAAGTAACCGCGGACGGCGAAAGTCAGCTCAAGCACGAGCACCTTGAACGCCTTCAATGTATCGTCATAGCTGTTGTCGATCCACCGCCGCAATGGCGCAAACCGTCGCAGCAGTTCGGGATTGTTCAGCGCAAGGCCGAACAACAACACCATGATCAGCGGTGACAGGTGCAACAATTTTCCGATCGCGTATAGTCCGAAAAGCCCGGCAAGCAACGGAATGAAACGTATGTGGCCGTCGATGCGTACCAAGACAAGCACCAGGCCCAGGGCACAGACGACGGAAAGCAGCAAGGAAAGTAGTCCGCCGCCCGCAAGGCTGCTCAGAACACTCTCAATGCTGCCGTCTGAATTCAGCAGCGCAAAAAACACCAGTACGCCCAGGATGTCGGAGACGGAAGTCTCATAGACAACGAACTCGCGCTCCCTCGACGGCAGGAAGTCGCTACTTGGAATAGCGACAGCACTGCTAATGACGGCGAACGGGACGGCTAACAGGACCGCTTGAAACGTTGAGAACGACAAGGCTGTCGAAGCCAGCCAGGAAAAGCCCACCAGGCAGAGCAGGAAGCCCGCAACTGCCATGGAGAACGCGCCGACCATTAATTTCATCCGACTGCGGCGCAACTCGACGTCGAGCGCGCCCTCGAGCACGATCAGAACGAGTCCTACGGTACCGAGAATCGGCACAGCGGTGTCCAGTCCTTCCGGCGCATAACCCATCGAGTCGACGAGCGGCTTGGCTGCGAGCCCGACGACGACCATGACGATCACGGAAGGAAACCCCAGATTCTTCCCCAGCCTCTCGATGGCAAAGGCGACAAGAAGGACGACGGCTGAAACGAGAATCGCTGAATAGATCATTTATTGTCCAAGTCTACCGGTTTTCGATCTGAAAGCCTTGATTACAAGGCCCGGCGATTGCGGGTGGTTCGAGCCGGCCCGCTATCGGTCAGGCGCAATCCCACGCTGCTTCAGTAGCCATTGACTCCCGTTTTCGCATGAACAGCTGGGAACCGGCCCATTGACGCCGAATTTCGGTGAAATGCTCTAAGGTAGCTTCGGCCACGGTGCCATAAACTGAAAAGGCTCCTTTCGGAGCCTTTTTTCATTATCTGTGTCAGTAGTGTTTCGCTAACTTGGCACAGTTTTCACTTTCTCTGTCATCCAACAACCAGGGTCAGATATCGATCCGCGCATTGAGCGCATTCGATTCGATGAAGGCCCGCCGCGGTTCCACCAGTTCGCCCATCAGGGTGGTGAAGATTTCGTCGGCGGCGATGGCGTCGTCGATCTGCACTTTGAGCAGGCGGCGCACCTTGGGGTCCATGGTGGTTTCCCAGAGCTGCTCGGGATTCATCTCACCCAGGCCTTTGTAGCGCTGCTTGGCGATGCCGCGTTCGACTTCGTTCAACAGCCACTTCATGGCGTCGGCGAAGCTGGCCACGGCCTGCTTCTTCTCGCCCCGGGCGATGACGGCACCGCCTCCGAATAGCCCGGCGAGGGTTTCCGCCGTGCGGCGCAGTTGCAGGTAGTCGCCGGAGAGCAGCAGGTCTTCGTCGATGAGGCCGACCTTCAGGTTGCCGTGGTGCATCTTCTCCACCCGCAGGGTCCAGCGTTCCTGGATGTCGTCGAACCTGGGAACTATGCGGGTGCCGCCATCGACGTGCTGGCCGACCAACCCGGCGCTGGCATGGGCGCCGGCTTCCGAAGAGAGGTCAAGCTTCAGGTTGTGCTGGACCAGAGCGTGCAGCACTTCCGGGTTGATGAGGTGGGCAAGGCGCTCGATGACGGCCTCGGTGAGGAGCCAGGAACGGGCCAGTTCTTCCAGGGCCGGGCCGCTGACCCCGGCGGCACCGTTGCCAGGGGTGAGGCTGGCTTCGTCCAGGGCCAGTTGCAGGAGGAACTGGTTGTATTCGTGGTCGTCCTTCAGGTAGCGCTCGGACTTGCCGTGCTTGACCTTGTAGAGAGGCGGCTGGGCGATGTAGATGTGGCCTCGCTCCACCAGTTCCGGCATCTGGCGGTAGAACAGGGTGAGCAGCAGGGTGCGGATGTGGGCGCCGTCCACGTCCGCGTCGGTCATGATGATGATGCGGTGGTAGCGCAGCTTCTCGGGCTTGAATTCGTCCTTGCCGATGCCGGTGCCCAGGGCAGTGATGAGGGTGGCGATCTGCTCGCTGGAGATGAGCTTGTCGAAACGCGCCTTCTCGACGTTGAGCACCTTGCCGCGCAGGGGCAGGATGGCCTGGAATTTGCGGTCGCGGCCCTGCTTGGCGGAGCCGCCGGCCGAGTCGCCCTCGACGATGTACATTTCACAGAGGGCAGGGTCTTTCTCCTGACAGTCGGCCAGCTTGCCGGGCAGGCCGACACCGTCGAGTACACCCTTCCTGCGGGTCATTTCCCGGGCGCGGCGCGCGGCTTCCCGGGCGCGGGAGGCTTCGACGATCTTGCCGGTGATGAGCTTGGCGTCGGCCGGGCGCTCCAGGAGGAAGTCGGCGAGCTTCTGGGCCACTACTTCTTCCACCGCCGGCCGGGCTTCCGAGGACACCAGCTTCATCTTGGTCTGGGAAGCGAACTTGGGATCGGGCATCTTCACCGACAGCACGCAGGCCAGGCCTTCGCGCATGTCGTCGCCGGTGATTTCCACCTTGGCTTTCTTGGCGATCTCGTTTTCTTCGATGTACTTGTTGATCACCCGGGTCATGGCGGCTCGTAGGCCGGTGAGGTGGGTGCCGCCATCGGACTGGGGGATGTTGTTGGTGAAGCAGAGAACCTGTTCCTGGTAGGAGTCGTTCCACTGCATAGCCACTTCGACACCGATGGTGATGCCGGTTTCCGCGGCCCCCTGGCCCACCTTGGCGTCCCCCGTCGAATAGAAGATGTTGGGGTGCAGGACCGACTTGGTGCGGTTGATGTATTCGACGAAGCTCTTGACGCCACCGGCGAAGGCAAAGAGTTCTTCCTTGCCGCTGCGCTGATCCACGAGCTTGATGCTGACGCCGTTGTTGAGGAAGGAGAGTTCCCGCAGGCGCTTGGCCAGGATTTCGTAATGGAATTCGATATGGCCGAAGATGGTGTCGTCGGCGAGGAAATGGACTTCCGTACCGCGCTTTTCGGTATCGCCCAGGACCTTGAGGGGAGAGACTTCTACCCCGTCTCGGGTTTCCAGGACGCGGTCCACCGGGACGCCCCGTTCGAATTCCATGAAGTGCTTCTTGCCATCGCGCCGGATGGTCAGACGCAAAAACTTGGACAGGGCATTGACGCAGGAGACGCCGACCCCGTGCAGGCCGCCGGAAACCTTGTAGGAATTCTGATTGAACTTGCCGCCGGCGTGCAGTTCGGTAAGGGCGATTTCCGCCGCGGAGCGCTTGGGCTCGTGCTTGTCGTCCATCTTGACGCCGGTGGGGATGCCGCGGCCGTTGTCGACGACGCTGATGGAATTGTCCGGGTGGATGGTGACGATGATGTCGTCGCAATGGCCGGCCAGGGCTTCGTCGATGGAGTTGTCGACGACTTCGAAGACCAGGTGGTGCAGGCCTGTCCCATCCGAGGTATCGCCGATGTACATCCCCGGACGCTTGCGCACCGCTTCGAGGCCTTCGAGGATCTGAATGCTGGCTTCGCCGTAGGCGGGGGCTGCGTTGCCTTCCGGCGGACTCGCTTGGGTGTTTTCTTCGCTCATTGCTTGTGTTCCACGTAATACGGACTTCCAGACGGCACAAAGGCCGGGCGAGCGCCCGGCCCGGGGGTTCTACGACCGCGTATCAGATACGCATCGGCATGACGACGTACTTAAATCGCTCGTTGCCGGGCACAGTGATGAGGGCACTGGATCCCGCATCGTTGAAGCTCCACACGACCTCGTCGCTCTGGCCATTGTTGAGGACATCGAGCAGGTAACCCACATTGAAACCCACATCGAGGGCATCGCCGCCGTACTGCACTTCGATTTCTTCCTGGGCTTCTTCCTGCTCGGCGTTGGCGGCAACCAGCTTCAGGGTGTTCTCGGCCAACACCACCCGCACGCCGCGGAATTTCTCGTTGGTCAGGATGGCGGCGCGGTTCATGGCCTGGAGCAGGTTCTGCCGACCAGCGGTCATGTGATTCTTCAGCGTCTGGGGAACGACCCGTTCGTAATCGGGGAACTTGCCGTCGATCAGTTTGGACACCAGGACCACGGAACCAAAAGCGAAGCGCACCTGATTGGAGGCCAGGGTCAGGGTCAGGGGCTCGTCGTTGTCGGCCAGCAGGCGGTTGAGTTCCAACACCGTCTTGCGCGGCAGGATCATTTCCTGACGCGGCAATTCGCTGTCGATCTCGACGCTGGCATAGGCCAGGCGGTGGCCGTCGGTGGCCACGGCCCGCAGTTCCTTGCCATCGGCCAGGAGCAGGAGACCATTGAGGTAGTAGCGCACATCCTGGGCCGCCATGGCGTACTGCGTCTTGGCCAGCAATTGGCGGAAGGCCTTCTGGGTCAGTTGGAACTGACGGGTGTCACCCTCGGTGAGGGTCATGCGGGGGAAATCGTCGGCGGGCAGGGTCTGAAGACTGAAGCGGCTCTTGCCGGCCCGAACCTGCAGACGCTTGTCCTCGAGCACCAGACTCACATCGACGTTATCCGGCAAGGAACGCAGAATGTCCTGCAATTTACGCGCAGCCACGGTGATGGCGCCTTCCCCTTCGCCACCGGCCCCTTCGGTCGTGGTGGTGATCTGGATCTCGATATCGGTCGCCAAGAGAGTCAGCCGGTCGCCGCGCTTTTCCAGCAGCACATTGGACAGGATCGGCAGGGTATGCCGTCTTTCGACAATGCCGGAAACCGACTGCAAAGGAACCAGCAGGGTGTCTCTTTGGGTTTTGATAAGAACCATAAATCAAATTCCTATAATGACTAAGTCAGAAACAACTCTGGGGATAAGCAAAAATTAATCTATTGAAACAGTGTCTTGCGTTTGAATACTGGCTCTTGGTAACCCACTGGCCAAGCTGTGGGCGAAAAGGGGACAAATTATCCACAGGTCGCCGCGCAGGGAATTGCCCCCAATCCGCCGACAGCTTTCCCCCAGGCTATGCACAGCTTCAACCCTTAAGAACCTGCACCAGGACGTGCAGATCGTGGTTGAGTTCGTTGTCCTTGGCTTTCAGGCCATCGATGGTCTTGACGGCGTGGATGACCGTGGTGTGGTCGCGGCCCCCGAAGGCGTCGCCGATTTCCGGAAAGCTGTGGCTGGTCACCTCGCGGCACAGCCACATGGCCACCTGACGTGGGCGGGCGATGGCCCGGGTGCGCTTCTTGGAGAACAGGTCGGCCACCTTGATCTTGTAGTAGTCGGCCACGGTCTTCTGGATATTCTCGATGCCCACATTGCGCACCGACCCGATCACGTCCTTCAGGGCCTCCTTGGCCAGGTCCAGGGCGATGGCCCGACCATGGAAGGAAGAATAGGCCAGAACCTTCTTGAGCGCCCCCTCCAGCTCTCGCACATTGGAGCGCAGATGTTTGGCGACGAAGAAGGCCACTTCGTCATTGAGCTGGATGCCTTCCGCCAGAGCTTTTTTCTTGAGGATGGCGACCCGCATTTCCAGTTCCGGCGGTTCGATCTGCACCGTGAGGCCCCAGTCGAAGCGGGTCACCAGGCGGTCGTCCAGGCCGTTGATGTCCTTGGGGTAGGTGTCGCAGGTGATGATGATCTGCTTTTTGGCTTCGATGAGGGCATTGAACAGGAAGAAGAACTCCTCCTGAGAGCGGTTCTTGCCGTTGAAGAATTGCACGTCGTCGAGCAGAAGCACGTCCAGGCTGCGGTACTGGCGCTTGAAGCTGTCGAAGGATTTCTGCTGGTAGGCCCGCACAACGTCCGAGTAATAATCTTCGGCGTGGACATAGCGCACCACGCGCTCCGGGTTGTCGCTCAGGATGGCATTGCCGATGGCGTGGATGAGGTGGGTCTTGCCCAAGCCTGCGCCGCCGTAGATGAAGAGCGGGTTGTAGGCCCCACCGGGATTGCCTGCCACCTGCTGCGCTGCGGCCCGGGCCAGGTCGTTGGCCTTGCCAACCACCAGATTGTCGAAGGTGAAACCGGCGATGAGGCGGGTCTTGTCGTAGGCGGAAGGCCGGTTGGCTGCTTTCTTGGCTGAGGCGCCATCGGCTGTGGCGGACTGCGGAAGGGGCGCCGGGGCAGACCCCGCGCCTGATTCGCCTTCCACCCGGGCCGCCGCCTTGCCTCCCGCGACGGAAAGGCCGATGCTCACCGGCGCGGAGAAAAAGCTGCGGCAGTAGTCCTCGATCTGGGTCAGATAGCGATCCCGCACCCACTTGAGGATGAAAGTATTGGGCGCCACCAGACGCAGCCCCTCCTGGGGTGCTTCCTCACCCTCCAGACGCAGAGGTCTGATCCAGGTGTTGAACTGCTGAGCCGGCAATTCCTGTTCGAAACGCAGCAGGCAGGATTCCCAGAAACCGGACATTGCCGAAAAGACTCCTCCCCACCCCTCATGGAAATTCCGGGGGCGGTGTATTCGAATGTGTGCAGATGGGTGGATTGGTGCAACAAAATTGGCGGCTCCCGGGCCGCCAGATCAAGGCCGATTCTACCCCGCCCGGTAGAAGTTATCCACAGCCGGCAAGAAAATTTTGCCTTGACAGGGTGGGGGTAAACAGGATGTAATTCGCCGTTTTTCTCTAGCCAGCAAGGAATCAGCATGAAACGCACGTATCAGCCCTCCGTCGTGCGCCGCAAGCGCACTCACGGCTTCCTGGTCCGCATGCGCACCAAGGGCGGCCGCAAGGTCATCGCCGCCCGTCGCGCCAAGGGCCGCCAGCGTCTGGGCGTTTGAGCACTGCTGCCGCGGCCTTGTCCGCCGGCAACTTCCCGCGGCGCTATCGCTTAACCAAAACGGATGAGTATTCATCCGTTTTTGGTTTCAGGAAGGCAATTCGCGGCACACTCTTCATGGTGCATTACCTTCCCCGCGGTGACACGGCCTGTGCTGCGCGACTCGGCTTGGTGGTCGGGCGCAAGCTGGTGAAGTCTGCCGTGGGCCGCAATCGCATCAAGCGCATCCTGCGCGAGCAGTTTCGCCAGCGGCGCGCGGGGCTCCCCACGGTGGATGTGATCTTTCGCCTCATCGCTAAACCCGGCCGCATTGATGGCCGGGTGATCGCGGCGGAAGCCGTTGAACTTCTCGGGCGGCTCGCCCGGCGGACGATGGAAACCCCGTGAAGACGCTCCTCATCGCGCTCCTGCGGGTTTACCAATATGCCCTTAGCCCCTGGTTGGGGCGTCGCTGCCGCTATTGCCCAAGCTGCTCGCAATACGCCATCGAAGCCGTGCGAAAATACGGCGCCGCCCGGGGCGGCTGGCTAAGCGCGCGACGGGTCTGCCGTTGCCATCCCTGGCATCCGGGCGGGTACGATCCCGTCCCCTGAACACTTTTTTCGACATGGGTTGTACATGGACACTCGGCGACTGATCCTGGCCATCATATTTTTTGCTTCCAGCCTGATGCTTTGGGAGAACTGGCAGAAGTACAACCAGCCCCAACCGGCCCCCAGCGCTGCTGCGCCCGCCGCGACGGGATCCTCTGCCGACGTGCCCAAGCCTAGCACGACGCTGGCCGCAGCTCCGGGCTCGTCGGCGCCGGTCGCCACGCCCGTCGCTGGCCCGGCGGCCGCGCCGGCCGGAGAGAGTTTCATCGTCGCCACCGACCTCGTGAAGGCGACTTTCTCCACCCAGGGCGGCGATCTGGTGGGCCTGGAACTCCTCAAGTATCGCGCCCACGGCAACAAGGACAAGAATTTCGTCCTCTTCGATCCCCAGCACCAGTATCTCGCCCAGAGCGGCCTGATTGGCGAGGGCCTGCCCAACCACCGCACCGCCTTCAAACGCGTCGCAGGCCCCACGGAGCTTGCCGAGGGCGCTGCCGAACTCAAGGTGCGTTTCGAAGGCACCGGGCCGCAAGGGGTCAAGGTCGCCAAGACCTATACCCTGCGGCGGGGTTCCTACGCCGTGGATGTTGCCTGGGAAATCGAGAACGGCAGCGGCAAGCCCATCAGCCCCCACGCCTATTTCCAACTCCAGCGAGACGACGTCGCACCCGAAGGTGAAACGAAGATGGTCTCCACCTTCACCGGCCCCGCTGTCTATACCGAGGCGGAGAAGTATCAGAAGATCGATTTTGGCGACGCCGCCTCGGGCAAGGCCAAACACGCCAAGACTGCCGACAACGGCTGGCTGGCCATGGTGCAGCACTATTTCGTTTCCGCCTGGATTCCGGCGGAAAAGACGCCCCGTGAGTACTACATGCGCAAGGCCGAGGGAAGCGGCAATGTGGTTCAGGCCGGGCTCATCGTGCCGGTGGCCGAGCTCGCTCCAGGTGCCAAAGGAGGCGTCGGCGTGACGCTCTTTGCCGGACCCCAGATTCAGGATGCCCTCAAGAAAATCGCTCCGGGCCTCCACCTCGTGGTGGACTACGGCTGGCTGACGGTCGTTGCCGCGCCCATCTTCTGGGCCTTGGAGGCCATCCACAAATTGGTGGGCAACTGGGGCTGGGCCATCGTCATTCTGACCATCCTCATCAAGGCAGCCTTCTACCCCCTCTCGGCCGCGTCCTACAAATCCATGGCCAAGATGCGGGTGCTCACCCCGCGTCTCATGCAGTTGAAGGAGCGATACGGTGACGATCGCCAGCGCCTCAACCAGGAGATGATGAAGCTTTACCAGACCGAGAAGGTCAATCCCCTGGGGGGCTGCCTGCCCATCCTGGTCCAGATTCCTGTCTTCATCGCCCTCTACTGGGTGCTCCTGGGCGCCGTCGAGATGCGCGACGCCCCCTGGATCCTCTGGATCACCGACCTTGCCTCCCAGGATCCCTTCTACATCCTGCCGGTCGTCATGGTGGTGACCATGCTCATCCAGACCAAGCTCAACCCCACCCCACCGGACCCCATGCAGGCCAAGATCATGATGCTCATGCCCTTCATTTTCGGCGTCATGTTCTTCTGGTTCCCGGCCGGTCTGGTGCTCTACTGGGTGGTCAACAACGTCCTCTCCATCGCCCAGCAGTGGCGCATCACCCAGGTCATCGAGGCGGGCGGCAAGGCCGCCAACGACGCCAAGGCCTGACCCGCCAGGCATGACCCGGCCGGCCGCCGATCCCATCGCCGCCGTCGCCACCGCGGCGGGGCGGGGCGGCATCGGCGTGGTTCGGGTGTCGGGCCCAGAACTGCTGCCCCTGGTCGAGGCCGTCACCGGCCTCCGTCCGGCCCCCAGGCGCGCCTGCCACGCCCGCTTCGTCGATGGCGTAGGGCGGGTCATCGACAGCGGCCTGGTTCTACACTTTCCTGCTCCCCACTCCTACACCGGCGAGGACGTGGTCGAATTCCAGGGCCATGGCGGCCCAGTCGTCCTGCGCCTTGTCCTGGCCCGCTGCCTAGATCTGGGCGCCCGCCTTGCCGAGCCGGGCGAATTCACCCGGCGAGCCTTCCTCAACGGCAAGCTCGACCTGGCCCAGGCGGAAGCCGTCGCCGACCTCATCGACGCTTCGACCGCCAGCGCGGCCCGCTCGGCGGTACGCTCCCTGCAAGGCGAATTCTCCCGGGAAATCCACGCCCTGGCCGAAGGACTGACGGAACTTCGCGCCCTGGTGGAAGCGACCTTGGATTTCCCCGACGAGGACATCGACTTTCTGCGTTCGTCCGACGCAGCCGGCCGCCTGGCCGAGATCCGGGCCCAACTTGCCCGCATTGGCACCCGGGCGGGCCAGGGCCGCCTCCTGCAGGCAGGACTGCAGGTGGTCCTGGCGGGCCGGCCCAATGTGGGCAAGTCCTCCCTCCTCAATCGACTGGCCGGTGACGATCTGGCCCTGGTGACTCCGGTGGCCGGCACGACCCGCGATGCCCTGCGCTCGTCGATTCAGGTGGAGGGCATTCCCCTGCACATCATCGATACCGCCGGCCTGCGGGAAACCGACGATGAAGTCGAACGTCTGGGCATCGCGCGCACCTGGAAGGAAATCGAACGGGCCGACCTGGTCCTCGTGCTGCGGGACGCCCGTGTTCCCGAGGACGACGAGGACGAGGTGCTGGCTCGCCTGCCGGCAACTCTCCCCCGCATCACGGTGCGCAACAAGATCGACCTGAGCGGCGAGCCCCCGGGGCGCCGGGAAGGGGACGGGGGCGTGACCCTTTCGCTTTCCGCCAAGAGCGGTGCAGGCGTAGACCTGCTGCACGATGAATTGCTGGCCGTGGCCGGGGGCCAACCGGCCGAGGACGTCTTCATCGCTCGGGAGCGGCACTTGCGGGCCCTGGCCGCCGCTGCCGATCACTGCGAGGCCGCGGCGGCCGCCCTCGCGTCCCCTCGCCCAGCCCTGGAACTTTTCGCCGAAGATTTGCGCCTGGCCCACAGGGCCCTGGGGGAAATCACCGGCGAGACCAGCCCGGACGACCTTCTGGGGGTCATTTTCGGGCGATTTTGCATCGGCAAGTGAACCTGCGGCAGCTCGCGCGCCGCTGTCATTAGGGAGCGACTTCTCGCGCAGTTCCCAGGATGAGGTCCAGGCGCCGCTGCCTTGCCCCGGCGCCCGCCTCGTCGCCCGCCGTGCGCAGGCGGTCTCGGTCGAAGCTCAACCAGGCCGCCAGAGGGCGGGCCCAGCCCTGTTCGGCAGCCGTGTCGATGGCCACGGCGATGCCCTGGGGTGCGAGACGGCCGGCACGCAGAAGCGCCGCCGCCGCCACCAGGCGTGAGAGGGGATCGGCGATCGCGCGGAGTCCCTCGGAGTGCAGGCTGCCCCGCAGTACGTCCGCCTGGACAGGGGGAAGAAGGGCAGGATCGCTACCCGGACCCGACCCGGCCAGATAGGCCCCGTAGGCGCGGGACGCGGCGTCCGCGTCAGCCGCCAGAGCAGCGAAGCTCGGGCAGTCACCTCCTCCCAGGCTCGCGAAGCGCAGGGCGCAGGCCTTCAGCTCTACCGCTGCCACGGTGCTAGGCTTGCCGGTACGGGCCACGGCGCGGCGGGCCAGGGCCAGTTCCTGGGTGGCGACGCGGTCCCGCCCTTCCAGATAGGCCCGGGTATAGGCGGTGATGGCCTGGTGGGCGTCGGCCTGCCAGTCCGGGGCCACCGGGCCAGCGGCGCAGGCGGCGAGGCCCAGGGCAAGCAGGGGGGCCATGGGGCGCAGGGACTTCACGGCAGCTTCAATTCCCGTTCGCGGGCGAAGGGCCATTTGCGATTGACCTCCTCGACCAGGCCCGACACCCGGCGCAGGCTGGCCTCGACTTCGGCCCGCAGAAGATCGAGATCCTCGCTGGCACCCCGGGCGTTGCTGGCGATGCGCCCCACGTCGGCCAGGATGCGGTCCAGCTTCTCCAGATTCGTGCGGGCCTCGCCCAGGACGGCCCGCAACTCGCCAGCCGTGCGACGCGCCTCGTCGGCGAGGCCTTGCGGCCCGTAAAGCTGGGTCTCGGTCTGGGCCAGCAGGCGGTTGGTGCGTTCCAGGGCCTCGATCACGCGGCGGGCGTCCGTTTCGTTGCCCAGGAGGCCGGTGAGCATCCCGTGGCGGCCGTTCATGGCGGCGGTCAGCGCCTGCACGTTGTCCAGGCTGCGGGCCAGGGAACCATCCGCTGCCGATAGCTGCTCCAGCTGCTTGAGGAGCGCCTGCACGCTGCCGAGTACCTGGGGAATGCGCTCGGCCACGTCGCCGATCAGGACGTCCCGGCGGGCGCCGTCGGCCAGGGGCGGGTCGTCCAGAACCCCGCTGAAGGCGCGCAGCCGGGTTCCTCCCACCAGCCCCCGCTCCAGAGTGAAGACGGAAGAAGTGCGCAACCAGCGCGCATCCTTCACGGGAACCTCGATGTGGATGTGGGCCTTGGCGTCCTCGGCCAGTTCGACCCGCCGCACGCGGCCGATGGGAAAGCCCGAGAAGCTGAGGTCCATGCCCACCGAAACGCCCTCGGAATCGTCCGCCACCAGGACCAGGGACTGGGTCTCCTCGAAGACTCCCCGGGCGGTCATGACGAAGAAAGCAAAGGCCCCCAGCACCGCCAGGGTCACCGCCACGAGCAGCAGCGCCTTGGCACGGGCGTGGGGGATGAGGGGAGGAGACTGGGGGGCGCTCATGCTGCTACTAGTTTATTCTCAGCGCCAGGGAACAGCCTTCGATGAGCACCAGAAAAAGCAGCAGGCGGGCGATCGCCCGCACCTCCGCTGCGCCGCGTTCCAGCGGGGCGGTGTCCGAGAGCAGGGCTAGGGGCACAAGGGCGACGGCCCCGGAAAAGCACAACAACTTGATCGCCAGGCCCGCCGCGGCCAAGGGGGAGAAGACCTGCCCCACCACCCGGGCGTAGGCGTCCACCGCCCAGAAAGTCGCCCCGTGCAGGACTGGGTAGGCGACGACCAGGGTGGCCACGCTGCTGACGGTGGCAAGCACCCAGACCGCGGTGAAGTTTCCGACAAAGTAAGCGACCACTTCGCCCGTCGGCTGGCGGGCCGGCGTGGGAAGGATTCTGAGCAGGCGCAGCAGGGTGGCGGGGATGGCTCTCAGGGCCACGAAGAGTGCTGCGGCCAAGGGCAGCAGTTCCATGACGTAGAGCCGGACCACGGCCTCCAGGGCCAGATGGGAGAGGCCGTAGCTCGCCGCAGTCACCGCGAAGACGTGGGTCAGTACTCCCCCCAGCAGGATGCTGGCAAGAAAGTAGCCGGGCAGGGTCTGCCAGGCCGCGGCGCACAGGGCCTGGGCGACGGCCCCCCGGGTGGCCGCGTCGTAGGCCTTCGGGGTGATCGACGCGGCCAGGGTGAGCCCCGCGAAGCGCTGGATGCGCGCCTGCCTTTGGAGCCAGCTGGTGACACCGGAGTGATCGGGAGCAGATTGCGTCGAGTGCATGGCAGTGGAGAGATCGGGTGCAGCGTACGGGAGGGGGAGTGCTCCGGTGGTCCGTCCCTTTCCCGGGCCCGTCGGCTGGGATCGGGGCAGGCCTGTCGAAGAATGAGCGGATTTCCAGCGGGCAATCGAGACGTCGAAGTTTGATAATACAGCCCTGGCGCTCCCCGGTGGACCGCGCCGCCAGCCCCCCGACCGTGCCCGAGTTCCTTCTTGCCCCGCTCCTCTTCCTGCTGCCTGCGGCTTTCCTGGCCGGGGCGGTGGATGCGGTCGTGGGCGGCGGGGGCCTGATCCAGATTCCCTCCTTGTTCGCCGCCCTGCCCGGCGAAGCGCCGGCGACCCTGTTCGGCACCAACAAGGGGGCCAGCGTGGTGGGCACTTCCGGCGCCGCCTGGCGCTACGCAAGCCGCATCGTCATGCCCTGGCGTACGGTCCTGCCGGCGGCGGCCTTCGCTTTCTCCTTTTCCTATCTGGGGGCGATGGCAGTGGCTTGGCTGCCCCGGGAAGCCCTGCGGCCCCTGGTCCTCGTGCTGCTGGTGGCCACCGCTTTCCATGTGTGGCGCCGACCACAACTGGGCGAAGCCCACCGCCCCGCCCACCGGGGCGCCCGGGAGATTGTCCTGGCGGGCGCCCTCGGCGCTGCCATCGGCTTCTACGACGGGTTCTTCGGACCCGGGACGGGCAGCTTCCTCATTTTTCTTTTCGTGCGCGGCTTCGGCTTCGATTTCCTGCATGCCTCGGCCGCGGCCAAAGTGGTCAACGTGGCGACCAACCTTGCCGCCCTGGCCTACTTCGTTCCCCACGGCCACTGGATCCCCTTGCTGGCCCTGGCCATGGCCCTGTGCAACGGCGCCGGTTCCCTGCTCGGTTCCCGCCTCGCCCTGCGTCATGGCAGTGCCTTCGTGCGGCGGGCCTTTCTCGTCGTTGCGGCGGCCCTCATCGCCCGTTTCGCCTGGGATTCCTTCGCGTGAAATCGGCCCTTGCCCTAGGGGGGGCTATTCATTCAGAATCAGCCCTTCAAAAAGTCAAATCCCAGGGAAATCATCATGCCTTTCGTCAAGACCCCCCTTTGCCACGCCCTGTGCGTCCTCGGATCCGTCGTCGCCATTACCGCCTGCCAGACCACCGGCAGCAGCAATCCGGCCGATGCCAATAATCCCTCCCCCACCGCGGGCAGCAGCACCTCGCAGCAGGCCAACGCCATGGCCGATAAGGCCATGTACAAGCCCATCGAATACACCAACGCCAACAAGAAGGGGCCGGCGATCATCGTCATCCCGGGGGAGATCAAGAGCAGCAATGCCTCCTTCACCCAGAAGTTCGGCCCCAACAACATCGCCGACTACGCTGAACTCGAACTCGGCAAGGCCAATTTCAAGGTGCTGGAACGGGCCGACCTAGGTCCTCTGCTCAATGAATTCACCCTGGCCTACACCATGGGCAATCCCCAGGCAGCCCGCAAGGTATTGCAGAAAGGCAAGTTCAAGACCACCAAATGGGTGCTCAAATTCGACATCCTGAAGGCCGAGCCGGTGGCCCAGGCCACCCAGGGCTTCGACGGTGCGGCGCTGGGGTCCGTCGTGGCCATCGCCGGGGGTTCCCGCGGATCGGCCGCCGCCGGGGTGGCGGTGGGATCGGTGAAGACCGAGGAATCCACCGGGGTGTGGATCATCGGCATGCGCTACAAGCTGATCAACGCCAATACCACCGAGCAGGTGGCCACGGGCTACAGCGAGGAAAAAATGGAACTGGGCGCCAAGTCCACCTCGGTCCTGGGCTTCAAGCAGGGGGCCTCAGGGGGCCTGACCCTCGATACCCTGGTGCAGCGTCTGGTGCAGAAGAACGTCTACGAAATCGACGCGAAGCACAAGTAAGCGCAGGCGGGGCGGATCAGCCGCCCCGCCGGGCCTGGTCGACGAGGGCGGCAAAAGCCGCCGCGTCCTTGTAGCCCACCACCCGGAGGTCCGCCAGTTCACGGCCAGAGGGGTCGAAGAAAATGATTCCCGGGGGTCCGAACAAGCCGAAGCGGGCCAGTAGTGCCTTGTCGGCGTCGGAATTGGCCGTTACGTCGGCCTGTAGCAGCTCGAAACCTTTCAGCCGCTCCCGCACTCCGGAGTCGGCAAAGGTGAAGCGCTCCATCTCCTTGCACGAGACGCACCAGTCGGCATAAAAGTCGAGCATCACCGGTTTCCCGGCAGCCTTAAGGCGGGCGTCCAGGGCCTCCAACGTGGCCACCCGCTGGAACGGCAGGTGAGGCGCTTCCGCAGCCCCGGCCTGGCTTCGCAGGCCCGCCAGGGGTTGCAGGGGGTCGCGTCCGCCGGCCAGGGCGCCGATGAGGAGCGCCGCGCCGGTAAGCAGCATGACGATGCCGATGCCCTTCCAGAAGCGCTGCCAGCCCTTGGCGTGGGGTGGCAGGGGGTCGAGGGCGTGCAGGTAGATGGCGGGGATGATGAGCAGCGCCGCCCAGGCCAGCATCTGCGCTGCCGCGGGGATGACGGGCCCGACCAGCCAGACGGCGGTGGCCAGCAAGACGACGCCGAAGGCTTTCTTGACCGCCTCCATCCAGGGGCCGGTGTGGGGCAGCAGGCCGCCGGCGGACAGGCCGACAGCGATGAGCGGAACCCCCATGCCCAGCGCCATGACAAAAAGTGCCGCACCGCCCAGTACCGCGTCGCCGGTTTGGCCGATGTAGAGCAGCGCGCCGGCCAGCGGTGCCGCAACGCAGGGCCCGACGATCAGCGCCGACAGCGCCCCCATGAGGAAGACACCGATGCCGCGGCCGCCTTGGAGGTGGCCGGCTTCCTCCGACAATTTGCTCTGCAGGGCCGTCGGCAGTTGCAATTCATAGAAGCCGAACATCGAAAAGGAGAGAATCACGAAAACCACGGCGAAGCTGCCCAGTACCCAGGGGTTCTGCAGGGCGCTGGAGATGAGCGTGCCGGTGAGCCCGGCGGCGACCCCGGCAGCGGAGTAGGTGACCGCCATGCCCAGCACGTAGGCGAGGGACAGGGCGAAACCCCGGGCGTGGCTGGCCTTGTGGCCCTGGCCGGCAATGATGCCCGAGAGGATGGGAATCATGGGGAAGACGCAGGGCGTCAGGGCCAGGCCGAGGCCGGCCACGAAGAAGAAGGCCAGGTTGCCCCAAAAGCCGGCATTGCGCAGTGCATGAGCGATGCGCCCGGTCTCGTCGCCGGTGGGCGCGGCGGCAGGTCCGCTTCCGGGGGCGGGCAGTTCCACCTTCACCACTTGGGCTTGGGGTGGGTAGCAGACACCGGCGTCGGCGCAGCCCTGGGAGGTGACTTTCAGGGCCAGGGGCAGCGGACCAGCCGTGCTGGCGCTACGCTCCACCGGCAGGCGGATGGCGACGGAGTGGTAATAGACCTCCATCTTGCCGAAATTCTCGTCGTCCTTTTCCTTGCCCTTGGGGAAGGTCGGCGTGCCGAGGACGACGCTCTCGCCTTCGGCGGCGAAGCGGAACTTCTCGCGGTAGAGGTAGTAGCCCTTGGCGATGGCGTAGCTGACTTCCACCGTCCGGTCGTCCAGGGCACGGGCGCTCGGCTTGAAGGCCACCGCCGGGTCGAGGAATTCATCGGCCGTCACGAGCCCGATAGCCGCGAAAAACAGTGCGAGAACGCTGAACAGGCAACGAAGCATCATGGTTTGAGCGTTTCCTCGGCGACCCAGTTCAGATAGGCGGGCAGCCCGTGGGTAATGGGCAGGGCGATGATTTCGGGCACCTCGTAGGGATGGCGTCGGCGTATGGCGGCTTCCAGGGCCGGATAACAGGCCGCGGTGGTCTTGATCAGCAGGGGGACTTCTTCAGCCTGGTCTACGCGGCCTTCCCAGGAATAGATGCTGAGGCAGGGCGCGAGGATGTTGACGCAGGCTGCGAGCCGGGCCTCCACTAGCTCCCGCGCGATGTCCTCGGCGCAGTCCCGATGGGGGCAGTTGGTGACGACAAGCAGGGATTCCATCGCCAAATTCTACTTGAGGAGCCGCCGGCGGGTGAGGGCCAGGGCTGCGGCGAAGGCAAGCGCGGCGGTGGCCAGGAGGACCAGGATGTGGATTGGCGCGTCCGGCGGCACCTGCCCGGCGAGGAGGGGGCGTACCAGGGCGACGCCCTGGGCCAGGGGAAGGGCTGTGCCGACGGTCGCCAGCCACCCCGGCAATTGATCGGTGGGAAAGAAGACGCCGGAAATGAGGGTCATCGGCGTGATGAAGAGGGTGAAGTAATACATGAAGAAATCGTAGGACGGCGCCAGGGCATTCCAGATTAGTCCCAGGGCGGCGAATGCCAGGCCGGTGAGGACCACCGCCGGCAAAGCCCACAAGGCCATCCAACCATGGGTCAGTCCGAGAGCCGCCACGACGGCCAGGATGGCGGCGCCGGAAAAGAGCGACTTGGTCGCCGCCCAGAATAATTCCCCGGCCACCACGTCGGCCAGGCTACGTGGCGTGTTGAGGATGCCGTCCCAGGTCTTCTGCACGTGCATGCGTGAAAAGGCCGAATACAGGGCCTCGAAGGTGGCGGCATTCATGGTCGAGGCGCACACCGTTCCAGCGGCCAGGAAGGCCACGTAGGGCTGTCCGTCGAGGGGTGGCAATAGGGCTCCCAGGCCGTAGCCCAGGCCGAGCATGTAGATCAGCGGGTCGGCCAGATTGCCCAGGACCGAGGGGATGGCCAGCTTCCTCCAGACCAGGAAGTTGCGGCGCCAGACGGGAAGCCAACCGCCGAGAGCGGGGAAAACGAACATGGGGGCTCCGGGTGGGGTGGGGGAATTCTACTCCCCGCCTCCCCTGAGCGGCCCTACAATGGCGAATCCATGGTGACCTCTTTTCCCCGCGATGTCGGCGCTGGCGACCGGCGCGTCATCCGTAACCTGCGCCTGGGTTTCGCTGCCCTGGCGGTCTTGGTGGCGACTGCCGGTGCCACCCTAGGATGGCGCTCCTGGGAAGTCGAAAAGGAGCACGAGCAGTTCTACCTGGCTTCCCTCGCCAAGATCACCGCGAATTCGCTGGACGAGTACTTCGCCCGCTACGAGCGGGTTCTGGTGGAACTGGCCGAGAAGCTGGCCACCCGGGACGCGAGCGCCGACCCGGCGGGCGTCCAGCAACTCTTGCAGGAGGTGGTGCGTGCCAATCCGGATTTGCGGCGCATCGGCCTGACCCTGCCCGATTCCCGGTTGCTGATGACCGACGACATTCCCCTTGGGGCGCCCCTGCCGGCGGCCAGCAACAGTCCTTCCTACCGGGTTGCGGTGGAGGAACTGGCGCGGGGCCAGACGCTCTCCATCGGCTGGACAGCGAAGAGCATCGTCGATGGCTCCTGGGTCATCCCCCTGCGGGTCGGCGTGCGCCGGGCCGACGGCAGCCTGGCCTACGTCATCGCCGGAATACTGCCGGTGAGCGTGCAGCAGCGTTTCTGGAGTGGCCTCGCCCTGCCGACGGCTTCGTCCATCGGGCTCCTGCGCGACGACATGTATCTGGTCAGCCGTTACCCCGCACCGACCACCATGAGTTACGAGGAGGCCTACGGCAAACCCCGGGACGGCGATCTGGCCCGCCATCTGCGGGAGAATAATTTCCCCCAGGCGGGAATGATCGAGGGCTACAACAGCGTCGCCAAGGCCAACTACCTGTGGGCCTTCCAGCGGCTGGCCCGCTACCCGGTGACGGTTTTCGTGTCCACTCCGGTCACCCATGCGCGGCAGAAATGGCTGGGGCAGATCCAGCTTGCTCTGGGGCTTGCGGTCCTGCTGCTGTGCGGCGGCTACGGCGTCTATCGCTGGTCTCTGGGGCGGCAACTGGCCTGGGCGCGGGAACGGGCCCAGCGCGAGGAGCAGATTCGCTTCCTCGCCCTGCACGACGCGCTTACCGGCCTGCCCAACCGGGTCTGTGCGCGGGATCGCCTGGGGCAGGCCCTGGCCCACGCGCACCGGGCCGGGGGCCGAGTCGCCCTCCTCTTCCTCGACCTCGACAATTTTAAGGGCATCAACGATGGTCTCGGCCACAACGTGGGCGATGCCCTGCTCAAGGCGGTGGCGAGCCGCATCCGGGCCGGCCTGCGGGAAACCGATACCCTGAGTCGCCAGGGTGGCGACGAATTCCTCATCGTTCTCCCCGACCTCGGCGAGGGTGAGTCCGTCGCCCAGGTAGCCGAGGACATCCTGAAAAGACTCGGCGAACCCTTCGCCATCGAGGGGCAGGAGTTGTTCACCACGCTTTCCATAGGGGTCGCCGTCTACCCCGAGGATGGCGAGGATTTCGAAAGCCTCCTGAAGAACGCCGACACGGCGATGTACAAGGCCAAGGAAGAGGGTCGCAATACCTACCGATTCTTCGCCGAATCCATGAATCAGGCAGCCGAGGAGCGCCTGCTCCTGCGTCGCTGGATCCGGCAGGGGCTGGACATGGGCTTATTCGCCCTCCACTACCAGCCTCAGGTGGACCTCGCCAGTGGCCGCATCGTCGGGGCGGAAGCCCTGTTACGCCTCGATCATCCCGAACAGGGCAGCGTGCCCCCGGATCGTTTCATCCCGGTCGCGGAGGAAAGCGGCCTGATCGTTCCCCTGGGCCAATGGGTGCTGCGCGCAGCCTGCCGTCAGGCGGCCGCATGGCGCCGGGCAGGGGCGCCGGACCTCACGGTTGCGGTCAATATTTCCGCCGTCCAGTTTCGCCGGGCCGATTTGGTGGCCCAGGTCGAGGCCGCCCTGGCCGACGCAGGCCTTCCCCCGCAGGGGCTGGAGCTGGAACTGACCGAGTCCGTGCTGATGGACAATGCCGCGGCCGCCCTGGATTCCCTGGGCCGCCTCACATCCTTGGGCATTCGGCTGGCCATCGACGATTTCGGCACCGGCTATTCCAGCCTCGCCTACCTCAAGCGCTTTCGCGTCGATCGGCTCAAGATCGACCGTTCCTTCGTGCGAGATGTCACCAGCGACCCGGAAGATGCAACCATCGTCGAGGCCGTCATCCAGATGGCCCGGGGACTCGGATTGCGCACCCTGGCCGAAGGGGTCGAGGACGCCGCGACGCGGGATTTCCTGGTGGCCCGGGGGTGCGACGAAGTGCAGGGCTACCTCTTCGGACGGCCGGTTCCCGCAGCAGAACTGGCGACCGCTCTCGGGCTGGCGCCGGCCCTGCCCCTCAATCCCGCAGCTCCCGACCGGTCAGCTGGATGAACACGTCCTCCAGATTGGCGGCGCGGTGGATATAGCGTAGCCCTGCACGCCCGGTCAGGGCGCCGAGCAGGGCCTGGGGTTCGCGGCAGTAGAAGAAGGCTGTTTCGCCGCTGGTCTCGACCCGTCCTGCCAAGGGGCGGTGGGCGGCGACGAAGGCGTCGAGGTCGCCCCCCGCCTCGTCGTAGACTTCGATGACCTGCGGCTCGACCCGGGTCTCGATGAGTTCCCGCGGGCTGCCCTCGGCGATGGCGCGGCCGCGGTCCAGGATCAGCAGGTGGTCGCACAGGCGTTCCGCCTCGTCCATGAAATGGGTAGTGAGGATGAGGGTCTTGCCGCGGGACTTGAGCTGCTTGAGGCGTTGCCAGATGAGGTGGCGGGCCTGGGGATCGAGGCCGGTGGTGGGCTCGTCGAGAAAGACGATGTCCGGGTCGTTCACCAGGGCCCGGGCCAGGGTCAGGCGGCGCTTCATGCCCCCGGAGAGGGTGGCGATGCGGGCGTCGGCCTTTCCTGCCAGCCCGGCGAATTCGAGCAGATCGGGGATGCGCCCGCGGATGGTCGCGTCGTCGAGGCCGAAGTAGCGGCCGAAGACCAGCAGGTTCTCGGCGGCGGTGAAATCAGGATCGAGATTGTCGAACTGGGGCACCACGCCGACCCGGGCCCGCGCCGCAGCAGCGGCGGCGGGAATGGGGTGCCCGCCCAGGCGGAGGCTGCCGCTGTCCGGATTCGCGAGCCCGAGACACAGGCGAAGCGTCGTCGTCTTGCCCGCCCCGTTGGGGCCCAGCAGGCCGAAACAACTCCCCCCGGCGACGGCGAAGGAGAGGTCGTCCACCACCCGGGTGGCAGCGAAGTGCTTGCTGAGGTGGGTGACTTCCAGGGCGGGCGGGGCGGGAGCGAGCTGGGGCATGGGATGTGGGGGCGGGGACGAGTCATTTTATCCGAGGCTTGCCCGGGCCCCCATGAACCCCTGCCATGAAAAAGCGTCTATGATGAAAGTAATAGCCTTTTCGGGGGTCGGGATGTGCTGCCCGTAGACCGTCATCGATTGCTCGTCATTTTCGGCTGCTTGATCGCCAACGGGATCATGGTTGCTCTGGCCGGCTGGTTCGTCGGCCAGAGCCGCCAACTCTACGAGCAGCGGGCCGAGGCCCGCTCGCAGACCCTGGCCCTGGCCATCGATCAGGCGGTGACCAGCGCAGTGGACCGCATCGATCTCAGCCTGCTGGCCATTACGGATGAGCTGGAACACCAGCAGGCCTCCGGCGTTCTAAACGGACCTGCGGTAGAGGCCCTGCTGCGCCGCCACGCCGAACGGGTTCCAGCGGCAGCGGGGATCCGCGTCACGGACGCCGCCGGCCGGGTGATCCACGGGCCGGGGGTGGATGCGGCCAACCCGGTCAATCTGGCGGACCGCCCCTATTTCCAGACCCTGGCGGCGGATGCCAAGGCCGGTCTGGTCATGTCACAGCCCATCTTCGGGCGCATCCTGGGGCGTTGGCTGGTCACCTTTTCCCGCCGCTACGAGGATTCCGCCGGTCGCTTCGCCGGCATCGCCTACGCCTCGGTCCCCCTGGACGAAGTCGCTCGCCTGTTCACCGCCTTCGACGCCGGGCCCCGCGGCATCATCACCTTACGCACCGCGGACCTCGGCTTTCTCGCCCGCCATCCCGATACGGGCGCGGCGGAAATCAGCCGGCCCGGGAACACGGTCGTTTCGCCGGAACTGCGCCGCCTGGCGGAATCCGGTGTGGCCGAAGCCACCTATCGCTCGGTGGTGGCGGTGGATGGCCTGGAACGGGTCACTACCCTGCGCCGCCTCGATCGGGCGCCCCTGATGGTCAGTGTCGGCGTAGCGGCGGAGGATTACCTGGGATCGTGGCAGGAGGAAGTCCGCCGCACCGGGCTGCTGGCCGGCGCCTTCGCCCTCTTCTCCGTCGCGGCGGCCGTGCTGCTCCTGCGTCTGGTCGAGCGCGTGGTCGCCGAGGCGGTGCGCAACCGCATGTTCCTGGAGAGCGCCAGCGACGGCATCACCATCCTCGACGAAGGGGGGCGGGTAGTGGAGGCCAATCGCCAGTTTGCCGCCATGCTCGATCGGACCCCGGAGGAAGTGGCGTCCATGAACGTGACGGACTGGAACGCCCAGTTCGATGCCGACACCCTGTTGAACGAGGTCCTGCCGCACAATTTTGCCGCCGGGACCGACGTCACCTTCGAGACCATCCACCGGCGCCGGGACGGCAGCCTGCAGGATGTGGAGATCAGCGTCACCTTCTTCCACATGGATGGCCGTCACCTGGCCTACTGCGCTTCCCGCGACATCACCGAAAAGAAACGTCAGCAAAAGGCCCTGGAAGAAAGCGCTGCCCGGCTGCGCGAAAGTGAGGCCCGCCTGCATGCCATCATCGACGCCGAGCCGGAATGCGTGAAGGTGCTGACCCTGGACGGTCGCCTGGAGTCCATGAACCGAGCCGGCCTGGCCATGATCGAGGCCGAATCCCTGGAACAGGTGCTCGGCTTAGACCTGGCCCGACTGGTGCAGGCCCCGTACCGCCTCGCCTTTGCCGCCCTGGCCGGGAAGGTCACCCAGGGCGAGAGCGGCCGCCTGGAATTTGAGATTACCGGCCTCAAGGGCACGCCCCGCTGGATGGAAACCCACATGGCTCCCCTGCGTGACGAGGCGGGGCGCTGCACCGGGCTTCTCGGCGTCACTCGCGACATCACCGAGCGCAAGCGGGCCGAGGAAGGACTGCGGCGGGCCGAGGCGATTTTCCGCAATACCCGGGAGGGCATTGTCCTCACCGACCTCAAGGGCACCATCGTGGCGGTCAATCCGGCCTTCACCGCCATTACCGGCTACAGTGCGGCGGAGGCCCAGGGCCGTAGCAACAGCCTGCTCAAATCCACCCACCACGACGCGGCCTTCTACCAGGCCATGTGGCAATCCCTGGCCGAGACCGGAAGCTGGCAGGGGGAACTGTGGAATCGGCGCAAGGATGGCTCCGTCTATCCCGAGTGGCTGACTATCAGCACGGTCTTTGACGAGCGCGGCGAACCCACCAGCTATGTGGGCGTCTTTACTGACATCTCGTGCATCAAGGCATCCGAGGCCGAGATGGAATTCCTCGCCCACCACGACGCCCTGACCAGCCTGCCCAACCGGCTCCTGCTCCTGTCGCGCATCGAGCACGCCGTCGCTCACGGTGAGCGCAGCGGCCGTGGCGGTGCCGTGCTGTTCATCGACCTGGACCGCTTCAAGCACGTCAATGACAGCCTCGGACATCCGGTGGGCGACGAGGTTCTGCAGAAGGTCGCCCGGCGGCTGAAGAGCCGCCTGCGCGAATCCGACACCCTCGCCCGCCTGGGCGGCGACGAATTCGTCGTGCTCCTGGAAGAGCTGAATTCGCCGGAGGATGCGGCCAGTGTCGCCCAACTCCTGGTGGAGCAACTGCGCATGGCCATCGAGCTGGATTCCGGCCAATCCGTCTATCTCGGCTGCAGCATCGGCATCAGCATGTACCCTGCCGACAGCCGTGATCCCCACGAACTGGTGCGTTACGCCGATGCGGCCCTCTACCACGTCAAGGATTCCGGTCGCGGCCGCTTTCACTTCTATACCGAGGCCCTGGGCCAGGAGGCTAGCCGTCATCTGGCCCTGGACGCGGCCCTGCGCCGGGCCCTCACGGCGGAGGAATTCACCCTCGACTACCAGCCCCTGGTCGATCTCTGCGACCGGCGCACCATCGGAGTCGAAGCCCTGGTGCGCTGGCAACCCCCCGGCGAGCCGCGGGTGCCGCCGGATCGCTTCATTCCCCACGCAGAGGAAACCGGCCTCATCGTGCCGCTGGGGGGCTGGGTGTTGCGCCGGGCCTGCGCCCAGGTGAGCGCCTGGCGCAGGGCGGGCTACGCCCTGGATACCCTGGCGGTCAATCTATCGCCGGTGCAACTGCGCAATCCCTTCCTGGTCGATGAAGTGGCTTCCGCCCTGGCCGAAACCGGCTTGCCCGCCTCGGTGCTGGAACTGGAAATTACCGAAAACGCCCTTGTGGCCCTTGGTGACGAGGCGGAGTCCCGACTGGTGGCGCTCAAGGCCCTGGGGCTGCGCCTGGCCATCGACGACTTCGGCACCGGTTACTCGTCCCTGGCCTACCTCAAGCGCTTCCGGGTGGACAAGCTCAAGATCGACCGCAGCTTCGTGCGTGATGTTCCGGGAGGAGAAGCGGATGAGGAAATCGTCCGCACCATCGTCGCCATGGCCCGCAATCTTCACCTCGAAGTGTTGGCCGAAGGTGTTGAAAGCGAGGAACAGCGGGATTTCCTAGACGCCCTCGATTGCCGTCTGGCCCAGGGCTACTACTTCAGCCCGCCCCTCAACCCAGAGGCTCTGCAACGCTGGCTGGCGCCTGTCCTGACTCCCGCCGAGGCCGATCCGTAGCCCCATTGAACCTAGAAACCTCGGTTGGCCGCTTGTCAGTCCCCGGAATGCCTTGTGCCTTGAACCTCCGTGCACCTCAACAACGCGCACCCGTCGGGTCCATCGCTACGAGCCCGCTGGCGCATCCGGGCGGGCGCCTGGCTTTGTCGCTCCTCCTTGCAGGCATGAGCCTGCCGCGTCGTCGCTTCGCGCCAGACACCCGCCCGAGCGCACCAACGGGTTCGTCCAACTGAGGTTTCTAGGTTGAAGTCCGATGACACCCCTCCAGCGCGAGGGTCGCCTTGGTCCCTACCCTGCCCCGTTCCTCAGTGCCGCCAGGCCCGAGTGACGATATCGCGGATGAGGTGCAGCCGACGGTGGAAGAAGTGGTCGGCGCCGGGCACCACCATCACCGGCAGGTCCAGGGGCAGAGCCCAGTCCAGAACGTTCTGGAGCGGCACGGTTTCGTCCGCCGAGCCGTGGATGACGATGGTGTCGTGGGGCACGGCTTCGGTGTCGTAGCTGCGGGTGCCTTCCACGAAGCCGGCGGCGGTGCCCACCAGGACCAGGCGCTGGGCCGGGTGGCCGGCTTCGGCCAGCCGTCTGGCGACCCGGGTCTGGCAGTAGGCGCCGAAGGAGAAGCCGGCCAGGGCCACCGCCAGGTCGCCGCAGCGGCGCTGGGCATCGTGCAGCACGGCCAGCAGGTCGTCGGTTTCGCCGATCCCCTCGTCGTGCACCCCCTCGGTGGCGCCGACGCCCCGGAAATTGGGGCGGAAGGCGGCGTAGCCCAGACTGACGAAGGTACGGGCCAGGGTGTAGGCCACCTTGTTGGTATTGGCGCCACCGCCGATGGGGTGCGGATGGGCCACCAGGGCGATGCCTCTAGGCGCATCGGGTTTTTCCATGATGACCTCGATCTTGCCGACCGGGCCATCGACCAGGATTTTCTCTTCCACGACCTTCATATTTTGAGGCGCTCCACTATCCGGCCGTGGACCAGATGCTCCTGGATGATTTCCTCCACATCCTCCTTATCCACATAGGTGTACCAGACCGCCTCGGGGTAAACCACCATCACCGGGCCCTGGTCGCAGCGGTCCAGGCAGCCGGCCTTGTTGATGCGTACCTTGCCCGGGCCTTTCAACTTCAGCTTGGCGACGCGGTCCTTGGCGTAGGTCTGCACATCCGAAGCGCCATGGTTGTTGCAGCAGATCTCGCCGGGGTCGCGCTGGTTGCAGCAGAAAAAGACGTGATATTTGAAGTGGCTCATGGGGGCCTCCTGTGGGGGGCTCATTATGCTGGAAACCTCGGGTGACCGCTTGCAGATGCCTCGCATGCCTTCTGCCCAGGACCTCCGCGCCCCCCTGAAGCGCTTCCTCAGTGCTACAGGCCCGCCGGCGCCCCGGACCGGAGAACTCAGAGCCTGTGAATTTTTCGGGCGCGCCCGAGCGGCGTGCCCAGGTGTGCACGATCAAGGCGCAAAGCACAGCCATAGCTCGGACTATGGCGAGCATTTGCAACGCTGAGCGGGCGCAGCTGGGCATGACGAGCGGGGGTGAATGAAATTTTCACAGGCTCTCAATTGCGTCGCCCGGAGAGCAGGATGAAAGGCAGGGCCAGGAAGGGCCACAGGGTGGCGACCAGGCGGGTGAGTCCATTGAAGTTGAGGAAGTGCCCCTGGCTCCATACGGCAAGGGCGGCGGCCGAGTAGGGATTGGGTGGCGCCAGGTTGACCAACACGGTGGCCGCCATGAGGGCCATGGCGGAGACCATCTGGCGACCGATCTGGGGCAGCGGCAGGGTCAGGACCAGAAGGGCGGTGCCGACCGGAAGTCCCAGTTGAGCCCCGGGGGTGAACCAGGCCAGGGCCTCGCCGGGGCCGACCAGGATGGTTGCCGCCAAGGTGCGTACCACCAGTCCCAACAGCAGGAGCACAGCGGCCAGACCGTAGGCAACGCTCAGGCGCGCCGCGAGCAGGGCTGCCACCAAGCCAACGGCCAGCAGGTTGCAGGCGGTTACCGCAGCCTCGATCAAAATGAAGCTGGGCGCCGCAAAGGGGACTGCCCCCGGGAGACCGAGGGGTTGCCGCAGGTCTCCCGCACCGAAGAGGAGGATTTCCGGCGAGAGGGGGACGAGTAGCCAGAGAGCCAGGAGCGTGAGGCCGAATTCGGTGTGGCGCAAGGAAACGAAGAGTCCCTGCTGCCAATGTTTGATGCGGGTGAAGAGGCGGGGACCGCTCCGGGTGCCGAGCATTGCCCCCAGCAGCCCCCCTGCCGCGTTGCAGGCGAAGTCCACGTTGGACGGTACGCGAGAGGGCAGCCAGGTCTGGATGCACTCCAGGGCGAGGCTGAGGCTCGCGGCGATGAGTGTCGCCAGTACCGCTCCCGTCCAGCGGCCCGGCAGTCGGATCAGGGAGAGGGCACACAGAAATCCCAAGGGGATGTAGACGGCGACATTGGTCGCAAGGTCGAAAGCAGTCCAGTAGCGGGGCCAGCCCGCCTCAAGGAAGGCAAAGGCCGAAGCCCCCGTATCGCGCCAGCCGGAAAAGGGGTGGAGGCTGGCGTAAATGAGAAGTCCGCACCACGCCAGGCCGAGGTAGCGGGAAAGGACATCCGGGCTGCGAAAACTCATGTTCCGGGCTAGTCGAAGCGTACGCTCAGTGTCAGGCCGGCGCCGAAGTCCGGACTGGCGTCCGCAAAGCCTTTGACCAGATAGACCTGACCCTTGTAGCCCGGACCGAAACGCCATTCCGCGTACAGGGTGGCTTCGCTGACCGGAGAACCGCTGCCGGTCAGCGCCTGGCGGTAGTCGTAGTAAGCGCCGATTTCGGCCTCTCCCCCAAGTCTGTGCCCTAGGCCCAGGGCGCCGAACCAGGGATTACGGTAATCCACGCCCTGCGGATCCTGCTTGTAGGTTCTGCCCAGGGTCATCATTGCACGGGCGTCACCCAGAGGCAGCAGAAAATCGACCAGGAGCGAGTAATCATCGCGGCCCGTGGTGATCAGATCGTTGCGCCGGGCCGAAGTGGCAAACTTGGCCTTGAATCCGAGGTCGGCCTGCAGTCCCTCCTCTCCCTGGTCGATGATCTCGTGCAGCACGGTTGCGGTGAGATCGCCGAAACCCTCCTGGGTCTGGCGGACGGGACTGAATCGGTCGCCGCCGGCGCTCGCCGTGCCCGTTGCGCGTACGTAGGGGAGATGAAGTTTCCACACCCAAGGCCCGGTCTGATGTTTGAAGATGAGGGGCAGTGTCCAGGCGGTCGAGCGCTCACGCTCGCCGTACCTGCCTTCGGCGTAGTCCAGATTGAGGCTCACGGTGGTCTGCCCGGATGCGCCCTGGGGGGCCAGCGCAAGGAGGGCAAACACGACCCGAGCCGGGAAGGGGATAATGGAGGGAATAAAACGCAAGAAAAACATGTTTGCACAGCCAGGTTACGAGAATGGGCGCGGCAGGGGAGCCGCGGTTGAATAAATCCAGGAGTCAGTCAAACAGGTTGGGGCCAATGCCGAGGCGCATCCGCGCCCGGATCGCGCCAAGTGAACCGCAGCCATGACCAAAGCCATGGCGAGGGTGAGCGGAGGCGTACGTTGCCGATCCGACGTGACTGACGACTAGCCTGATGGACGTTGCGCTGTCGGTCAAGAGCAATGCCGGAGAGTGAAAATGGCCCGTATTGGTGCTCGCGTGCACGATGACTTCAATCTGATCCGCTGGTTCTCGCTCACGACCCTGGCGTCGGTGGTCACCGTGAGTGCGGTTGCAGCGTGGGCGCTGGCCAACTTTCTCACCGATCGCATGATCCGCCAGGATGCGGAGATCACCGCGGGCTTCGTCCGCAGCATCGTGGCGACCGAGAACGCCTACGACTTTTTCAGTGGTGCCACCAGTGCAGGCACCCAGCCCTTCCAGGATTTCCTCGGTCATGTGAATCGTATTCCCGGGGTGCTGCGCATCAACGTCTATTCGGCGGATCGACGCATGGTCTGGTCGAGCGACGCGAGCCTGATGGGCAAGCGTTTCGAGCACAATGAAGAATTGGATGAAGCGCTGAGTGCCGATCTGGTCGTCCATAGCGGCGTCGTCGATCCCAGCCATCTTGTCAAGTCGGAGCACCAGCACCTGGGGGACGGGCACAAGCAGTTCGTCGAGAGTTACGTGCCGATCTTCGACGTGCACGGACGCCGTATCGTGGGTGTGGTCGAACTGTACAAGGTGCCGGCCGACCTGTTCGAAACCCTTGCCGAGGGGCGCCGCCTGATCTGGTTGGCGGCCGTGGTGGCCGCGGCCTTTCTCTATGCGGCGCTTTTCTGGATCGTCTTGCGCGCCCAGCGCATCATCGAAATTCAGGGTGACCGGCTGGTGGAATCGGAATCCCTTGCGGTGGTGGGCGAGATGGGGTCGGCAGTCGCCCACGGTCTGCGCAATCCCCTCGCTGCCATCCGCTCCTCGGCCGAACTCGCCCTGGAGAGCCCCCTCCCCGATCAAGCCCGGGAGTGCGCCCAGGATATCGTTGCCCAGGTTGATCGCCTCGAAGGCTGGGTGCGCCAGTTGCTCACCTACGCCAAGCCGGCCCACGCGGCCCTGGAGCCGGTGGACCTCGCTGCTCTGTTCGCCGAGGTGGCCGAGACTTACCGGCGCGATCTGGAGCGGCGAGGCATCGGCGTCAGCGTCGAGGCTGCCCCGGATCTGCCGAAGGTGCGGGGCGACGTTGCCCTGCTGACCCAGATGCTGGGCAGCCTAGTGGTCAACGCCGGAGAAGCCATGACGGGTTCGGGTCACATCGTCCTGTCCGGCCGCCGCCTGGGAGCGGAATGCATTGCGGAAGTGCGGGACGACGGTCCGGGCATCACCCCCGCCGAAGCCGGCCGCGTGTTCAAGCCCTTCTACACGACCAAGCCCAAGGGGCTCGGGCTGGGGCTTCCCCTGGTGCGCCGCCTGGTCGAGCGCTTCGGTGGTTCGGTGGAACTGGAGAGCGCTCCCGGTAAAGGAACCCTCGTTCGCCTGCACCTGCCGGTTTGGGAGTAGCTCATGGCCGCGGGAATCCTGATCATCGATGACGAAGTCGTCCTCGCCAAGAACATCCGTCTCTATCTCGAACGCTCCGGCTACGAGGTTCGTGCTGCCGAAAGTGCCGAGGAAGGCGAACGTCTGATCGCCGAATTCCGGCCCGATGTCATCCTGCTCGACTACCAGCTTCCCGGCCGCAACGGGCTCGAGTTCCTCGCCATCCTGAAGAGCCTGGGCGGCGGTATTCCGGTCATCATGCTCACGGGTCAGGGGAGCGTCGATCTGGCGGTCGAGGCCATGAAACTGGGGGCCGTCGATTTCCTCACCAAGCCCCTGGTCCTGAGCAAGTTGCGCCTGGCCATCGAAAAGGTGGTGGGCGGCCAGCGCGCCGAAACCGCCCTCGCCTATTACCGCGAGCGGGATTTTCGCGGTCACGGCGTCGCGGCCCTCCTGGGCGAATCCGATGTCATGCAGAAACTGCGCAATACCCTGGCCCGCCTGAGCGAGGCCGAAGCGGCCCTGGGCGACGACGAGCCCCCTGCAGTGCTCATCTCCGGCGAAACCGGGACCGGCAAGGAACTGGTGGCCCGCGCCCTGCACCACGACGGGCCCCGCGGCAAGGGGCCCTTCATCGAACTCAACTGCGGCTCGATTCCGGCCACCCTGCTCGAGGCTGAACTTTTCGGCCACGAAAAGGGTGCGTTCACCGACGCCCGGGAGCGCAAGATCGGCCTGGTCGAAGCGGCGGACGGCGGCACCCTGTTCCTGGACGAAATCGGCGATATGGAACCGGCGCTTCAGGTCAAGCTGTTGAAGCTTCTGGAAGAGAAGACCGTACGGCGTCTGGGCAGCATCCGCGACCAGCGAGTCAATGTGCGCATCGTCGCCGCCACCCACCAGCCCCTGGAAAAACTGGTGCGGGAGGGGCGCTTCCGCTCCGACCTCTATTTCCGCCTGCGCATCGTCGAATTGGCGGTCCCTCCGCTACGCGAGCGCGGTGACGACATTATTGTTCTCGCCCGGCATTTCCTCGCCTTGCATAGCGGGCGCTACCGCAAGGCAGGACTCGCTTTCTCCGCGGCCGCGGAAGGCGCCCTGCGTGCCTACGCCTGGCCCGGCAACGTCCGCGAACTGCGCAATGCCATCGAGCAGGCCGTGCTGCTGGCTGACGGCAGCCGAATCGAGAGCGCGGCTCTGCCGTTCTGTACGACGCTCGGAGCGCAGCGGGAAGCACCGCTGGCCGCAGTGGCCGTGCCCGAGACCGTCTCCGCCGGACTCACACTTGATCAGTTCGAGAGAGAGATGCTGGTCCAGGCCCTCGACCGTACGGGCTGGAACGTCACCCATGCGGCGCGCATTCTGGGAGTGTCCCGGGACACTCTGCGCTATCGCATCGACAAGCACGGCTTGGCCAAGCGGGGTAACGGACTCCCGAACTGAGGCGCCTCGATCCAGGGGGAGCGCCCGCGGCGCAGGGGGATATGCCCCTTTGGGCTTGTCATTTGACCCAGGCTGCTGCGCCCTTGGGCCTCGGACGCGATGGAATATCCAAATAATCATAGGCATAGAGAAATCACTCGGGCTGGCACGGGCCATGCTGCATGGGAAGCATGGGAATGAATTCGGCGTCAGCCGCTCCCATGCAAGCCTTGTCCCGACCGAGAACCTTTCAAGGAGACCCAAAATGTCCAAGACTTTGATGTCACTTTCCGCCTTCGCCCTGGCAATCAGCCTTGCGGCGCCCGCCACCGCCTATTCTCCCGCGAGCTTCGACCTGAGCATCGCCCGTGCCGAGCGGCCCGAGAAACCCGAAAAGCCGCAAAAGCGCGAAAGAATCGGCGCCCTCGAGGTGGATTCGCAACTGGCCCGCGAGGCGACCGAGCGCCCCCGCGGCCGCGACAATGAGCGTCCCGGCGATCGTCAGCGGCGCGGCGGCCGCGGCGCCTGAAGCAGGCCACTGGAGGGAGCCGAGGGTTCCCTCCCCCCTCCCCCCTATTCCCTGAGGAGTCATCGACCATGAACAAGCCCTTGCGCAGCATCCTTACCCTCTTAGGCGCCGGCGTCATTTCCCTTCTGCTCGCGAGCCCAGCGATGGCCGGCAATTCCGTCTCTCGCGGCCACGGTGTCAAATGCACCTGGGTGCTCGTCTCTTCTGTCGGCGGGAACAACGTCTATCAGCAGGTGTGCCGCCGAGGCGTCTGATCATCGGTTCGCGTCGCGCCGGTCACGCCCGGTGCCTGGTTCTTTTCCTGGCACTCGGTGGACCGGTTGCCTGGGCTGATTCGCCTCTGAAAGGGAGTCTTGAAATCGCGGCCGGCCACGAAGAACTCACCAGTCCGCTGGTGCGCGTGGCTCCCTCCGGCCCGCTGTTGCGAGTGGAAGGGCTCAACCGCCTGGCGGGCAGCAGCCTCCGCATCAATGGCTCCGTCCTCCGCGACTGGACCCTGGACGGCGGCACCGGCATTTCCGCTTCGGCGCGGGGTGACGTCCTGCGCGCGCCGGCTGCTCCGGATCTGGACTGGGGAATCGCCGCCGCTGACGTGATGCTGCGCCATCCCTGGGCGGGCGCGACCTGGGGCATCGGACCGAGCGTCCAGCGACTCTGGGTCGCGCGACGCAGGTTTCGGGATACCGTTGGGGTCCAGGCAGACGCGCTTCGCGTTGATGGGAGCGGCCATTGGTCCCTGGCCGGCGATTGGGCGCAGACGCAGCACTCGGGGGAAAACTCCGATTTCAACAGTGCTATCGCCTTGGTCAGTCTGCAGCGCCGAATCAGCGATCCCCTGCCCGGCCTCGAATCCATGGACCTCGAGGGCGGCCTCTTGCGCGAACGCAATCGCGCGGGGCTGCCGGAGCTGGGGAGTCGAAGTGCCTATCTGCGCGTGACCCTCGCCGGCAAGCGATGGGGCTACGACTGGTCCCTGGGGGGCATGACCCAGCGCTCGCGGTTCGATGCCACGGTGCTTGATCCGTTGCCGGCCAGAAGGGATCGCTTTCGCTCCCTCGACCTGTCGGTCTCCCGGGACATCGGCGAAGGCGCCTATGTCAAAGCCGAAGCCAATTTCGCCCGGAACGAAGCAAACTCGCCCCTCTTCGAGAGCCGCTACCGCCAGGTCGCCCTGACCCTGGGTTTTGCCTGGTAGCTTCGCTTCAGCGTACCTTGATTTCGGTCCAGAGCCTGGACATCAGACGGCGCTGCTTCGGGTCAAGGTCCCGCAGCATTTCCAGGCGTGCGAGGTCGTCCTGAGTCGGGAACAGCCCCCGCTCTGCGGCCACCTCGCGCAGGATGTGGGGAACCGCGGCGGCGTTGGGATTGCCGGCGCCAATCAGGTTGGAGACATCGGCCGCGTTGGCGCCGTCGAGCATGAAATCGATGAAGCGGTGGGCGAGGTCGGGTCGCCGCGACGAGGTGTGGATGACGAAATTGTCCACCGCCAGCACGGCTCCCTCCTTGGGGATGGCGAAGCCGATGGCGAAGGGCCGGCGGGCGGCCTTGGCGTCCTCCCGGGCGCGGAACATGTCGTTGGAGTAGCCGTGGGCGACCCAGATGGTGCCGATGGCGAGTTCCTTGATGTAGGTGCTGTTGGAGAAGGTAGCCCAGTAGGGCTTGGCGCGAACGATGAGGTCGCGGGCAGCCCGCCAGTGGGCGGCGTCGGTGTCCTGGGCCGAGTGGCCGAGATAGCGCAGTGCTGCCGCCATCAGCTCGCGCTGGCTGTTAAGCACGGTCACCCTGCCCTTCAGCTTTTCCAGGTACTTGGGTTCGAAGATCAGGGCCCAGGTATCGGTCGGGAGATGGAGTTCCCGCAGCTTGTCGGCGTTGTAGCCGATAAGCGTCACCGTCGTCGCGTAGGGGATCGAGTAGCGGTTGCCGGGGTCGTACCAGGCGTTGACGTAGGCCGGGTTGAGGTTGGTGAAGTGCGGTAGCAGCGCTTTGTCGAGGGGCTTCAGCTCCTGCTTGCGGATCAGGGTCTGGACGGCGTTGCCGGTGGGCACCAGCAGGTCGTAGCCGGCGGCGCCGGCCTCCAGCTTGGCCAGCATCTCCTCGTTGTCCGAGTAGTAATCCTGTTTCAGGGTGCAGCCGCACCACTTCTCGAAGCGCTCTGCCGTGTCAGCCGAGATGTAGTTGTTCCAGTTGTAGAGGTAGAGGGTGTCGCCGGCCCCCGCCGGCAAGGCGGCCAGCCAAAGAAGGAGCGCGGCGACGAGCCTCATCGGCTGCTCTTCAGGGTGTCCGGCGCGAAGCGGGCGGCCAGGGCGATGAGGCTGAGGGTCAGGGCCATGAGCAGGGTCGACACGGCATTGACCTCCGGCGTTACCGCCACCTTGATCATTGAATAGATCTGTAGCGGCAGGGTCGACATGCCTACCCCGGCGACGAAAAAGGTGATGACGAAATCGTCGATGGAGAGGGTGAAAGCCATCAGGTAGCCGGCGACGATGCCGGGCAGGATCAGCGGCAGGGTCACCCGGCGGAAGGTGCGCCAGGGGGTGGCGCCCAGATCCCGGGCGGCCTCGAAGAGGCTCTCGTCCATGCCCGCCAGGCGGGCGCGCACGATGATGGCGACGAAACCGATGGAAAAGGTGATGTGGGCGGCGAGGATGGAGAATAAGCCCAGGGTCAGGTCCAGCATCTGGCGGAAGAAGAGCAGCAGCGAGACGCCGAGCAGGATTTCCGGCATCGCCACCGGCGTTAGCACCAGGAAGGGCAACAGTTTTGGCCGCCAGCGGTGCATGGCGATGCCGGCCATGGTGCCGAGCACGGTGGCAACGGTACTTGAAACCACCGCGATGAACAACGAGTTGCCCGCCGCCTGCAGCATGTTGTCGTCGGCCAACAGTTTGCCGTACCAGGCGGTGGTGAAGCCCACCCAGGAAGCGTTCAGTTCCGAATCGTTGAAGGAAAACAGAACCACCACGGCCAGCGGCACGTAGAGGAAGGCGTAGGTGGCGAGCCCAGCAGCCCACAGAAAGGGGGAGCGGCTCATCCCGCCACCTGCTCGCCGTTCGCCCTGAGCCCTTCGACTCGGCTCAGGACAGGCCTGTCGAAGGGCGTTTTGCCAAGGGTTTCGACAGACTCAGCCCGAACGGAGGATGTCTGGCGCCGCGTCACCCCGCCCCCCGCGTCCGCGTCACCCTTGCCGACACCCCCGCCACCGCCAGCACGGCCGCCGTCAGGGCCAGGGACAAGGTCGCCCCCAGGGGCCAGTCCCGGTTGTCCAGGAACTGCTCCTTGATCAGGTTGCCGATGAGAATGTCGCCGGTGCCGCCCAAGAGTTCCGGCACCGCGAACATGCCCAGCACGGGGATGAAGACCAGCACCGCCCCGGAGAACACTCCGGGCAGCGACAGCGGCCAGGTCACCCGCCAGAAGCGCGTCCACGCCCCCGCTCCCAGGTCCTGGGCGGCTTCCAGCAGGGCCGGGTCGTGCTTTTCCAGGTTGGTGTAGAGGGGCAGGATCATGAAAGGCAGGTGCACATAGACCATGCCGACGATCACCGCCGTCGTCGAATAGAGCAGGTTCAAGGGGCCGAGAATGATGATCCAGGCGTAAACCCGGATCAGGAAGTTGCTGGCGAAGGGCAGGATCACCAGCAGCACCAAGAGATCCCGCTGCCGCTTGGGGCTCCTGGCGATGAGCAGCGCCAGGGGGTAGGCCAGCAGCAGGCAGAGCAGCGTGGTCAGCCCGGCGATGAGGAAGGACTTGGCCAGGATTCCCGCGTAGATCACGTCTTCGCCGACGAAGCGGTAGGCGTCCAGGGAAAGGCCGTGCGTCGCCAGGGGCGCCAGGCCGCCGAACTCCCCCGGCTCGCGGAAGCTCGCCGCCGCCATGATCAGCGCCGGCACCAGGAAGAAGACGACGAGAAAGAGCGCCGGCGGCAGGGTCACCAGCCAGCGGGTCAGCCGCTCGGCGGAGGGCCTAAGACGCGAGATAGACGCCCGCATCGTGCCTCCATTCCACGCTCACCCGGTCGCCGATTTCGTGAAAGCGCGCCTTGCCCGGGGCGGCGTTGGTGGTCAGGGCGTCCAGGGTGACGCCGTTGTCGAGCTGCACCTTGTATACCGTCACGTCGCCGAGGTAGAGATACTCCCGCACCGTGCCCACGAAATGGTTCTTCAGTGCGGCCTGCTCGGTGCGGTGGGAAACCCGCAGGTGCTCCGGCCGCAGGGCCAGGGCGCCGCGGCTGCCGGCGGCAGCCTCCGGATGGGCCGGCGCGGCGATCTCGCCCAGGCCGGCGGCGGCCAGGCGCAGGCCGTGGAGGGTCGATTCCACCACCGCCGCGTCGATCAGGTTGATGGTGCCGATGAAGTCCGCCACGAAGCGGTTCTTCGGTGCCGAATAGAGCACCTCCGGCACGTCCAGTTGTTCCACCCGGCCGGCGTTCATGACGGCGATGCGGTGGGAGAGCGCCAGGGCCTCCTGCTGGGCGTGGGTGACGAAAACGAAGGTCACGCCGACCTCCCGCTGCAGGGCGATCAACTCCCCCTGCATGCGCTCCCGCAGTTTGGCGTCCAGAGCCCCCAGGGGTTCGTCGAGCAGCAGCAGGCGCGGCTTGTTCACCAGCCCCCGGGCCAGGGCCACCCGCTGCTTCTGGCCGCCGGACAGCTCGTGGGGAAAGGCGCGGCCCTTCTCCTCCAGATGCACCAGGGCCAGGGCTTCATTCACCCGCCGCTTGATCTCGTTGTCGGACTTGCCCGCCATCTCGAGGGGAAAGGCGATATTGCCGCTCACCGTGAGGTGTGGGAACAGCGCGAAACTCTGGAACACCGTATGCACCGGCCGCTGCTCCGGCGGAATCCCCGCCAGGGGCCGCCCGTCTAGGAAGAGCTCGCCCTCGTCCGGCGCGTCGAAGCCCGCGATCATGCGCAGGATGGTGGTCTTGCCGCAGCCGGAAGGCCCCAGGAGGGTAAAGAATTCACCGGCCTCAATATCGAGGGAAACCGCCTTCACCGCTTCGAGCTCCCCGAAGCGTCGGGTGATGTTGCGCAGTTCGAGGAGGGCCATGCCTCGGGCGCCAGCTTTTTCTTTGCGATAGCTCCATTATAGATTGCTGATGCGCTTTTCCTGCACCATTGGACGCAATGGAGCCGCAGCCTTGGCCGCCCTGATCGGCACCAAACGTCGTGACGCGGGCTGCAATTCATCCACTCCGCAGTTGTGCGAGTCAAGTTGTGCAGATGCTGATCAGGTAGTCGGTCGGCTTTCTGCGCGGTGTCGGTGACCCGGAGCGCGTCGTGGCACTGACATCGCGCGGCCGAATCAGGCGGCCATCCTCAACTGCTCCTTCTTCTGTTCCGAAAGGAACACCATGTTCAGGTACCGGCTGTCGTTCAGCCAGGTCTCGTGGGTCTCGACACAGAGGGCCCGGATCAGCCGCAGGCACGAGGTCTCGTTCGGGAAGATGCAGACGACCCGCGTCCGGCGCTCGATCTCCTTGTTCAGACATTCGAGCATGTTCTTTCTCTTCATATGCTTGTGGTGTGCCCGGTGATGCCCCTAGATGCTCGGTCATCTCACTCTCCAGAACCTCCTGCAGCGCTTCCTTCATCATCGACTTCATCAGGTCAGGGCCGCCCGCCACCAGTCCTTCTAACGACGATAACTTCGCCTTAATCTTCCCCGCGGTCATGGTTTGCCCTCCTTAGGGGTCAAGGTCGATCTAGACAATCAACCTTTCACCATGACCACCCTTCACCGTTCCGGCAAAGAGGCATTTGCACACAATGCTGCACACTACCCAAATCATTCGAATCGCCAATAAATAGAAAAGGTGCCCGATACAGATAACATCAGCCACCTGTCGCGAGAATTGAATTGGTCCATAAATAGCCAATGAGCTTGAATATCAAAAATTCGTCGTCGGATAGTCAATAACTCATCAATTTTTGATCAACATATTGTTTATTATAGCATTTATTTCAATCTGTCAGCTGGATGTAAGCTTTATCAAAAAGACTCCTCTCGGCGGCTATTGTTTTTCAAGTGCAGTACGCCGCGCACTCAATTATTTAGGAGGAGACAAATATGGACGACAACGGCAAGGCCTATTGGTCCGCTACGCTGGGCCTACTCACCAAAATTCTGGTGATATGGTTCCTGGTGTCCTTCGGCGCTGGAATTCTTTTCGCCGATGCGTTGAATTCAATCAAGCTTGGGGGCTACCCGCTGGGTTTCTGGTTTGCCCATCAGGGATCGATCTATGTTTTCGTGGCGCTAATCTTTGTCTACGCCAAGGCCATGGGCAATATCGACCGCAAATTCGACGTCCACGAAGACTAAGGAGCACCCATGGATCTGCAAAACATAACCTATCTGGTGGTCGGCGCGACCTTTGCGCTCTACATCGGAATCGCGATCTGGGCACGAGCCGGCAGTACTAGCGAATTCTACGTCGCCGGCGGCGGGGTGCCTCCTGTCATGAATGGCATGGCGACGGCGGCCGACTGGATGTCAGCAGCCTCTTTCATCTCCATGGCCGGCCTCATTTCCAACATGGGTTACGGCGGCGGCCTGTTTCTCATGGGATGGACGGGTGGCTACGTTCTGTTGGCCATGCTCTTGGCGCCCTACCTGCGCAAGTTCGGGAAGTTCACGGTGCCTCAGTTCATCGGCGACCGCTTCTACTCCAAGAGTGCGTCAACGGTGGCGGTGCTTTGCCTGCTGACGGCGTCCATCACCTACATCATCGGCCAGATGACCGGTGTCGGCGTGGCGTTCTCCCGCTTCCTGGGCGTCAGCAACGAGGTCGGCATCTACGTCGGTATGGGCATCGTGTTCATGTACGCCGTGTTCGGCGGCATGAAGGGCATCACGTACACCCAGGTGGCCCAGTACATCGTGCTGATCCTGGCCTACACCATCCCGGCGATCTTCATCAGCCTGCAGCTGACTGGCAACCCCATCCCGCAGTTGGGACTGGGTTCCGACATGGTCGGCACCGATGTGTCTCTCCTCGCCAGGTTAGATGAGGTGGTCACCGACCTGGGCTTTGGCAAGTACACGACGACGACGGCAGGCAGCACGCTGAACATGTTCGTCTACACCCTGTCGCTGATGATCGGTACCGCCGGCCTGCCGCACGTGATCATGCGCTTCTTCACCGTGCCCAAGGTTGCCGACGCGCGCATCTCCGCCGGTTGGGCCCTGGTGTTCATCGCCATTCTCTACACGACGGCCCCCGCAGTGGCTGCCATGGCCAAGATGAATCTGATCCGCACCGTGACTCCGGGCGTGGTGATGAAGGGCGTCGACCCTTACAGCGCCGATGCCCAGATCAAGGCGGACGAGCGTCCTGACTGGATGAAGCGCTGGGAAAAGACAGGCCTGCTCAAGTTCGAAGACAAGAACGGTGATGGCCGCATCCAGTACTACAACGACAAGACCAAGAACGAAGACGTCAAGAAGAAGGCTGAAGCCGCGGGCTGGAAGGGCAACGAACTGACGGTCAACGCCGACATCATCGTGCTCGCCAATCCGGAAATCGCGCTCCTGCCGAACTGGGTGATCGCCCTGGTGGCCGCCGGCGGTCTCGCCGCTGCGCTGTCCACTGCTGCCGGTCTGCTCATGGCCATCTCCGCGGCGGTCTCCCACGATCTGGTGAAGGGTATCTTCAAGCCCGACATCAGCGAAAAGGGCGAGCTGATGGCGGGCAAGATCTCCATGGCCGTTGCTATCGTCGTTGCAGGCTATCTAGGTCTCAATCCGCCAGGCTTCGCGGCCGGAACGGTCGCCTTGGCCTTCGGGATCGCCGCGAGTTCGCTCTTTCCGGCCATCATGATGGGCATCTTCAGCAAGAAGATGAACAAGGAAGGCGCCATTGCCGGCATGCTGTCCGGCCTGGCCGTCACCTTGTTCTACGTCTTCGCGCATAAAGGCATCTTCTTCATCAAGGGTACCGATTATCTGGACGTGATCGGTGGCGCCAACAGCTTCTTCGGCATCACTCCGGAAGCCTTCGGCGCCGTCGGCGCACTCCTCAACTTCATCGTCGCCTTCGTGGTGGACAAGATGACCAAGGAGCCGCCCGAGCATATCCAGCACCTCGTCGAAAGCGTTCGCGTACCCCGTGGCGCCAAGGCAGTGGATGGCTCGCACGCCCACTGAGCGAGTGTCGCCGGGCGGCCTTTGCCGCCCGGCGTGTGGCCCATCCCCTGTGAATAACCCAAAGCTCATTGCCGCCGTTGGCGGCTCCCGGGAGCATTAGATGGCTTTTGATATCAATACCGCAATGACCTGGATTCTTTTCCTGGCGCTCTTTCCCATGGCCTTTTTCTGGTTGAGGCGGGCTTGGCGCATCATCGTCCGTCGCAATTTTTCTGAGGTGGCCTTGAAGCGCGGGGTGGCACCGACCAACCCGGAGAAGTTTGCCCCTTACGCTGCTGCCCTCAACCTGGCCGCAGGAGCAGTCGCGCTCACCATGGTCGTCGCCGTAGTCGGCTACGGCCTCGCATACGAAACCTGGACGGCGATCGCGGGATCGACCCTGTGGCTCAAGTTCTTCGGGGATTTCATTCTCGGCCGGCACGCCCACCCATCGCGACCGGAAAGCAGTTGGGCCGGACGGGCCTGAACGGGCCAACGGCAGATACTCGGTGGGCGCCATTGCCGGGAAGATCGCCCCAATGCTTACGGCCCGTGCGGGGGTTCGCTTCGGTCATGTCTGCCCAGTTGTGGACAAGCGGGCATCAAGCGCTGACGCTCGTGGGGAGAGTCGAGTACCATCGTCGGTGAAATCAGGATAAGGAGCTAGGGCGCCTTGGCCAACCGTTTGCTCATTGTTGAAGACGATCGCGATCTGGCGCGCAATCTGATCGAATATCTGGAGCTGCAGGGCTACGTCACCGATTTTGCCGCCGACGGTCAAACCGCGCTCCAACTCGTCGCGGCCGAGCAGTTCGATCTGGTGGTATTGGATCTCATGCTACCCGTGATCGACGGGCTTTCGGTCTGCACCAGAATCCGCCAGCAGTTGCACAGCCATGTCCCGGTGGTGATGCTGACCGCCAAGGACGAAGTCGATCTCAAGGTTGCGGCCTTGGATATCGGGGCGGACGACTACGTGGTGAAACCTGCTTCGCTACGAGAAATTGAAGCCCGCATCCGAGCCCTGATCCGGCGAACGTCGCGGGAGGTCGAGAGTGACGTCTTGATCGTGGATGATCTGCGCTTTGATACGGGAACGATGAAGATCGAGCGCGCGGGCGTTCCCATTGTCCTTCCGCCCGTGCCGATGCGCATTCTCATGTTGCTGATGAGGCGCTCGCCCAACGTCGTCCATCGCCAGGCCATCCACCGCGAAATCTGGGGCGACGAAACGGGGGATGCCCACGCCCTGATCGTCCACATGCATATGTTGCGCAATGCGGTAGACAAGTCGTTCTTCCGGCAGATCATCCACACTGTCCGAGGCTTCGGTTACCGGATTGCCTATGAACCCGAAGCCTTATGACAGCCTGCGACGCAAGCTGGTGCTGCCTTTTGTCGCGCTCGGCTTTGCGGTCAGTTCGCTGCTGAGTCTGATCACCTTCGCCCTGGTGGCGGATCTGGAGGAGCGCGCCATCGAACGGACACTGCGTGTCCAGCTGGAATCCTTCCGCAACCGCCGCCAAGCCAATCCGGACGCATTGCCTCCCTCGGCCTCGCTTCTCCACGCCCACCCATTGCCGTCGCCCCAGTTTCCTCAGCTCAAAACCGTGCCCTTGCTCGACGATCGGATCACGCGGCTGATGGCCGAGCAACACGAATACTCGGTACTGGCTGCCCGAGTGGGTGAAGAACCGTTTGCCCTCCTCTACGACCGTTCGTATGTCACCAGCAGCTTGCGCAAACTGGCGCTTTTTCTCGTCCTGGGCACCGGGTTGATGACGCTTCTTTCCTTCATCATCGGGAATCGCCTTGCGGGAAAGGTGGTAAAACCCATCGCCAAGTTGCTGGGCGACATCACTGCCCAGTCGAGGGGGGCAGGCCTCGATCAGGCCAGCCGTCCCCGGCTGGCCGCCGAGGACTACCCCAACGACGACATCGGCCGGCTGGTTCGCGCCGTCGAAGCCTTCTCGCTGCGACTCTACGGCTTTGTCGAGCGGGAAGGATATTTCGCTGCCGATGTCGCCCATGAGCTGCGCACCCCAATCGCCGTCATCCGGGGTACCGCCGAGGTGCTGGTTGAATACCCGGCTTTACCCGAAGCGGTTCGCCAACGATTACATACGATACAGCGCCAGGCGGTGCGCATGGGTCAGATACTCGAAGCCATGCTGCTGCTCGCCCGCGAAGAAGCCGAAGGAAGCGATCCCGCTTGCGCCGTCGCCGAACTCGTCGAGGATATCGCGGCGGATTTTCGGTTGTCCCTTGCCGACGGGTCGATTCGCCTCGTCTGCGAACTCGATGCTCACCCCATCCTTCCGGTCGAGCGCTCGCTGGTTTATGTCGTCGTGGCGAACCTCCTTCGGAACGCGTGCGCGCACACCCGGGAAGGGACGATAAGCCTGCGCCTCGAGGCGGATCGACTGATCATCGAGGATACGGGTGTCGGCATACCGCAGGAGCGTTTTTCGACGCTTTTCCAGCGTCATGTCAAGGGTGAGGAAAGCGTCGGCTACGGACTCGGGCTCTCAATCGTTGCCCGCGTCACAGAACGCCTCGGCTGGCGGGTGACGATCGCCAGCGAGCCGGGCAGCGGCACTAAAGTCAGCCTGCTTTTCCACCCGGACAAATTCAACCGCCTTGATAGACCAGCTTGACGTGCGGGAAGGGAATTTCGACGCCCGCCTCGTCGAAGGCCGCCTTAATTCGCGCGAGATACTCCCGGCGCACGCTCCATTGCTCCAGTGGCGCAACTTTGAAACGGCAGCGGATCACGACCGCAGAGTCAGCCCACTGCTCGACTCCGGCAACCTCCAGCGGCTCCAAGATGCGCCCCGCAAAGCTTGGATCGGTCCGTAACGTCTCTCCCACGCGCCGCATCAGCGCAACCACCTCGTCGATGCGCTCGGCGTACGCAACACCGATGTCGATGACCGCGTAGGCAAAGCCGAGGCTCATATTGGTGACGACAGTGATATTGCCGTTGGGGATGTAGTGCACATTGCCCGAGTAATCCCGCAGGCGGAGGTAACGGAGGGTCAATTCCTCGACGGTGCCGGACTTCCCGCCGGCATCAACGACGTCGCCGATGCGGAGCTGGTTTTCCAGAAGGAGGAAGAATCCCGTGAAGTAATCCTTGACCAGACTCTGCGCTCCGAATCCGACGGCAATACCGATGACCCCGGCGGCTCCTAGGATCGGGGCGACCGAAATGCCCAACTCCCCGAGGACGAGAATGGCCCCCAGCAGAGTGACTGCGACTGTCAGCACATAGCGTATGACGCGCGAAAGCGTGCGGACTCTCTGTCCGTCCTCGGTGGTTTCCTGGCGGGCGACGAGAAGCTCTCGCAACTGCGGGACGACGCGGTGGATCGTTCGGAGCGCAAGCAAGGTGAGGATGGCGATCAAGAGAATACGCCCGCCTGTAGCGACATGACCGGGAAGCCAGGCTTCCATGGTTTCGAGCAATTGGGCCATCAGAAGGCTTCGTCCCAGCGAATCGAGAGTCGGATCGCCGAATTGATCAGACCGACCATGCTGTAGGTCTGCACGAAATTGCCCCACAGCTCGCCCGTAGCCGGATCGGCATGCTCGGCGAGCAGTCCGAGGCGATTGCGGCAGGCCAGGAGCCGTTCGAAGAGCTGTCGCGCCTCGTCCCTTCTCTCCAAGGCGACGAGGGCATTGACGTACCAGAAACTACAGACGAGGAAGGCGTTTTCCGGCTCACCGAAATCGTCCTTCTCGACATAGCGGAAGATGAAATCGCCGCGCCGCAAGTCCTTGGCTACGGCATCCACGGTCTCCTCGAAGCGCGGATCGTCGGCGGCCAGGAAACCCAATTCGGCCAGAAGCAGGAGGCTTGCGTCCATGGCATCGCCTTCGAAGGTGGAGACGAAGCACTTGCGGCGGGTATTCCAGGCGCGGCGTGAAATCACGCGGTGCAGGCGGTCCGCCTGCTTGCGCCAATACGTGGCGCGTCGGGCGATCCCAAGCCGTTCGGCGATGCGCGCCAGACGGTCGCAGGCTGCCCAGCACATGACCGCTGAAAAGGTATGGACCCGAGCGCTGCCACGCAGCTCCCAGAGGCCGGCATCGGGTTGGTCGAAGCAGAGGATCGCCTGCTCGCCCAAGGGCTCGAGACGACGGAAAAGGGCTTCGTCGCCCCGATGGGCGAGCCGTTGATCGAAGAATACATGTGTCGCGGCGAGGATCGCAGAGCCATAGACGTCGTGTTGGACCTGCCGGTAGGCCTGATTGCCGATGCGCACCGGTCCCATGCCCCGGTATCCGGCCAGGGACGCCACCTCCCGCTCTTCCAAATCGGCTCGCCCATCGATGCCATAGACCGGCTGTAGCGATGAATTGCCGGCACTCGCGGCGACATTGATGATGTAGCCCAGGTAGCGTTCCATGGTCCGGGTCGCCCCCAGACGGTTGAGGGCATTGACCACGAAGTAGCCGTCCCGCAACCAGCAGTAGCGATAGTCCCAATTTCGGGTGCTGCCGGCGGATTCGGGAACCGAGGTGGTCATGGCGGCAATGATGGCCCCGGTATCGTCGTAGGCATTGAGCTTTAGGGTGATGGCAGAGCGGATCACCGCCTCCTGCCATTCGAAAGGGATACTGAGGACGCGCGCCCACTCGCGCCAGTACTGGGCGGTCTCTTCCTGAAAATGGCGCCCCACCTCGGTCACGGAATCGTGGACGCTCTCGTCCGGACCCAGAATGAGGGTCACGCTGTCAGCAAGATAGAACGGCGTTTCCTGCAGGATCGCGGTCAGCGATGCATCCGTGGTCAGCCGCAGGGTGAGATCGGGTCCGACGAAGCGGACATGGTTGCTCCCTCGGGTGACTTCAGGGCGGGCGACTCCATCGCCGCAGGCGGGACGCAACCGCAGGGTCAGGCGCGGGCTGCCCGACACCTTGGCGATACGGCGTACCAGCATCATCGGACGGAAAATCCGTCCGTATTGGCCAAAGCGCGGGGCGAAGTCGGTCACTTCGACGCAACCGCCCTGCCGGTCGAAGAGCCGCGTCGTCAGGATCGCCGTGTTCTCGAGGTAGTGCTGCTCGGAGTGGGAGTACTCGGCGAGGTCCACGGCAGCGCAGCCGATTTCGTCATTGTCGCGTAGGAGAGCGCAGAACCACGGGTCGCCGTCGAAGCGAGGAAAGCATGCCCAGGTGACGGTGGCTCGCGTGTCGATCAGGGCGCCGATGGTGCAGTTGCCGATGAGTGCTTGTTCTAGGGAAGTCATGCCATCCCTTCCAGCATCTGGGCGAGCCAGGCCCGCACTGCCGTCACGTCCGCCAGCCGATGACCTGCGCAAGTTCGGCCACTTCCTACCCTGATCGAGATTCCCTGGGCCTTATTGACAGCCGCGAAAGCCCGTTCATCGGTGACATCGTCGCCAATGAAGACGGGACAGCGTCCGCGAAACGGAGATTCCCGGAGAAATTCGGTGACCGCCGTTCCTTTGTCGACTCCGGCCGGCTTGGCTTCGACCACGCATTTCCCGCGCTGGACCTCCAGCAGCGGAGCCGTCTCGGCCACCAGCTCGCGCATCACATGGTGGGCGTAACCGGCCATATTGGGGATGCGCCGATAGTGGAGCGCGATGGAGAGCCCTTTGTCTTCGAGCAACAATTCGGGATAGCGGCGAATGATGGGCTGCAGGACCTGGAGGATACGATGTTTCGCATCGGGGGCGATCGGGTGCAGCCACAACCTACCGGAGGCATCGCGACGCTCGAGGCCGTGCTGCCCAGCCCGGGGAACCCGGACCTGCTTCAAGTGGATGTCGAGATCCGAGATCGAGCGTCCGCTGACGACTGCCATGGCGCCGCCGCACGCCGCATGCAGATGTTCGACGAGCTGCAGGAGAGCGGCGTCGACGTGGATTCCGTCCGGAGTATCGGCAACGTCGAGGAGGGTACCGTCGAAATCGAGGAAATAGGCCCAGTCGCGGCTTGGTCTGGGAAGGATTCGCCGGCGCATCGTCATGGTTTCTCCTTATGCGTTCCGCTGGCGCGGGGAGCCAGGCCGCCGAGCAAGCGCCCTCGACGCCGCATGGCAGCGGCATCGAGGAGCATCCTGCCCGCCCAGCGAAAGACGTTGAACTCCGCGATCAGGCCACGCATCAGGCGCATGCGGTCGCGCTGTTCAGCCTCCGGCATGGTCAGGGCAAGATGAAGGGCGGAAGCACATTGATCGGCGTCGTAGGGATTTACGATCAGGGCTTCGGGAAGTTCCCGCGCTGCGCCGGTGAATTGGGACAGGATCAGAACCCCGCGTTCGTCGTCGCGAGCAGCGACGAACTCTTTCGCCACCAGATTCATCCCGTCATGCAGGCTACTGACGAAGCAGAGTTCGGAAGCGCGATAGTAGGCGTACACGTCCGCCGGCTCATGATGTTCGACCTTGAGGATGATCGGTGGCGGCCCTTGCCGCTCGAAGCGGCCGTTGATGCGGGTGGCCAACGCCCGCACCTGCGATTCGTGGTGCTGGTATTCGTCGATGCCGGACCGCGACGGCGCGGCAACCTGGATGAAACTGAAGCGGCCGATCCACTCCGGATGCAGATCGAGCAAGCGTTCAATGGCGCGAAAGCGTTCCAGGATTCCTTTGGTGTAGTCCAGTCTATCCACGCCGATACCGAGTCGGTGCCCGACGGGGAGATCGTTGCTGTGCCGCGAACGGGCGCGGCACTCGAGGAGAGGGATTCCGACCACCTCAGCCGCCGGGGGCCAGTCTATGGAGATGGGATAGGGGTGCACCGCCGTCAGGAATCCACCCAGCGAAACGGTGAAGGACGCACGATCGACCCGAGCTTCGAGGAGACGGTCCACGGTATCGACGAAGTTGTTGCAGTGGAACTGCGTATGGAAGCCCAGAATGCTGCTGCCGAGCAGGCCGGTGACGATCTCCTCTCGCCAAGGGCAGATGGCGAACGACTCCGGATTAGGCCAAGGAATATGCCAGAACGTGATGATCGTGGCGTTGGGCAGACGCTGCCGCACCATGCGCGGAAGAAGCGCGAAGTGGTAATCCTGGATGAGGATGATGGGATTGGTCGTTTTGGCTTCGGCAACCACGGCGTCGGCGAATTTCTGATTCACGATCTGGTACTGGGCCCAGTCGGATGAACGGAAAGTGGGTCGCACGTGCGCGATATGGCACAGGGGCCAGAGGCCTTCGTTGGAGAATCCGTAGTAGTAGCCCTCCTCTTCTTTCGGGGTCAGCCACAGCCGGCGGATCTGATAAGCGGGCTTTTCCGGCGGTACGCTGACGCGGTCGAATTTGTCGACCACTTCCCTGTCGGCGGAGCCGCTTCCGTGGGCGATCCAGGTGCCCGAACAGGCGCGCATGATGGGCTCGAGGGCGGTCACCAGGCCGCTCGCGGGACGCTGCACTTCGACGCGGTCTCCGCGGTGCTGGTGAATGTAGGGTTCCCGATTGGAGACGACGATGACATCCTCGCCGCTCAATTCGTTGCGCAGGATCGCGCGCAGTGCGTCGGCGGTCCAGCTGATCCGTCCCTCGTCTCGCGCCCGCGTTTCGAGCTCCAGATCCCGGATCAGGCGCTGGAGATCGCTCGCGATGGGACGAAATTCGGGGGGCGGTGCCGGCGCGTCGCCAGTCGGCTGCCGAATCAGTCCTTCGCCACGGAGCAGGGATTGGATTCCGGCCACCCAGCCCCTCCAGGACAACTGTGCGATGACGACGGTAATGAGAGAGATGAGTGCAGTCAGGGCAAGGAAGAAATAGAACACGTAGCGATTGGTTTCTTCGCTGCGTCGGGCGATGAAGCTCAAATCGTGAATGAGGATCAACCTGCCGTCAGGCGCCAACTCCGTGCTCATCGCCTTGATCGAAATGTGGAGCGGACCGAGGGGACTCTGGAGCAGTCTCGGCCCGGGTTGACTCCACTCCGACAACTCGCTGCAGCGCAAATCGCCGGGGAGGGTCTTGCTGCCGGTAATCTCGCCATCTGCGGTGGCGCAATAGCCGATTGCGTAGAGGCGCTCATCCTGCGAAATGCGATTGAAGAATTCGCCGACCTTGCCCTTGCGGCCTGCGGAAAGCCGCTCTTCCAGCGGATCGTGCACGGCATTGGCGATCAGGGTCGCGCGAATGTCGAGGTCGCGCATGAACCAGCTCAATGTGAAATGATCGATGAGATGGCTGGTGCCGTAGGCGACCAGCGCCAAGGTGACCAATAAGGGAAGGACGAATCGGAGAGAGAGCCTCAAGGTAAATTCTCTCGGCCGGGGATTAAGGCGAATTGCATCGGGTAAGCCCTTTCACCTTTCGTAGACCACGTCCACGCGGCGCATTTGGCGACGGCATGTCGTCTTGCAGTCGCGCGGAGCTTTTTCGTTGCCCATGGAGCTGAGTCGCAATTGCCGTCGTGGGATACCCATGGATTTGAGCGCCTCTACGACGACGTTCAGCCGCTGTTGGGCGATGGCGACGTTCAGGGAACGGCTTCCCAGATAGTCCGTATGGGCCACTAGGGTAACGGACTGCTTCGAGTCCGCTTTGAGCCGCTCGGCGTGCTTGCGCAGGGCTCTGAGGGCGACCGTATCGAGCACCGAACTCCCGAGATCGAAGTAGATGCTTTCTTCGTCCGCGACCGCAGTCGTCCTGCTCGTTTCGGCAGCGACGACTTCCTGCCGCGGAGTCACAATTTCCGGATCGCTCTCCTCATTCGCCCCGTGGACTGCGGTGGGAACGTCGGCCGCCGCCGGAGTTGCCTGGGAACCAGTGTGCAGTTCCTTGCGCGCAGTCCCGCAGCCACCGAGCGTGAGCGTCGAGACGAGGAGCAAGCTGGCGGTCAGGCGAAGGCGCAAAGGCGGATATTGATCGGTGGTGATGAGCATTTCATCGAGCGAACTATTTCTCGGTAGCAGGGAACCAGCCTGGCCTGCGCCCGCCGATATCCTCGACGCGGGAATAACCGATGACGGGCGCGCCGGGAGAGGTTCAGCGCTTCGGTGCCGACAATTGCTCGAGGCCACGTCGGGTTCGGCGTATCAAAAACGGTCCGGCCAGCAGCACCAGTCCCAGACTTGCGAGCAGAAACTGCTCGCCGTAGACCAGGATCGGGCTGGCGGAAACCTCGGCCTGCGGTTCCAGTAGCCAGGCCATCATGGCGATTGCGGAGAGGATGCCCACCAATTCGTGGCCGTCCAGGTCGGTGCCGGAGGCTTTGTCGAGTTGTTCGCGCCACTGGCTGGCGGGCCATTGCCGCAAGGTGGGAAAAAACTGGAGGGCCAGCCACTGCGTCAAAGTCCAGCGATGGGTCGTGCGATCTTTTGGCATTGGACCGATCCTTTCGTTCACGCGGGGGGCACGCTGAGGAGAAGGTAGGCCCCGGCGCCGGCGAAGTAGCCGATGAGGGCCAGCCAGCTGATTTTGCGCACGTACCAGAAGAAGTGGATCTTTTCGAGGCCCATGGCCGCCACGCCGGCGGCGGAACCGATGATCAGGATCGACCCCCCGGTGCCCGCGCAATAGGCCAGGAATTGCCAGAGCAGGCTGTCCGCCGGGAAGCGGGCCAAGTCGTACATTCCCATCGATGCCGCGACGAGGGGGACGTTGTCGACGATGGCGCTGACGATTCCGATCACGAGGATGATGAGTTCCTGTCGGCCGATCGTCTGGTCGAGCCACCGGGCCAGGGCGCCGAGGATGTGGCTGTGCTCCAGAGTTGCCACCGCTAGCAGGATGCCGATGAAGAACACCAGGGAGCTGAGGTCGATCTTGCTCAGGGCGTGAGCCAAGGTGAAGTGGGTCTTGAATTCGTCTTCCTTGTGCCGGTGGACCAGGTCGCCGACCAGCCAGAGGATGCCCAGGCCGAAAAGGATGCCCATGAAGGGCGGCAGGTGGGTCACCGTCTTGAAGGCGGGCACCGCCACCAGAATGCCGATACCGAGGAAGAACATGAGCTTGCGTTCGAACTCCGTGGTTCCCAGGCCGTGGTCCTCGTCGGTACGCCCCGGGCTCACGACTTCGCGTCCGCGCAGCAGATAGGCGGTGATCGCCAGGGGAATCAGCATGCTCACCAGGGACGGCAGGAGGAGCGAGCGAATGGTGGCGATCGGGGTGATCTGGCCGCCGATCCACAGCATCGTTGTCGTGACGTCGCCGATAGGAGACCAGGCACCGCCGGAATTCGCCGCGATGACGATGATCCCGGCGAAGAAGAGGCGGTCCTCCCGGCGCTCCAGAAGCTTGCGCATGAGGGAAATCATGACGATCGTGGTCGTCAGATTGTCCAGAATGGCGCTGAGGAAGAAGGTGACCATGCCGACGACCCACATGAGGGTGGAGAGACTCCTCGTGCGGATCTGGCGGGTGATGACCTCGAAGCCGTTGTGGGCGTCGACCACCTCGACGATGGTCATGGCCCCCATCAGGAAGAAGACGATCTGCGCGGTACCGGTCAGCGACTCGCCCAGCTGTTCGCTGACCCGATGGGCATCGCCCGTGCCCAGGGCATAGAGGGTCCATAACAGACCGGCGCCGATGAGTGCGGAGGCAGACTTGTTGATCCCGAGCGGGTGCTCGAGGGCAATGGCAGTGTAGGCAAGCAGGAAGACGACGATGAGGGTGGAAAGCATCGGGCGGGTCGGAGCGGATCGGAGTGGTGGCGCGGTCCGGACTTCTGGAGGACCGCGACCGTTCCTTCGGAGGGGGTCGCATGCCGCTTTCGGCGACTGGCGCTCCGGCTGGCGGCACTACCTTAGCCTAGTGCGTCTTGAATAAAAAGTCGAATAATATTGTGCGATTATTCGGGTTATACGAATCATGAAAGTCGGCGATGAACCATAAGCATCTGTTCTACTTCTGGAAGGTGGCCAAGTTGGGAAGCGTCCGCAAGGCCGCTGCCGCGATCAATATGACGCCGCAGACCTTGAGCGGCCAGATCGGCCTCCTGGAAGAGAGCCTGGGGACGGAACTTTTTGCCCGGCGGGGAAGATCCATCGTCCTCACTGATGCCGGAAAGCTCGCCCTGGAATATGCGAACGAGCTCTTTGCCCTGAGCGCGGAGCTGGAAGTGGCGATCAAACACCTTCCCCGGGGGCGGCCGGCCCAGTTCCAGGTGGGCGTCTCCGATGCCGTGCCCAAGTCCCTGGCATGCACACTGTTGCAGCCGGCGATTCTGGGCGAGCAAAGCACGCGCATCGTCTGTCGCGAATGGCGCTTGGACCGACTCCTTGCTCAACTGGCAGTGCACGAGATCGATCTCGTGCTGGCCGACGGCCCGGTTCCCCCCAATACCGGCGTTCGAGCCTACAACCACCGCTTGCTCGAGTCGGGGATCAGCTTCCTGGCCTCGCCCAGCATCGCGCAGCAACAGGAAGGAGCCTTTCCCGGCTCCTTGGGAACCTTGCCGCTGCTCCTGCCCGGAGAGGATGCGCATGTGCGCTCCGCCCTCAACGCCTGGCTGGAGAAAAAGCGGCTTCGGGCGCGCATCGTCGGCGAATTCGACGACAGCGCGCTCATGGGCGCCTTCGGCCGCCAGGGGATCGGTGCCTTTCCCGTTCCCACGGTGGCCGAGCGCGAGTTTCTCGATACGGGCGACCTGGTCGTTCTCGGCCGTACACAGGAGGTTCAGGTCAGTTTTTACGCCATTTCCGTCGAGCGCCGCCTGACCCATCCCTGCGTGGTGGCCATCACGCGTTCGGCGCAGCAGATCGGCACGCCACCGGCCCCCGCTTGAGGGGCCGACAGACCGAGGGCACTTCAGTCGGCGCGCCAGGGCAATGGGGGAGCCGCGAGGCGCGATCTGCTTCCGTCGCCGATGGGGCCGAAGAGGGCTTCGCCGCGTTCCCACTGGCCCTGGGCTTCGGCGATGACGGCCCGGCTGGAGCCGACGAAGTTCCACCACATGTGGACCGGTTCCGCGAAAGGCTCTCCCCCCAGGAGCAAGACCCGCGTATCCGCGCCCAGCAGGAGGCTCAGGTGGTCCTGGCCGCGTCCGAGATAGGCGAATTCGTCGGTTGCGAAACGCTCGCCGGCAACTTGCGCCGCGCCGCTGAGCGGAACGAGTCCATATTCGAAATCGGGCTCCAGGGCGAGGGTGAGGGTCGTCGGCACCGTGCTGGCGATGTCCAGACCGAGCAGGGGCGAATGGACGCGGGGAGGCGCAGCGTGGTCGCCATAGGTTCCGGCCAGCAAGGTCAGGGTGGCGCCCCCCTCCTGCCAGCGGGGCAATACCGGATGATGGGCGAAATCAGGCGCGCAGTGCTCGTTTTCCGGCGGCAGCGCGATCCAGAGCTGTGCTGCATGCAGGCGTTGACCGTCGACCAGCGAATCTTCGGTATGTACGATGCCGCGGCCGGCGGTCATCAGATTGACTTCTCCCGGCCGAATGACTTGCTCGTTCCCGAGACTGTCCCGGTGGAGCACCTCGCCCTCGATCAACCAGGTGAAGGTCTGCAGTCCGATGTGGGGGTGGGGTCCCACGTGCATCCCTCGTCCGGCAGGGAATTCGACAGGGCCGGCGTGGTCGAGGAAGCACCAGGCGCCGACCATGCGCTGCTGACGGCTGGGCAGCAAGCCTTGGAAAATCCGGATAGTTCGATCACTTTCCCGAAGATGCGCCGAGCAGAAACACCGGAAAGTAGAGTTTGACGAACCCGACCATCTTGTCAATGAAGAGGCCGGTGAACATGGGAGCGACAAGGGATGGGTCGGTCAGCAGAACGGCGCCGAGCGCAGCGACCGGTGCGAACATGATGACGCTGTAGCCGCGATAGGCGACAAACATCAAGAAGCAGAGTGCGGACAGGACGATGAGAAAGTCCATGGGTTTCCTCCGGGTGTGGTTGTTGAGTGCCGATCCCTTTGCAACAGCCGTGCCGGATTTATAAGCGATTGAATATTGGGTATTTATACCGGATTAGTCGGCGTCGCGACGCATTTTCGTGTCCGCCGTCACGACGATCTGTCCGGCAGGGCAGACAGTGGCGGCGCCGCAGTGAGCGACCCCTCCACGCTATGGAGGTTGGGGGTCGTCACCAGGGGGGCGCGAGAACTGCGCGCGTGACGCGAGCGGAAAGACTCTGCAGCGCCTGCCCTTCATCCATCGTTTTATCCCCTGCCGCGTCCCCTGGCGCGGGCCGCAATCCCTTATGGACAGCGCTTACCCGAACTGCGCTCGCAACCGACCTGGTCCAACCTGGCGCGGAGGGCCGGTCCGTAAGCGTCGGCCAGGTGAACGTCGTCGTGACCGGCCTCTGGGATCAGGACTAGTTCCGCCTTGGGAACCCGGGCCTGGATCAGCCGGCTATGAGCCGAGGGGATGAAGGTGTCGGCTTCGCCGTGGATGAGGAGCAGAGGACCCTGGATGGCCGTGGCGGCAGTACAGGTGTCCAGGGGGTAGCGGACGATGAATCCCGGCAGGTAGGGGTAGACGGTCTTGGTGAGTTCTTTGAGGCTGCAATAGGGAGAGACGAGAACGGTCAGGGCCGGCTGGACTTCCGCCGCCAGGATGGCCGCCGGACCGCTGCCCAGGGAGCGCCCGTGGATCACCTTGGGGGCGCCGGGGTAGCGGGCTTCCAGGGCCGTCCAGGCGGCCCGCACGTCGGCCAGGAGCTGGGCTTCGCTGCTGACGCTGCCGCTGCTCTTGCCGTAGCCCCGGTAGTCGATCATGAAGAGGTCCAGATTCGCCTGGCGGTAGAGATCGTGGTTGGAGAACCAGCTGTCCAGGTTGCCGCCGTTGCCGTGCAGGAAGAACACCACCCCCCGGGGATGGGGCAGCCGCAGGTTGAGGGCCGAGAGACTGCCGCCGGGAACCGGGATGCTGACTTCCTCGACATCCTTGGGCAACCGGAAATCGTGCTGGGAGGGCAGCGGCTCGCCGCGGAAGATGAGGCTTTCCTGGGTCCACCAGATCCAGGCGACGAGGCCGACGTAGGCAAGGGCCAGAAGGAAGATCCCTCGCCCCGCCAGGCTGAGCAGGCTAGCCCTCACGCCGCCGCTTCTCGCTCTTCTTCTCGAACAGCAGGTTGACGTTTCCGCTGGGGAGCTGTTCTTCCAGCCGCACGGTGAAGCCCCACAGATAGGCCAGATGCTCCAGGACCGATTCGGTCTCCGCCCCCAGGGGGCGGCGATCGTGCAGGAAATGGCGCAGGGTGAGGGAGCGGTCGCCCCGCAGGTCCACGTTCCAGACCTGGATATTGGGTTCGCTGCTGCCCAGGTTGTACTGTTCTCCCAGGGTGCGGCGCAGGCTGCGGTAGCCTTGGTCGTCGTGGATGGCGTCGATGTGCAGGTGCTTGCGCGTGTCGTCGTCGAGGATGGCGAAAAAGCGGAATTCCCGCATCAGCCGTGGCGAGAGGTACTGGGCGACGAAGCTCTCGTCCTTGAAGTTGCTGAGGGCAAAGTTGAAAGTCTCGCGCCAATCGGACCCCGCGATGTCGGGGAACCACTCCCGGTCCTCTTCGTCCGGGGCCTCGCAGATGCGGCGCAGGTCTTTCCACATGGCGAAGCCCAGGGCGTAGGGGTTGATGCCGGAATACCAGGGGCTGTTGTAGGGGGGCTGGTAGACGACGTTGGTGTGGGACTGGAGAAATTCGATCATGAAGCCGTCTGACAGCCGCCCCTCGTCGTAGAGGGTGTTGAGCAGGGTGTAGTGCCAGTAAGTGGCCCAGCCTTCGTTCATCACCTGGGTCTGGCGTTGGGGATAGAAGTACTGGCCGATCTTGCGCACGATGCGCACCACTTCCCGCTGCCAGGGTTCCAGCAGAGGGGCGTTCTTTTCTACGAAGTACAGCAGGTTTTCCTCGGGCTCCTCGGGGAAGCGGCGCTCCTCTTCCTGCATCTCGACGACTTCCTGTTTCGGCAGGGTGCGCCAGAGGTCGTTGATCTGGGCCTGAAGATAGGCCTCCCGCTCCTTCTGGCGCAGGGTTTCCTTTTCCAGCGAGAGGCGGGGCGAGCGCTTGTAACGGTCGACGCCCAGGTTCATGAGGGCATGGCAGGCGTCCACCAGGCGCTCGACGGCTTCCGCGCCGTGGCGTTCCTCGCACTGGGCAATGTAGTTCTTGGCGAAGACCAGGTAATCGATGATGGCGTCGGCGCTGGTCCACTGGCGGAAGAGGTGATTGCCCTTAAAGAAGGAGTTGTGGCCATAGGCGGCGTGGGCGATCACCAGGGCCTGCATGGTGAGGGTGTTTTCCTCCATCAGGTAGGCGATGCAGGGGTCTGAATTGATGACAATCTCGTAGGCCAGGCCCATGTGGCCGCGCTTGTAGCGGTTCTCGGTTTCCAGGAAGTGCTTGCCGAAAGACCAGTGGTGGTAATAGACCGGCATGCCGATGGAAGCGTAGGCGTCCATCATCTGTTCGGCGGTGATGATTTCGAGCTGATGGCGATAGCAGTCAAGGCCGTAGTTGCGTGCCACGCGGCCGATTTCGGCGTCGTAGCGCTCTATGGCCTCGATGGTCCAGTCGGAGCCCTCGGCGATGGGGCGGATTTTCTTCTTGCTCATGGTGCTCCCGCCGGGCAAGCCGCCAGGGGCGAGGTGAAGGGGGGCGGGCGTGAGGGTGCGCCGCTCATGCTAGCCTCTTGTGGAATAGTTCCCGGAAGACGGGGTAGATGTCGGTGACCTCGCCGATGCGTTGCAGGGCGAAGCACTCCGGGTGGGTCTCCTGCAGCCGCTCGTATTCCAGCCACAGGTTCTGCGGTGCGCCCTCGGTGATTTCGATGTAGGCGAAGTACTGCACGCAGGGCAGGATGGACTCGCTGAGGATTTGCCGGCACAGGGGAGAGTCGTCGTTCCAGTTATCACCGTCCGAAGCCTGGGCGCCGTAGATGTTCCACAGGTTGGAGCTGTAGCGCTCGGCGATGATCTGCTGCATGAGCTTCAAGGCGCTGGACACGATGGTGCCGCCGGTTTCCCGGGAATGGAAGAAATTTTCTTCATCCACCTCTTCCGCCGCTGTGTGGTGGCGGATGAAAACTACCTCGATCTTCTCGTAATTGCGGTTCAGGAAGAGGTAGAGCAGCATGAAGAAGCGCTTGGCCATCTGTTTCTTCTGCTCGTCCATGGACCCGGACACGTCCATCAGGCAGAACATCACTGCCTGGGTCGAGGGCTGGGGGATGCGGATGCGGTTGCTGAAGCGCAGATCGAAGGGGTCGATGAAGGGAATGGCCTCGCGGCGCGCCTTGAGGCAGGCGATTTCCCGCTCGATGCGCTCGATGCCCGGGTCGCCCGGCACGTCGCGCTTCAGGCGGTCGAGTTCCTCCTGCAATTCCCGCAGGCGGGCGGAATAGGGGCCGCCCACCGCCACCCGGCGGCCGGCGGCGCCGCGCATGGTGCGCACCAGATTGATATTGGTCGGCACCCCCGTCTGGGTATAGCCGGCCCGCACCCGCTTGTATTCATCCACCCGGGCGAGCTGGCGCTTCACCAGATTGGGCAGGGCCAGTTCGTCGAAGAAGATGTCGAGAAATTCGTCCCGGGTGAGGGTGAAGACGAAATCGTCCTGGCCCTCCCCTTCATTGCTGGCCCGGCCTTTGCCCTGGCCGCTGCCGCCTCCCAGCGGTCGCTCGACCTGATCACCGGTATTGAAGCGGTCGTTGCCGGGATGGACCATGTCCCGCTTGCCCCCCCGGCCATGGCGGAAATGGGGTTCTGAGATGTCTTTGCCGGGGATGCCGATCTTCTCGCCGTTATCCAGGTCGCGGATGCCCCGCCTGGCGATGGCGTCGGCCACCGATTTGCGAATCTGTCCCTTGAAGCGCTGGATGAACCGGCTCCGATTGATCGAACTCTTGTTCTTGCTGTCCTGCCGCCGATCGACGATGCGTACCGTCATTGAGGACTCCCTGTGTCGGGCGCGAGGCACAGGCCACGCGCTCCCGGCCCATCACGAAGACTTGCGTACCCGCAGATACCACTCGCACAGCAGGCGCACCTGTTTTTCGGTATAGCCCTTGGTGATCATGCGATTGACGAAATCCTGGTGCTTCTTCTGCTCGTCGGCGCTGGCCTTGGTGTTGAAGGAGATGACCGGCAGCAACTCCTCGGTGTTGGAAAACATCTTCTTTTCGATCACCGCCCGCAGCTTCTCGTAGCTGGTCCAGGACGGATTCTTGCCGTCGTGCTTGGCCCGGGCGCGCAGGACGAAATTGACCACCTCGTTGCGGAAGTCCTTGGGATTGCTGATGCCGGCCGGCTTCTCGATTTTCTCCAACTCGTCGTTCAGGGCCCCCCGGTCGAGGATTTCGCCGGTGTTCGGGTCGCGGAATTCCTGGTCTTGAATCCAGAAGTCGGCGTAGGTGACGTAGCGGTCGAAGATGTTCTGGCCGTATTCGGAATAACTTTCCAGGTAGGCGGTCTGGATTTCCTTGCCGATGAACTCGGCGTAGCGTGGGGAGAGGTATTCCTTGAGGAAGCGCAGATAGCGTTCCTCAATCTCGGGCGGGTACTGTTCCTGTTCGATCTGCTGCTCCAGGACGTACATCAGGTGTACCGGATTGGCCGCCACCTCCCGGTGGTCGAAGTTGAAGACCTTGGAGAGAATCTTGAAGGCGAAGCGGGTGGACAGCCCGGTCATGCCCTCGTCCACCCCGGCGTAGTCGCGGTACTCCTGGTAGCTCTTGGCCTTGGGGTCGGTGTCCTTGAGATTTTCGCCGTCGTAGACCCGCATTTTGCTGTAGATGGAAGAGTTCTCCGGCTCCTTGAGGCGCGACAGGGCGGCGAACTGGGCCATCATGCGTAGAGTGTCCGGCGCGCAGGGGGCCTGGGAAAGCGACGAATTGACCAGCAGCTTTTCGTAGATGTGGATCTCGTCCGACACCCGCAGGCAGTACGGAACCTTGACGATATAAATGCGGTCGAGGAAAGCCTCGTTGTTGCGGTTGTTCTTGAAAGCCTGCCATTCCGCCTCGTTGGAGTGGGCCAGCACGAGCCCGTCGAAGGGGATGGCGCCGAAGCCCTCGGTGCCCTTGTAGTTCTGCTCCTGGGTGGCGGTGAGCAGGGGGTGCAGTACCTTGATGGGCGCCTTGAACATCTCGACGAATTCCAGGATGCCCCGGTTGGCGAGGCACAGGCCGCCGGAGTAGGAATAGGCGTCCGGGTCGTTCTGGGAATAGGTTTCCAGCTTCCTGATGTCGATCTTGCCCACCAGGCTGGAAATGTCCTGGTTGTTCTCGTCGCCCGGTTCGGTCTTGGAGACGGCGATCTGGGACAGCACCGAGGGGCGAATCTTCACCACCCGGAACTTGGTGATGTCGCCGCCGAATTCCTGCAGGCGCTTCACCGCCCAGGGGCTCATGATGGTGCCCAGGTAGCGGCGGGGGATGCCGTAATCCTCTTCCAGGATGGGGCCATCCTCATTGACGTTGAACAGGCCCAGGGGCGATTCATGCACCGGCGAACCCTTGATGGCGTAGAAGGGCACCTTCTCGATGAGGGCCTTCAGCCGCTCTGCGAGTGAGGACTTACCCCCGCCGACCGGCCCAAGAAGGTAAAGAATCTGCTTCTTCTCCTCCAGGCCCTGGGCGGCGTGACGGAAGTAGGAAACGATGTTCTCGATCACCTCCTCCATGCCGTAAAACTCGCGGAAGGCGGGATAGAGCTTCATCATCTTGTTGGCGAAGATGCGCGAGAGCCGAGGTTCCAGCCGTGTATCGAGAAGTTCCGGCTCGCCAATGGCGATGAGCATGCGCTCGGCGACGCTGGCGTAGGCAGTGGGGTCGGTCTTGCACAGGTCGAGGTATTCCTGGACCGACATTTCTTCCTCTTGCGCGGCTTCGTAGCGGCTCTGGTAGCGGGCGAAGATCGACATGCTGGACTCCTTCCTGGTTGTACCGCCGGCATCCTGCCGTGTGCGGGTTTGAATCCACATTCGTACAACGGTTCAACCGGAAACCCGGTTGAAGCGGGCGGTTTCACTCTACGCCGCCTGCGGTTGCCTCCCGGCCAAATCCTTCACGGTCTCGGCCAGACGGTCAAGCCCCCAGTCCAGTTCGCCACGGCGGAGGGTGAGCGGTGGCGCCAGGCGCAATACCGTGCCATGGGTGTCCTTGCTCAGGACGCCGTGTTCCAGGAGGCCCAGGGCCAGACGGCGTGCGTCGAGCCGCTGGGCATCGAGCTCGATGCCGGCGAACAGTCCTCTGCCTCGCACCGCCACGATGGCGGAACACTCCGCGGCCAGGGCGTTCAGGCGCTCCATCAGAATTTCGCCCAGAGCGGCGGAACGGGCGACCAGATCCTCGTCCTCCAGCACATCCAGGGCGGCCAGGGCTACGGCGGCGGCCAGCGGGTTGCCGCCGAAGGTCGAGCCGTGGTCGCCGGGTCGGAAGACGCCCATCACCGCCTCGTCGGCCAGAAAGGCGGAGACCGGCAGCAGGCCGCCGCCCAGGGCCTTGCCCAGGATGAGGCCGTCCGGCCGCACGCCATCGTGCTGGCAGGCCAGCAAGCGGCCGGTGCGTCCCAGGCCGGTCTGCACCTCGTCGGCGATGAGCAATACCTCGTGGCGGCGGCAGAGCGCCGCGCAGGCGGCCAGATAGCCCGGGGGCGGAACGACGATGCCGCCCTCGCCCTGGATGGGCTCCACCAGGAAGGCTGCCGTATGGGGCGTGATGGCAGCGGCCAGGGCCGCCGGATCGCCGTAGGGGATGCGCTTCATCCCGGGAGAGAAGGGGCCGAAGCCGCGGCGGTACTGGGGTTCGGACGACAGGCCCACCGCGGCCAGGGTGCGGCCGTGGAAATTGCCCTCGCAGGCGATGATTTCGGCCCTGTCCGGTGGGACGCCCTTCACTTCGTAGGCCCACTTGCGGGCGGCCTTGAGGGCCGTTTCCACCGCTTCGACGCCTGTGTTCATGGGCAGGGCGCGCTCATAGCCGGTGAGCAGGGTGAGGCGGCGCAGGAAGCGCGGCAGGCGGTCGTTGAAATAGGCTCGGGAGGTAACCGCCAGACGGCCGGCCTGCTCAGTCAGGGCGGCCAGCAGGCGGGGGTGGGCGTGGCCGAAGCTGGTGGCGGAATAGGCGGACATGAAATCGAGGTAGCGCCGCCCCTCCACGTCTTCCAGCCAGGCACCCTGGCCCCGGGCCAGGACCACCGGCAGGGGGGCGTAATTGCGGGCGCCGAAGCCCTCCTCCCAGCGCCGCAGCGTGGCAGCATCGGGGCGGGACACCGCCTCCGCCAGGGCCAGAATGAAGCGGGCCGTGGCACCCTGGGGGTCCAGGGCCGGGTCGAACTCCACGATCTCCAGGCCGACGCAACTGCGCTCCCGCAGCACGCCGGCCAGGCCGGCCAGCAATTCTTCGGCCGTGATCCCGTGGGGGACCGGCGTCGCAACGCCCGGAGCGGCGCCGGGGTCCACGGCATCCACGTCCAGGCTGATGCCCCAGGGGCCGGGGCCCAGTTCGTGGCGCGCTGCGGCGAAGACGGAGGTAAAGCCTCGCTCCCGCACCTCGGCCATGCAATGGATACGCACGCCCAGGCGGGTGAGCCGCTCCATCTCGGCCGATTCAAAGCTGCGGGCACCGATGACCACCACGCGGGACGGGTCCAGGAGGGGGCCGGGAATCGTGGCGAGAGGCGCTTCGCCTTCACCCAGCAAGGCGGCGAGGGGCATGCCGTGGGCGTTGCCGCTGGGGCTGCTGGCGGGGGTGTGGGCGTCGAGGTGGGCGTCGATCCAGATCAGGCCGGGGGCGGTGCCCAGGGCACGGCCGACGCCCTTCCAGGTGGCGGCGGCGAGGGAATGGTCGCCCCCCAGAACCAGGGGGCGGTCGGCCCGGGAGACGACCTCGGCGCATCGGCTGGCGAGGCGCTCCAGAATGGCGGCCAGGTCGTCCTGCCCTGCCAGCGCCAGGGCCTGCCACTCGGCTCCCAGGCCGTTGGCCCGCAGCCGTGCGACGAGACCGGCCCGGCCCAGGGGCGAGTCATCGGCAAGATGGGGATGGGGACCGCCGAGAAAACTTCCGACCGCGATGCACTGCACCGTCGGGTTCAGGGAGATCAGTTTGCGCATGGGGCGCCTCCTCTCCAGGCCTGGGGGTCTCTACCAGCTTAGACGAGAGTCGCCGGGGCCGGTTCGGAAGCTTTGCCGGACGGTCGAAATCCGCCCCCGGATGGCGTGCGGTGATCGGGGGGCCGGCCTCTGGCTTACCCCAGCGCTGTCGCAACCGCCCGAAAACTCTCCAGCCCGGCTTCCAGATTTTCGATGATTTCACCGGCCAGTTCATCCGGCTCGGGCAGGTTATCCAGATCGGCCAGGCTCTTGTCCTTCAACCAGAAAATATCGAGGCTGGTCTTGTCGCGGGCGACGATCTGCTCATGGCTGAACTTGCGCCAGCGGCCTTCCGGATTGGCTGTCTCGTGCCAGGTTTCGGCGCGCTCGTAGCGGTTCAACGGGTTGTAGCAGGCGACGAAATCCTGCAAGTCCTCGAAGCGCAGCGGCTTCTTTTTCAGCGTATGGTGGATGTTGGTGCGATAGTCATAGACCCACACCTCCCACGTCCACGCCTCCTTGCGCGCCGGCTGGTTATCGAAGAACAGCACGTTCGCCTTGACGCCGTTGGCGTAGAAGATCCCCGTCGGCAGGCGCAGGATGGTGTGCAGATCGGTCGTCTCCAGCAACTTGCGGCGCACCGTCTCGCCCGCACCGCCCTCGAACAGCACGTTGTCCGGCACCACCACGGCGGCGCGCCCCGTCGTCTTCAGCAGGCTGCGGATATGCTGCACGAAATTGAGCTGCTTGTTCGAGGTCGTCGCCCAGAAATCCTGGCGGTTGTAGGTCAGGTCATCACGATCCAGCTCGCCGTCCTCATTGGTGAACACCATGCTGCTCTTCTTGCCGAAGGGCGGGTTGGCCAGCACGTAGTCAAAGCTTTCCTGCGGCGGGGCGATCAGCGCGTCGTTCGGCGAAATCGGACTGTCCCCGTCGATCTCACCAATGTTGTGCAGGAACATGTTCATCAAGGCCAGCCGCCGCGTACCGGCGACGATCTCGTTGCCAAAAAAGGTATCGTGCTTGAGGAAAGCCCGCTGCTCGCGGTCCATGCCGGGGTAGGTGTCGACCAGGAAATCGTAGGCGGCGAGGAAAAAGCCGCCGGTGCCGCAGGCCGGATCGGCAATCGTCTTTCCCGGCAGCGGCCGCACGCACTCCACCATCGCCCGGATCAGCGGGCGCGGCGTGAAATACTGCCCTGCTCCCGACTTCGTATCCTCGGCGTTACGCTCCAACAAGCCCTCGTAGATGTCGCCCTTGACGTCCGCCCCCAGCGTCACCCAACTGGTTTCGTCGACCATGTCGATCAACCGTGACAGCTTGGCCGGGTCCTGGATCTTGTTCTGCGCCTTGGTGAAAATCTGCCCGAGCAGCCCCGGCTTGTTGCCCAGCTCCCGCAGCACCGTCACGTAATGCACTTCCAGCGCCGCCCCGCGCACAGACTTCAGGCTCGCCCAGCCGAGGTTTTCGGGAATCCCGATCTTGCGGCTGTACGGCGGCCGACCGTACTCGTCGGCCATTTTCAGGAAAATCAGGTAAGTCAGCTGCTCCAGGTAGTCGCCATAGCCGACGCCGTCATCGCGCAGCGTGGTACAAAAGCTCCAGACACGGGAGACGATGGATGCGGTTGCGTTCATGTTGATGAATCTTTCAAATAAATTCGGTGCGGGAGCCCCGGTGGTTTGGCGTCAAACCACCGGGGTTAAACGAGCCTAGGTGCTTAGCTCCGGTGGTATACGGGTCAGCTCCGGTGATATGACGTTGGCTAAAGCGCATAAATTTATGCGCCTTGGCGTATAGGCGGCGTATAGAATTCTTTATTCTTCAAATAAAACTTTGTTTATTAGACATTTTTTTGTTGCACCAAACTGGTCGTTATTTATGCGCCGAGGCGCATAGCGTCCGGTTTGCGGCTTCGCTAGGCTTTCAGATTGAAGTCATCGTTACCATGCATCGTCAGCCGTGAATCAAGAAATTCAGCGCACACGGAAAATGCACAACAATTGGATTTATTGGACTTTTCCGCCACATAACTTCTCCACCCAGCGCTGGTGAATCAAAACAGGATCAAGAAACTACGCCCACCCGGGAACATACCCGCCTCTCGGGTGCTCAGGATCGGCAATCCTGATCAGATTAGCCTCCAGCGCCTTGTTGATGACCGTGCTTGCCTGCGCCGCATTCCGGCTGGCAATGCCCAAGCGGGCGCATAAGGTGGCGTTTTTCATCTTGTCGCCGCTGAGAAACTTGAACACCGCGTGGAAGTAACAAGCGCGGACGCGCTCGTCGGGTGTCATGTCGGCAAACATGCGCGGTCCATACATAACAACCTGCGTAGCATGGTTTTCGGCGCGGAACCATGGCGCTGGAAGCTGGTGTAGTTCGACCAACTCAATCACCTTGTCCAGACCGCTCCCCTGTTCCTCACAGAAATTCATCCGCCGCATCAAGCTGGCCAGCGCCTCGTTGCGGGAGCGTGGCGGCAAATCCACCATCCGATCGGGTTGAACCAGCGGGATGCCTGGATTGCTGATTTCAATGCGGTCGCTGAACAATTCGATCAGCGGCCCCGCCCCGGTAATCGTCATGTCCTGGTGAATCATGGCATTGGCGACGAGTTCGCGTATCGCCAACTCGGGAAACATCGAATGCGATTCCCGTAGCGCAGCCCCGATGTGCTCGTTCTTCGGTTGCAGATCGTTCAGGTAAGCGACCAGCCCCTCGAACCCCACCGCATACCCCTTCTGTCCATCATGGCGATGCTTGACTGTGGTCGCGCGGGTTTTCCCCTCATAGGCAACAAAGCGAATCGCCTTGCGGGAAATCCCATCGTCGAACTCCGACAAACGGTTGGCAAACAGGATGGCGCCCAGATTCGTGATGTTCCACCGCTCGCCGACATCTTTCACTGCCAGCCGGTCCACCACCAGCTTCTCGAAAATTCCCTGCCGGTTGTCCGGCAGAGGCTGCTTGGTCAGACGGAAATACTGGCTGTAGTCGAGCAGCGCCAGAACATCGTCGCCCGAAACATACTGGCGGGCAATGCCGCCCTCCCAGCGATAGGGGCGCATGCGATCAATCAGGGCCTGGTAACGCTCGGGATAATCCGTCAGCTTCGGCGTTGCGCTGCCAATGCGGATGTAGGGCGTTCCATTGAAGCAGACTGGCGCCCCGGTTGCCGCCGGGATTTCCAGCAAAACAACCCGCCCATCGGGATGGCTGACCTCCCGGAAGGCAAAAGCGATGCTCGGCTGCAAACGTTGCGCCAGCCAGAACTGCAAGGGTTGATTCCCCATTTTTTCCGACTCGGGGTGGAAGCCCGTGCCAATCACGCGATGACTGCCATCCTCAATCCCCCAAAGCATGAAGGCCGTCTCCCGCCCCACCATGCGGGCAGCGTTGGAAAGCGCAGAGCAACGCAAGCCGATCATCTCCGGATCGGCATTGTTCGCCTTGAACTCCAGCCACTCCATTTCGTCGGGCTGAGCGCGGAGTTCATTCACCAGATCAATATCGCGGGCTGCGCTCATTGCGTGGCTCCTACTGTTGGACGTGTTTTCTTCTTGCCGGGGGGTGCCGACAAACGCTCGGCGCGGATGCGTTCGAGCAGGGTGGTGGCGGGTTCTTCGTTTTTGGCCTGTTTGACCAGTTGACCGCAGAAAGCCTTTTTCAGGATGGACTGGCGCAGCGCGTCGGCCTGTTGCAGCGCGGTGGCGAGGGTTTGGTCGAGTTGGTCGGCTTCGGAGAGTTTTTCGGCAAGCAGTTTTTCTATTTGTTGCTGTTCTTGCTCACTGCAAAGCGGATAAGCAAAACCTTCAACGGACTTGGTGTTGAAGTGAATCAACGCAACCCCAACCATCTTTTGTTTTACGCGCCCCTGCGTCTGCCAGTTCATGTAGTAGGCCAACAAATGCGAGGAAACATGTCGCGGCGCTTTGACAATAACGAGATCAGAGCAATTTGCCTTACCCAAATGCTCGGGGATTACACAAGAAACGCCAATAGAACCTGAGCGAACCACGACCACATCCCCCGCAGACAAGGCGGACTTGCTCAAGGACTGATGGAATCCTTCTGATATGAACTTTAAGCCTTCGGGATCAAAACGGTTTTCTCGAACATTCTGCGAACGCAGAAATGGCACCCCCTGTTCGATGTATTCGTCCTTCATTGGGCCTACGTAACCGACCGTTACTCGGTCCACCAACTCACCAACGCGAATCCAGCCCCACCCCGCCGGCAGTTCAGGCAACTCGGCGAGTTCTTCGGCGGTGAGCGGAGGCAGGGGCTTGGGGGGTTTGGGTTTGGGGCCTGCTTGGCCGGCGGTTTGCCAGTCGGCGAGTTGTTGCTGGTAGCGGGCCTGGCGTTCGCGGGCGATGCGTTGTTGCAGGGCGACGGCGGTTTCGAGCTGGTCGGCGTGAGCGGCGCGCCAGGCGGCGGTGAGCTTGCCTTCGAAGGCATTCTTGAGCAGCGACTGGCGATAGACCTTGAGCTGTTCGCGGGCGGTATTCAGGCTGGCCACGCCCTGATCGAGTTCGGAAAACAGTTCCTCGATCTTGGAGACGATGCGGTGTTGTTCGGCGAGTGGAGGAATCGGCAGCAACGATTTGGCAAGGTGCTGGTAGTGCCGCGCATAGCCGTTGTTTGGAATCTTGGTAACGAGATAGCGGACAAACTGCTCCAGCAACTTTGGCAAGATACAGGCGCTCGGCTGAAGAACCTTTACGCCATCAGCACCCGGAGCAAACGCTGTGTTGACCAATTTCACTACGCGAGTGTGGTCCCCAAATACGATAGCTGGCAGCTCGCAATCAATCACCATCGCAGTGTCATCGGTGTAACCGCCAACGTAGTCTTGCCCTTGGTCGAACACAGGGAACTTCCCGCTTGGAAGGTAGTTTTTCTGCGGGATTTTCTTGTCGGTAAGGGTAACGTTACGTACAGCTTCGCTGACTGGCAGCAACACCCATGAGGGAGGAAATTCCTCCATCACGCCACCAACGCCTCATTCAACTCATCCAGCAACAGGTCCATGCCCTCGCCGAACAGTTGCCACATTTTCCCCAGCCCGCCCTGGGCGTCGAAGGGGCTGTAGTCGAGGTCGCTGCGCTCGACGTGGCAGGAGTGGGCGATATGGTCGCGGAGCATGCGTAGCCAGTTCATCTGTTCTTCGTTGAATTTGTCGGTGCCGCCGGCGTGGTGCTGCATGATCCAGGTCTGGAAGTTCTTGCGCACGGTGTCGGCGAACGGGGTGATTTTGGCGTCCAGGCCGCAGACGCGGCGGATCAGGGCGAGCAGCGCGGTCAGTTCCTGTTCCGGCGGGGCGCCATTGTAGCCGTCGAGCTGGCCGTAGGCTTGCCAGATGCGCAGCGGAGCGAGTTTGGGTTTGTCGGCTTTGAGCTTGTCGAGTACCTGGCGCACCAGCTTCAGCGTGACTTCGCGCCGTCGCCAGGGTTGGGCGAAGAAGATGGTGAGTGCTTCGATTTCATCCCGGTTGGCGGCCAGCCAGTCGGCGAATTCGCCGGTCAGCGCTTCGGCCTGCGCGGCGCTGTCCTGGCTCCAGCCGGCGTAGGTGACGCTATCCAGATTGTCGTGGTCGATGGTCTGTTCTTTTTCGCGGCGGATGGTGTCGATCAGTTCGATGAATTCGCCGTTGAGCAGCGCCGCGGCTTCGCCAACCAGTTGTTGCTGGGCTTGGTCGCGCAGCGTGTCGCCGGGGTCGTTGCCCGCATTTTGCCCAAAGCGCAGGCCGGCGAGTTCGAGGGCGCGGGCTTCGATGAGGTCGCCGTCGATGGCGTTGAACAGTTTGCTGACCAGGTGGCTGAGTTCGACGCCGCCGGCCGCTTCGCGCAGGCGGCGCTGGTCGTCGGCGTCGAGCTGCTTGTTGAGGCGAGCCAGACGGCCGGCCAGCGAGGAGACGCTGTCGGTGTCGGTGGCGCCCATCAGGATGCCCATGGCGAGGTCTTTGAGCGGCACACCGGGCTTGGTGATCAGTGGCTGGCTGGCGGTCTTCAGCGATTTGGTGACGCCGATGGCGTCGACGATCACGTAGTGGGTCTTGGCGGTTTTGGCGCTGGGCGTGACTTTGCGCAGCTCGTCCATGTCCAGCGTGCGGGTGCCGCGGCCTTTCATCTGCTCGAAGTAGTTGCGGCTTTTGACGTCGCGCATGAAGAGCAGGCATTCGAGCGGTTTCACATCGGTGCCGGTGGCGATCATGTCGACGGTGACGGCGATGCGCGGGTGGTATTCGTTGCGGAACTGGGCGAGGACGGATTTGGGGTCTTCGCCTTCCTGCACGCTGCCGTCGGCGAGCTTTTTGTCCTGCGCGGCGCGATAGGTGACTTTCTTGCAGAAGGCGTTGCCCTCGCCGAATTCCTCGCGCACGGTCTGGATGATGTCGTCGGCGTGGCTGTCGGTCTTGGCGAAGATCAGGGTCTTCGGCACTTCATCGCGGCCGGGGAAGATGGCCGGCAGATTGTCGCGGAAGGCGCGGATGACAGTGCGGATCTGGTCCGGGTTGACGATGTCGCGGTCGAGTTGTGTGGCGGTGTAGGCGGCGTCCTCGTCCTGCTGTTCCCAACGCTTTTTGCGGGTCAGGCGCTCGCGCTTTTCGACTTGCTGCTCGGCGGCAATAACGGCGCCTTGCTGGGTGATGCGGGTGTCGATGAGGTAGATCTCGTTGCCGACGTTGACGCCGTCGGCGACGGCTTTTTCATGGCTGTAGTCGCTGACGACGTTCTTTTTGAAGTAGCCGTAGGTGCGGTTGTCGGGCGTCGCGGTGAGGCCGATCAGGCTGGCGTCGAAGTAGTCGAGCACCTGTTGCCAGAGGTTGTAGATGCTGCGGTGGCATTCGTCGATGAAGATGAAATCGAAGAACTCGGGCGGGATTTTGGCGTTGTAGGCGACCGGGGCAGGGGCTTTGGCCAGGGTCAGTTCGGCCGGGTTGATTTCTTCGGTGGCTTCGTCGAGTTCCTTGTCCTGCAGCAACGCGTAGAGGCGCTGGATGGTCGAGATGCAGACGTCGGCGCCCTTGTCGACGAAGCTGCTTTTGAGCCGCTGGACGCTGTAAAGCTCGGTGAATTTGCGGTTATCGTCGATCGGCACGTAGGCCATCATTTCCTGCTCGGCCTGCTCGCCGAGGTTTTTGGTATCAACCAGGAAGAGCACGCGCTTGGCGTCTGCGTGCTTGAGCAGGCGGTAGATACTGGTGATGGCGGTGTAGGTCTTGCCGGCGCCGGTGGCCATCTGGATCAGGGCGCGCGGCCGGGCTTCGCGGAAGGATTGTTCGAGGTTGGTGATCGCCGTTTCCTGGCAGTCGCGCAGGCGGAGTTCTTTGGCCGGCTGGTGCTCCGGGTTGAGCGGCGGCAGTTCGGCGAGGCGTCCGCGCAGGCTGTCGCCTTCGGCCATCCAGTCGCGCAGGGTTTCAGGGCGGTGGAAGCTGAACACCTCGCGCGAACGCGGCTTGGGGTCGCGGCCATCGGTGAAGCGGGTGACGATGCCAGTGGCTTCGTAGAGGAAGGGCAGCGGCTGCTGGTTATTGACCCACTTGAGTTTGGCGGCTGCGTAGCCTTCAGTTTGCGGCTCGTGGGCAGTCAGGCGCTGGCCTTCTGATTCGCGCTTGGCTTCGATGACGCCGACGGCTTTTTTGTCGACGAAGAGTACGTAGTCGGCCGGGCCGGCATCGGTTTGCCACTCGCGCACGGCCTGTCCAGCCCCGACGCCGAAATCGATTTTCTTTTGCACCGCCCAGCCGGCAGCACGCAATTGCGCATCGATGCGGTCGCGGGCTTGTTGCTCGGGATTCTGGTTTTCGCTCATGGGCGGCGGAGCGCTTATTGGCAATCCGGCGATGATAGCGGAAGGCGCGACCGGTCTGGATGCCAGGCGAATCTCTCGCTGCCCGGAGGCCACCTTCGGCGCGAATTGTCGGTTACGACGAAACATCAGGGCGCGGATGCTTGTCTCGGCATCCGCGAAACCTGGCTAGCGCTTGGGATGCTCGTGCAGGGGTTCGGCGTGGTGCGTCTCCGCCGCCGCGCGGTGATGCAGGGCGGCGTGGAGGTCTTCCTGGGGCGTGGCCCGACCGATCCACTGGGGAAGCAGGGAGCCGAGGAGCATTCCGACGAAGCCTACGGCCAGGCCGATGAGTTGGGGCGGTACCGGGCTTTCCTCGATCAGGAACTCGACCAGCAACCAGGAACTGAGTCCCCCGACGATGGACGCCAGCGCCCCCTGGGAAGTGGCGCGCTTCCACAGCGCCCCGGCAAAGAGAGGCACGAAAGCGCCGGCCAGGGTGACCTTGTAGGCGTTTTCCACCATCTTGAAAATGGAGGCGTTGGAGTAGAGGGCAAAGCCGAGCACGACGCAGGCGAAGCCGACGATGGAAAAACGCATGACCCGCAGGAAAGCCCGGTCGCCCAAGCGCGGGAACATGGGGCGGATGATGTTCTCGGCGAAGGTGACGGAAGGTGCCAGCAGGGTGGCCGACGAACAGCTCATGATGGCCGAGAGCACGGCGCCGAAGAAGATGACCTGGGCGAAGAGCGGTGTGTGGTTCAGGACCAGCAGCGGCAACACCTTCTGGAAATCCTCCGGGGCGTCGGAAGCGAGCATCGGCCCATACTGGCCGGGGTCGATGAGGGTTGCCGAATAGGCGATGAACATGGGCACGAAGCAGAAGCAGAAGTAGATCGATGCTCCCAGGATCGAGCCCCAAATTGCGACCTTGGCGCTCTTGGCCGAAGTGATGCGCTGGAAGACGTCCTGCTGCGGGATGGAACCCAGCATCATGGTCACCCAGGCCCCCAGGAAGGTGATCCACAGCCAGGGATCGGGTTCGGGGAAGAACTCGAACTTGCCGGCGGCGGCCGCGTGGTCGATGACGACACCGGCGCCGCCGGTCTTGTCGGCCATCACCGTGGCGATGAAGAATAGGCCGCCCATGCTCACCGCCATCTGCACGAAGTCGAGCACCGCTACCGACAGCATGCCGCCGAAGGTGGTGTAGGTGAGCACCACCGCTGCGCCCAGGACCATGCCCGCCGTCTGGCTCAGGCCGTCGTTGGTCACCACGTTGAGGATGAGGCCCAGGGCCTTGATCTGGGCGGACACCCAGCCCAGGTAGGAGGCGACGATGCAGAGGGTGGTGATGACCTCGACCGTGCGGTTGTAGCGCAGGCGGTAGAAGTCGCCCAGGGTGATGATGTTGAGCTTGTAGAGGTAGCGGGAGAAGAAAATGCCGGCGATGACGAGGCACATGGAGGAGCCGAAGGGGTCGGCCACCACCCCACCCAGGCCCTCACGTACGAAGGTGGATGAGGCACCGAACACGGCTTCGGCACCGAACCAGGTCGCAAACACGGTGGCGGTGACCACCGGTAGCGGCAGGTGTCGGCCCGCGACGGCGAAATCCTTGGTGTTGTGCACCCGGGTGGCGGCAAAGAGGCCGATGCCGATAGACACCAATAGGTAAAGCGCCACGAACCAGACCAGCATGAGCCACCCCCCCGGGAAAGATGGCGGCGATTATACTTTTTTGCGGCGCACCAAGGGGGGGCGTGCCAGGGCCGCCGGAATCGGGGAAATCCTCAGGGATTCAACTGTTTGTAGGTGGTTTCCGCGAGGGAAAGAAGCTTCTCGCGGGGCAATTCGCCGGAAAGGGCGTAGCCCAGTCGGCCGTCCAGCCAGTAGAACACGCCGATCTTGCCCTCCAGGGCATAGCGGAAGGCGGTTTCGCGGTTTTCGGCGGCGTCGCTGCGGATATAGAGGGTGAGGCGCCGTCCGCCGGCGTCCTCATACATGAACTGGGCCACCGGTCCTTTGTCTCCGGGCAGTAGGCGGCCCCCCACCAGGGTGTAGCCCTCGGCGCCCAGGTGGGGCACCTTGAGCGGGGTGCCCAGGCGCTTGGACAGCCACTGGGCGAGATGGGCTTCCTGGTCGGCGCCCACTTCCACCGGATGGCGCACTTCCGGCGTGTAGACGACGTGGGCCAGGGCAGCGCTGCGGGCAATGGGGGGGGGCGCTGCCTCGCCGGGGGCTTGGGTCGCCTTGAAGCCGTAGCCGATGAGCGCGCCCAGGGCCAGCCAGCCGGCAGCAGCGGCGTAGGCGAATTTTTGGCGGGAAGCGCGGGCCGGCGGACGGGCGGCGGCTTGCAGCAACTCGGGAACGGGTTCGGTGAGGACGGGCTCGTAGGCCGCTCGCAACAGCTGTTTCTGTTCTTCCCAGGCGGCAACGCGCGCGGCCTCGGCGGGATGGGCGGCCAGCCAGGCGGCGACAACCTCTCGACGGGCAGGGTCGAGTTGTCCATCGACGTAGGCGTGCAAATCCTCTTCGCCAGGGGAAAGCGGAGTGTTCATTTCACGATCCTCAGGCGCGCCGGACCGGTCCCTTCCGCCAGCAGGGCGCGCAGCTTGTCTCGGCCGCGGGCCAGCCGGGACATGACGGTACCGATGGGCACGCCCAGGACGCGCGCCGCATCGGCATAGGAAACCTCTTCGAGGGTGACGAGGAGCAGCACTTCCCGCTGCTCGGGGGGCAACTGGGCGAGGGCTGCATCGATATCGCGCACCTCCAGGCGGTCGGCCTGGGAGGCGCGGGCCGCCGGCTCGACGTAGAGGTCGTCGAGGGCTTCCGCCGCGGGCGGTCGGCTGCGGTACTGATTGACGAAGACGTTGTGCATGATGGTCAGCAACCAGGCGTCGAGCCGGCTTCCGGGGCGCCATAGCGCGAACTTCGCCCAGCCCCGCTCCAGGGTGTCCTGGACCAGATCGTCGGCCGCATGGCGGTCTCCGGTCAGGGCCCGGGCGTAGCGCCGCAGGCGGGGCAGGTGGTCGGCGAAGCTCGTCATGGCGTCAGGGGCTACTTTGCCACGTGCCAGACGTTGTTGAAACCGTCGCCGGTGGCGTCGCCAGGTTTCTGGTCCTTGATCCAGAAATAAAGCGGCTTGCCCTTGTAGGTCCATTGCTTCTTGCCGTCGTCGCGGGCGATGACGGAAAAGTCGCCGCTGCCCTTGTCGCCGTCGGCGGCGGCCAGGGGGGGCCAGTTTTCGGCGCACTTGCCGTTGCACACGCTCTTGCCGCTGCCGGCCTCGTCCTTGTCGAAGACGTAGAGGGTCATGCCGTTGGGGCCCACCAGCATGTTGCTCTGCATCTTGGCAGGCGGGTTGGCCAGACTGGCGCAAGCGGTGAAGGCGAGGCTGAGGGCGAGGGGAAGAAGGCGTTTCATGGAGGTCTCCTGTCGTGGTTGAGGGGCAGGAGGGTGAACACGCAGGAGAATGGCGTATTCCCTCCGGCGGACAAATTTTTCGCCAAGGCCTCCCGGGGCGTGCCATTGCTCCCGCATCGAGCTCTTGCTATCTTGCCTGCAGACCGGCGACACGACCCGGATCTGCCGGCCCGGGGGAAGCGGGGGACGTCATGGAAGCACTGCGCGGGAAGCAGCCGTCCAGGAAGAAGGCGCTGCTCATCGGAGGCGGCGCGCCCAATGCCACACTGATGGCGGGAGCGCTGGTTGCCTTCATTGAAAACAAGGTGGAGTTCGACGTGGTGTCCACGGCCGGCGCCGGAGCGCTCCTGGGGCTGCTGTATCGGGCACCGATCGGCGGCGACGCCCGAAAAGCCCTGCAGCACACCACCCGCCTGGGAATCGCCGACGCCATCTACGACTGGTTGCCGGTCAATTACAAGGTATTTCTCAAGGGCGGGCCGACGGCGGACGTGTTCCGGGAGTTCCTGGCGCTCAATCCCTTCGCCGCGCACATTATTGGCCAAGGATGGAATCAAGGGGCCGAGAAGATCCTGGGGGACTGGCTGCAGCTCGTCTGGGCTTCCCTCACTCCCGGCGATACGAGCCCGTTCAGCCAGGGCCTCTGTGCCCACGTGCCTTTTGCTGAAGATGTCATCGATTTCGCGGCCCTTCCGGGGGCGCCGGGGGCGTTCTACATCAACGCCTTCAACGTCAGCCGGGGGAAGATGAGCATCTGGGGCAAGGACGAGATCACCCCGGAGCATTTTCGCGCGGCCCTCGCCTTCCCCTTCCTCTATCCGCCCTACCGCCTCGGGGGCGAAGACTACATCGAAGGCGCGGCCATCGACACCATCAACTTCCGCGCCCTGGTCGCCGAGAAACCGGACCCCGACCCCGACGCTGCCCCGCCCGACACCTTTCTCTACCGCGGCGAGGAACGCACTACGGGCTTGCACGAAGATCTCGACACCCTGGTGGTCTTCGACATTCTGGGCAGCGAAAAGCTGATCCGGCGGCCCGAAAATCTCTACGACGCCTGGGTGCGTTCCATCATCACCCCTCTGGTCGCCATCGCCCGGGACGACGTGAAACTCTTCGAACGTGTCCACAACATCGACCCGGCGACCCACCGTGCGAAGCGCCGGGTGCTCAAGGTCAAGCTGCTGGAGGGCATTGCGGAGGGTGATTGGCCAGATGTACTCGACTGGTCGGCGTCCAATCTGGAACGCCTCTACGCCATCGGCTACCGCGCCGGCCTGCGCTTCTGCGCTGAACACCCAGGCGCCCTGAACCTCTGAGGCACCTGCCCGCACTGCCCGCTGCGAATACTCTGCCGCATTCAAGCCGATACTTTGTCGACTTCGCCTTGCCATGCAGGAGCACTACCTTCGGCTTGTCTTCGCGTCTCGGCTTGAATGCGGCAGAGTATGAAAAGGCGAAAGCCCCTTGTCGGGGGGGCAAGGGGCTTTCAAGGCGACCCGTCAGGAGGTGGGAGGGGGAGGGCCGCCTAGGCCAACCCGGAGGTCAGCGCATGAGTGCAAGATACCGGTCCGCCAGTCCGGGCTCAAGTAACGGTTTGCAACAGTGTGTAGCGCTGTGTGGGGGCCGTCGCCCTTGACAGGGGGATGCCCCGGGGGCGTATCGTTTGCCGCTGCCGGTCGGCCTTCCCGAGGATTCGCCGGAATTGCCATATTGTCACCGGAGACGCCATGATCTCATCCGCCCCCCTGCCCCTGTGGACGCCCCGTAACCCGGAACGGACGACCCTCGCCGCCTGGATGAATGCCCTGGATATGGCGGATTACGAGTCCCTGTGGCGCTGGTCGGTGGAGCGGCCCGAGGAATTCTGGGACCGTGTGTGGGACGAATTCGGCGTGGTCGGCGACAAGGGCGGGACGGTGCTGGCGGACGGTGCGCTCATGCCGGGCGCCCGCTGGTTTCCCGAGGCGAGGATCAATTTTGCGGAGAACCTCCTCGCGGCGCCGGGTGACGGAGACGCCCTGGTTTTCTGGGGCGAGGATAAGCTGCAGCAGCGCTGGGACCATGCCCGCCTTCGGGATACCGTCGGGCGTTGCGCGCGGGTTCTGAGCCGGGCCGGAGTCGGGGTCGGGGATCGGGTGGCGGCCTATCTGCCCAATCTGCCCGAAGCGCTGGTGGCCATGCTCGCCACGGCGTCCCTGGGGGCCGTCTGGTCGTCGGCCTCGCCCGATTTTGGCGTCCAGGGCGTTCTCGACCGCTTCGGCCAAATCGAGCCTAAAGTGCTGCTCTGTGTGGACGGCTACTGGTACAACGGCAAGGCGGTGGATTGCCGCGGCAAGAACGCCGAAGTCGCCGCTCGGCTCAAGGGCCTGAGTCTCGTCCTGGTCGTGCCCTACCTGGCGGAGAGCCCCGATCTGGGGGCGCTTCCCGGTGCGCAGTCCTGGCCGGAGGCCCTGGCTGCCGCCGATGCGGGCCCGCCGGAATTCCTGCGGGTGCCCTTCGACCACCCGCTCTTCATCCTATATTCCAGTGGCACCACCGGAGTGCCCAAGTGCATCGTCCACGGGCATGGGGGCACCCTGCTGCAACACCTGAAGGAGCACCGCCTGCACGGCGACCTGCGCCCCGGCGACCGCCTGTTCTACTACACCACCTGCGGTTGGATGATGTGGAACTGGCTGATGAGCGGCCTCGCTTCCGGCGCCACCCTGCTGCTCTACGACGGCAGTCCCTTTGCCGGAGACGGGACGATCCTCTTCGATTACGCTCAGGCCGAGGGTATGACCCACTTCGGCACCTCGGCCAAATTCATCGACGCCGCCGCCAAGATGGGCCTCCACCCGGCCCGGACGCACCGCCTGGACGCCTTGCGGGCGGTCTTCTCCACCGGCAGCCCCCTGTCGCCGGAAGGCTTCGACTGGGTCTATCGGGAACTGAAGGAGGACGTGCTGTTGGCATCCATTTCCGGTGGCACGGACATCATCTCCTGCTTCGTCCTGGGGAACCCTGCCTTGTCTGTCCATCGCGGCGAAATCCAGTGCCGCGGCCTGGGCATGGCAGTGGAGGTCTTCGACGAGGACGGCCGGCCGGTGCGCGAACAGAAGGGTGAACTGGTGTGCACGCTGCCCTTCCCGTCCATGCCGGTCGGCTTCTGGAACGACCCGGACGGCAGCAAGTATCGCGCCGCCTACTTCGAGCGCTTTCCCGGCGTCTGGTGCCATGGTGACTATTCAGAAATCACGGCCCGTGGCGGCATCGTCATCTACGGCCGTTCCGACGCCACCCTCAACCCCGGCGGCGTGCGCATCGGCACGGCGGAAATCTACCGCCAAGTGGAGCAACTTCCCGAAATTCTCGAATCCCTGGTGATTGGACAGGACTGGGAGGGGGACTTGCGGGTGGTACTCTTCGTCAAGCTCGCGGCGGGAGCGATCCTTGACGATGCCCTGCGGGAACGGATCAAGGCGCATATCCGCAACACCACCACGCCACGCCATGTCCCAGCGCGCATCGTCGAAGTCGGTGATATTCCGCGGACCAAATCGGGCAAGATTGTCGAGTTGGCGGTACGCAATGTGGTCCACGGCCAGGCCGTGAAAAACATGGAAGCCCTGGCCAATCCCGAAGCCTTGCAGTTCTACCGTGACCGCCCGGAGTTGGGGACTTGAGCAGATCCCTTGGCGATGCGGCACAGGGAAGTACAAAACGGCGTTTCGAGTTGGTGAAGATGGCCGCCCATCCCTGCCGGCTCGGCGACGCTTCGTGAAACTCGCGGCGCCCAGGGGCAGTGCCGTCCCAGGGAAGAGGACGGCATCCCGCTATCGCTCCCGGTCGAGGCCAACGGGAGCCGAAGGACTGCTCAATCGCTCGTCCTCCTTTGGAGGGATGGCGAGCATTGCGGGGCGGGGCTAAAGTGCGCAGAATTCTCTGGGGGCCGTTGTAGCGATGCGTATTTCCCTCGTGCGGACCATCGCGCTCTTCATCCTGATCGTTCATGAAACCGCCAACGCGGACTGTGGCGATTTGCGTCCCTACGCCGATCTCACAGGATGCGATTTCTCGCGCATGAATTTGGCAGGCAAGGATCTGCGTGGGGCGCGACTGACCGGCGCCAAGCTGGAAAACGCGAATCTTCGCGGAGTCGACCTGAGCGGCGCAGATCTGCGCAAGGCCAATGCCAAGTGGGCTCATTTCGAAGAATCGCGTCTGGTCGAGGCGGACCTGCGCGATGCCGATCTCTTTCACGCAATATTCGACCGTGCCGACCTGAGTCGTGCCAAGCTGCGCGGGGCCTATCTGTTTGGGGCGAACCTGATTGGCGCTCGGGCGCGTGGCGCCGATTTTGCCCAGGCCTATCTCAAGGACATCCTGATGGAGGGCATAGACCTGTCGGGGGGGTCGCTGCAGGACTGCTATGCCTTTCGTAGCGTCCTGATGGACGCCAAACTGGTGGGAACCGATCTCTCGGGCGCAGACCTGACCGGTGCTGCGGCCGAGCGTGCGGATTTTTCCAAGGCGCGCCTCCATCGCACCCGGCTTTCCGGGGCGACGCTACGTGAGGCGGAATTCGCCTCTGCGGACTTGCTCGATGCAGATTTTGCCCATGCCGATTTGTGGAACGCCCGCTTCGATCGGGTAACCAACCTGCCCGCGTCTCTGACCGAAGCCCTCTCGGAGGCCTTCACCGGCAGGGCAAAGCCTTGAACCGACACGTCCCTCCCCACCCGCTTGCGCCAAGGGTGTGCCCCCGGTGAGGGATCGCGAGGGCCCGCCTTTTCGTGGGACGCTTACCTGCTCAGACTTGATCCAGGCGATCCAGGGATGCCAGGGTTGCAATGAGCCCCTCGACTCCCGTTGTCCGTGCTTCCTCAACGAGCCGGGAACGGTACTTGAGGAAGAGGCTTTGCTCCTCGACGGCGACGTTGATTAACTTCCAGCCGCCATCTTCGCGGACGAGTTGATAGTCAATCTTGGTGTGGCGGTGCCCGGGTTCCGAGATGTGCGTGCGGATGGTCGCCTCCTCAGACTCCGTGTCAGTCTGCTCGGCTTCGCGGAAGGGTTCGATGAAGAGGCGGGCACCACGGTGATCCTGGGCCGCGAGATTTTCTGCATAGGTCCGGAGAAGGAGGCGGCGGAACTCGGTGCTGAGCCGTTCCCGCTGGGCTTCCGTCGCGACCGCCCAAACTCGTCCCGTGGCTTCTTCGGTAAGACGCCGAAAATCGATGTGGGGCGCGATCTCCCGCTCGGCCATGCGGCGCAGCGCGCGGGTATTCGAACTTTCCGCGAGGGCTGACAAAGCGGCTCCAGCGGTCCGGCGGACGTCTGTTTCCGGGTTGGACCCTGCCGCCGAAGCCGCGCCAGCCAGTGCCAGCGAGCTCAGGGCGATGAATTGATGGATATTCCGTTTGAACCTCAGGTTTCGTTTCTGTGTCATTGGGGTCTCCATAGGGGTTTTTGAACTCCACGCCGTGCCGGCTCGCTCGGGTATCGAGTTCCGGAAGGCGCTAGGCGGCTGCTACAAGAAGTCACGCAAGGTCCGTCACCCCAGCCGAAAGGGGGTGCGGCGTGGACCGCTCCGGCTGGGTTCGATCTTTCGAACGAGGTGGCCGTTTTCAGTCCCGGTCGTGGCCATGGCCATGGCCATGGCCGTGGCCCCGACCGTGACCGTCTCCACGATCACGATCGTGCGGGCCACCCCGCTCGTCATGGCGATCATGGCCGTCATCCCGGCCATGTCGCTCCCGATAGCGGGGAGCGAACTCGCGGCTGTACCAGTCATCCCGGACGAAATAGACGCGCTCTCCGCAAGCACCGTAGGCCGCACAGTGCTTGGACCAATGCTTGGCATGGCCGGGAGGAACGCGCAAATAGACGGGCGGTCCTGCCACCGGTGCGGGCGCAATCACCAAAGGACGCTGATAGATTAGGACGGGAGGCGGGTAACCACCGATGTCGATACGTCCGTAGAAACCCGGTTGTCCAATACTGATGGACACGCCGACGTCCGCGCCCTGACTGGACATGCTGAGGCTCGCTGCCGTAAAGGCGAGAACGAGAGTGGGGATCTTCATCATGGGGGCTCCTTCTACAAGGGGTTGAGCGTCTTGGTCAGGGTGTAATGGGTATAGCCGATGCTCGCACCGGCGCGCAGTCCCACGCCGAGGCGGATGGGGGCCAAGATCGTGTCATCGCGTTGCTGGTAATTAACCCCCGCGCCGCCGACGTAATAGACGCTTCCGTCTACCGACGGAAAACGCTTGAGGAGGTCTTCGGTTTTATGGGCGTGGTAAACCAGGACGAAGACTTTGGAGGCATTGCCGCCGAGATCGAAGCCGATGGACGGACCTTGCCAGAATATTCGTGACCCGCCGCCGTGTTTGAAGGCGAGTTGGCCCTCGCCGTACCGCAGGCCGATGGTGGCCGCGCCGGCCACCTCCTCCCCCTTGATGTAGCCGCTTGGGCGACCCTGTTCCTTGAATGCCTTGGCGATGACCTTCCCCAGGCCTTCGGTGGTGTCCCCTAAAAAATCGCTGGCGGCCTTGAGAATCGAGTCCTCGTCGAAACCCTCGTTCTCTGGCGCATTGGCCCAGGTGGCATGCGGCACGGAAATCAGGGCGCTGGCAATGCCCAGGGCCCAGTATTTGGCAAACGTTCTTCGGGAAACCGTCTTCTGTGGGGAGTTCATTGTTCTCTCCTTATCCGTTGTCGGATCAAGCGCTCTGACGATTCTTTTCGCTCAGCGCACGGATGATGCCTTCCACGCCGCCTTCCTTCGCCTGGGTCGCGAACCAGTCGCGATAATTGGTTACCAGGCTGATGTTTTCGACCATGACGTCGACGACCTTCCAGCCGGTTTCATTCCTGGCCATACGGTAGTCGATGGCGATTGGGCGGCGTCCCGGTTCGGTGACCTTGGTCCTTACCGTCGTTTCGTCTCCCGGAGACACGGGAGACGGCTGGACGGCCACCTGCGTCGCGCCGTGGTTGGCGGCATTCAGCGATTTGGTGTAACTGCGGACCAGCAGGCGCTGGAATTCGCTGACCAACAGCTCCTGCTGTGCTGGCGTCGCTTGTGCCCATACCCGACCGGCAGCCAGTTGGGTCATGCGGCGGAAGTCGAAGTGGGGAACAACCTTTGATTGTGCGATCTGGCGCAGGGTGGCTGGTTCCGGATTGCTGGCAATTGCGGCCAGCACGTCCTGGGTCGTCTCACGGACGACCGCATCGGGCGTCTCGTCAGCCGCTCCCGCGGCGCTGGCGATGGCGAGCGCACTCACCACGAGGAATTTACGAATGTTCCGATTGAATCGCAGATATCGCTTCTCGGTCATGTTGAATCCTCCATTCAAGGCCGGGCGGAGCGCCGGACCGAAGGCTCACTCTAGGCCGAGCGGACGAGGGTCGAGGTAATCATCCGTAACAGCAAGTAAGCCACTCTCTCGGTAGGTCTCGGTACTATCCTCCCGAACCGACCGGTGCTGGGGAAGGTATTGCCCTATGGCTTCCGGCCACAGAATCGACGATGACTTTGGCGTGCGACCGACTCAGCGAGATCTGTGTTGTGTTCCGAGAGTGTGCGGGGGGCCAGCCTGTCTAGGCCGGTGAAACCAGGCCGCTGCCAGGAGAATGGGGGCTGTTGCCAGGCTGGCAGCCCAGACGGGTGCCAGAGTGGATTGGAGCCAATCGGCAGGCCCACCGGCGGCGAGGGCAAGCTGATGGGCGAACCAGAGCAGTGAACCTGAGAGGGCGAGGAACATGCCCCAGCGGCCGAATTGCCGGGCCGAGGATTCCCTCTCGCCGCAGTCCGCCGCGGGTTTCCAGGGCAGACTTCCCGCCAGCGCGCCTCCCAGGCGTTTTGCCGCTGACCATACCAGTGCGACGAGCAACCCGAACCAGAATGCGATTTCAACCAGATGGGGCCAATGGGCCTTCATGAAGCCGTAGCCGTCCACGCTGTCGGTCCCTTCCGGAAGCAGCGCGATGCCTGCGCCACAACCCAACGCCACGACGAGGGCAGCGATGACCGCCCCGCGCAGTTGGCCTGCCCAGTAATGGAACTCTGCGTCCACGTCTGAATTGATAGGCAGTCGATCGAGCAGCTTGTACATGGGGCCTCCTTGCGCAGAAGATTCCCTGCCGCGCTTTCCGCCCTTCCTGACCTACCCTGGCCCCGGCGCAGGATTCAACCCTTCCGGTCGGGGCATAGAGACTCCCGGTACGGCGGAAACCCGGTAGACCGGCAATAGCGCCGGGCGTTCGCAGCTATGGCGGACGCTTTTCAACCGCCCTTGCGCCGTGCCCTGGGGTGGGCGGCGTCGTAGACCTTGGCCAGGTGTTGGAAGTCGAGGTGGGTATAGACCTGGGTCGAGGCAATGCTGGAGTGGCCCAGCATTTCCTGCACCGCCCGCAAGTCGCCCGAAGATTGCAGGACGTGGGAGGCGAAGGAATGGCGCAGCATGTGGGGATGGACGTGGCGCGGCAGGCCGGCCTGCCGGGCGTGGCGTTCGAGGCGTGCTTCGACCACCCGGGGATGGATGCGGCGGCCGCGCCGGCCCACGAAAAGGGCGGTCTCGTCCGCGCTGGCCAGGCTCTCGCGCAGGAGGCGCCAGGCGCTTAGCGCCTCGCGGGCCTTGCGACCGACAGGGACGATGCGGGTCTTGCCCCGTTTGCCAGTGACACGGACTTCGTCATCGGCAAGCAGGCCCTCGAGATCATTCCACTGCAAGCTGACCAATTCCGCCAGGCGCAGACCGGAAGAGTAGAAGAGCTCGAACATGGCCCGGTCCCGGGCCTGGACCGCCGGGTCGTCATCTTGCGTCGGTTCGTCGAGCAGTCGGGCGGTTTCGTCGGCGGAAAGGGCTTTGGGCAGCCGCTTGGGCGAGCGGGGCGGCTTCACGCCATCGCAGGGGTTGCCCGCAACCCCGCCCCTCCGGCCAAGCCAGGCGAAAAAGCCTCGCCAGGCGGAGAGATGGCGGGCCAGAGAACGCCCCGCCAGACCGCCGCCGTGCAGCTGGGCCAGGAACTGCCGCAGATGATGGCCGCCCAGCTGTTCCAGCGGAACTGCTCCCGCAAGGGCGAGCAGCTTTTCCAGATCGCGGCGGTAGGCGGCGACCGTATGGGGCGACTGGCGCCGCTGCTCGGCCAGTTCGGCCAGATATTCAGCGACGGCTGCTTTGGCCGTCACGACAGGGGAACGGCTTCCCGCGGCCCGGCAACCCGGGCCAGGGCGGCGGAAACCAGTTCGCCCAGACGCTCCAGGTAGAGGGTTCCCATGTCGGCGAAGAAGCGCTGGGGGTCTTCACTGCCCAAGGCGACGAGGCCGATGGTACCGCCGCCGTTGCGCAGCGCAACGAGGGCCTGGGAGCGTATGTGACCGGCGTGCTCGCCAAACCATGCCGCAGTGCCGAAGCCGGCGGTGCCACCGCAGTAGGGCCGTGCCAGACCCTCGGCGAAGGCTTGGAGTTCCTCGCCCACGGCAGCGAACTCGGGCAGGTCGTCGATGCCTTCCGGCTTGTCCCACAGGCGCAGCGCCACATGGGGAATGGAGAAGTCGTCGCGCAGATGGAAGTTGAGCAAATGGATGACCGCCTGGAAAGTCTCGGCAGCGATGAGGGCGACGGCCAGGCGATGCACCTTTTCGCTGATGGCGTCGTTTTCCTCGCCAAAGGCGATCAGCTCGGCCAGCTTGCTCTCCACCTGACGATTGGTTTCCCGCATCACCAGCATTTGCCGCTCGTTGAGGGAAATGGCCCGGCCGCCGTGGGGATGGGGGACGTAGAGCTGGGCCAGGAGTTCGGCGTTCTGGTCGAAGAAGGCCGGGTTGGCCTGGAGGAAACGCACCACCTCATCGGCGGAAAGCAGGGAATTCATAGGTCGATTTCTCCGGTGAAGACGGGGGTCGCGGGGCCGGTCATCAGCACCGGCTGACCGGGGCCGCCCCAGGCGATGCAGAGGTCGCCGCCCCGGGTGGCCATGCGCACGGGGGAGTCAAGCAAACCCCGGCGGATTCCCACGACCGCAGCGGCGCAGGCGCCCGTGCCGCAGGCCAGCGTTTCACCCGAGCCGCGCTCGAAGACGCGCAGACGGGCGCTGTGCCGATCAAGTACTTGCAGAAATCCGGCGTTGACCCGTTGGGGAAAACGCGGGTGGCATTCGATGAGCGGACCCTCCACGCCCACGGGGGCAGCGTCCACATCCGCCACCACCTGCACGGCATGGGGATTGCCCATGGAGACGACGCTGATGTTCACGCTGCAGCCGGCTACGTCCAGAGGCTGGACGACGGCGTCGGAATCGCTCACGAAGGGAATGTCGGCGGGGGCAAAGCGGGGGACGCCCATATCGACGGTGACCTCGCCGTTGTCCTCCAGGCGGGGCCCGATGATGCCGTTCCTGGTCTCGACCCGGATTTCCCGCTTGCCCGTCAGGCCTGCATCGTGGACGAAGCGCACGAAGCAACGGGCGCCGTTGCCGCACTGTTCCACTTCGCCGCCGTCGGCGTTGAAGATGCGGTAGCGGAAATCGACCCCGGGGCTGCCGGGGGCTTCCACCAACAGAATCTGGTCGCAGCCCACGCCGAAATGGCGATCGGCCAGGAAGCGCAATTGCTCGGGTGTCAGGTCGATGCGCTGGCGAACGCCGTCCAGAACGACAAAATCATTGCCCAACCCGTGCATCTTGGTGAATTTCAGCTTCACTACGACCCCGCTTAAGATTGCAAAAATGATAACAGAGACATGGTGTTATCTCAAATTTCAGAGAAATTAGATGAAATCTCGCGACCGAATCCAGGTCACTGTCCGTCCGTCCCCTCAAAGACGCTTTTCCATCACGTAATCGTCCATGACGTAGCCGCCGCCGATGTCGTCGACGGTGCTGGTGCGTACCTCGAAACCGTATTTTCGATAGGACGCGATGGCCCGGGCGTTGCGCTTGTTCACCTGCAGGATGAGGCAGGGGTAGCCCTGGCTGCGGGCGCGCGCCGCGACGTGGGCGATGAGTTGCCCACCCACGCCCTGGCGCTGGGCATCAGGATGAATGTAGAGCTTGTCCAGCTTGAATTCGCCGTTGAACAGCTCGCTGAAGGCGAACCCGACCCGGCGGCCGGCATGGAAAGCCTGATCGAGCCACTTGTGGGCGTCTTCCAGATCGTCGTAAAGGCGCTCGTGGCCGTAGCGCTGCTCCAGCATGAAGTCGATCTGCTCCTGGGTGATGATCCCGGGATAGCTCGCCTGCCAGATTTCCCGTGCCAGCGCGGCGATGGCAGGCACGTCGGGATAGGTTACCGGCCGGATGTCTACGGTAAGGGCGCTCATGATGGTCCTCTGTTCTCCTGCCGGTTTTGTGGTGGCGTCGCGCTACTGCCCCGGAAGCGGCCCGGCTTCCCCGCTTCCTGTTGTTTCCACCGCACTGCAAGTCGTCCCCGCACGCCGGAAAACCCGCGCATTGTCCCACGCTGGCCGCAGTCCTTCGAGCCTCCGGGACCGGAGTGGGTTATTCCCCGGTCTGCGGCGTAGGGGGCGCTTCGGCTCCCGAGGGACGCTTGTAGCGGTTGTAGCCCCATAGATACTGCACCGGGCACTGACGGATGAGGGACTCGATTTCGCGGTTGATGGCGGCAGCCCGCGCCACCGTATCCCCCACCAGGGCCTGTTGCGGGGCGCTGAAGTGGATACGGTAGCCCTGCCCATCCGGCAGGCGCTCGCCCCAGGTCATCAACACCGTGGCGCCCGTTTCGGAAAGGCGCGCCGCCAGCGTCATGGTGTAGGCCGGCCGGGCAAAGAAATCGAGCCAGACGCCCTCGCCGGTCTTGGGGGCCTGATCGGGCAGGATGCCGACCGCCTGTCCCTTGCGCAGGGCCTTGATGAGAGCCCGCACGCCGGAAAGGTCGGCGGGCGCGAGGTGCAGATTGCTGCGTCTTCGGCCGGTCTCGATGAGCTGTTGCAGGGCGGTCTGACGCGGGGGGCGGTAGAGCACGGTGATGTCGCCCAGGGACGAGAGGTATTGGGCCGTAATCTCGAAACAGCCCAGGTGTCGAGTGAGGTAGAGCACACCCTTGCCGGCCGCCATGGCCTCCTGGACCAGGGGCAGGCCCACTACCTCGACCACCTGGGCGTTGGCTTCCTCCAGGGTGCGCAACCAGATGCGGGAAAGCTCCAGGGCCTGCTTGCCCGCCTCCGCCGCCGCGGGCAGCGCGAGATTGCGGTCCAGCCCGGCCTGGGAGAGATTGGCTTTGAGATGGCGCCGGTAAGTGGGGGAAAGCCAGTAGGTCAGGCGCCCGGCCAGCCCTCCGAGGGCATGGACCCACCCGAGGGGCAGCCGGCTCAGGAGGCGAAACAGGAAGATCATGGAACCGGGGTTTGCAACGGGCGGGGAAAAGGCTAGCATTATCGGATCGCCGAGTTAAACAGACAACTTGCGGGGCGATTCAGAAATTCTGCTAAAGCGTCGCCAGCTCGTGGTCCGAAGCCGGTAACGCCGGACAACAGGACCGCTGGAGCTTCAAGTGAGCGAATACTTCTTCACTTCGGAATCGGTTTCCGAAGGCCATCCCGACAAGGTCGCCGATCAGATTTCCGACGCCATCCTGGACGCCATTCTGGCCCAGGACAAGCATTCCCGCGTCGCCGCCGAAACGCTGTGCAACACCGGCCTGGTCGTCCTGGCCGGCGAAATCACCACGGCCGCCAACGTGGATTACATCCAGGTGGCCCGCGACACCATCAAGCGCATCGGCTACGACAACACCGAATACGGCATCGACTACAAGGGCTGCGCCGTGCTGGTGGCCTACGACAAACAGAGCCCGGACATCGCCCAGGGCGTGAACAAGGCTTACGACGACAACCTCGGCCAGGGCGCCGGGGACCAGGGCCTCATGTTCGGTTACGCCTGCGACGAAACCCCGGTGCTGATGCCCCTGCCCATCCATCTCTCGCATCGGCTGGTCGAGCGCCAGGCCATGCTGCGCAAGGACGGCCGCCTGCCCTGGGCCCGCCCGGACGCCAAGTCCCAGGTCACCATCAAGTACGTGGACGGCAAGCCCCACAGCATCGACACCGTGGTGCTGTCCACCCAGCACTCTCCGGACATCAGCCTGGAAGACCTGCGCGAAGCCACCATCGAGGAAATCATCAAGCCGGTGCTGCCCAAGGAACTGATCAAGGGGGACATCAAGTACCTGGTGAATCCCACCGGACGCTTCGTCGTCGGCGGCCCCCAAGGCGACTGCGGCCTCACCGGGCGCAAGATCATCGTCGACACCTACGGCGGGGCCGCCCCCCACGGCGGGGGCGCCTTCTCCGGCAAGGATCCCTCCAAGGTGGACCGTTCCGCCGCCTACGCCGGCCGCTATGTGGCCAAGAACGTCGTCGCCGCCGGCCTGGCCTCCCGCTGCCTGGTGCAGGTCTCCTACGCCATCGGCGTCGCCGAGCCGACCTCGGTCATGGTGGAAACCTTCGGTACCGGCAAGGTCAGCAACGAAACCCTCACCGCGCTGATCCGCAAACACTTCGACCTGCGCCCCAAGGGCATCGTCAATATGCTCGACCTGCTCCGCCCCATCTACCAGAAGACGGCAGCCTATGGCCACTTCGGCCGCGACGAACCGGAGTTCAGTTGGGAAGCGACGGATCGCGCGGCGTTGCTCCGCAACGACGCCGGGCTGTAAGCGAAGCGCACAGCCCGCCCGCGTAGCGGCGATCCTTCGCTGGGTGGAGGCTAACCGGTCCGCACCGCGGGCCGGTTAAGGTGCGCAGCACCGGCCGCAGCCAAAACACGGATCGGGCAGCGTTGCTGCGCAACGATGCGGGCCTACAAGCGATGCTTGCAGGCCCGTCGGCACGCCAATCCGCGGATTTAGCCCAAAGAGGGAGCCAGCCGGCTCCCCTTTTCGCTAGAATTTCGCCCCATGCTCAAAAAAATCCGTGTCGCCGACCTCAAGCTAGGCATGCACCTGCACGCCTTCTGCGGGGCTTGGCTTGAACATCCTTTCTGGCGCACCAAGTTCGTTCTCAAGGATCCCCGCGACCTCGCCCTGATCCGCGAAAGCTCCATCCAGGAAGTCTGGATCGATTCATCCAAGGGTCTGGACGTGGAACCCGCCAAGACGGTCGAAGCCAGCGTCGAGCCACCGCCCCTGCCGGAACCCGAGGCATTGCCAGCAAAGGCGAGCTTTCAGGATGAAGTGAAGCGCGCCGCCAAGATTTGCGCCAAATCGAAGGAAGCCGTGGTGTCCATGTTCCAGGAAGTGCGCATGGGCAAGGCCATCGATGCGGATCAGGCCCAGGGTCTGGTGGAGGAGATCTCCAATTCCGTCATGCGTAACCCGGGCGCTCTCATTAGCTTGGCCCGCTTGAAGACCGCAGACGATTACACCTACATGCACTCGGTGGCGGTATGTGCTCTGATGATCGCTTTGGCCCGACAGCTGGGCCTGGATGACCATGAGACGCGTCAGGCGGGTATGGCGGGGCTACTCCACGATCTGGGCAAAGCCCTCATGCCGCCCGAAATCCTCAACAAGCCGGGCAAGCTGACGGACGAGGAATTCGCCGTCATGAAGACCCATCCGGCCGAAGGCCACAAGCTGCTCCTTGAGGGCGAGGGGGTCAGCGAGATCATGAAGGACGTCTGCCTGCACCATCACGAGAAGGTGGACGGCAGCGGCTATCCTGAGCGCCTGAATGGCGAAACCATGAGTCTCTTTGCCAAGATGGGCGCCGTATGTGACGTGTACGACGCAGTGACCTCGAACCGCCCCTACAAGGCTGGCTGGGATCCGGCCGAGTCCATCAAGCGCATGGCCGAGTGGCAGGGGCATTTCGACCCGGCGGTGTTTCAGGCCTTTGTAAAGAGTCTCGGCATCTATCCCATCGGATCCCTGGTGCGGCTCCATTCCGGTCGCCTGGGGGTCGTGGTCGAGCAGAGCGAAAAGTCGCTTCTGGTCCCCAAGGTCAAAGTGTTCTTTTCCACCAAGTCCCGCGCCTACATCAAGCCAGAACTGCTCGATCTTTCCCGCCCCGGTGCCCTCGACAAGATCGTCGGCCGGGAGAACGCCGCCCGCTGGGGCATCAAGGATATCGACCAGTACTGGGCGGGCTAGTAGCCTGCCGGGCCGAATCCTGGCCGACCCCGGGCTGTCCATCGCCAGCCGAAGTCCTTATAATCAACCCCCTACCGAGGAGCGCTGCAAGGGCGATCGCCCTCAGGCTCGGTTCTAAACGGCGCTCATTCGACCAACCCGTGCCGGCACGGGACGGTGGATGAGCTTGGCAGGCCCTCGACGCGCCGCCCCCGCTTTCCCCTCCCCCCGGCCACTTGTTTGAGGAGTTCGCATGAACACCGTGGCTGAGTTCAACGATTACGTCATCGCCGACCTTTCCCTTGCCGACTGGGGCCGCAAGGAAATCAAGATCGCGGAAACCGAAATGCCCGGCCTGATGGCCATCCGCGAAGAATTCGCCAAGAGCCAGCCCCTGAAGGGCGCCCGCATCACCGGCTCGCTGCACATGACCATCCAGACTGCCGTCCTGATCGAGACGCTGACCGCGCTGGGCGCCGAAGTGCGCTGGGCCTCGTGCAACATCTTCTCCACCCAGGACCACGCCGCCGCCGCCATCGCCGCTGCCGGCATCCCGGTCTTCGCCGTCAAGGGCGAGTCGCTGCCCGAATACTGGGATTACACCCACCGCATCTTCGAATGGGCCGACGGCGGCTTCTCCAACATGATCCTCGACGACGGCGGCGACGCCACGCTGCTGCTGCACCTGGGCGCCCGTGCCGAAAAGGATCTGTCCGTGCTGAACAACCCGGACAGCGAAGAAGCCACCGTTCTGTTCGCCTCCATCAAGGCCAAGCTCAAGACCGACCCGACCTGGTATTCCACCCGACTGGCCCAGATCAAGGGCGTCACCGAGGAGACCACCACCGGCGTCCATCGCCTGTACCAGATGCACGAGCGCGGCGAACTGAAGTTCCCGGCCATCAACGTCAATGACTCGGTGACCAAGTCCAAGTTCGACAACCTCTACGGCTGCCGCGAATCCCTGGTGGACGGCATCAAGCGCGCCACCGACGTCATGGTCGCCGGCAAGATCGCCGTCGTCTGCGGCTACGGCGACGTGGGCAAGGGTTCCGCCCAGGCCCTGCGTGCCCTCTCCGCCCAGGTGTGGATCACCGAAATCGACCCCATCTGCGCCCTGCAGGCCGCCATGGAAGGCTACCGCGTGGTGACCATGGATTACGCCGCCGACAAGGCCGACATCTTCGTCACCGCCACCGGCAACTTCCACGTCATCGACCACCATCACCTGGTCAAGATGAAGCACAACGCCATCGTCTGCAACATCGGCCACTTCGATTCCGAGATCAACGTCGCCTCCATCGAAGGCTACCCCTGGGAAGAGATCAAGCCGCAGGTCGATCACATCACGCTGCCCTCCGGCAACCGCATCATCCTGCTGGCCAAGGGTCGCCTGGTGAACCTCGGCTGCGGCACGGGCCACCCGTCCTACGTGATGTCTTCCAGCTTCGCCAACCAGACCATCGCCCAGATCGAGCTGTTCACCAAGACCGCCGACTACCCGGTAGGCGTCTATACGCTGCCCAAGCACCTCGACGAAAAGGTCGCCCGCCTGCAGCTTAAGACCCTGAACGCCCAGCTGACGACCCTGACCGAGGCCCAGGCCAAGTACATCGGCGTCCCCCTGAACGGCCCCTACAAGGCCGAACACTACCGCTACTGATGCACCCGCCGGCCCCGCCCGGGGCCGGCTCGCTTTCGAGAGGAGGCCCGCATGTTCAAGCTGCTTGCCGTCTGGGGCATCAACGCCATCGCGCTGATCGCCCTGCCCTATGTCGTGCCCTCCATCTCGGTGGCGAGTTTCGCCACCGCCCTCTGGGTGGCCCTGGTGCTGGGCCTCATCAACACCCTGCTGCGGCCGCTGCTCATTCTCCTCACCCTGCCGGTGACGCTCCTGACCCTCGGATTATTCATCTTCGTCATCAACGCCCTGCTTTTCCAGTTGGCGGGCCATCTGGTTGAGGGATTCCACGTCGGCGGGTTCTGGTCGGCCTTCTTCGGGTCCATCGGCTACAGCCTGATTTCCTGGATTCTCGCGACCGTCCTCCTCTCGGGCAAGCGCGACTGAACATGCGCGCCGACCAGCTCCTCGTCGCCAGCGGCCTCGCCGCCTCCCGCACCGCGGCCCAGCGGCTCATCGCCGCCGGCCGCGTCCGCTGGGATGGCGAACCGGTGGCCAAGCCGGCCCAGGAGCTGCCCTCCGACGACCATCTGGAGATCATCGCCGACCCCGCCGACCGCTATGTCTCCCGCGGCGGCCTCAAGCTGGCCGGTGCCCTGGCCGCAACCGGCATCGCCGTGGCCGGAAAGGCCTGCCTCGACGTCGGCCAGTCCACCGGCGGTTTCACCGACTGCCTGCTCCAGGCCGGTGCTGCCCTCGTGGTCGGTGTCGACGTGGGCCACGGGCAACTGCACCCCCGCCTGGCCGGCGACTCGCGCGTCTCGGCCCTCGAGGGCATCAACTGCCGCGCCCTGACCGCCGCCGGCCTGGGGACCAGTATGCCCCCGACCGGCTTCGACCTCATCGTCGGCGACGTTTCCTTCATTTCCCTCACTCTGGTACTCCCCCAGCTGCCGCCCCTCCTGGCAGCCGGGGGCGACCTGTTGCTCCTGGTCAAACCTCAGTTCGAGGTCGGCCCCGGCGGCCTCGGCAAAGGCGGCATCGTCCGTGACCCGGCGCTCTACGCCGAGGTCGAGGGCAAGCTGCGTCGCAGTGCCACGGACCTGGGCCTCACCGTCCGCGCCTGGATCGACAGCCCGATTCCGGGCGGCGACGGCAATCGCGAATTTTTCATCTGGCTGAATAAATGAAAACCGAAATCTCCATCGAATTCTTCCCGCCCGGAACTCCCGAAGGGGTAGAAAAGCTGCGCGTCGTTCGCGGCAAACTGGCCGAATTGAAGCCGGCCTTCTTTTCCGTCACTTTTGGCGCCGGCGGCTCGACCCGGGAGCGCACCTTCGCCGTAGTCAAGGAAATGGCCGCCGAGGGACTGGACGCGGCCCCCCACCTGTCCTGCATCGGCTCCACCCGGGACAATATCCGGGAAATCCTGGCCGACTATCGGGCCGCCGGCATCCGCCGCATTGTCGCCCTGCGCGGCGATTTGCCTTCCGGCATGGCCGTGACCGGCGAGTTCCGCTACGCCAACGAACTGGTGGAATTCATTCGCGCCGAGACCGGCGATCACTTCAGTCTGGAAGTTGCCGCCTACCCGGAATGGCACCCCCAGTCCCGTAATCCTCGGGAAGACCTGGCGAATTTCGCGCGCAAGGTGAAGGCAGGCGCCAATTCGGCCATCACCCAATACTTCTACAATGCCGACGCCTATTTTCACTTCGTGGACGAAGCCCGGTCCCTGGGCGTGGATGTTCCCATCGTTCCCGGCATCATGCCCATCGGTAGCTTCTCCAAACTTGCCCGCTTCTCGGACGCCTGCGGCGCCGAGATTCCCCGCTGGATGCGCCGAAAGTTCGAAAGCTTCGGCGACGACGCCGATTCCATCCGCGCCTTCGGTCTGGACGTTGTTAGCGACCTATGTGAGCGCTTGCTCACAGGAGGCGCACCCGGCCTGCATTTTTACTGTATGAACCAGTCCGAATTGACTAGGGAAATCTGCCGCCGGCTGACATAGAATAGCCCCATCCCTTCCCTCACTGCGGGGGCTGTACCCTTGTCCGACCCCACCCTTCCCGCTGCGCCCGGGGACCGGGCCTACGCCCCGGCGGGGTGGTTGCGCTTGTTGCCGGGCGCTTTTCTGATTGCCGGGTTGGCAACCACCGGGCTCGTATGGTGGAACGCCCGCAGTGATGGCGGCGCCGCGCTGCAAAGGGAATTCGAAGCCCAGGCCACCACGGTGACGCGGGAACTGGAAGGCCGCCTCAAGGACACCAGTGAGCTTCTGCGCGGCGTCGTCGGACTGTTCGCCGCCAATCCGGAGCTGGATCGCAGTGGCTTCAGGTCCTTCGCTGAGGCCCAGAACGGAGCCTTGCTCGCACCGGGACTCCAGGGCATCGGTTTTGCGGTGCCGCTTTCCTCGAGCGACGGGGTCCTCCCCGCCGAAGCTGCCCACCCATCGACCGCTTCCGCCGTCGCGGTGTATCCCCCCGGGCAGCGCCCTGCCTATGCGCCCATCACCCACCTGGCACCCCAAGGTTCGGCCAGCGCGTCCCTGCTCGGCTACGACCTGTTGGTCGAACCGGCTCTGCAGGAGAGCCTGACTCTGGCGCGGGAGCAGCGCCGCGCGGTACTGTCGTCCCCCATCGCGCTGCGCTTTCAGGCGGGCGGTGGCGACGAAGCGGGGTTCGTTCTCGTAGCACCGGCTTTCCGGGGCTCCGCCGAAGGCGACGCCAGCCGGACGCACTTCGTCGGCTGGGCCTTCGCCCGGCTTGCCGCCCGTCCACTGCTTGTCGACGCCCTCACGCGGGCCTACGGCGGCGCAGCGCCTGTCCTGCGCATGCGCGTTTTCGACGGCCGCGGCGCCGATGCCGAGCACCTGTTCTTCGACTCCCTCGACGCCGCGCCCGGCCACACACTCTCTCCCCTGCGCAGCACACGGTTGATCGAGCTTGCCGGCCAGGCCTGGACGGTGGAATTCGAGGCGCTGCCCAGCTTCGCTGCCGGGGTGCAGCATGGGCAGGGCTGGCGCCTCCTGGCGGCCGGCGTCCTGCTCAGCGTGGTGCTCGCCATCCTGGCCCGCATCCTGGTGGGCAATCATCGGCGCGTCGCGGCGGCCCTGGCCCAAACGGCTCAGGCGAACCAGGATTTGCAGGAGAGTCGGCGGCGGTTCCGCATCCTGGCCAATTCGGTTCCCGTCCTGATCTGGGTTTCGGATGCCTCGGGAACACGCAACTGGTTTGGCCAGCAGTGGGTCGACTTCACCGGCTGCGACCCCAACGCCAACGGGCCGTACACCTGGTCCGATTTCATCCACCCGGAGGACCGCGAGGCCATACTCGCCCGCATTGCCGAGGCCTCGGCCAGCGGAGAAAGCTTCAGCCTCGAATACCGCCTGGCCAATATAGACGGCAGCTTTCACTGGGTGATGGATTCGGCGACACCCCGCTTCAGCGACCGGGGGGAGCTTGCCGGCTACATCGGTTCCTGCGTTGACATCCATGACCGCAAGTTGGCCGAGGCGGGACTGCACGAGCGCGAGGCGCTGCTGCGCTCCATTTACGACGCCTCCAGCGCTGCCATCTTCCTCGTCGATCTGGCCGGGCGCATCACCCACGCCAACCATCGCATGAGCGAGCTGTTCGGCCGTCCCATGGACGATCTGATCGGCAGCGACTACATCAGTCTCATCGCCCCGCCCGAGCGGGAAAGCGCCAGCCGCCGCCTGAGCACCCTATTGGGACGGGAGATGCCCTCGGTCAATCTGGAGCGGGTCTACTACCGGCAGGACAAGAGCCTCTTCTGGGGCCTGCTGACCGGCCGCCCCCTGCGCAACGGCAAGGGAGAAGTCAGCGGCCTGGTGGGCGTCATCGCCGACGTCACCGCGCGCAAGGAAGCCGAGGCCGGCATGGCCCTGGCAGCCCGCGTCTTCGAGGCCTGCCACGAAGGCATCTTCATCGCCGATGCCCAGCGCCGCATCATTTCAGTCAACCCGGCGTTCAGCGCTATCTCCGGTTACAGCGCCGAAGAATCTTTGGGCAGGGAAATCGGCTTCCTCGCCTCCAAGCGGCACCCCGAGGCCTTCTTCGAGGCCATGATCCAGACCCTCGACACTATGGACCATTGGGAAGGCGAAGTGTGGAACCGCCACCACGAAGGAGCCATCTACCCCGCCTGGCTGGCCATCACCCGCATCGCCGGCAGCGACGGCCAGACTTCCAATTTCGTCGCCATCTTCACCGACATTTCCGAACGCAAGAAGTCCGAGGCCAAAATGCACCACTTGGCCCACTACGACTACCTGACCGACCTGCCCAACCGCGCGCTGCTCATCGAGCGCCTCGCCCTCATCCACTCCACGGCGCGCCGCTACGGCAAGGGATTCGCGGTCCTCTTTGCCGACCTCGATCTTTTCAAGCGGGTCAATGACGACTACGGCCACAACGTCGGCGACGCCCTGTTGATCGAAGTCGCTCACCGTCTGAAGGCCATCACCCGGGATTCCGACACCGTCTCCCGTCAGGGCGGCGACGAATTCGTCATCCTGGTCCCCGAACTGAACGAACCCGTCAAGCTCCTGGAACTGGCCGAAAAGCTGCGCAACGTCATTTCCAGTCCCTATGAGATCCAGGGCCACCGGCTCACGGTTGCGGTAAGCCTGGGGATCGCCATCTACCCGCGGGACGGCGAGACGGTGGACGACATCATGCGCGCCGCCGATTCCGCCATGTACCGCGCCAAGAACGCCGGCCACAACAAGATTCGCTTCGCCAACGGGGATCACAACGGACAACCCGGCGTCAGCGAACCCGAACCCATCCGCCCCCTCTACGTGGTCTCCCGCGGGCGACAGTAGCGGCACCCATCGGCTGTTGGGAGCAGAAATGAAACCGCCCATGCGCGAGGGCTTGGGCGATGAATTTCGGCGGTGGATCGCGGAACCGAGCCCGAGCCCCATTTCTGGACCATAGCGCCTGATTTGCCCCATTTGGCTGTATCAAGCACCGACTAGCAGGAGGATAGCCGCGAGTTTCATGACGCCGAACGTCTGAATTCACCGGCCTGCGCGGCCTCTTGCGCAGGTCCGGTGGAATGATGGGTTGGGCGTCGGCTACTTATAAAACTCACTTCGTTTTACCTTGGATTCACGTGGACTTGAGCCGCCAGCTTGTAAGGTGACACCAATGAGAATTTCAGCATCTAACTCGAAGCAGTCCGCTTCATCAAAGCCGCCTGCGAAAACAACCTTGGGCCCTTTCCGAATCTCAACCCACGCTGACATATGGGCACCGCAACGGCCGACTATGTTGTCATTGCCAGGGGAGGGGCCAATTGCGACCTTGTAAACTCCATCGCTTAATCGGCACGACTTGAGAACTTTCATTCTCTTCTTCACCCATTCGCCGTTTCTGTCGAGCTTGACCAACGTCCATGGGTCCCAGTCATTTGTGCCTTTTGTAGCTATGAGTGATTGTCCTTCTTCGTTAGCGGCACCAACATAAGACACAGTGAGGAGGTCTTTCTGTCGGTTGCACTCATACCTAACCAGGGTGGAAAACCAATCGGCATGAGCTGCCGTTGATATTGCTAATAGGCAAACAAGTTGTAGGAGCTTACTCATCTGCGCACCATGATGCCCAACGTTTGAGCTCACCCGCGGGCGACAGACGGCGTAGCCGGCTGGCGAACGTCGGGTGGAGCGAAGGGTTAGGCATATCGCGACACAACATAAGCGAGAAGGGGCACGACTGCTACTACCACGATGACCGACAGACAGCCGCTGCGCGCCGGAACGACACCGCGTGAAGACGACTGGCGCACAGCATTGCGAGGCGCCTGGGCTTCGGCGGGTGTGCCGGGATTAGCCTCACGCCACGACTTGTGGCAGGTGTTGCAGAAGAATCTTCGTGAACCACGCTCCCATGCAGCAACTGTGCGCTTGGTATGGGTGAACTGCTGTTTGCAGCCCGCACACACAAAGTGAAGGTTGTTCGGACCGCGAGACGAACTGCGGCGTGGAGCTGAGCGGCGAAACAGCAATACGAGCACAACGAGAACCACCGCGGCGACCAAGACGGCAACAGTAGTTGAGCTCAGTTGCATTCGATATGCCTAACGAATGAAAGGGACTTCCCCGTCCCGAGGTTGCGGCGGAAGCCGCGGGCAGCGAGAGCTGCCATGATTGAGTTTCCACACGTCAGTCATTTCACGAAAGGGGAAGTCCATGGCTATTGTCACGCTCGGCATCG
>JAEUNZ010000007.1:0-55146 GCA_016790965.1 Dechloromonas sp.
TCTAACGTTTAGTCGATGCCATTTCTGGCCAATATCCTGGACGCATGTCCAATATCCTGGCGGACCGGACATGCGGCAAGCCTTGCGTAAGGCGAAAAACTGGCGTATAACTGGTTATCCATACAGCAATCGCCTCCCGTGAAACCGGACACCCCTTCCTCTTCCGATCAAGCCGCACCCAAGTTACTCGACCAGGTGCGGCGCGCAATTCGCATACGTCATTACAGCATACGTACTGAAGAAGCTTATGTCTATTGGGTGCGCGGGTTCGTGCGTTTCCACGGGTTGCGCCATCCGCGGGAGTTGGGGGCGCGGGAAGTGACCGCCTTTCTTTCCCACTTGGCGAGCGAGAGGGATGTGGCCGCCTCGACTCAGCAGCAGGCCCTTTCCGCGCTTCTGTTTCTGTACAAAGTCGTGCTGGAAACTGATTTGCCCTGGCTGGACGATCTGGTTCGCCCCAAGAAGCCCGCTCGCTTGCCTACCGTCCTCAATGCGGATGAAGTGGCGCGGGTTTTGGCGGCCATGCCCCCTGGTCATGCGCTCATGGCCCGCTTGCTTTACGGCACCGGGATGCGTTTGATGGAGTGCTTGCGCCTGCGGATCAAGGATGTCGATTTCACCCGGCGGGAAATCCTGATCCGCGACGGCAAGGGGGCGAAGGACCGCGTCACGATGCTGCCGGATTCCCTGCGCCTCCCGCTGCAAGAGCAATTCGCCCGGGCACGGGTATTTTTCGACACGGATCGAGGCGCCGGTCGGCCTGGGGTGTACTTGCCCCATGCCCTGGAGCGCAAGTATCCGAGGGCGGGCTGCGAGTGGGCGTGGTTCTGGGTGTTCCCGGCTGATGCTTTGGCGATGGATCCGCGCTCGGGGTTCGAGCGCCGCCATCACCTGCATGAAAAGGGATTGCAGCGGGCGCTGAAGCAGGCGGTTGCCCATGCCGGGGTGGCTCGCCAGGTGTCGGTGCATACCTTGCGCCATTCCTTCGCCACCCACCTGCTCCAGGCCGGTTACGACATCCGCACGGTGCAGGAATTGCTCGGGCATTCGGACGTTTCCACCACCATGATCTACACCCACGTGCTCAACCGGGGTGGGCGCGGGGTGGTGAGTCCGGTGGATGGCTTGTCGAGGGCTTTGGGCTATGATGGCTAATATAGCCAAAACAGCTTAGCGGAGAGTGCGATGCGTACCGTACCTGCAAGTGAAATGAAAAACCGACTCGGAGCCTACATCGAGGCAGCGCAAGCCGAACCTGTCGTGGTCGAGCGTTCCGGTCGACCGTCGGTGGTGATGCTTTCCATTGCCGAGTACGAGCGGTTGAAGGCCGTTCGCAAACCGGTGGAGGGGGATCGTGAAGCCGGTTACCGGGCCATGACAGCGGACCGGGCAGGGGAATTCGAAGTGCAGGAGCGGGGCAGCCAGCCGCTTCTGTCCGCCCGTTTGCTGCGTGAAGCTCAAGAACTCCACCTTGACCCGGTGTCCATCGCCGAACGCGCTCTCGTATCGGAGATTCGAATGCAGCGGGCCAAACAATGGCTTGCCGAAAATCGCCAGGCAATGGCTGACTTCAATGCCCATGTTGAGCGCGACGGCGTTTTTAGCGACGGGTTGCGGAGTTTTTGATGGCCCAGTTCCGCATCCACAGAAACTTGAGTTCGGGGGCCTCCCGGGGCATCCCCTTCCTCCTTGATATCCAGACCGACTTGCTGGGAGACATGGCGACCCGCTTGGTGGTCCCCCTCTATCGGCGCAATGCCTACCTCGGCGACCTCTTGGCAGGCCTGATGCCCACCTTCGACGCCGCCGGTGAAATGTGCGTCGCGGTCATTCCGGAAATGGCTTCGGTCCCGGCAAAGTGTCTCGGAAGCGAGATTGCCGACGCCAGCAGCCGTCGCAGCGACATCCTCTCGGCCGTAGACTTATTGATTTCCGGATTTTAGTCCCCTGCAATTTCTGTACCATCCTTTGGCCTCTGTGCCATAATCCCCCAACTTTCGAGGACTCCCATGGACGACAACAAGGCCAAGGCGCTGGCGGCAGCGCTGCAACAGATCGAAAAGCAGTTCGGCAAGGGCTCCATCATGAAGATGGGCGAGGCCGACGTGGAAGCCGGTTTGCAGGTGGTGTCCACCGGTTCTTTGGGGCTTGATATCGCCCTCGGCGTCGGCGGCCTGCCCCGGGGCCGGGTGGTGGAAATCTACGGCCCGGAATCCTCCGGCAAGACCACCCTCTGTTTGCAGGTGGTGGCAGAGATGCAGAAGCTGGGTGGCGTGGCGGCCTTCATCGACGCCGAGCACGCCCTGGACCCGACCTACGCGCAGAAGCTGGGCGTCAATGTGGGCGACCTGCTCATCTCCCAGCCCGATACGGGCGAACAGGCCCTTGAGATTTCCGACATGCTGGTGCGTTCGGGCTCGGTGGACATCATCGTCATCGACTCGGTGGCCGCCCTCACCCCCCGCGCCGAAATCGAGGGCGAAATGGGCGACCAGATGGTCGGCCTGCACGCCCGCCTCATGAGCCAGGCCCTCCGCAAGCTCACCGCCAATATCAAGAAGACCAACACGCTCGTGATCTTCATCAACCAGATCCGCATGAAGATCGGGGTCATGTTCGGCAACCCGGAAACCACCACCGGCGGCAATGCCCTCAAGTTCTACGCTTCCGTGCGCCTGGACATCCGCCGCATCGGCTCCATCAAGAAGGGCGACGAGGTCATCGGCAACGAGACCAAGGTCAAGGTGGTCAAGAACAAGGTATCGCCCCCCTTCCGCGAAGCCATCTTTGACATCCTCTACGGCGAGGGCATCTCCCGCGAGGGCGAGATCATCGAAATGGGCGTCAATCACAAGCTGGTGGATAAATCCGGCGCCTGGTACGCCTACAAGGGCGAAAAGATCGGCCAGGGCAAGGACAACGCCCGGGAATTCCTCAAGTCCCACCCGGACACGGCGCGGGAAATCGAAGCCCGTATCCGCGAGGCCGCCGCCGGCACCGTGCTCAAGCCGACCCGCTCGGCCGCCGAGGATGCCTGAGCTGGAGGCCCGGGCCTTGCGGCTCCTCGCCCGCCGCGACCATAGTCGGGCGGAGCTGAGCGCCAAGTTGGCCCCTCTGGCGGAATCGACCGAGCAGCTCGAAGCCCTGCTGGATGATCTTGAGGCTCGCCAGCTCCTTTCCGACCGCCGCTTCGCCAGCCTGCGGGTGGCGTCACGTGCCCCCCGCCTGGGCAACACCCGCCTGCGTCTGGAGTTGAAATCCCGTGGGGTGGATGACGCCACCATCGCCGCCGCCCTGCCCGAAGCCGGGGAAGAACTCGGGCGCTGTTGCGCCGTGCGCGAAAGAAAATTCGGCGACCTGCCGGGCAGTGCCGAGGATCGGGCTCGCCAATACCGTTTTCTGCACACCCGAGGCTTCTCCCCGGATGCCATCCGCCGTGCCCTGGCCGGCGGCGAGGATTGATCCCATGGACGCCGTGGCGCCTTCCACCCTTTCCGCCCACAACCTCAAGAAGCGCTACAAGACCCGCACCGTCGTGCACGACGTTTCCTTCGAGGTGAAGAGCGGCGAAGTCGTCGGCCTGCTGGGCCCCAACGGTGCCGGCAAGACCACATGTTTCTACATGATCGTCGGTCTGGTGCCTGCCGACGGAGGCGATGTCTACATTGATGACGCCAAGCTCTCCCACCTGCCCATGCACGCGCGGGCGCGCCAAGGCCTGTCCTATCTGCCCCAGGAGGCTTCGGTTTTCCGCAAGCTCAACGTCGAGGACAATATTCGCGCCGTCCTGGAATTGCAGGAAATGCCCGGTGCGGAAGTTTCCGAGCGCCTGGAGACGCTGCTCTCGGAGCTGCACATCGGTCACGTGCGGGAAGTGAATGCCGCGGCCCTTTCCGGTGGCGAGCGGCGCCGGGTCGAAATCGCCCGGGCCCTGGCTACCCGGCCCCGTTTCATCCTCCTCGACGAGCCCTTCGCCGGGGTCGATCCCATCGCCGTGCTGGAAATCCAGAAGATCATCCGCTTTCTGAAGGAACGCAATATCGGCGTCCTCATCACCGACCACAACGTGCGCGAAACCCTCGGCATCTGCGACCACGCCTACATCATCAACGCCGGCGAAGTCCTGGCCGCTGGACGGCCGGCGGAAATCGTGGACAATGAAAGCGTGCGTAAAGTCTATCTGGGCGAGAACTTCCGACTCTGACCGGATCCGCTCTCATGAAGCCCGCCCTCCAGCTCAAACTCTCCCAGCACCTGGCGCTGACGCCCCAGCTGCAGCAATCGATCAAGCTGTTGCAGCTCTCCACCCTGGAAATGAACCAGGAAATCGAGCGCTATCTGCTGGAAAACCCCCTCCTGGAACGGGAAGACGAAACTGAGTCGTGGCGTGCGGCGGCGACCGCCGGCGAGGCGCCTCGGGGCGACGGCCAGGGCGATTCCCACGAAGCGCCCGCCGAACGGGAAGCCGGCGACGGTGAGCGGGAGCGTGACCGCGATTCCGCCACCGAAGCGCCCGAGCCGCCGCCCGGCAGCGACGACGACCGCTGGTCCTCCGATGCTGGCACCTTCACCGGCGCCGGCCGCGACGAAGACGACGATTCCGACGGCCACGACGTCCATGCCGGCACCACCAGCCTGCGCGACCATCTGGTGTGGCAACTGGGCATGACCCAGCTCTCCCAGCGGGACCGCAGCCTGGCCCGCTTCCTGATCGAGGCCCTGGACGACGACGGCTACCTGAGCACGCCGCTGGAAGAGCTGTGGGAAACCCTGCCGCCAGAGTACGAAATCGAACTCGAAGAGCTGGAAATCGCCCTGTGCCACGTCCAGCACTTCGACCCCACCGGCGTCGCGGCCCGCAATCCCCGCGAGTGCCTGATGATCCAGTTGAAGGCCCAGGAACCGGGCTACGATCGGGACATGGCCCTGACCATCGTCGATCGCCACCTGGAACTGCTCGCCGCGCGGGATTTCGTCAAGCTGCGCCGCCTGATGGGAGTGGACGACGAAGACATCAAGGCCGCCCAGGCCCTCATCGTCAGTCTCGACCCCCGCCCCGGCGCCCGCTTTGCCCCCCTCGAGGCCCGCTACATCGTGCCCGACGTGCTGGTGAAGAAGCTGAAGGGCAAGTGGACCGCCTACATCAACCCCGACGCCTACCCGCGGCTGCGGGTCAATCGCCTGTATGCCGAAATCCTGGCCAAGCAGCGCCGGGGCAATGGCAACCTGTCCGGCCAGTTACAGGAGGCCCGCTGGCTCATCAAGAACGTGCAGCAGCGCTTCGAGACCATCCAGCGCGTCACCCAGACCATCGTGGACCGCCAGCGCCAATTTTTCGAGCACGGCGAAGTCGCCATGCGTCCCCTGGTGCTGCGCGAAATCGCCGACATCCTGGGCCTGCACGAATCCACCGTTTCCCGCGTCACCAGCCAGAAATACATGGCCACGCCGCGGGGCATTTTCGAGCTGAAGTACTTCTTCGGCAGCCATGTCTCCACCGATACCGGAGGCGCCTGTTCCGCCACGGCCATCCGTGCCCTCATCAAGCAGTTGATCGGCAACGAGGATGGCAGGAAGCCCTTGTCGGATAGTCAAATATCCGAAATACTAGGCCAGCAGGGAATCGTTGTGGCGCGCCGCACGGTCGCCAAGTACCGCGAGGCCCTCAACATCCCGCCGGTCAATCTAAGAAAGACTCTGTAAGAAGGAGAAACCATGAATCTGCAGATCAGCGGTCATCACGTCGAAGTTACCCCGGCCCTGCGCGAATACGTCGAAAGCAAACTCGACCCCGTGGTTCGCCATTTCGACCGCGTCACCGGCGTCAACGTGATCCTTTCGGTTGAAAAGCTGAAGCAGCGCGCCGAAGTGACGGTCCATGTTCCCGGCAAAGACATCTTTGTCGAGAACGCCGGCGATGATCTCTATGCCTCCATCGACGTGCTGTTCGACAAGCTCGACCGCCAGGTCCAGAAGTACAAGCAGAAGGTCCAGGACCATCACCGCGGCGACAAGGCCGCTCACCACGTGGCCGAATAGGCCCCTCCGCTGCCGCGGCGCTCCACCGGGCCGCCGCGGCGCACCTTCCCCCGCCATGAATCCCTTCGTCAAACTTCTGCCGGCCGCCCACGTCCTTCTCGATCTCGAAGCCGGCAGCAAGAAGCGGGTCTTTGAACAGGCCGGCCTGCTCTTTGAAAACAATGTCGGCATCGCCTGCTCCCTGGTGTTCGAAAGCCTGTTCGCCCGCGAGAAACTGGGCTCCACCGGACTCGGCCAGGGCATCGCCATTCCCCATGGCCGCATCAAGGGGCTCAAGCAGGCCACCGGCGCCTTCCTGCGCCTCACCCAGCCCGTCCCCTTCGATTCTCCCGACGGCCGTCCGGTAAGCCAGCTTTTCGTCCTCCTGGTGCCCGAGCAGGCCACCGAGGAACACCTCCAGATCCTTTCCGAACTTGCCCAGCGCTTCGCCGACCGTGCTTTCCGCGAAGCTCTCGCCGCAGCGCCCGACGCTGCCGCCGTGGTCGCCCAGTTCCAGAAGTAGGCGGTGCGGCGGTGCGGCACATCAGTCTCGACCAGCTCTACGACGACAACCGGGACAAGCTGCTGCTCAACTGGGTTGTCGCCCACGGTGCCGAGCGCCGCATCGAACTCAAGACCTCCAACAATTACGGCGCCGACGTCGTCGGCCACATCAACGTCATTCACCCGGAGCGCCTCCAGGTCATGGGCCTGGCCGAGTACGACTGGGTGCAGCGCATCGGCGAGGCCAAGTTCCGCCACCAGTTTCAGGAACTTCTCGCTGCCCAGTCGCCGGCCATCATCGTCGCCGAAGGCCTGGCGCCGCCGGAAGCCCTCTTCCTCGCCTGCGAGGCCAGCGGCACCCCGCTCCTCACCACACCCAAGCCCTGCTCGGCAGTCATCGACCTGCTGCGCATCTACCTCTCCCGGCGCCTCGCGGACACCACCAGCCTGCACGGCGTGTTCATGGACGTGCTGGGCATGGGGGTTCTGGTCACCGGCGATTCCGGCGTGGGCAAATCGGAACTCGCCCTGGAACTCATTTCCCGCGGCCACGGCCTGGTGGCCGACGACGTGGTGGAAATGGCCCGCATCGCGCCTGCCACCATAGAAGGTCGCTGCCCCGGCATGCTGCGCGATTTTCTCGAAGTGCGTGGCCTGGGTCTGCTCAACATCCGCACCATCTTTGGCGAGACCGCCTCGCGCCGCAAGATGAAGCTGAAGCTCATCGTCCATCTGCAAAGGCCGGCCCAGGGCATGGAAGCACCCCGCCTGCCCCTGGATGCCCAGAGCCAGGAAGTCCTCGGCGTCCCTATCCGCAAGGTGGTCATTCCGGTGGCCGCCGGCCGCAACCTGGCCGTCCTGCTGGAGGCGGCGGTACGCAATACCATCCTGCAATTGCGGGGCATCGACAGCATGCAGGATTTCATCGAAAGACAGCAGCGCATCATGCTTGACGAGGATGCCTGATTGCCTGATATTGCAGCGGCATTCCAACCCTACTACCCGCAAGGAAATACCATGAAGACTCTCATCGCCCTCGTATCAATGACCCTCGCTTTTGCCGCCGGCACCGTTCAGGCCGCTACCGCCCAGCAGAGCAAGATGAAGGAGTGCAACGCCTCCGCCGGTGACAAGAAGGGTGACGAACGCAAGGCCCACATGAAGGAATGTCTGTCGGCCAAACCCGCCGCCAGCGGAAAAACCGCCCAGCAGGAAAAGATGAAGTCCTGCAACAAGGAGGCCGGCGAGAAGGGCCTGAAGGGGGCCGAGCGCAAGAGCTTCATGTCCGGCTGCCTCAAGGGTTAAGCGACGCCGCCCTCCTGGCCGGCCCGCCCGGGCCGGCCTTTCCCGCCACCCTTTTTCCCCTGCGGACCATGAAGACAGCGCTCCTCTCCTTCGCCCTCCTCGCCTCCCTGGCCGGCGACGCCAACGCTTTCAGCTTTTCCGAAGAAGAGCAGAAGGAAAAGGCCGCTTCCGACGCCGCCCGCCAGCGCCACGCCGCCCTCCTGGCCACGCCTTGCCAGCAGGCCGTCAAGGACAAACGCATCATGGTCATTGTCGGCCAGCGCACGGCCAAGGGCATGCTTTCCGACCAGGGGGCCTTTTCCGCCCACTTCCAGGCCATCGACAAGCGCCTGAAGCGCCTGGGGCTCAATTCCATCTCCCAGGAAGAAATGAAGGCCAAGGTCGCCCAGGCGGAGATCGACGCCTACCTGAACAACGACATGGAGGCGGCCCTCAACGCCTCCAAGAAGATGACTTCCGACTTCATCCTGCGCGGAGTCATTTCCAGCCGCACGGGTTACAACCAGCTGGTTCGCCTGCCCGAGGTCTATGTCAGCATGAGCTTCACCCTCACCGGCGCCGACGGCCGCATGATCTCGGAAGCCAGCGGCGCTGCCGAGTCCTACTCCAACAGCGACGTGGGCGGCATGGCGGTGACCCTCATCAACGAGCAGGCCGAGAGCGTCGTCGCTCGCCTGTACAGCGAGTATTGCCGCAAGACCGGAATCGGCGGCAAAGCCAAGAAATAAGCTTTCAAGAGGCCCACCATGAAACTCCGTCCCTTCGCCGCCTGCTTCCTGTGGGCACTCGTCGGCTCCGCCTACAGCCAGCCGGTCTTCGACAACCCCTCGCCCACCGCCGGCAGTAGTACCTCACAGCAGGCCAACGAGATGGCCGACAAGGGCATGTACAAGCCAATCGAATACCAGAACGCCGGCAAGCCTGGTCCTGCCATCGTCGTCATCCCCGGCGAGATCAAGAGCGCCAACGCCTCCTTCACCCAGAAGTTCGGCCCCAACAATATCGCCGACTACGCCGAACTCGAACTGAGCAAGGCCAATTTCAAGATTCTGGAGCGGGCCGACCTGGGGCCGTTGCTCAACGAATTCACCCTCGCCTACACCATGGGTGACCCCCAGGCGGCGCGCAAGATCCTGCAGAAGGGCAAGTTCAAGACCACCAAGTACGTGGTGAAATTCGACATCCTCAAGGCTGAGCCGGTGGCCCAGGCACAACAGGGCTTCGACGGCCGGGCCGTGGGTTCGCTCATCGGCATCCTGGGAGGCAGCCGCGGCTCGGCCGCCGCCGGCGTCGCCGTGGGTTCGGTGCAGACAGGCGAATCCACCGGCGTGTGGATCATCGGCATGCGCTACAAGATCATCGACGCCAACACCACCGAGCAGGTGGCCACCGGCTACAGCGAGGAAAAAATGGAACTGGGGGCCAAGGGCACGTCGGTCCTGGGCTTCTCCAGCGGCTCTTCCGGTGGGCTCACGCTGGACACCCTGGTGCAGCGTCTGGTGCAGAAGAATGTCTGGGAAATCGATTCCAAACACAAATAAGTGAAGCCCGGGGAGGGCACGATGGCTGAAATTCCGCAAAAACTGGGTAAATACGAGGTCCGGCGCGAGCTTGGCCGGGGGGCCATGGGCATCGTCTACGAAGGCTGGGACCCCATGATCGACCGCCGGGTGGCTTTGAAAACGGTCAAGAAGGATCAGCTTGACCGCACGGAAGTCGACGAAATCCTCTCCCGCTTCAAGCGCGAGGCCCAGGCCGCCGGCCGCCTCAACCACCCCAACGTGGTGGCCGTCTATGAGTACGGCGAAGACGCCGACGGCGTCGCCTTCATCGCCATGGAGTACGTCGAGGGGCGCGAGCTCAAGGACTATTTCGACAAGCAGGAACGCTTTTCCCTGAGCGAAATCGTCCGTTTGATGGGCGAACTGCTCAACGCCCTCGGCCACGCCCACGAGCACGGCATCATCCACCGCGACATCAAGCCGGCCAATATCTTTCTGCTGAAGAACGGCCAGGCCAAGGTGGGGGACTTCGGCATCGCCCGCATCGAGTCGTCCAACCTGACCCAGGCCGGGTCGGTCCTCGGCACCCCCGCCTACATGTCGCCGGAGCAGTTCATGGGTCAGCGGGTCGACGGGCGCTCCGACCTCTTCTCGGCTGGCGTGATCCTCTACCAGTTCCTGACCGGGGAGAAACCCTTCGCCGGGCAGCTCACCACCATCATGCACAAGGTGCTGAAGGAAGACCCGATAGCCCCTTCGGAACTCAACGTCCAGGTGCCCTCGGTCTTCGATGGTGTGATCCGCAAGGCCCTGGCCAAGCGCCCCGAGGAACGCTACCAGTCGGCCAAGGAGTTCGTCGCTGCCCTTGCCGCGGCGCTCAGCGGCAAGGCTGCCGCCCACGAGGACGCCACCGTGGTGAACGCGGGAGCCTCCGAGGATTCCACCGAGGTCTTCAACGAATCCACCGTCGCCTACCAGCCCCCGGCCGCCGCGCCGGCCTATGCACCCCCGCCGCCCCCGCCCAGCGCTGCGGCGCCGGCCTATCAGGCGCCTCCCCCACCTCCGGCTTCCAGGCCGGCGAGCGGGAGTCCCGCCGCCGGCAAGCGGCCCTTGCCGTTGTGGGCCATCGCCGCCGGAGTGGGCGCCGTGGTCGTCATTGGCGGTGCGGTCGCCCTGTTGGGCAAATCGGATGGAGGCGCTCCCCCGGCGCCCGCCAATGCCACCGTCCCCGCCGCGACTTCCGGCGCCGCCCCGACCCCGGCCTCCACCGCCAGCACCGATTCGCCCCGCCTGCTGACCATCTCCGCCGTGGGTTTTGCCGATTCCAGCGATCCGCGCTTCGCCACCGATTCCAACGCCTTGCGCGCCGCCCTGCGCGAGGAAACCCGCCGCGATCTGGTGGAAAAGGCCGTCGCCCTCTACGTCCAGTCGGGTTCCCTGGCCCAGAACTACGGCGTCCTGCGCGAAAAGCTCCTCGGGCGCGGCAACGACTTCATCGAGGCCGTAGTGCAGGAAGACACGCCCCAAGCGGGCAAGGACGGCCTGGTCTCCATGACCGCCAAAGCGACGGTGCGTATCCGCGACGTGCAGAAATCCCTCAACCAGATGTCCAAGGACGAACGGGTCGATTTCATCCGCAATAATGGCGATCCCCGCATCGCGGTTCAGATCAGTACGCTGAGCGCCGCAGAAGGGGCGACGTCCAAGCGCTCCCAGATCGTCGAGAACGCCCTCAAGGAAAAGATCCAGTCTTTCGGCTTCCGGACCTGGAGCGAGGATGGCGGCGACAAGAAGGCCGATTTCCTGGTGGTCGGTGAGGCCAAGTTCAAGAAGCTGTCGGTGCGCCTGGAGGCTTCCGGCTTGGTCATCGACCGATCGGCCATCACCTCCTGGACCATCAAGTGCGTGGACAAGAAGACTGGCGAGGAACTCTATTACAACACCGCCGTTCCCCAGCGCATGACCTGGAACAGTGAGGACGAGGCCATGGCCGACATCGGCCGCCTCATCGGCGAGGAGTTCTCCAAGGGCTTCTTCCTGCAACACTTCCACTTTGCCGCCCAGAAGGTGAAGCTCAATCTCGCCGGGCTGCCCGACGACACCATGGCCAAGCGCCTATTGACCGAGATCGCCGGTTTGCGCAACATCCTGGGCGTCACGGCGGGCAAGCTGGGCAGCGACAGCCGTTACGAACTGGATCTCGCCGGTGGAGGCAGCAATCTTGCCGACCTGATTTCGGCCAGCGTCGCAATGCCCCTCAATCAGAAGTTCGGTCGCAATTGCTTTAACGTTTCAGGCAGCAACGGCGACGAGGTCAGCATGAACTTCGAGCCCGCCTGCAAGGAACCCGGCGTCGTCGGCCGCCTGGACTCCACACCCCCGGCCGCCCTGTTCGAGGCCCCGGCGGCCAAGCGGGAGGCCATCGTCAAGAATCCGGAAGTGCTGAAGAAGCTGGCCATCTGATCGACACAGCCCCAAGAAGAAGGCCATCCCGCGGGATGGCCTTCTGTTTTCGGGTCTCCTGAAGGGCAATGACTACAAGTGCTCGAACTGGGCCAGATCGGCGTTGGGATCGCTGCAGGAGGAACCGAAGGAAATCTTGCCCGTGCCACGCAGCAGCATCTCTTCCCGCCGCAGCAGGGTTTCCCTTTCGCCGGCGATGGCAACGTAGCTGCCGTTGGTGCTCTGATCGACGTAGAAATACTTGTCGCCGCGCCGCTCGATGCGGGCGTGCTGGCGGGACGACTTGCGGTCTTCGATGATGAGGTCGCAGCTCTGGTCCCTCCCCAGGGTCAGGGCGGGATTCTTGTCGTCCAGCAGGTAGGCACGTCCCCGGTAGCGCACGCAAAGCTTGGTGTTCAGCACGTTGGACAGGCTGAGGGAACTGGCCTTCATGGTCAGTTCCTCGGTTTCGTGCCACAGCACCTCGTAGACGTGGACCCCTTCGGCCTTGCCCTTCACCGAGAGTTGCTCCAGGTCGCGGGTCGATTCCCGCAGCAGGGGGGGCAGTTCGTCGATGGTCTGGACGCTGGTGAGAATCTGCTCGGCCTTGGCCAGACCGACGATGCGGGCCGCCGTATTGACGGTGTCGCCGAAGATGTCGTTGTTGTCCTCGATGGCGGCACCGAAGTGGAAACCGACCCGGATGGTGAGTTTGACGCCGGACACCGGGGGCAGGTCACTGACCCGTTGTTGCATCTCCACCGCTGCCTGGAAGGCGGCCTCGGCGGTGGCGAAGGTGGCCATGACCTCGTCGCCTATGGTCTTGACCAGACGGCCCTGGAAGCCGTCGATGGCGCGTTCCATGCGCTTGATGCAGCGGTCCACAGCCCGCAGGGCTTCGCTGTCCCCCAGCCGCTCATACAGCTTGGTGCTGCCGGAAACATCGGCAAAAAGCACTGCAAGCCTGCGTTCTACGCCCCCCATGATCGCCCCTGTTCCACCACGCTGATTAATCTGGGACCAATGATACCAAAATCGGCAGTTCCACTGTCATAGCGACGCCATCAGGGGGATGGTGCCGCTCATGGGCTGTTCCTCCCGATCGAAGACGATGTCGCCCTCCGCGACCGCATCCCCCACCGCCAGGCCGACGAAATCGAACAGATCGGTGTCCGCCAGGTGGGAAGGCACCACGTTCTGCATGGCTGTGAACACGGACTCGGTGCGGCCCGGGTAACGGCGGTCCCAGTCCTGCATCATCTCGCGCACCTTCTGGCGCTGCAGATTGTCCTGGGATCCGCACAGATTGCAGGGGATGATGGGGAAATCCATGCCGCGCGCAAATTTGGCGATGTCGGCCTCGGAACAGTAGGCCAGGGGCCGGATCACCACATGGGCCCCGTCGTCGGTCACCAGTTTGGGCGGCATGGCCTTGAGTTTGCCGCCGAAGAGCATGTTAAGGAAGAGGGTATGGACCATGTCGTCCCGATGGTGGCCCAGGGCGATCTTGTTGGCGCCCAGTTCCTTGGCGGTGCGGTAGATGATGCCCCGCCGCAGGCGGGAGCAGAGGGAGCAGGTGGTCTTGCCTTCTGGAATCTTCTCCCTGACCACGGAGTAGGTGTCGGCCTCGACGATGCGGTACTCGACGCCGATGGACTCGAAGTAGCGCGGCAGCACCTCGGCAGGAAAACCGGGCTGTTTCTGGTCCAGGTTCATGGCGACGAGTCGGAACCTGATCGGCGCCCGCTTCTGCAGGGCCATGAGCACATGGAGCAGGGTGTAGGAATCCTTGCCGCCGGAGACACAGACCAGGACGGTGTCACCGTCGGCGATCATGGCGTAGTCCCCGATGGCCTTGCCGGTGCGGCTTTCGAGGAATCGGCCCAGTTTCTGGAGGGTATGCGAAGCGTTCATGCTGAAAGATGGGCGGTACGGCCGCCGTCGACGTTGAGAATCTGGCCGGTGACGTAGGGCGCTTCGGCCAGGAGAAAGTGCACCGCCGCGGCGATGTCGCCCGGCCCCCCGGCCCGCTTGAGCAGCGTGTGGCCGACGATGGCAGCCTGCTCCGGTCCCGGGAACTGCCCGTCCTCGGGCCAGAGGATGGCGCCCGGCGCCACGGCGTTGACCCGCACCGGCGCCAGTTCGATGGCCAGGGACCGGGTCAGCGCGACAAGTGCTCCCTTGGCGGCGCAGTAAAGGGGGTACCCGGCCAGGGGACGTTCGGCGTGGATATCCGTGATATTGACGATGGCGCCGCAGACCGCTGCCAAATGGGGCGCGGCAGCCTGGGAGAGAAAGAGGGGGGCCTTGAAGTTGCTCTCCACCAGGTCATCCCAGGCGGCTTCGTCGATGCGGCCCATGGGCGTGGGGAAAAAGCTGGAGGCGTTGTTCACCAGTGCGTCCAGGCGCCCGAAGCGGGACACCACGGCGGCGACGAGCCCGGGTAACAGGGCGGCCTCCCGCAGGTCGGCCTGGAAAGCGGCGGCGGAGTCGGCCCGCTGGGCATTCAATTCGGCCACCAGGGCCTCGGCCTCCCTCGCCGCGGAGCGGTAATGCACTGCCACCTGCGCCCCCGCCCCGTGCAGGCGGCGGGCGATGACAGCCCCCACGCGCCGCGCGGCGCCGGTGATGAGCATGACTTGTCCGCAAAGATTTTCCATGGGACCGCAGTGTACCGCCAAGGGCTCCCGGCGGGGCGTGCTCCAGGAAACTCCCCCTTTCCTACTCCGGCGCCACACCCCCGCGGGTGGCCAGCATGGCGGCGAGATCGGTGGCGCGGACGGGCTTGGCGATGTAATCGTCCATTCCCGCCGCGATGCAGGCGTCACGATCCGACTGCATGGCATTGGCCGTCATGGCGACGATGGGCACCGGCGGCAGGCCCCGCTCGGTCTCCATGCAGCGGATGCGCTCGGTCGCTTCCAGGCCGCCCATGACCGGCATTTGCATGTCCATGAGGACCAGGTCGAAGCGACGGCCCGTCTCGATCATGGTCAGCGCTTCCCCTCCGTGGCCGGCGACGGTGACCCGGTGGCCCCATTTTTCCAGGAGGCTGGTGGCCAGCTTCTGGTTGATGGGGTGATCCTCGACCAGCAGGATGTCCAGAGGCCGTCCGCCTTCCCGCAGGGAGTGGCGGGTGACCAGGGCGGGATCCCGGGGCGCGGCGGCGGCCTGGGCCGCCAGAACCCGGGCGAGGGCGCCGGCCAGATCCGCTGGCGCCACGGGTTTGGGGAAATAGGCCGCCACACCGTACTCCCGGCAGCGCTGGGCATCGCCCCGGCTGGCCCCGGAAGTGAGAAGCAGAACGGGGGGCGCCGCCACGGAGAAGCGCTCGTGAACGGCCAGTGCCAGCGCGTAGCCATCCATTTCCGGCATGTGGGCGTCCACGATCAGGACATCGAAGCTTTCCGGCGCCGCGATCAGGGCGAGAGCCTCCCGGCCGTCGTGGGCCGAGGTGCAATGGAGGCCCCAGCGCCCCAGGAGCGTGCTGAGAACCCGCCGGTTGGTCGCGTTGTCGTCCACCAGGAGCGCCCGGCGACCGCGCAAAACAGCCGGGGGTGCGAGGGGCGGCGGCCCTTCGGGGTTTTCCGCCAGGGCGAGGGCGAAATGGAAGGTGCTGCCCACGCCGACAGCGCTGTCCAGCCACAGCCGGCCCCCCATCAGTTCCGCCAGCCGGCTGCAGATGGACAAGCCTAGGCCAGTGCCGCCGTAGCGTCGGGTGGTGGAGGAATCTTCCTGGGTGAAAGCCTCGAAAATCTGTCCCTGCTTGTCCCGCGGGATGCCGATGCCGGTATCTCGTACCGCCAGGTGGATGAGGCCATCGTCACTGCGCCGCAGTTCCACTGCAATTTCACCTTGGGCGGTGAATTTGATGGCATTGCCGACCAGATTGACCAGAACCTGGCGCAGCCGCCCCGGATCGCCCAGGACGTGCTGGGGCACGTCGGCTGCGATGTCGCAGATGAGTTCGAGTTTCTTCTCCAGAGCCCGCACGGCGAGGGGTTTCAGGGTCTCGCGCGTGACCTGATGGAGGTCGAAGGGAATGGTTTCGATGAGCAGCTTGCCCGCCTCGATCTTGGAAAAGTCGAGGATGTCGTTGATGAGCGCCAGCAGCGCATCGGCCGAACTGCGCACGATGCCGAGATACTCTCGCTGTTCGTCGTCCAGGGCGGTATCCAGGGCCAGGTCGGTCATGCCGATGATGCCGTTCATGGGCGTGCGAATTTCGTGGCTCATGTTGGCCAGAAACTGGCTCTTGGCCCGATTGGCCGACTCGGCCGATTCCTTGGCCTCCTTGAGGGCAGCCTCCCCCGCCTTGCGCTCGGTGATGTCGATGATGGCGCCCAGCAAGCCGAAGACGCTGCCATCCGGGCGGGTCAGGGTCGCCTTGCGATAGATGGCGTCGTGGCGCCCGCCGTCGCGGGAGTGGACCGAAGCCTCGTAGGTCTGGGTGCCGGGATGGGAGAACAAGGCTTCGTCGCGCTCGGCGTGGACACGGGCGTCCTCCGGCGGCAGCAGATCGTGCAGGGTGCGGCCGACGTAATCCTCGCGCCGCACGTGGAAGAAGGCTTCGAAGGCCCGATTGAGCCGCAGGTAACGCCCCTCCCGGTCCTTGATATAGACCGGCAGCGGGATGGCCTCCAGCATTTCTTCCATGAGGTGCAACTGCTCGCCAACGCGCTGCTCGGCCACCTTGCGCGCCGTGATGTCGGTGCGGATGGCGATGTACTGCTCCGGCCGGCCGTCGGCCCCGAGCAAGGGCGCGATGGTGGCGCTGACCCAGTACAGATGGCCGTCCTTGGCCCGGTTGCACACCTCGCCGTGCCAGACCTCGCCCCGGCGGATGGTTTCCCAAAGCTCGGCGAAAAAAGCCGGCGGATGGACGGCCGACTTGACCATGCGATGGTTCTGGCCCAGCAGTTCCTCCCGGGCGTAGCCGCTGATCTCGCAAAACTTGTCGTTGGCGTAAAGGATGGTTCCCCGGGTGTCGGTGATGCTGACGATGGCATGCTGGTCCAGGGCGAATTTCTGATTGTCCAGGGCGCGCCGATCGGCTTCCCGGTCGGCCACCAGCCAGGAGAGCAGGGTCGAGATTTCCTCCAGATCGGTCTGGCCCACCTGGTTCTGGGCGGTTCCGGCCGGCATCAGGCCGGCTACCAGTTCGCGCAGGGCCGCCAGGGCCCGTTCCCGGCTCGCCAACTCCTCCCGCAGGCGATTGTTGGCTTCGGTCAGTTCGGTCGAGGAAAGCTCCAGGCTGCGGGAGCGCAGATCCAGATCCCGATCGAATTGCTCGAAGGCCGCCTCGATCCGGGCCAGAAAATCCGGGAACCCCCGCAACAGGGGCACCAGTTCCGGCGCCGCGTCGCCGCTGGCCCGCGCCGCGGCGCACAGGGCCTCGGCCTCCGCCGCGTCGGAGACGCCGAAGGATCGCCGCAACTGACTGAGGAGCCCCTTGTGCATCAGCGCTAGCGACTCACGGCGTCCGCTCGCCCAGCGCAGCATTCGGGTCGCTGGGCTCCTGAGTTCCACATCGAAGAAGCGCAGTCAGTGCACACTCAGCGTTCACCCAGGTAGGTGATGGTCATGGTCTGGTTGTGCAGCTTGCACGAGGAACCCGGGGTGAAGGGACTGATCTCGCCGTAGGAATAGAAGCCCGACAGCACGGCCTGGTGGCCGAAGACCGCGCTGACCGCCTCGACTTCCTCGTCCACCCGGCTGCCCATGACCAGCTTGCGTCCCACGCAACTCACCAGGATCGCCAGCCCGGCACCGTTGGCAGCGAGCATGTCATGGGCCGCCTCGGCCGCCGCCTCGGCGCCGCCCACCAGCTTGTCGGTGGTGGCGTGCATCAGTTTCAGATAACCCTCGGGGTCGATTTCGCCGGCCAGGGTCAGGCTCCCGGACGCCTCGTCTATCCCGAGTATGGTGCGGATGAGGCCCACCGCGTCGTGATTGGCGCCCAGCATGGCAAAGGGGAAAAGAAGTCCGGAGGCCGGCAGATCCCGCGCATGGGCGCCCAGGTAGCGCCGGTAAACCGCCAGGGCAGGTTCTCCGTCCAGCTCGTAGAGCACATTGCCTACCGCCCGCGTCACTTTGCGCGGCGGGCCGAAGGCTTCCCAGCCGCCGAAGGAGCCATGGGCGAAACGCAGTCCTTCGCCACACAGACCGATGGCGACCACCGCCCGCGGCCCGACCCCTCCTTCGCCCAGGGTGAAGGTCTGGCGGAAGGCGCCGCCGTCCCCGGCCAAGCCCCCGGTGATGGGAAGCCCGCCGCCAAGAAGGCTGCTCATGCCATCCACCAGGGCACTGCCATTGACCTGGACTCCGGGGCCGAAAACGAGCACCGCCTTCAGCTCCGGATCCAGCAACTGGCGGGCCAGGCGCTCCCCGGCGGCAAAGGAGTCCTCCATACCGCGCATTTCGGTCCGCCCCCGCGTCAGGCGAGTCGTCTCCAGCCGCAGGCCGGTAAAGCTGCAAGTCCCGTCGTCCACCGCTCTTGCGGTGATTTCACCGGCCGTCGAGCAACCTAGGCTGGCCGCCTCCGGAAAGGCAGCTGCGAGTTTGGTCCCCAGGTCGGTCTGGTCGAAATATTCGGCCGCGCCGAAGACGAGAATCAAATTGGGCTGAACCGCCTGCAAGCCGGCGATGGCAGCGGCCACCCCCGCGGGCGTACGCGCAACGGTCTGTACGATGTGCATGGAAACTCCCTCCAGCGGAGGGCCCCGGGAACCCGGCCCCCAACTCCGGTGGAAAAATAGCACAAGCACGGCCAGCCGGGTCGCCCGCAGAACGGGACGGGGGGTAGAATCCAGCGTTTTCGCCTGCCCCCATGTCCCTCCCCCCTCCTTCCGAAGACGCCCTGGCCCACAGCCGGCGCCTGCGCGACACCCTGTGGGAACGCATCGCCGCGGCCGGCGGCTGGATTTCCTTCGCCGAATTCATGGGGACCGCCCTCTACGCGCCGGGTCTGGGCTACTACGCCGCCGGGGCGCGCAAGTTCGGCGCCGCAGGGGATTTCGTCACCGCGCCGGAGATGACGCGTCTCTTCGGCCGTGCCCTGGCCGCCCAGGCGGCGCAGGTGATGGCTGCCAGCGCTCCCGCCATCCTGGAAGTCGGCGCCGGTTCCGGCCGCCTGGCGGCGGATATCCTTCTCACCCTCGCCGAACAGGACGCCCTGCCCGAGCGCTACGCCATCCTCGACCTGTCGGCCGACCTGCGGGAGCGGCAGCGCCAGACCCTGGCTGCCACCTGCCCCGCACTGCTGCCGCGGGTCGAATGGCTGGATCGCCTCCCCGAACGCTTTTCCGGCCTCGTCCTGGGCAATGAGCTGCTCGATGCCATGCCAGTTCATCTGCTCGTCTGGCAGGGCGGAGAGGCTCGGGAAAGGGGGGTCGTGCGGGAGGGTGAAGGCTTCGCCTGGGAAAGTCGCCCTCTGCCTGCCATCCTGACCGATGCCGCGCGCGCGCTGGAGTCGGACTTCGCCCCCGGGGACGGCTATCTGGCCGAAGTCGGCCTTGCCGCGCAGGCCTGGGCCGCGGTGTGGGGCGGCATTCTGGAAAGCGGCACCGTCCTGCTCCTGGATTACGGTTTTCCTCGCCGCGAGTTCTACCACCCTCAGCGGGGCGGGGGCACCCTCATGTGTCACTATCGCCACCATGCCCACGGCGACCCCCTCTGGCTGCCCGGCTTGCAGGACATCACCGCCCACGTCGAATTCACTGCCGTGGCAGCGGCCGCCCATGGCGCCGGGCTGGAACTGCAGGGCTACGCCAGCCAGGGGCAGTTCCTTCTCAATTGCGGCATCCTGGACCAGCTCGCTCGCCTCCCGGCCGATTCGGCCGACTACATCCGTGGAGCCGGGGCAGTCAACAAACTCATCCTGCCCCACGAAATGGGCGAGCTCTTCAAGGTCATCGCTTTCGGCCGGGGCGAGGCCCCGGGGCTTCTGGGTTTTCGCCGCGGCGACCAGAGCCACCGCCTGTAGGGCAAGGGGCGCCGCAGCGCTCCCGTTCCACCCTGCGCCCCGCTTGCAGGAGGACGGTCATCAGCGCCGACAGAGCAGCGGAAAGCGGCTGGGCTGGCCGAGCACCAGGTGGCCGAATTCGTCCATGAGCTCCTGGTCGATGCAGGCCGGATCGACGCGATAGGTGTAATTCCCCAGGCGCTCCAGATTACGGCATTCCAGGCGGATGGTCGCGGCGTCGTAATCGGCCCGCCAACGGGCGCTGACGCCGAATTCGGAGTCGATTTCGAAATCGGCAAAGAGGAGCTGGCGACGCTGGTTGTGGCGTTCGTTCATGCGGAAGCGCAGGCCGAAGTCGAAAATCTGCTTGCGGAAGCGGTCGGCTGCCGCCGCGTCGAACTGCACGGACAAACGCCGGGGCGACGCCACCTGGAAGGAAAAGCTGACCATTTCGATGAGGGCGCCGGAGCTCTGGGACTGGGTGCGGTAGTCGGCGAACCCCTCTTGCCAGACCAGATCCTTCATGACCACCCGGGGGGAGATCTCGTAGGATCGTTCCAGGGTGGGCCGCAGGATGTTGAGTTGCTGCACCAGTTCGTGCAGGTACAGGAAGACCTGGCGGAGGCGCTTGTCCAGCAGTTCGTTGGCCTGATTGCGCTCGATCGCCTCCTGGCTTTGCTGCTGCTGGCGTTCGCGGGCCTGCTCGCGCAACTCCTGCAAAAAACCACTGCGGGCCACGACCCCGGAATCCCCCCGCGCCTGGTGCGACGATCCCCGGGGCCTGGGAACCGACTGCGGCCGCTCGGCCTCTTCCGGCGCCAGCTCGGGGAACACCACGCCGGTCTCGATGAGTCCCGCCGGCTTGACGGGGCGTTCCTCGCTGCGCAGCTTGCGCTCGGCCAGATCGAGGTCGAAGGAGTCGATGTCGCGCAGCAAGTCCTCGGCCATGGCCTCCCATTCGGCCTGATCCCGGGTGTGACCATCGCGCTTCAATCGGATCGCCTCGCCGATGGCGGCTTCGAGGCTGGACTTGTCTTGCGGGCCTGCCATTGCTTTCCCAAGGTCGTGAACTACACTAACGGTATCCGCGTTTCCCCGGGCAATCAAGCTCACCATGGACCTCTCCGGCATAGGCAGTCTGACTACCGCGCTCTCGGCCGCCCGGGACGGCGACGGCGTCGCGCTCGAAACCCTCAAGAAGACCTTGGAGATTCAGGAGCGCACCGCGCAGCAGTTGATCGAAGCCTTGCCGGAACCCGCTGCAACGAACAATCCATCGCACCTGGGAAATTCCGTAGACGTCAAGGCCTGAGCGTATCGAGCCAGGTCTTCAACGTGGCCGCCACCAGCGGCCATTCCTTTTCGTGGGTCACAGCATGGCCCATGCCACGGAAGATATGGCAGGGCAGTTGGTAGGTATGAGCCGTGCTCTGCACCAGGAAGGCAGGCACCAGGACATCCTTTTCCGCCCCCAGGACGAGCATGGGCGGGCGCGCCATGGTGGATAGGCTGGGCAGGTTGAACATGGACATGTCCCACAGCGCCCGGTGAGATTCCCGCTGCATCTTGCCCAGCCAGTTGAGCAGCATGTCCTCGGCCACCTCCCCGGCGAACAGGGCCTCGCGCAGGACGAGGGTGTCGGTATGGTTGCCGCCCAGGATGCGATTGAGTTCCATGAACAGGTCCGGCTTCGAAATGCACAGGTGGAACTGCGCCGCTACCAGGCCTTGGGGCGGCACCGAGCAGACCAGGGCCACCCCGACCGCTGAACGCCGCTCCAGGAACTTCTGCGCCACGAACCCCCCCATGGAATGACCGATGAGGGCGGCGTCGCCACCCAGCCAATCCACCACCGTCTCGACATCGTCGACATAGTCGGCGATGGAGTGCCAGTCGATGTTGTCGTGCCCCTCGCTGCCGCCGTGGCCGCGCAGGGAGACGGCATGGCCGGCGTAACCCGCCTCGGCCAGGGCTGGAAGCAGGGTATCGGTCCACATCCAGCCCCCGGCAAAGGCGCCGTGGATGAAGACCAGGGGCGGCGCCCCCTTGCGGGGCCGCGCTGGGCGGCAGGAATGCACTTCAAGGCCGGCAACGCGCTGGGTTTGGATCATCCTGGAAACCTCATCCGACCGCTTGTCGATGTCCGGAACGCCGTGTGTTCTGGATCTCTGCGCCCTACTGAAACGCTCAATCCTCGGGTGATAGCGCTACGAGCTCGTCCAACTGGGGTTTCTAGGGTCATGTCTGGTCTTTCTCTCCGGAGTGAAGGGCGTGCTTGACCGCCGCCACCCGGGCGGCATGAATGAGTTCCGCAATGCGCGCGGGTTCCGGGCAATTTCTGGCAATGGCCCCGCCATCCACGTCGCTGGCTGCCGCCAGGGCGGTGCGAAACACGGCAGGCGGGGTGTAGGGCGTGGTCTCGTGCCCCAGGCGCCCGACGAAATCGGCGTGGCACACGGCCAGGAGTTCTTCGAAGCGGGCAGGCCGACGCAGAGCGTCGGTCTGTTCCAGCAGGCGCACCACGGTGGCCGGGCGCAGGGTTTCGCCGCGGTGGATGTCGCCGTGCCAGCGGGCGGCGAGCAGGGCGAGGTCGCGGCAGTCGTTGGGTACTTTCAGGCGCTGGCAGAGTTCCCGGGCCAGGTCGACACTGCGCGCTTCGTGACCGTGGTGCTTGGGCAGCAGGTCGGCCGGGGTGGCGGCCTTGCCCAGGTCGTGGGTGAGGGCGGCGAAGCGCACGGCAAGGCCGTGCCCCAGACGCGCTGCGGCGTCGATGACCATCAGGGTATGGACGCCGCAGTCCACTTCGGGGTGGAAATCGGCTCGCTGCGGCACACCGAACAGGGCCTCGACCTCGGGCAGAAGCCGGGCCAGGGCGCCGCACTGGCGCAGCACTTCCAGCATGCGCGCCGGGTGGTCTTCCAGGAGTCCCTTGGCGATCTCCTGCCACACCCGCTCGGGCACCAGATGGTCCACTTCGCTGGCCTCCACCATGCTGCGGGCCAGGGCCAGGGTCTCCGGCGCCACGCTGAAATCGGCGTAACGGGCGGCAAAGCGGGCCAGCCGCAGGATGCGTACCGGGTCTTCGGCAAAGGCCGGCCCCACATGGCGCAGGACGCGGGCTTCGAGGTCGGCCCGGCCGCCGTAGGGATCCACCAGGGTGCCGTCCTCGGTCCGGGCCATGGCGTTGAGGGTCAGATCCCGGCGGGCGAGGTCTTCCTCGAGGGTGACATCGGGCGCCGCGTGAAAAACGAAGCCGTGATAACCGGGGGCCGTCTTTCGCTCGGTGCGCGCCAGGGCGTACTCCTCCCGCGTCTCGGGATGCAGGAAGACGGGAAAATCGCGCCCCACCGGTAGAAAGCCCTGGGCCAGCAGTTCCTCAGGGGTCGCCCCGACCACCACCCAGTCCCGGTCGACCACTGGCCGGCCGAGCAGTGCGTCACGCACGGCACCGCCGACGATATAAGTCTTCATCGGGGACCGGCGAGCCACGCCGGGCTTAAGCGGGCACGGGGCATGCCAAGGCGCGAAGACGCCGCGCAGTCAGTATCTTGAGTACGGCAAGCGGCGTCGACAAAGTATGGGATTGTCTGGCGCCTGCTTAACGGCCGGCGCGGTAGCGGAAGGAGTCCAGCTTGCGCTTGGGCAGCACCTTGCCCACGTAGCTGGGGGCAACGGACTCCAGGGAGGCCGGCCGCCAGCCGGCGGGGGGGCGATAACCTTCACCGGCGACGCTGTCCACCTGCATGGAACGCAGATTGTCCGGCGACATCATGGGATTGGGGGCCAGCCACATGAGGCCGGCCTGAAGGTAGGCCCAGCCTTCGGAAAGGGCGACGACGCGGGCCTGGCTGCCGCACCATTCCCGGGTGAGGTCTACCATCTCGCGCAGGGTGTAGACGGTGGGGCCGCAGCAATCGTAGGCCTGGCCGTAGGTGGAGGCGTCACCCAGGGATTCCACGAAGGCGTCGGCCACGTCGGCCACCCAGACGGGCTGGAAGCGGGCATGGCCGAAGCCCAGGGGGAAGAAGGGCAGCTTGGTCAGCAGGGCGGCGAACAGGGAGATGAAGGAATCGCCCAGACCGAAGATGACCGAGGGACGGAAGACGGTCACGTCCAGGTCGCCCTGGGCACCCAGCACGGCGGCCTCGCCGTCGCCCTTGGAGCAGAGGTATTCCGATGGCCCTTTGGGGTCCGCACCCAGGGCGCTCATGTGCACCAGGCGGCGCACGCCGGCGGCCTTGCAGGCGGCGATGATGCGCTTGGGCAGTTCCACGTGGGCCTGGGCGAAATCGCGGCTGTAGGGCAGCTTGACGTCGCGGCTGTGCAGGATGCCCACCAGGTTGATGACCGCATCCTTGCCCTGCACCAGTTCGGCCAGGGTCTTGTCGCAGTGAATGTTGGCTTCGACCATCTCCACATTGGGCTGCATGATGAGGGCCTTGGTGCGCTCCCGCCGGCGGGTCGGAATGGTGACCTCGACGCCGCGCTCGGCCAGCCGGTTGGTGATGTAGGTACCGACGAAGCCGCTACCGCCCAGAATGAGAATTTTCTTGATGTCCATCGGGTGCCCCGGAACTGGAAGTCGAAAGGCCCGAATTTTACTCCCTTCGGCCGGGTTTTGTCGGCCTGCCCCGCCGGTGGCGGGCGGCGCCTGGGCTACAATTTCCGCACGGCATCGGCCCTTCCTGCACGTCTATGCCCATACCTTTACTCCGCGAGGTTTTCTCATGACTGCCCCCTCCTCCGGACGCCTCGGCGCCCTGGCTTCCCCGGCGCGCCTGCGCAAGACCCTGGCCTGGTGCGTCGGCGCCGTCGCGGCTTTCGGCGTGCTGGGTTTTTTCGCGGCGCCGCCCCTGGTGAAGTCCCTCATAGAGCGTAAGGCCGGCGAGGCCTTGCACCGCAAGGTCAGCCTGGGTGGGCTGGCCATCAATCCCTACGCCCTGTCCGCCGAACTGACCGGCCTCTCGGTGCGGGGCGAGTCCGGCGACGAAGTGGCGGGGCTCGACCGGCTCTACCTCAATCTGGAGGCTGCTTCCCTGTTCCGTGGCGGGCCGGTGATCCGGGAATTACAGATCGACGGCCCGCGGCTGGCCGTGACGCGCCTGGAGGGCAACCGCTACGACGTTTCGGACCTGATCGACGAGTGGAGCAAGCCGTCCGAAGACCCCACCCCCCGCTTCGCGGTCAATAACATCCGCATCACCGGGGGCCGTGTCGTCCTCAATGACCAACCCACCGGCCTCACCCACACGGTGAGCGATCTGGCCCTCATCCTGCCCTTCGTCTCCAGTCTGCCCGTGCATGCCGACATCGAGGTGGACCCGCATTTCTCGGCCCTCATCAACGGCGCCCCCCTGGTCCTGGAAGGCCGCAGCAAGCCCTTCGCCGATTCCCACGAAAGCGAATTGCGCCTGGATCTGGACCGGGTGGACCTCCTGCGCTACCTCCCCTATTCGCCGGTAAAGCTGCCCTTTGCGGTGGCGGGCGCACGGCTCGATACCGAATTGCGCCTGGTCTTTCGTCAGGACAAGGACGCCCCAGCCTCGGTCAGACTTCTGGGGGCGGCCCACCTGAGCGACGTGGCCCTGCGCGAGGGCGGCGACAGACCCCTGCTGGCCTGGAAGCGACTCGACATCGAGGTCGGCGAGGCCGACCTGACCCGGCGGCATGTCGCCCTAGACCGCATTCGCCTGAGCGGGCTCGATCTGGGCCTGCGGGCGACGCCCCAGGGACGCCTCAACTGGCAGGACATCGCGGCGGCCCTGGGCGGCGGGGACGCCAAAGGCGGCGAATCCTCCGCGTCGGGCAAGCTCACCTGGTCGGTGGCCGAAGTGGCCGTCGAGGGCGCCACGCTGCGCTGGCGGGACGAAACCCGCAGCAAGCCCTTTCTCGCCACCCTGGGCGACTTCGGCCTCACCCTGCGCCAACTGGAGGGCCGCCTGGAGAAGCCCCTGGAACTGGACGCCTCCTTCACCCTGGAGGCCGGTTCCCAATTCCGTCTCGGAAAGGGCGAAATCAAGGGTGCCCGCATCGACCTCACCCAGCGGCTGGCCGACCTGGGGGAACTGACCCTTACCGCCCCCCGCCTCGACGTGCTGCGGGACCGCAACAAGACCCTCGACCTGCCCCAGGGGCCGCTGCTCAAGGGGGGTGACGGAGACAACACCGGCACACCGTGGACAGTGGCCGCCCGCCGGGTCGCCCTGGTCGATGGCGGCTTACGCTACCGCGAAGAAGGGCACCGGGACCGCAAGGCCCAGACCCTGGACGGACTCCAGATCAGCCTGGAAAACTTTTCCACCGCCCCCGGCAAGAAGGCGGCCCTGCAGGTGGCAGCCCGCATCAACGAAAAGGGTAGCCTCAAGGTATCCGGAGACATCCAGGCCAGCCCGCTCCTCATCGCTCTGGACACCGACATCAGCGGCTTCCCCCTCCTCCCCATCCAGCCCTATTTCGAGGACAAGCTCAACGTCACCCTGGTACGGGGCCAGATCTCCAGCCGCGGCAAGCTCGCCTTCAGTCTCGACAAGGGTCGCCAGAGCGGCGGCTTCAAGGGCGACCTTACCCTGGGCGACCTGCACAGCATCGACAATCTGAGCGGCGCCGACTTCCTCAAGTGGAAGTCCCTCTTTCTGGGCGGCATCGACGTCGCCCTGCAACCTTTCGCCCTCAACGTGCGGGAAGTGGCCCTGGCCGATTTCTACGCCCGCATGATCGTCACCCCCGAGGGCCAGCTCAACCTGATGCAGATCGTCCGCAAGCCCGAGGGCGAGACTGCCCCCGGGGCACCCCCTGCCACCGCCGCCGCAGCCCCCTCGCCGGCCGGTGAGCAGAAGGCATCCGTGCCCCCCGCCCCGGCCGCCCCTGCGGCTCCTGCACCCGCCGGGGAGGTTGCCCCCATCCGCGTCGCCAAGGCCAGCCTCTCCAACGGAACGGTCAATTTCTCCGATTATTTCGTCAAGCCCAATTACACGGTCAATGTCACCCGTCTTTCCGGTCGGGTGACCGGCCTCTCGTCCCAGGCCGATACCGTCGCCGACCTGGAACTGCACGGCAGCTACGGCAACGCCGCCCCGGTGGATGTCAGCGCCAAACTCAACCCCCTGGCGGCCAAGGCCTTCCTGGACCTCAAGGGCGAAATCCGCGGCGTCGATCTCACCACCCTGTCCACCTACGCCGGCAAGTACGCAGGCTACGCCATCGACAAGGGGAAGCTTTCCCTCTACGTCAGCTACAAGCTGGCCGACCGCCAGCTCAGCGCCGAGAACCGCATCTTCCTCGACCAGCTCACCTTCGGCGACAAGGTGGACAGCCCCGACGCCACCGGCCTACCGGTGAAGCTGGCCGTGGCGCTCCTGAAGAACGGCCGCGGCGAAATCGACATCAACCTGCCCATCTCCGGCTCCCTGGAAGACCCGCAGTTTTCCCTGGGCGGCATCATCGTGCGAGTAATCGTCAATCTCTTCGTCAAGGCGGTCACCTCCCCCTTCACCCTCATCGCCTCCCTCTTCGGGGGCGGGGAGGAACTGTCGATGATCGATTTCGACCCCGGCCGGACGGCCCTGGGCACCACCGCCGTCAAACGCCTGGAATCCCTGGCCAAGGCCATGGCCGACCGGCCGGCCCTCAATCTGGAAATTACCGGCCGGGCGGACCCGGAAACCGAACGCGAAGGCATGAAGCGGGCCGCCCTGGACCGTGCCGTGCGCGCCGAGAAGCTGCGCGAACAGGCACGGCGCGGTGTCGAGGGTGGATCGGCCGAGGGCGTCGAGGTGAAAACCGAGGAGTACGCCGATCTCCTGCGCCGGGTCTACAAGGAAGCCAAATTCCCCAAGCCACGCAATCTCATCGGCATGCAGAAGGATCTGCCGGTGGAAGAGATGGAAAAGCTCCTGCTCGCCAATCTCGCCACCGCCGACGAGGACGTGCGCCAACTGGCCCAGCGTCGGGGCGAAGTGGTGCAGGCCTGGCTGGTGGAACAGGGCAAGATCCCCATGGAGCGGGTCTTCCTGCTGCCCCCCAAAGTGGGCGCCGACCCCAAGGCCGACCCCAAGGCCAGCCCGAGCCGGGTGGATTTTTCGCTGCGCTGAGGAGAACCGGCCGGGAGCCAAGCGGCGGATGAAGGGAAATGGCATCCGCGCCGGACGTCACTTGGATGCGCTGCCCCGCCTCCCTCAGAGCCTGTGAATTTTTCAGGCGCGCCCGAGCGGCGTGCCCAGGTGTGCACGATCAAGGCGCAAAGCACAGCCATAGCTCGGGCTATGGCGAGCATTGGCAACGCCGAGCGGGCGCAGCGGGGAATGACGAGCGGGGGTGAATGAAATGTTCACAGGCGCTCACTCTGGCTTGGCGGTTTGCCCCAGGGCCGCCGCGGCAGCCGTGGCAAAGAGCGAACGCGTGTTGTGGCGCTGGGCCTCGCCGCTGCGCAACTGGCGATCTAGAATCAGGGGCGAGACCAGGAGAGCGTCTTCCTGCCCGGGGCGCGTGAAGAGGGGCCAACCGTCCGGGGTGAGGGCGCTGAGGTGACCGCCGGCGGCTTCGCCTTCGGGCAGGCGCAGATCGATCCAGTCGCCCTTCTGCCAGGGCGGCGCGGCGAGCAGCGTGGCGCCGGGCACCCGGCCGGGGAGATCGAGAATCCTAAGGCCGCGGCCGTCTTCCGCGAAGCGTTCGAGGCGCGGGCGCACCACTTCGGCGGCTAGGCTGCGTGGCGCTTCCAGGGGGGCGTCTGCCTCTTCCGGGGCTGGGGCCGTGCCCGGGGTGGAGCGGATGGCGGCGGTTTGCAGGGCGAAGCAGGCGTCGAGGAAGGGTGCCCGTTCTTCGGCGCTCACGCCGATGGCGTCGAGCCCCTGGTTGATGCCCTTGAGCAGGACCGGGACGCCCTGGGCCAGGCGGCGGCGCTCATCCGGGGCCTCCTTGGGACGCACGCTCCAAACGAGGTCGCTGGCCAGTTGCAGGGCCGCCCGGGCGGTGGGGTTACTGCCGTCCTCCCCCCAAAGGCTCTCAAGGTAGCGCAGCCAGGGACCGACGAGAAAGTCAGCGATGGCGCCTGGCACCTCCGGCGTGGTCAGCGCGGCAAGGGCCTCCCGGGCGCGGCGGGCGGCGCTGCGGCGGCGGCTCCAGGCTTCTGCCAGGGCCAGCCAGGGAGCGGCAGCGGCCTCGGCGTCCTCGTTGCGGCGGGCGACGATCCAATCCACCTTGGCCACCGAGGATTCGAACAGGGCGGCCGAGCCATCGAAATTGCCCCGCACGTAGGCGGCCATTTCCTGCAGGCGTTCGCACACGGGATGGTCGGCGGCGGTGTCCCGCGGCAGGCCGCAGGCGGCAGCGGCCATGCGGTCGATGAGACGGCGGACGGGATGATCCAGCACCGTAAACAGACCGGGGTCGGCCAGGGCAGTCTTGAGGATGGGGATCTGCAGGCTGGCGATGGCGGCTTTGACCGCTTCGGGCAGCTCGGCATCGGCAAAGATGGCTTCGAAGATGAGGGCCAGGGCGTCAAGGGCCGCGCCTTCCGGGCGCCCCGGCGCGATGCCGAGTTCGCTGGGCCGGAGCGCCGTGGCGACGGCGGGTTGGGTATCGTTGCCCTCGTGGCGTTCCAGGGCGTCGAGACGGGCGACCAACTGGTTGAGAAGTTCAAGGGGAATCACCGTCGTGGGCCCGGCGGCAGCGCCGCTGGGCGCATAGGCCACCTGCGCGGCCGCCTGCCGTCCGAGAATCGCGGCCTGCAGCGCCTGGGCGGGGTCTGCGCTCGCTACCGCCGGAGCCCCGGCGGACGGTGAGGAGAGCTGTGCCCGGGGACTGGAGTCGCGTGAAGCGCCGCCCCCGGCCGCCGCTTGATTGAGCAGTTGCGCCGGCTCGACCCCCTGGCGGGCGAGGAGTTCGTCCATTTCTCCGTAGGCCAGGGTGAGGCGCTCGGTGAGCAGCGGCTCCACCCGCTCCAGCAGGGCGAGGGCTGCGGTCGACCCCTTGCCACCGGCGGCCAGCATTTCACCCAAGCCCTGGCCCAGGGCATCCGGGGCGAAGGGCAGGTCGGCCGGCAGCAGGGCCGGGCGGCACAACAGGGTGGCAAAGCGTAGGTAGAGGCGGCGCGATGCCTGGCCGGTGGCTTCGCCCACCCGCCGGGCCAGGTCGCCGAGGGCGATTTCCAGTTCCAACTGGTCGTCGCCCACCAGGGAAATCTTGGAGGCGGTCAGTCCGTCAGCCTGTTCGAAACCCGCCCGTTTGGCGGTGATCGCCTCGTCGAAATAGCGGCCGGCGCCCAGACAGGCGGCTTCGACCTCTTCCCCGCTTAGCACCCCGGATTCGCGCAGAGCCTGGGCGAAGTGGCGCAGGAAGGCGAGGCGGCAGGACTGGACGACTTCGTAGGCATCCACGCCGGCCGAAAGATCGGGCAGGGTAAGGCGCTGTTCGCTCATGGGAGTCTCCGGGGCCGGGGGCGGTGAAGGTCAGGGCAGGTCGGCATCCTTGGGGCCATCCGCCACCCGGGGGCCGACGACCCCCAGGCGTGCCTTGAGGGAATCAGGCTTGCCGTTGAACAGGGCCGAGTAATAGACGGCGTTGCTCATCACCTTCTTGACGTAATCGCGAGTCTCGTTGAAGGGGATGGTTTCGGCGTAGATGGCGCCTTCGAGCGGCACGTCGGCGCGCCATTTGCGGGCCCGGCCGGGACCGGCGTTGTAGGCGGCGGAGGCCAGGACCGGATGGTTGTCGAGATTTTCCAACACCATGCGCATGTAGCTGGTGCCGAGCAGTACGTTGGTTTCGGTGTCGTTGACCCGGCTGTGGTTGTAATCCTTGAGGCCGATCTTCCGCGCTACCCACTTGGCGGTGGCAGGCATGAGTTGCATGAGTCCGGAAGCGCCGACAGTGGATTTGGCATTGGTGATGAAGCGGCTCTCCTGGCGCATCAGGCCATAGACCCAGGCGTCGTCGAGGGACTGGTTGCGGGCCGCGGGCCGCACCTGGTCGCCGTAGGGAGCGAGGTAGCGTAGGCGGTAGTCGTGCTCGTTCCTGGTCTTGTCGGCGGTGTTGATGGCCCGGTCGTAGATACCCTGGCGGTGCGCGAGATCGGCGGCGGCCAGCAACTGGCGGTCGTCCATGCCGCGCAGGGTCCAGTTCCACTCGCGGACCGCCTCGGTGCGCAGGTCGAGGCGGAAGAGCGCCAGGGCCCGGCGTAGCCCTGCATTGCCCTGGGCCGCCCGTTCCTCGTCCCGGGTGAGGGCCGCCGCCGCGGGAGGCGGTGCGAGTGGCTTGCCCAGTTCCTCGTCGGCCAGATTGCCGTAGAAATTGGGCTGTCCGGCGATGCGCCGGAACAGGGCATCGGCGTCGCTGGTGCGGCCACCGGCCTTGTGGGCCCGGCCCAGCCAGTAGGTCCATTCGGGCAGGGCCGCAAGTGCCGGGGGCATGGCTTCGATGGTGCCATGCACGATCCCCCACTCCTGGGCCCGCAGAGCGGCGCGCACTTTCCAGGCGTAGCCTTCGTCGGACAGGGGGGCCTTGCCGGCCCGGGCGTACCAGCCCAGGGCATCGCTCATGTGCCGCTTGGCGGCGCTGAGCCCGATCTGGCCCCAGGCCCACTGCTTCTCGCTGTCCTGCATGCGGCCCTGGAGTTTTTCCAATTGTTCCGCCGCGACCCGCGGATCGTTGGTCGCCACCCGCTGCACGGCCAGGGCGACCAATTCCCGCCCGGAGCGGGTGGAGGCCCAGGAGGAGGGCATCTTGACCAGATAGCCCATGGCCTGGTCGATGAGGGCATCGACCTGCTTCATGTCCGGCGTTTGGGATTCCGGCAGGTAGTGCATGCTGGCCTTGGCCCAGGCGGTGCGATTGGCTTCGAACTGACGGCGCACCCGGGCCCATACGTCGTCGGCGAGAACCTTCTTTTCCCAGATCAGGGCTTCCAGGACGGGAACACAGCCTTCCGGCGGCTCGATGAGACTGAGCCAAAGGCCCTGCGCCTCGTCCAGGGCCTTGGCGTCCTTGCGGGCCAGCCGCCCTTGCAGCGCGAGGCAGGTGGTTTCCTGCTCCGGATTGGCGAGGGCGGCGTAGGCGGCTTCGACTTCCGCCCACTGTTGCTTTTTGGCCATGAGGCGCAGCCAGTCGCCACGCAGGCGTTCGGCGACGTAGCTCCCCGGATGACGCTCGGCAAAGGCGGTTACGGCAGCGGTGTCGGACTGCTCCAGACGCATGCGCTGCTGAAAATACTCGACGTAGGGGGCCAGATCGTGGCCGCTGCCCAGGGTGGCGGCGGCCTTTTCCAGCCGGAGGGCATCGCCGGTGCGGAATGCTTCCCGGGCGGAGAGAAAGGCGGCGTCCTTGCCTTCCTGGGCGTAAACGGGGGCGAGGGACGCGGGGGAGAGAGACGCGAGGGCGATGGCCAGAACGGCTGGCAGGGCAAAACGGTGCTTCATGCTAGATTGGCGGAGTGGAACCGATTACGACGACATCGGGCGAGGATAGCACGGCCTGGCGGCGGGCGTTGCGGGCGGAAATGGCCGCCCGACGGGACGCCCTGACGCCGGAGCAGCACAGGAGCCTGTCGGCCGCCCTCGCCCGGCACCTCATCACCGCCCTGCCCGCTGATCGGCTGGCGGTGGTGGGGCATTGTTGGCCCATCCGCAACGAACCGGACCTGAGCCTCGCGCTGGATCACTGGCGGGCCTTGGGCTGCCGCACGGTCCTGCCGGTTGTGGTGGCGCCGGGCCAGCCCCTGGTCTTTCGCGCCTGGTGCCCGGGGGAGCCGCTGTGCCCAGACCGTTACGGCATCCCCACCCCGGTGGCGGGGCCGCCGGTGCTGCCCACCCTCCTCCTCCTGCCCCTCAACGCCTTCGATGGGGCCGGGTATCGCCTGGGCTACGGCGGCGGCTTCTTCGACCGCACCCTGGCGACGCTTGCCCCACGGCCCCTGGCGGTGGGGGTCGGCTTCGAGATCAACCGGGTGGACAGCATCCGCCCCCAGGCCCACGACCAACGGCTAGACTGGATCGCCAGCGAGGCGGGAGCCTGGCGGATCGATTCGGGCTGAGCTCAGCGCCTGGGTTCATTTCGGGGGCACCCGGGCGGCGCGCGCGGGTGGGCACGATCATGGCGCAAAGTGCCGCAATAGCCTGGTCCGTGGCGAGCAATCGCGGCCGAGCGGGCGCGGGCGGACGTGACACACGGGAGCCAATGGAAGTTTCAGCGGCACTCACGCCGCAGCAGGAGCACGGCACCTCCGCAGAGCGCCCCGGCCAACGCCGCCAGGATGGCCTGGCGCAGGTCGTAGATGCCGGCCCACAGCGCCAATTCGAGACTGAAGCCGTGATGCAGGGCAAGCAGCAGCGACCCCAGTGCCAGCGCCAGCCAGGCGGTGGGCCGGCTATGCCTCAGGGCGCTTTCCAGGGCCAGACCGGCGGCGAGGGACTGGCCGGCAAGGGCCAGAACCAGGGCGAGCAAGGCGGCCGTGTAGGGGCTCATGGGGCGCAGGCTGCGGCCAGCCGGGCCAGGGCGCTGTCCAGGGTGGTGCGGGGGCAGCCGAAGTTGAGTCGCACCCAGCCGGGAGCGCCGAAGTCGGCGCCCTCGGAGAGGCCGAGTCCATGGCGCTCCAGATGGGCCGCCGGACGGGTCTGACCCAGGCCCCGGGCGTCGATCCAGGCCAGGTAGGTGGCCTCCACCGGGGCCATCGCCAGACCGGGGAGGGCCGCCACCGCCGCCTGGACGGCGTCTCGGTTGGCGGCCAGATAGGCGATCAAGTCCCGGTGCCAGGCGCCGCCATGGCGCAGGGCAGCTTCGCAGGCCACCAGGCCGAAGAGGTTCACATGGGGAACGATGCCGTCCATGGCCCGGCGAAAGGCCCGACGCAGACTCGCGTCGGGGATCACCGCGAACGCACAGCCCAGGCCGGGGACGTTATAGGTCTTGGAGGGCGCCATGAGGGTGATGCTGCGGGCGGCGCACTCGGGCCCCAGCGTGGCGAAAGGTCGGTGACGGCGCCCTTCGAGGATGAGGTCGCAGTGGATTTCGTCCGAACACACCAGGAGGTCGTGCCGGGCGGCGAATTCCGCCAGCGCTTGCAGTTCGTCGTCGTCCCAGCAGCGACCCACCGGATTGTGGGGGTGGCACAGGAGGAGGAGGCGGGTCTCGGGTTGGCAGGCAGCTTGCAGGGCTCCCCAGTCCCAGGTCCAGCGACCCCCTTCCAGGACCAGGTCCGCCCGGGCCAGGGAGAGACCGGCGTGGGCAGGGGCGCCAAGGAAGGGCGGGTATACCGGCGTCGCTGTCAGAACGCCTCCGGCCGCTGCCCGGCAGGCCAGGTTGAGGCCCGTGACCAAGCCCGGCAACCACACCAGCCATTCGGCCTGAATCGACCAGCCATAGCGGTCATCGAGGTAAGCAAGCACTGACTCCGTGAGGGAAGGCCAGGGCTGTGGATAACCGAAGACCCCGTGCTCCACACGCTGGCGCAGGGCCTCGATCACCGCCGGAGGGGCGGCGAAATCCATGTCGGCCACCCATAAGGGCAGCACGTCGCGACCGGCATAGCGGCCCCATTTGACGGAGTCGCTGCCGCGCCGGTCGGGCGCCGTGTCGAAAACGCTCAAACCTCGATGTGCTGGAAGAGTGCTGTGGACAGGTAGCGTTCGCCGAAGGAGGGAATGATCACCACGATCAGCTTGCCGGTGTTCTCCGGCCGCTTGGCCAGCTCCAAGGCGGCCCACACGGCGGCGCCGGAGGAGATGCCCACCAGCAGCCCCTCTTCCGTCGCCATGCGGCGGGCGGTGGCAAAGGCGTCGTCGTTCTTGACGCGCATCACCTCGTCGTAGATCGCGGTGTTGAGCACGGCGGGGACGAAACCGGCGCCGATGCCCTGGATGGGGTGAGGCCCCTTCTGGCCGCCGGAGAGGACTGGCGAGGCGTCGGGCTCCACGGCGACGACCGTCACGCTCGGCTTGCGTGCCTTGAGCACTTCGCCCACGCCGGTCACCGTACCGCCGGTGCCGACGCCGGAAACGAAGATATCCACTTGGCCATCGGTATCCCGCCACACCTCCTCGGCAGTGGTGTTGCGGTGCACCTCCGGGTTGGCCGGGTTCTCGAACTGCTGCGGGATGAAGTACTTGGGGTCACCTTCGGCCAGGGCCTTGGCCTTGGCGATGGCCCCGCCCATGCCCTCGGGGCCGGGGGTGAGGATGAGGTCGGCGCCGTAGGCCTTGAGCAGGAGCTTGCGCTCGCGGCTCATGGTTTCCGGCATGACGAAGGCGCACTTGATGCCGCGGGCGGCGCAGACCATGGCCAGGCCGATGCCGGTATTGCCGGAGGTCGGCTCCAGCACCACGGTATCCGGCCCGATCATGCCCGCCGACTGGGCAGCGTCGAGCATCGATACCGCGATGCGGTCCTTGACGCTATGCCCGGGGTTGAAGAATTCGAGCTTGGCGGCCACGGTGGCGCCGCAGCCGGCGGTGACGCGATTGAGCTTGACCAGCGGCGTATTGCCCACCAGCTCGGTGACGTTGTTGGCGATCTTCATGGCGGACTCCTGAATGGGATGGGGCATTGTAGGGGACTCCGCCCCGGTCGTGGAGCCAGGGTGTCGGCGACTACGCCATCGAATGCAACCCGATCATGTTGCCCTCGGTGTCATTGACCAGGGCGATGAAGCCGTGGGGGCCGATGGAGAACTTATCCTTGAAGATGCGCCCGCCGTTGGCCGCAGCCCGGGCCGCTTCGACGCCGCAATCGGCGCAACCGAAATAGACCAGGGTGCCGCTGCCGCCGGAGGGGCAGCCGGGCATTTTGACCAGCGTCCCGGTCGCTCCGTAGGCCTCCATGGACGACGGGAAGGCCAGCATCTCCATGCCCGGGAGTGCCTCCGCATCCGGGTTGCCCAGGGGGCTGAGGGAGCACTGGAAGACCGCCTCGTAGAAGGCCTTGGCGCGGGGCATGTCCTGGACGTAGATTTCAAACCAGACGATGGGGTTGGGCGGCATGGGGTTCTCCTCAATCAGATGTGGCCAAAGGGTGGATGTTGATGGAATATCCTGAAGTTCGACCGCGCGCCGGTGGACCGGTTCCATGCGCTTGGCGCGCTGGCGCCGATCAGCCCAGGAACAGCTTGTACGCCGGGTTCTTGCTCTCGTCCCAGTGGGCGTAGCCGAGGTTTTTGAGGAATTCCTTGAACTGGCCCATTTCCCCCGGCGGCACCTGCATGCCCACCAGTACGCGGCCGTAGTCGGCGCCGTGGTTGCGGTAGTGGAAGAGGCTGATGTTCCAGCCGGCGCTCATGTGGTTGAGGAAGTTCATGAGGGCGCCGGGTCGCTCGGGGAATTCGAAGCGGTAGAGCAGCTCGTGCAGGCCCTTTTCGCAGACCTGGGGCGAATGGCCGCCAACCAGATGGCGGATGTGGTTCTTGGCCATTTCGTCGTCGGTGAGGTCCAGGGTGGCGTAGCCATGCTTCTGGAGCTGTTCGACGAGCTTGGTGGATTCCGCCCGGTTGGCCACCGAGATGCCGACGAAGACGTGGGCCTCGCTGGCCATGTGGTAGCGGTAGTTGAATTCGGTGATGCTGCGTTTGCCGATAAGAGAGACGAATTTCTTGTAGGCGCCGGGTTTCTCAGGCAGCGTCACGGCAAGCACGGCCTCGCGCTGCTCGCCGATCTCCGCCCGCTCGGCGACGAAGCGCAGGCGGTCGAAATTGGTGTTGGCCCCGGAGGCCACCGCCACCAGAGTCTTGTCCTTGAGCTTGTGCTGGGCGGCGTAGGCCTTGGCGCCGGCGATGGCCAGCGCCCCCGAGGGTTCGAGGATGGAACGGGTGTCCTCGAAGACATCCTTGATGGCGGCGCAGATGGCGTCGGTATCGACGAGGACCACCTCGTCCACCACCTCCTTGCAGACGCGGAAGGTCTCCTCGCCCACGAACTTGACAGCGGTGCCGTCGGCGAAGAGGCCCACCTGGTCGAGGCGCACCCGGTGGCCTTTGGCCAGGGACCGGGCCATGGCGTCGGCGTCGAAGGTCTCGACGCCGATGATCTTGACGTCCGGCCGCAGGCGCTTGATGTAGGCGCCGACGCCGGCGATCAGCCCACCGCCACCGATGGCGCAGAAGACGGCGTGAATGGGCTTGGTATGCTGGCGCAGGATCTCCATGCCGATGGTGCCCTGCCCGGCGATCACCTCGGGGTCGTCGAAGGGGTGGACGAAAGTGAGTTTCTCGCTCTTCTCCAGTTCCATCGCGTGGTGATAGGCCTCGTCGTAGGACTCGCCGTGCAGCACCACCTCCCCGCCCCGCCGCTTGACCGCCTCGACCTTGATGCCCGGCGTCGTGGTCGGCATGACGATTACCGCCCGGGCGCCGATCTTGGCCGCCGAGAGGGCGACGCCCTGGGCGTGGTTGCCGGCGGAGGCGCAGATGACACCCCGCTTCAATTTTTCCGGCGAGAGGCCGGCGATCTTGTTGTAGGCGCCCCGCAGCTTGAAGGAAAACACCGGCTGCATGTCTTCACGCTTGAGCAGAATACGGTTGCCCACCCGGCTCGATAGGTTGCCGGCCAACTCCAGGGGCGACTCGATGGCGACATCGTAGACCTGTGCGTTGAGAACTTTTTCGAGATAATCCGGGTGCATGACGGGCTGATAAGGGAGAAGGAGGAAGGGAGAAGGGGGCCATGGGGAGCCGGGCTTCACTTCCCCCTTGTCCCTTCCCCCTGCGCAAAAAGGAGATTCTACGGGTGGAGTGGCTCAACGTCACGGCGGAAACCGGGCTGGCCGGACTGTTTCTGGGCAGCTTTCTCGCGGCGACGCTCCTGCCCGGAGGGTCTGAGGCCCTGCTGTGGGGCTTTCTCCAGCTCCACCCGGACAGACTGGAAATCGCCCTGGCCATCGCCACCCTGGGCAATACTGCCGGCGGCATGAGCTCCTGGGCCTGCGGCCGCTTCCTGCCGCGCTGGCAGCGCCTGGAAGACCTACCCCACAAGGACCGGATCGCCCGTTGGGGCAGCCCGATCCTGCTGCTGGCCTGGGCTCCCCTGCTCGGCGACGCCCTGTGCCTCGCCGCCGGCTGGTTGCGCCTGCACTGGCTACCCTGCTGTCTGTACATGGCGGCGGGAAAGTTCCTGCGTTACTGGCTGGTCGCCCAAGTGGCGTGAATGCCCGCGAGATATCGCTTCACCCTGCTCTTCAGGCCAGGCAGCGCCAAGAAGATAAGCGGATCCGAGGCCAGAGAAACCTTTTTTCGTGGCCATGTAACCCCAGATGGATGCGCCCGACGTTTAAAGCAGGACCACTTCTTCCAACCACACCGGAGTCCCTCGATGCCGCGCGCTACTCTCGCCGCCCTCTTCTTCCTGCCTCCCCTGGCCGCCCAGGCCTTCTGCGGCTTCTACGTCGGCAAGGCCGATTCCAAGCTGTTCAACGAGGCCTCCCAGGTCATCGTCGCGCGCGACGGCGAGAAAACGGTGGTCAGCATGCTCAACGACTACAAGGGCGACCTCAAGGAATTTGCCGTTGTCGTGCCGGTGCCGACCGTGCTGCAAAAGGGGCAGGTCCATGTAGGGGACAAAAAACTTTTCGAGCGCCTCGATGCCTATTCCGCTCCGCGGCTGGCCGAATATTACGATCCCAACCCCTGCGACCGCCGCCTCTACGAACTGGGCCGCAGCCCTGTGGCCATGACCGCCGCTCCGGCTTCCGCGCCGACACCTGCCAGAGCCAAGGCCCTGGGCGTGACGGTGGAGGCGAGCTTTTCCGTGGGTGAGTACGACATCGTGATCCTTTCCGCCACCCAGTCGGACGGCCTGGAAACCTGGCTCACCCAGTCCGGCTACCGTATCCCCGGAAACTCCGCCCGGGCCCTGGCCCCCTACATTCGCCAGAACATGAAGTTCTTCGTCGCCAAAGTGAACCTTGCCGAACAGGCCAGGAGCGGCTTTCAGATGTTGCGTCCGCTGCAGTTTGCCTACGAGTCGGAAAAATTCATGCTGCCCATCCGCCTGGGCATGGCTAACGCCAATGGCCCCCAAGATCTCATCGCCTACATGCTGACCCGGAACGGCCGGGTGGAGACCAGCAATTACCGCACGGTCAAACTGCCCGCCAACATGGATCTGCCGGTCTTCCTCAAGCAGGGCGACGAGTTCCGCCATTTCTACAAGGCCCTGTTCGACGAACAGGCGAAGAGGGAGGGCTATCGCGTGGCCTTCACCGAATACTTCTGGGACATGAGCTGGTGCGATCCCTGCGCAGCCGACCCGCTCTCTCCGGAGGAACTGCGTCAGGCGGGCGTCTTCTGGCTGACCCCTGGGGAGCCGCCGGGCGCCGCCCCGGCCGGGACGCCCTCTGCTCCGCCGCCGGGGATCCTGCCGCGCCGACCGCCGCCCGGCGGCGCCCAGCCGGTGATGCTGACCCGCCTGCACATCCGCTACACCCCGGAAACCTTTCCGGAAGACCTCCTGTTTCAGGAGACCAAGGACCGCCAGAATTTCCAGACCCGCTACGTCCTGCGCCACCCCGCCAAGGTGGCCCCGGAGGCCTGCCCCGAAGCCAGGGCCTACCTGGAAGGCGTCACCCGCCGCCAGGAGCAGGAAGCCCAGCAACTCGCCACCCTCACCGGCGGCGACATCGACGCCATCCGCAAGAAACTCGCCCTGCCGCCGGCGCAAACCCAGAAACCCTGGTGGGAAGGCCTGTGGAAATGAGCAGCCCCAAACACCCGGAGGACCGATCTCTCCCTTCCCCAGCCGGCGGGAAAGAGAAATGAGGATGGTCGACCCGCGGCTGTTTCAGATCGCCTTCCAGGCGACTTTGCTCACCGTCGGCGTGCTGTTGCGCGATTTCAGCCTGCTGCCGGCGCAGATGATTTTGTGCATCGCTTCCGCCACGGCCACCCAGGCTTTCTGGCTGCACCGGCTGGGTCTCAAGAAGGTCGGCCATCTGAGCCCGGTCATCACCGGATTCGGGCTCTCGCTCCTGCTGCGGGCCGACACCCTTTGGCTGCACCCTCTCGTTGCCTGCCTCGCCATCAGCGGCAAGTTTCTGCTGCGAGCGCGGGCCAAGCACGTCTTCAACCCGGCCAATTTCGGGGTCGGCGTGGCCTTGCTCTTCCTGCCCGGGGCCTGGGTTTCACCCGGGCAGTGGGGCAACGACCTGGGGCTGGGCGTGCTGCTGGTGGCCCTCGGGGCCACGGTCGCCACCCGCTCCCGGCGGGACGACGCGGCCTGGTTGTTTCTCGCCGCCTTTCTCGGCATCGCCGCCCTGCGCCTGCTGCTTCTGGGGTATTCCTGGGAACGGGGCTGGGAGATCCTCTGCCACCAGGCTCTGAACGGGGCCCTGCTGCTTTTCGCCTTTTTCATGATCTCGGACCCCATGACCCTGCCCGACCATCCCGGTGCCCGGCGTCTGCATGTCGTCCTGGTCGCGATCCTGGCTGCGGCCTGGCAATTCCTGCTCTACAGACCAAGCGGCCCCCTGTGGGCGCTACTGATCCTGGCCCCCCTCGTCCCCCTCTGGGATTTGCTCTGGCCTTATACGAAATATCAATGGGATAGCAACACTCCGTTACAGGGAACTTGAAGGTCATGAGGTAGAATCAAGGCCCATGAAATATGACCAAAAGGCCAATGCCTTCGCCATCCCCGTACGCATCTACTACGAGGATACCGACGCCGCCGGCGTCGTCTATTACGCCAATTACCTCAAGTACTTCGAACGCTGCCGCACCGAATGGATGCGCCAGATCGGCCACGATCAGTCGGCCCTGGCTGCCGAAGCCGGCATCGCTTTCGTGGTGCGCGCGGTTTCCTGCGAATATCTGAAGCCCGCTCGCCTCGACGATGCCCTCAGCGTGGGGCTGGAAGTGGAAAAACTCGGCCGCGCCCAGGTGGTCTTCCGCCAGCACGTGCGGCGCGGCGACGAGGAACTGGTCAGCGGCACGGTGCAGATCGTCTGCGTCAATGTGGAAAAAATGAAATCCGCCCCCATCCCCGAATTTCTGCGGGTCAAACTGGAAGCGCTGCAATGAACGTCACCCAAGACCTTTCCATCCTCCATCTCATCCTCAACGCCAGCGCGGTGGTGCAGGGGGTCATGGCGATCCTGATCGGTGTCTCCTTCATGTCCTGGTATTACATATTCATGAAATGGTTCGCGGTGCGCCAGTCCCGCAGCCAGACCGAGTCTTTCGAGCGGGACTTCTGGTCCGGCGGCGACCTCAACAGCCTGTTCACCAGCGCGGTGAACGATCGCCACCACGCGGGCTCCATGGAGCGCATTTTCGAGGCCGGCTTCCGGGAATTCACCAAGCTCAAGGGCCAGAAGAACCTGGACCCCAAGGACGTGGTGGACGGCTCTCGCCGCGCCATGCGCGCCACCCATCAGCGGGAGATGGACCGTCTGGAGTCCCATCTGGCCTTTCTGGCGTCCGTGGGTTCTGTGTCGCCCTACATTGGCCTCTTCGGCACCGTGTGGGGCATCATGCACGCCTTCCGCGGGCTGTCCAATGTGGGCCAGGCCACCTTGTCCGCCGTGGCGCCCGGCATCGCCGAGGCCCTGGTGGCCACGGCCATCGGCCTCTTCGCAGCGATTCCCGCCGTGCTGGCCTACAACCGCTTCGCCCACGACATCGACCGCCTGGCGACCCGCTTCGAGAGCTTCATGGAAGAGTTCTCCAACATCCTGCAGCGGCAGATGAGGTAAGGGATGCGCCCGCGCCGCCTGAAAAACGAGATCAACGTCGTTCCCTACATCGACGTCATGCTGGTGCTGTTGGTCATCTTCATGGTGGCGGCGCCGATGATGACCACCGGCAGCATCGACCTGCCTTCGGTGGGCAAGGCGCCCCAGGCGCCGACGGCCCCCCTGGAAGTCGCCATCAAGGCGGACGAGAGCCTCACCCTCACCGACCGCGCTGGCAAGGGGATCGAGCGCAGCGTTTCCCGTAGCGAATTGAAGGATGCCGTCCTCGCCGCCCAGGAAAAGAATCCCGAGCAACCGGTCCTCATCGCCGGAGACAAGAACGTCAAGTACGAGGCGGTGCTGCGGGTGATGGACGAATTGCAGCGCGCCCAGGTCAAGCGCGTCGGTCTCCTGGTGCAGCCCCAAGGCAAATGATTCCGACGGAAACTGAGGAGCCGGGCAAAAAGCCGGCGCTGGCCCTGACGGTGCTGATGCACCTCGTGCTGGTCGTCGTGCTCTTCTTCGGTGTGCAGTGGAAACACAAGGCGCCAGAAAGCGTCGAAGTCGAGCTGTGGTCCTCGCGCCCCGTCCCGGCCACAGCTCCGCCCACGCCGCGGCAAGAGCCCAAGCCGCAACCGAAACCGGAGCCCAAGCCGGAGCCCAGGCCCGAACCCAAACCTGAGGTCAAACCGCCGCCTAAACCGGACATCGCCCTCAAGGAGGAAAGAAAACAGCCCAAGCCCGAACCCAAACCGGAGCCCAAGGCCGATCCCTTCAGGGAAATGCTGGAACGGGAAAAACGCGAACAGCAGCAGCGCACGCTCACTGCCCAGGCCCAGCGTGAAACTGATATGAAGGCCGCGGCGGAAGCAGAGCAGAGGGCCGCCGCCAGCCGGCGGGGTCTCGCCGACTGGGTGGGCCGCATTACCGGCAAGATTCGGGGCAACATGGTGCTGCCCCAGAGCATCCAGGGCAATCCCCAGGCCGTATTCAAGCTGACCCTGCTGCCTTCCGGCGAGGTGCTACAGCCCGTGCGTCTGGTGAAATCGAGCGGCAACGCCGCCCTGGACGCCGCCATCGAACGCGCCATTCTGAAGTCCTCGCCCCTGCCCAAACCCGACGATCCGGCCGTCTTCCAGCGCGAACTGGAAATCCGGTACAAGCCGTTCGAAGAGTAGAATCCCGAAAATTTTCAAGTCCTTGCCACTCATGACCGCCCTTTCTCGCCGTCTTTTCCTGGCCCTCGCGCTGCTCTGCGCGGGCGCGGCCTCAGCCCAGCTCTCCATCGAAATCACCGGGGCAGGCGCCAACCGCATTCCGGTGGCCATTGCCGACTTCTCCGGCGACGTGGCCCTTTCCCGCGCCCTCACTTCGGTGATCCGCGCCGATCTGGAGCGGAGTGGCCTGTTCCGCCTCGTTGATCCGGCCGGCGTCACTCTCAACGAATCTTCGGCCATCGATTTCGTCGACTGGAAGAGCCGTGGTGCCGACGCCATCGCCGCCGGCAGTCTGGGAACGGCGCCCGACGGCCGCTTGGAGGCCCGCTTCCGCCTGCATGACGTGACCAAGCAGCTAAGCCTGGGCGGCGCCGCCTACGTCACCTCCAGCGCCCAGTTGCGCGCCGCGGGCCACCGCATCGCCGACGCCATCTACGAAAAACTCACCGGAGAGAAGGGCATCTTCTCCACCCGCATCGCCTACGTGGTGAAGTCCGGTGGCCGCTACGAGCTGCAGATCGCCGACGCCGACGGCCAGAATGCACAGCCGGCCCTGGTTTCCAAGGAACCGATCATCTCCCCCACCTGGTCCCCCGACGGTAGCCGGGTGGCCTATGTTTCCTTCGAGAACAAGAAACCCATCGTCTTCGTACACTCCCTGGCCACCGGAAAACGCCAGGTGGTGGCCAATTTCAAGGGCTCCAATTCCGCTCCCGCTTGGTCGCCCGATGGCAGCCGCCTGGCCGTGGTGCTGACCAAGGACGGCAATTCCCAGATCTACACCGTCGCCGCCGACGGCAGTGGGGTCCAGCGCCTGTCGTCCTCTTCAGCCATCGACACCGAGCCCCGCTGGTCGGCCGACGGTTCCACCCTCTACTACACTTCGGACCGGGGCGGCAGCCCGCAAATCTACCGGGCGGCGACGGACGGCAGCGGCGCCCAGCGGGTCACCTTCGACAGCGGCTACAACGTCTCCCCCCGTCCCTCCCCCGATGGCCGCAGCCTTGCGTTCATCACCCGCCGCGAAGGCCGCTTCCAGCTCGCAGTAATGGACCTGGCCAGCCGCCAGACCCAGGTGCTGACCGACTCCCACAAGGATGAGTCCCCCAGTTTCGCGCCCAACGGCCGCATGATCCTGATCGCCACGGAAATGGCCGGACGGGGAGTGCTGTCGGCGGTGTCCTCCGACGGGCGCATCAAGCAACGCCTCAGCATTTCCGCCGGCGACGTCCGCGAACCGGCCTGGGGCCCCTTCCTTCGTTGACCCTTTCATACACTCGGAGCTTCACCATGAACAAACTGCTCGTTTCCCTGTTTGCCGCCGCGGCGCTGCTGGCCGGCTGCACTTCGACGCCGACCTCGGACCAGGGCCCCGCCGCCCAGGTCGAAACCCGGGGCAGCGACACCACCGTGGCTAAGGTTGTACCGGAGCCCGTCGATGGCAGCGGATTGCCGCGGGAACTGACCGATCCCAAGAGCGTCCTGTCCCGGCGCAGCATCTACTTCGACCTGGACAAGTACGACGTGAAGGACGAATACAAGGATCTGGTGGCCGCCCACGCCAAGTTCCTCAACGCCAATCGCGGCTTCAAAGTCTTGCTCCAGGGCAATACCGACGAGCGCGGCAGCAGCGAGTACAACCTCTCCCTTGGCCAGAAGCGCGCCGACGCCGTGAGAAAGTCCCTCACCCTTCTGGGCGTCAAGGAAGAGCAGGTCGAATCCGTGAGCCTGGGCAAGGAGAAGCCTTCCTGCACCGATTCCACCGAGGACTGCTGGGCCAAGAACCGTCGTGCCGACATCCTCTACAAGGGCCCCACCGGCAAGGGTGAGTTCTGAGCATGGCAGCGGTGGGTTTTCCTGCATCGGGGTGTCGCAGCGCGATTCTCGTCGCGCTCCTGGCACTGGCCAGCGCCGGGCCCGCCCAGGCGGGTCTGTTCGACGACGACGAGGCCCGCCGCCAGATCGCCGACATGAAAGCCGGCTACGAGGCCCGCTTCGATCAGCAGGCCCGGGCCCAGCTCGACCTGGCCGGCCAGATCCAGAAGCAGACGGAGGAGATCGCCCGCCTGCGGGGCCAGATCGAAACCCTGCATTACGAGCTCGAAACGGCCAAGAAGCGGCAGCAGGACTTCTACCTCGACCTGGATACCCGCCTGCGCAAGTTGGAGCCCCAGCCCGGCGGCGCAGCGGCCCAGGAAACCCCGGGAGCACCCGCGGCCTCGGCGGCGGCACCGGCTGCTGCTGCCAAGTCCGCCGCCGATCCGGCAGCCGAAGGCCGCGAGTACGAGGCAGCTCTCAACCACTTCAAGGCCAACCGCTTCAAGGAGTCCGCCACGGCCTTCGCCACCTTCCTGAACAAACATCCGGAGAGCGACCTGGCGCCCAATGCCCAGTTTTGGCTGGGCAACGCCTGGTTCGCCCAGCGGGATTGCAGGAAGGCCATCGAAGCCCACAGCGGTGTCGTCGCCAGGTGGCCGGAAAGCGCCAAGGCCCCGGAGGCCCTCCTGGGCATCGCCAACTGCCAGCAGGAAATGGGCAATCCGGCGGCCGCCCGCCGCACCCTGGAATCGCTGCTGAGCAAATACCCCGGCGCGCCCGCAGCGGAAAGCGCCCGGCAGAAGTTGAAAAAACCGGGCGGCAAGGGCTGATCTCCGCCATTTCGGGCTGCCCGCTGGACGGGCAGCCCTTCTACGCGTCTCTGCCATGACCTCCGTCCGCGTCAGCGAAATCTTTTTTTCTCTTCAGGGAGAGACCTCCCGCGTCGGGCTGCCGACGGTGTTCGTGCGCCTGACCGGCTGCCCCCTGCGCTGCGTGTGGTGCGACACCGCCCATGCCTTCAGCGGCGGCACGTCCATGAGCCTCGCGGCGGTCCTGGCCGAGGTTTCCCGCCACCCGACGCGCCGGGTGTGCGTCACCGGGGGCGAGCCCCTGGCGCAGAAGGCATGCCTGGCCTTGCTCGCCGCACTGTGTGATGGGGGCTACGAGGTTTCCCTGGAAACTTCCGGCGCCCTGGACATCTCAGCCGTCGACGCGCGCGTTGCCCGGGTCATGGACCTCAAGGCGCCCGCGTCGGGCGAGTGCGGGCGCAACCTGTGGGCGAATCTCGCCCATCTGCGCGCGACGGACGAAATCAAGGTCATCGTCGCCTCCCGGGAGGATTACTCCTGGCTGCGCTCCACCTTCCTAGAGCATGAACTCGCCCGCCGCTGCCCGGTCCTTGTTTCTCCGGCCCAGGATCTCATCGACCCGGCGGCCCTGGCCGGCTGGATTCTCGAAGACGGCCTGCCGGTGCGCTTTCAGCTCCAACTGCACAAGATTCTTTGGGGTAACATGCGGGGCAAGTAACCGAGGAGCAGCCATGTCCGCCAATCGCCGCCAGTTTTCGCGCATCCGCTTTCGTACCGACGCCCGGCTCTACCTCCCCGGCCAGGAAGCCGACGTCGAGATCGTGGACCTCTCCCTGCGCGGCGCCCTGGTCGCGGCACCGCCCGAAGTCTATGCGCCCCTGGGTACCCCCTGCACCCTGCGCCTGCGCCTGGACGAACTGGGCACCACCATCCGCATGGAAACCACCGTCGTCCATCGCGAGGGCGGCTACTATGGCCTGTACTGCCGCGAGATCGACCTGGACAGCATCACCCACCTGCGCCGCCTGGTGGAGCTGAATCTGGGGGACGAGGGCCTCCTGCACCGGGAATTGGACCGCCTCAGCGCCGGCTGACGGCGGGTGAACATCGCCCTCACTCCCGCTCATCGCACCGGGAAGATTCACCGGCACTGAGCGTGTGCCGAAAGATTGACTTGGGTCAGTGCGGCCCCGCGGCGGCGAGTGTAAGGTATCGCGAAGTAAGAGTGGTGTAATTCGCTCCAAAACACGATACCCTCAGGCCTCTCTCCATGAGCCGCAGGAACAGCAGCCCCATGTGCCGTCGACCCCAGGCACCACGATCCATACGGGGTCGGACATGACCGACGAGCGCCCCATCGTTCGGATGCCCGCGGCCTGCCCCGCTTCGGCGGTGGAGGGAGTCGGTGCCGCCGATCTGTGCGAAATCCAGCACGGTCTCCTGGAAGCCATCGATCATCTGGTCATCGCCACCGATGTCACCGGCACCATCCTGTATCTCAATACCGCCGCCCGGCGACACCTCGGTTACGGCTGGGAAGAACTGATTGGCCGCGCCACCCCGGAAGTGATCCATGACCATGACGAGATCGCCGCCCATGCCGCGACCCTGACGCGCCTCCTGGGGGAGACCGTCGCACCGGGCTTCGGCGTCTTCGTCGCCCTGGCGGCCCGCGGCCGACCCGAAACCCGGGACTGGACGTGCGTGCGCAAGGACGGCAGCCGCTTCCCCGTTCGCCTGACGGTCAGCGCGCTGCGCAATTCCGGGGGCGCCTGCGTGGGCTACGTGGGGGTTGCCCGCGACATTACCGAAACCCGCCGCGTGGAGCAGGAACTGCGCATCGCGGCCACGGCCTTCGAGTCCCAGGCCGCCATCCTCATCACCGACGCCGAGCAGCGCATCCTGCGGGTCAATGCCGCCTTCACCGGCTTGACCGGTTACAGCGCGGAAGAGGTCGTCGGCCGCCCGCCCTCCATACTAAAGTCCGGCCACCATGACGCGGCCTTTTACCGCCAGATGTGGTACGCCCTGCGCCTGCGGGGCCATTGGCAAGGGGAAATCTGGAACCGGCGCAAGAACGGCGAGGTGTTCCCCGAGTGGCTGACCATCACGGCGGTCACGGACGATGGCGGCGCCATCACCCACTATGTCAGCACCTTCTCCGACATCAGCGACCTCAAGTCGGCGGAATCCGAAATCCACCATCTGGCCTTCTACGATCCCCTCACCGGCATGCCCAACCGGCGCCTGCTCCTCAATCGTCTGGAACAGGCCCGGGCCGCCAGCAACCGCAGCGGCAGGTACGGGGCGTTGCTGTTGGTGGATCTCGATCACTTCAAGGTCTTGAACGACACCCTCGGCCACGACAGGGGCGACCATCTTCTGGGCGCAGTCGCGCGGCGTCTGCGCAGTGCCATCCGCGAGGGCGATACCGCGGCGCGGCCTGGGGGCGACGAATTCGTCGTCATGCTCGAGGATCTGGCGACCGACGCTGCCGCGGCGGCGGTCGCCGCAGAGACCGTGGCCGAGAAAATCCGCACAGCCCTGGCCGACCCCTACGACCTGGAGGGCGTGCAGAACTACTTCAACAGCGCAAGTATCGGGGTCAGCCTCTTCCGCGGCCACGACAAGTCTGGCGACGTTCTGCTCAAGCAAGCCGACATCGCCCTTTACAAGGCCAAGGATGCCGGCCGCAACACCATCCGCTTCTTCGACGCTGCCATGCAGACCGCCCTGGAGGCCCGGGCCGAGCTCGAAGCGGGTTTACGTCAGGGTCTGCAGCGGGGCGAATTCGAAGTTTATTTGCAACCCCAGGTCGATCCCGCCCGCCGCATGGTCGGGGCAGAAGCCCTGCTACGCTGGAACAGCAGAGAACGCGGCCTGGTCCTCCCAGGCGAATTCATCCCCCTGGCCGAGGAGACCGGACTCATCGTTCCCCTGGGCGCCTGGGTCATCGACCGGGTCTGTGCCTTACTGGCCGACTGGGCTCATTCCTCGGCCACCCGCGGCCTGGTCGTCGCAGTCAATGTCAGTGCGCGCCAGTTCCGCCAGCCCGCCTTCGTCGAAGAGGTCGCTGCCGCCCTCTCGCGTCACGGCGCCGATCCCCGCCGCCTCAAGCTGGAACTGACCGAAAGCCTGCTGCTCGACAATGTGGAGGTGACCGTCGCCCGCATGGAGGCCCTGCGCGCCCTGGGCGTCCACTTCTCCCTCGACGACTTCGGCACCGGCTACGCCTCCCTCGCCTACCTCAAACGTTTCCCCTTCGAGCAGCTCAAGGTGGACCAATCCTTCATCCGCGACCTGGAATCGGACCAGGACCACGCCGCCATCGTCCATGCCATCATCGACATGGGACGCACGCTGCGTCTTCAGGTCGTTGCGGAGGGCGTCGAACGCTCCAGCCAGCACCAGTTTCTGGCCAGCCACGGATGCGCCTTGTTCCAGGGTTATCTCTTCGGCAGGCCGATGTCGATAGGCCAATTCGAACTCTGGCTGGCAAGCGGCCCTGCATCGAATCCGCCATTTCCGGGCACCCGAGAACGCTTCTGAGCCCCTGGTAGTCAGTCACATAGGTTCAGCGATGTTCGGCCCGCCCCGCATCCCCGCTCGCTTTGTCGCTCATCCTCGCCATAGCTTCGGCCATGGCCGCGGTTCGTTTCGCGCGATCCGGGCGCGGATGCGCGCCTCGGCATTCACGCAAACCTATCTGACTGACTACTAGGCGGCAAATTGGCAAGGCGCCGCCTTTTGGCCCGCTGCCAATGGCGGTATAGTCGCCGGCGATGAACCGCGATTCGTCCAGCGCCCCTGTCCGACCCGGAGCAGCGATGCTCTGCGTGACCGCCTGCCTGACCGGCGCCATGGTCATGGTGATCGAAATCCTCGGCGCCCGGATCATCGGGCCCTTCTTCGGGGTCAGCCTTTACGTCTGGACTGCCCTGATCAGCGTCACCCTCCTGGCCCTCGCCCTGGGTTACGCCGCTGGCGGCTGGCTTGCCGATCGCCAGCCCAGCGCCGCCCTCCTCTATGGGCTGATCGGGCTCGCCGGCTGCTGGCTTATCCTGCTTCCCGGGTTCAAGGCCCCTGTCCTCGAGGCAGCCATGCCGGCCGGCCTGCGCCTCGGCTGTTTCATCGCAGCGTCGCTGCTCTTTGGCATTCCGCTTTTCCTGCTCGGCTGCGTGTCACCCTTCCTGTTACGGCTCGCCGCGCTTGACCTGACCCGAATCGGCCGCACCGCAGGTCTGCTCTATGCGGTGTCCACCGCCGGCAGCTTTGTCGGCGCTGCCGGAACGGGTTTCTATCTTCTGGGCAGTTTCGGCGTGATCGCGACCCTGCGCCTCTCCGGCGCCGCCCTCGTCTTGCTGGCCTGCGCCTATTTCATCCGCGCCCGTCCGGGGCGGGCTCTCCTTCTTGCCGCAGGCCTGGTGCCGCTGGCCTGGACACTTCACACAACCCTGGAAGCAAGCACCGCCGACGGAACCCGGGCCCGCATCGTCTGGGCCCGGGACAGCTTTTATGGCGCGCTGAAGATCGTCGAGTACCAGGGAAACGGCATCCGAACCCGGGAACTGACCATCGACGGACTGATCCAGGGCGGCATCGACACCCAAAATGGCCAGTCCATCTACGAATACGCCTATCTGCTCGAGCGCCTGCCTCTGGCGCTTCGTCCCGATGGGCGCAGTGCGCTGATGATCGGCCTCGGCACTGGCGTCGCCGCGCGGGCGCTTGCCGCCCACGGACTTGAAATCGAAGTGGTGGAAATCGATCCCCAAGTTCACGCAGCCGCCCTACGGCACTTTGATTTCCCACCAGGGATTCCGGTGACGATCGAGGATGCCCGAACTTTTCTCGCCCGGGGCACCAAGCGTTACGACTATCTGCTCATCGACGTCTTCAACGGCGACACGACGCCAGGCTACCTGCTATCCCGGGAAGCCCTGCGGGCAGCCAAGGCGCGGCTGGCTCCAGGCGGGGTGCTGGCCTTCAACCTCATGGGCAGCGCCGATCCCGAGGAAGGCATGTTGCCCGCCGTCCTCGCGACTCTCGCCGAGCAGTTCCGCACCGTGCGCGTCCAGCCTGCCGGCGCCAAGGCCGATGCCGCCTGGGGCAATTACGTGGTTCTGGCCAGCGACGGGGCGGCCGATTACGTCCGGACGCCAGACTTGAGGCAAATCCATCCCCTGGCCGCCGAAGCGGCAACCTTGCTGGCCGCCCCGGCTCTTGCAATACGACACACCAAGGCCACGCCTCTGACCGACGATTTCAACCCCCTCGACCTGCGCGATACCCGGCTCAAGGAATTGGTGCGCCGGGAGTTGCTGGAAACAACCCCACCGTCGATCCTGCACGCACTCCCCGGCAACCTCGGTTAGCCGGACCAAGCCGAGCAGGGGCGGCGCGAGCCCCGGGCGATCGACCAGAATGCACGAATGGCGCTATAGTCGCCGGCCATGACCAAGAAAGCAGTCGTTCTCCTCTCCGGCGGCCTCGATTCCGCCACCTGCCTTGCCATCGCCCGCCAACAGGGGTTTGCCAGCTACTGCCTTTCCTTCGACTACGGCCAGCGGCACCGGGCCGAACTCGACGCCGCCACCGCTGTCGCCCGTACCTTGGGTGCCACCGAACATCGCATCCTCAATCTAGGGCTTGCCCAGTTCGGCGGCTCGGCGCTGACAGATGCCGCCATTGCAGTCCCCACCGGCGGAGTCCTGCCGGGAATTCCGGTCACCTACGTGCCGGCCCGCAATACCATCATGCTGTCCCTGGCCCTGGCCTGGGCCGAAGTCCTCTGCAGCCGCGACATTTTTGTCGGCGTCAACGCGGTGGATTATTCCGGCTATCCCGACTGCCGCCCGGAGTACGTCGCCGCCTTCGAGCGCCTCGCCAACCTCGCCACCAAGGCCGGTGCGGAAGGCGCCGCCTTTACCGTGCATGCCCCGCTCATCCACCTGTCCAAGGCGGAAATCGTGGCGGCAGGCACGGCCCTGGGGGTGGACTACGGGCTCACCGTGTCCTGCTATCAGGCCGACGCGGCCGGGCGGGCCTGTGGCGTATGCGACTCGTGCCGCCTGCGCCGGGAGGGCTTTGCTGCCGCCGGATTCGCCGACCCGACCCGCTACTGCCCCTGAACCATGGACCGAGGCCATCTCCCTCTGCCCGCGAACGCCTCGCCAGGCTCGACTTCCATGGGCGCGGCGCCCCCCCTCACCCCCCGGCAGCACGGAAAGCGAGCACCCGCCGCAACGCCTCGCCTCGCGCGTCCTGAACCATGAGCCAGACCACCGCCGTCCTCGCCCTGGCCTTCGCCGCAGGGGGCCTCTTCGGGGCCGTTTCCCAGAAGACCCGTTTCTGCACCATGGGGGCGCTGGCCGATGTGGTGCTGCTGGGCGACCGGCTGCGCCTTCGCATGTGGCTCATGGCCATCGGCATCGCCATTCTGGGGGCCTGGGGACTCCAGACGGGCGGCGGGGCGGACCTGGGCAAGAGCATCTACCGCGGGGCAACCCTGCCCTGGTTGTCCCACCTGGTCGGCGGAGCAGCCTTCGGCATCGGCATGGTGCTGGCTTCGGGCTGTGGCGCGCGGACCCTGGTGCGCATCGGCGCCGGCAACCTGAAGTCCCTGGTCGTCTTTCTAGTCGTCGGCCTGGGCGCCGCCATGACCCTGCGCGGCCTGTTGGCCGTCGGGCGCGTCGCCTGGCTCGACCCGCTGACCTTGCGCTTCGAGGGCGGCCAGGATCTGGCGTCCATTGTCGCGGGTCTGGGGCTGGCTCCGGAGGTCGCCCTGGCCGTCGTCAGCCTGACCTTGGGCGGAGGGCTGGCCGCCTATGCCCTGGCCGACGCCCAGTTCCGCCAGCGCGACCCGATGCTGGGCGGGGTCGGCATCGGCCTCGCCGTGCTCCTCGCCTGGTGGGCGAGTGCTCACTTCGGCTATCTTCCTGAAGACCCGGAAACCCTTCAGGAGGCATTCTTGACCACCCAGTCCGGCCGGCCCGAGGCCTTGAGCTTCGTCGCCCCCTTCGCCCACACGCTGGACCTCCTGACCCTGTGGTCCGACACCAGCCGCAAACTGAGCTTCGGCGTTGCCGCCTGCGCCGGCGTGGTGGCCGGCGCGGCCGTCATGGCCCTGGCCGAAGGCAGTTTCCGCTGGGAAGGTTTCGCAGGCCCTGCCGACACCGCCCGCCACCTGCTCGGTGCCCTCCTGATGGGCTTCGGCGGCGTCACGGCCCTGGGCTGCACCATCGGGCAGGGGATCAGCGGCGTCTCGACCCTGGCCCTCGGCTCCTTCCTCACCCTGGGCGCCATCGTCGCCGGGGCCGTCGGCGCGCTCTTGATCAGCGAACGCATGGGCGGCGGCGCCTGACGGGGCAGCCACGGACCCCGCCTTGCGTGCCTTGAAGATGGGACACCACTCCAGGCGGCGCAGCGAGCGCCTCCCACCCGGCGCGCCGCCCCGAGCGTGGGCCCGGGAAGCGCACTCCACATTGCCGCGCCGGGGTCGCCGCAATTTGACAGCCTCCGGCGGCCTCAATATAATCGCGCCTCCCTGCTGGGTCGGTAGCTCAGTCGGTAGAGCAGCGGACTTTTAATCCGTTGGTCGCGAGTTCGAATCTCGCCCGACCCACCACCCCGCAGAGCATGGCAGCCTTGGGCTGTCGCAGGAAAAATTCTGGGTCGTTAGCTCAGTTGGTAGAGCAGCGGACTCTTAATCCGTAGGTCGAGTGTTCGAATCACTCACGACCCACCAGAATTCAAACGGCTTCCAGCGATGGGGGCCGTTTTCATTTGCGCCTCTTCGGCTGCCATGTAGGCATGGTGTAGGTTTTCTCGGGAATCCATACTGATAGCTGCGCCGAACTGGATCGCCAGGGAATGACGCCCCTTCTCATCGATGCGCAACTTGTATAACCAACCTGCGAGCGCCAGTACCCGTATCTACCGTAGGAGATGCCGGTTCAATTCCGTAAGAACCATCAAATTACTCGTGCGCCACGAGTGGAACTACATGAGCAGCGCAAAGCAATTAGGGCATCGGGCGTCCGATTGCTTCACCGGCGAGCCACATACGCGGCAGTCTTCTGCATTGGTTGAACGTCGCGCATTGTTGCCTATGTCGGCGCCAGCCTTATTGTTGAATTGCTCTGCAATGATGTTTTTCCCACTACGGGTCAAAACAGCCTTTATCGCGGACACGGCAGTTCTGACGCTTGTACGGAAAAACTCCTTCGCCTCGTGATATTGGCTCAGTTCCTTGTGGACGCTCTGCTCTACATCCCGCGGCTCAACCACCAACACGTCGTACTCCAACACAAATGAATGCGGCAAACCGGTCCCATTTAGTTCCTCAATTCTCAGGGCCGGGTCTTTCGTGCTGTAGCCAACCTTGACCAGACCAGGCATGGCCTTGTTGGACAAGACATAGACCCAACCGCGAATTTTCATAGGGCAATCCAGAATGAGCGTCAGTTGTAATGCGATTCTCGAAATCCCGCGTGCTCGCTTTTGGCGTTCCGACCGTGGACAAATCAGTGTCCGGTCGGCACGAATCAATTATGCAAGGTTTCCACCGCCCCCACTTGGATTTGCCTTGCCCATCAGCCGGGCCGTGATGCGTGCATCGACTACAGCCTGGATGTCAGCGTCGGTCACGCCCAATTCCGCCAGTGCTGCTGCTGCTTTTCTGGCCTGACGCGCCACTGTCGATTTCGCGGCACGGACCCGCTTGCCCAATTCGCTGCCCTGGTCTTCGACACGTGGCATCGTACGCGCCAGCGCCAGCAAGCCCAGCAGGTCGGGCTTGTCCAAATCAAGCACCAGGGCGCTGCTCGCAGCCTCCCAATGGCAGGCGATAGTCATTCCGCCGATGAGCAGATGACCGTCCGCGTAGGCAATGGGGATCGGATCTACGGCCGGCGGCACGGCAGCCAGCGCCCGCAATGCCTCAGGGGAAAAGGTGGCACGGCCATGCCAAGCGCCGCGGGCGGGCATGATCGCGGTGGCCTCGCCGCATTGGATCGACAGGCACCCAGCTTCGTAGGCAAGCAGCGCCTGCCCGAGACCCAGCCGCTTGCGCCGGAAGGGCTTGGCGGCTGCCGCGAAATCGGCAAGCGGCACCTGCAGAAAATTGTTCGCTAGGTTCGGCGGCATGAATGCGCCCCCATTCGGATGACGGGGGTACTGTACGCTTTCGCAATCCCTGCGCCAATCAGCCAATCAGCATAGGCGGGGTTACGTTCAACGGGAAATATCGTGCCGATAGACAGACGTGGTGCTCGCCGATTTCTGACATCAGCCTATACCGGAGAAGTCAGGACCAAACGCAATGACCACGCCCAAGACAACTTCGGCGCTTCTTTACTACCGGACGTCCCACTGCAATCTGCTCTTGGGCGACAGCAGAAGACTGCCACGGCTCGGAACCTTCACCCCCGGCACCGTATGGTGGCTACGCCGCCAGCAGAATAGGCACTCTCTCGGATTTTGGATATTCGCTGATCTATAATCTCGTCATGAGCTAGCCATTCTCCTCTCCCTGTGTTCTACGCGGCCACGGCCAGCAAGATTCGTCTTGCGCCAGCGGCTTCACTGACCTTGGAGATTGAGATGAAGCAGAAGGATTGGACGGACATCCCGCGCGATGTCCATGAGGCGATTAGGCGTGTCCGGCGATTCCTGGTCTGTGTGGGAACCACAATACAAGATGAAGCGTATGCCGAAGAGTTGGCGCGGCTTGGCGTAGCAATCGACTGCGACAACGAAGTTGAGATGCTAGATGCACTTCTCGCACGGTACGGACTACCATCTGACTTGCTCCCTCCGCTTGACGATCCGGAGACGGAGGCGGAAGCAATTGAACGCCGGCTGACAGGCAGATAGCCTGACCGGGATTTTGCGGCTTGTGGCAGCAAGGATCATCAACGGTAATG
>JAEUNZ010000008.1:0-95918 GCA_016790965.1 Dechloromonas sp.
GCAGCAACGGTTCGATCAGCGCCCACAATTCGTCTGTCAGTATCGGTTTGGCCATCTCCTCCACCCAGAGAAACAAGGCAGAGGTTAACAAAAGAAATCAAGGGTGAACAGCCCCTGTGGTCATTTTGTTACGAGTTCTTAGCGGCCTGCGCGGCGATGCATGCTTGACCAGAATTTCTTGGATACCCCGTTCCATCATCAGCGCCGCCGCCTCGTGTACCGAAGTCGAGTCAGGCAGGCAGGGCGGTAGCGGGGTCATGCGTGTGGCGATGGGGGTGGTCAGATCGGCCTTGCCGGCCAGTACGGCGTCGAGCAAATTCTGATAGCCGAAGGCGCCGGTCAGGCAGCCATTTCGGCCTCGCACGAGGAGCAGGTGGGCGTCCTGATCGCGCAGGCGCTTGAGGGAGGAGACCAGTGAGTCGTCGGCATCGACCTCAGCGACCGGGCGACCGTTGCAGGCGGCCAGGGTCTGCGGTATGGGCAGCTCTTGGGCCAGCGCAGCCTGTGCTGGCACCGGGCGGCTGGCGTGCCGGGCCAGGGACTGGGCGCGAGCCGCGAGACGGGTGCCGAAATGGGGATTGCGTCGGGAGAGTTCCCGCAGGTCGTCCGTCTTCAGGCGCCAGCAGACCGAATCCTGCAGGGCGCGGAAGCGGACGTTGACCGATTTGCCGTCTTCCAGGGCTTCGAGGGGGAAGCACTCCCGCGGCACCAGTTCCGCCAGGACCGTGTCGCCCGTTTCTGGAAAGAGGGCGATACCGCCACTTTCGATGAAGAAGAGATTATCGCCGGGGCAACCCGGCGAAAGCACGGTGTGCCCCGCCGCGTAATCCTCCTGCACCATGCGCCCGGCGAGCCAAGTGAGGTCGTCGTCGGGCAAATGACAAAAAGGCTCTCCTTCGCCGAAGGCGAGGCGATACGGTTTGTTCAAGATGATTCTCTCTCCCACGCCCCCCCCGCAGGCCGGGTGCCGGATGATTTCGGAACGGCTTCGGCTGGGGACTTAAAATTGAGATTTCTATTACTAAAGTAAGTGTGTACCCCAGGGTGCGGCAAGCAGATATTTCACGCTTCGTCGCCCGGGTGGAGTGCGAGTCCCATGACAAAGGAGTGGCAACTATGGCGTGCGACAATGGCGCCATGTTCGCTGCCACCGCTCGCGGCCTGATCGCCCATGCCCTACCCATCCTGGTGGCGCAGCTCTCGTCCATCGGCATGATGCTGGTCGATACCGTGGTGCTCGGGCATGTGAGTGCCGTCGACCTGGCGGCCGTTGCCATCGGGGGTGGGCTGCACGTCTCGGTCATTTTCGCCTTGGCCGGAGTCCTCCAGGCCGTAGCGCCAGTGGTCGCCCATCTGCACGGGGCGAAGCGGGATGACGAGGTGGCCTGTGTCCTGCAGCAGGGGTTCTGGCTGGCGCTGCTGCTCAGTGTGCCCGGCGTGGCTTTTCTACGGGTGCCCGACCTGGTGCTGGCTTTGACCAGCATGGACCCCGCCATCGAATCCCGCGTGCGTGACTATCTTTCCCTGCTGGCCTGGGGTTTGCCGGCTGCGCTGTGCTATCGGACCTTCTACGGCTTCTGCAACGCCCTCGGCAGGCCCCGGGTGCTCATGGCCATCGGCTTCGCCAGCCTGGTGCTGCATGGCTTTCTGGCCTGGGGACTGGCCCTGGAGGGGTGGCTGGGGGAACCCCTCGGGGTGAGCGGGTGTGCCCTCTCCAACATCGGCATTGCCTGGCTCGCCTGCGGGGCCGGTGCGGCCTATTTGCACTTCGGCCCTCTGGGCAAGCGCTACCGGCCCCTGCAAGGTTGGCGCAGGCCCGATGGCGCCCGCTGGAAGGAACTCCTACGTCTGGGCCTGCCCATGGGCCTATCCAACCTGGTGGAGATCACTGCCTTTACCCTGGTCGCCTTGTTTATCGCACCCCTGGGCGCAGAAGTCGTCGCTGGACACCGCATCGTGGCCAATCTGGCCACCCTGTGCTACATGCTTCCCCTGTCACTTTCCCTCGCCACCCTGGCGGCGGTGGGGCAAGCCATGGGGGCGCGGGATTTCCCGGCAGCGCGGCGTTCGGTGGGGGCCGGCCTTGCTCTGGCCATGGGGCTCGCCACCGGGGCAGGCGCCGTCCTGTGGCTTGCCGCCGAACCCGTGGTGGGGTTCTACTCGGATCAGGCCGAGGTGCGTCAGGTGGCCCTGTCACTCATTCCCCTCATCGTGGCCTACCAGCTTTGTGATGCTTGGCAGACCGTCGCCAGCCACGCCTTGCGGGCCTGCCGCGTCGCGTTCCTGCCCATGGTGATCCAGGTTCTGTGCTTCTGGGGCATCGCCTTGGGCGGGGGTTGGTGGCTGGCCTACCGGGCAGCGGACCCCTTGGGAGTGGCGGGGTTCTGGATTGCCGCCATATTCGGTCTGGCGCTGGCAGCCGTGCTGCTGGCCGTGCTTCTGCGCCAGATTTTCAAGTCTGCCGCGGCCAGGTAATTATGAATGCAGGCTGCAAGCTTCATGAAAGCTTGTGCTAGTATCTTCAGCCTTTCGACGCTCTAACCGGGCGGAATCCGGCCAACCCGGCTCTGCCGCCCTTCGCTCGCAACTCAACTCTAGCAAGGAAAGCGCATGAAAATTCACGAATATCAGGGCAAACAAATCCTGAAAAAATTCGGTGTGACCGTTCCGCGCGGCATTCACTGCACGACGGTGGATGACGCGGTCAAGGCGGCCGAAACTCTGGGGGGTAGCATCTGGGTGGTCAAGGCCCAGATCCACGCCGGCGGCCGCGGCAAGGGCGGCGGCGTTAAGGTGGCGAAGTCCCTGGAACAAGTGCGCGAATTCGCCGGCCAGATCCTGGGCATGCAACTCATCACCCACCAGACCGGCCCGGAAGGCCAGAAGGTGCGTAACCTGCTGATCGAAGAAGGCGCCGACATCAAGCACGAATACTACGTAGCTGCCCTGACCGACCGCGCGACGCAGAAGGTTGCCATGATGGCTTCCTACGAAGGCGGTATGGACATCGAAGAAGTCGCCCACAAGACCCCGGAAAAGATCATCAAGGTCTTCATCGATCCGCTCACCGGCCTGACCGACGAGCAGGCACTGACCCTGGCCAAGGGTATCCAGATGCCGGAAGGCTCCGTCGCCCAGGCCTGCGACACCTTCAAGAAGCTCTACACTTGCTATATGGAGACCGATGCCTCCCTGGCCGAGATCAACCCCTTGATCCACCAAGGCGACGGCACCGTCAAGGCCCTGGACGCCAAGTTCAACTTCGATTCCAACTCCCTTTATCGCCAGCCGGAAATCGTCGCCATGCGCGACCTGGACGAAGAGGATGCCGACGAAATCGAGGCCTCCAAGTTCGACCTCGCCTACATCTCCCTCGACGGCAACATCGGCTGCCTGGTGAACGGTGCCGGTCTGGCCATGGCCACCATGGATACCATCAAGCTGTTCGGCGCCGAGCCGGCCAACTTCCTGGACGTGGGTGGCGGCGCCACCACCGAGAAGGTCACCGAGGCCTTCAAGATCATGCTCAAGAACCCCAAGGTCAAGGGCATCCTGGTGAACATCTTCGGCGGCATCATGCGCTGCGACACCATCGCCACCGGCGTTGTCGCCGCGGCCAAGGAAACCCACCTGTCCGTGCCGCTGGTCGTCCGCATGAAGGGCACCAACGAGGATCTGGGCAAGAAGATCCTGGCCGAATCCGGCCTGCCCATCATCTCCGCCGATTCCATGGCCGAAGCCGCCACCAAGATCGTCGCCGCGGTCAAGTAAGGAGCATCGAATGTCCATCCTCATCAACAAAGACACCAAGATCATCACCCAGGGCATCACCGGCAAGACCGGCCAGTTCCACACGGAAAAGTGCCAGGAATACGCCAACGGCAAGAACTGCTTCGTCGCCGGCGTGAACCCCAAGAAGGCGGGCGAGAGCATCTTCAACATCCCCATCTTCGGTTCCGTCAAGGAAGCCGCCCAGCAAACCGGCGCCACCGTCTCCGTCATCTATGTGCCGCCCGCCGGTGCCGCTGACGCCATCTGGGAAGCCGTCGAGGCCGACCTGGATCTGGCCATCTGCATCACCGAAGGCATTCCTGTCCGCGACATGCTGATGGTGCGCAACAAGATGAAGGCCAAGGAAGCCGCCGGCGGCAAGAAGACCCTCCTCCTCGGCCCCAACTGCCCCGGCCTCATCACTCCGGACGAAGTGAAGATCGGCATCATGCCCGGCCACATCCACAAGAAGGGCCGCATCGGCGTGGTTTCCCGTTCCGGCACGCTGACCTACGAAGCTGTCGGTCAGCTGACCGAACTGGGCCTCGGCCAGTCTTCCGCTGTCGGTATCGGTGGCGACCCCATCAACGGTCTGAAGCACATCGACGTCATGAAGATGTTCAACGACGATCCGGACACCGACGCTGTCATCATGATCGGCGAAATCGGTGGTCCCGATGAGGCTGAAGCCGCCCAGTGGTGCAAGGCCAACATGAAGAAGCCCATCGTCGGCTTCATCGCCGGCGTCACCGCGCCGGCCGGCAAGCGCATGGGCCACGCTGGCGCCCTGATCTCCGGCGGCGCCGACACCGCCGACGCCAAGCTCGCCATCATGGAAGCCTGCGGCTTCAAGGTGACGCGCAATCCGTCCGAAATGGCCAAGCTGCTCAAGGCCATGCTCTAACCGGCTTTCGCCGCCAATGAAAGCGCCGGTGCCCCCGGCGCTTTTTTGTTTGGGGCCTGGGTTTTTTTGGCCCGCTTCGGACTAAAATGCGCCGACCCCGATAGCATCGTTTCACCCACCAAGTCGCCCAGGAGAGCGGCAAGCGCATGAATGACGCAGGTACCCCAAGGGAAGTGCGGCCTGAAGAACGCCGCAGGGGATTTTCCCCTCTTCGCTGGTTGTTTCGCATTACGCTGATTCTGGCCCTAGCGGCGGCTATTGCCGTCTGGATAGAGATGCGCGAATCCTGGCTTCAGTCGCGCCTCTTTTCGGAATGGGCCCAGGGCGCGGATTTTCGTGTCGAACCGGGTGCCAATCCCGATCTCTGGCTGCCGGCCGAGGGCCCCTATGACCAGCGGCTGGGCTACGCCCAACTGCGCGTAGCCTTGCCCAAACTCGCGGCTGCCGGATTCGAAGTGAGCGCCCAGGCACGGCAGTCGGAGCGCTTCAGGCAGATTACCGGGCGGGGCCTGAACCCCATCTATCGGGAAAAGTCCCAAGCTGGCCTCACCGTCCTCGATCGGAAAGGGGAGATGCTCTACTCGACCCTGTACCCTCAGCGCCAATACGAACGCTTCGAGGCCATTCCGTCGATCGTGGTCGCGTCACTCTTGTTCATCGAGAACCGCGAGCTACTGGATAACGAGCACCCGCGCCGCAACCCGGCGGTCGAGTGGGATCGTTTCGGACGGGCTTTGATCGGCCAGGCCGTGCGGGCCGTCGATCCCGAAGGCGCGGGGCGGGCGGGAGGCAGCACCCTCGCTACCCAGATCGAAAAATTCCGCCACTCACCGGGTGGTCGTACCCATGGGCCGGAGGAGAAACTCCGTCAGATGGCGTCGGCCTCGCTGCGGGCCTACCACGGGGGCGTCGAGACCCTGGAGGCACGCCGGCGCATCGTGCTCGACTTTGTCAATTCGGTGCCCCTCGGCGCGGTGCCTGGCGTCGGTGAGGTCAATGGCTTGGGCGATGGTCTGTGGGCCTGGTACGGGCGGGATTTCGGCGAGGCCAATCGGGCCCTGGCGGCCGCGCAGGAATCCCCGGCCGCGGCGGCGGCACCCTTCAAGGAGGCGCTGTCGCTCTTCATCGCCCAGCGTCGGCCCTCCGACCTCCTGGCCGTAAGCGAACATCGTTTGGGCGAACTCACCGACAGCCACCTCCGCATTCTGGCCCAAGAAGGCGTCATTTCGGCTGCGTTGCGCGATGCTGCGCTGGCCGTACAGCTCAATCCCCGCGACACGCCCCTGCCACCGCCGGCGGTCTCCTTCGTCGAACGCAAGGCGGTCAACGCCGCGCGCTCGGTGTTGGCCGATTATCTGGACGTGGACAATCTCTACGCCCTCGATCGTTACGATCTCACCGCCCGTGCCACCTTGGACGCGGAGGCCCAGAACGGCGTGACGCGATTTCTCGCCAGCCTGCGCGAGGACACGGTGCTCAAGTGCCTCGGCTTGAAGAGCGACCGCCTGTTACTGCGCGGCGATCCGACCGAAGTGCGCTTCAGCTTCACCTTGTTCGAGGCTACCGCCCAGGGCAACCTGCTGCGTGTCCAGGCCGACAATGTGGACCAGCCCCTGGACATCAACGTCGGGACCAAGCTCGATCTCGGTTCGAGTGCCAAGTTTCGTACTCTGGTGAGCTACCTGGAGGTCGTCGCCGACCTGCATCGGCGCTACGGCGGCCTGTCGCCGGAGGAACTGCGCAAGCTGCGTCCGGAAGGTAGTGACGCCTTGACCCGCTGGGCCATAGAGCACCTGCTGCGCAGCGAGGACAGAGGCCTTCCGGCACTGCTCGATGCCGCGTTGAACCGGCGCTATTCCGCCGACCCCAAGGAAACCTTCTTCACCGGCGGTGGTTTGCACAGTTTCCAGAATTTCAAGCACGAGGACGATGCCAAGCTGCCCACGGTCGAGGAGGCGCTGGAGCAGTCGATCAATCTTTCCTTCGTGCGCATCATGCGCGACGTGGTCCATTACCACGCCTTCGAAGCCGAAGACGCCCCCGGGGTGGAACTGCGTCGTGACGAAGAAGGGGCGCGCCGAAGCTTCCTCAGCCGCTTTGCCGACCAGGAGGGCAAGGCCTTCCTCGCCCATTTCTTCCGCAAGTATCGGGGTACTGCGCCAGAGGATCTGCTTCCGGCCCTGGTTTCCGATCTGCGCCCCCTGCCGAGTCGATTGGCTGCAGCCTTCCTCGGCGTGGAACCCCAGGCGGACTTTGCCTCCTTCAGCGCCTTCATGAACGCCCAACTCGGAGACCGGGCGGGGAGCGAGGCGCAACTCAGGAAGCTCTACTCCACCTACGCCCCCCTGCGGCTAAATCTCTCCGACCAGGGCTACCTGGCCCGCGTACACCCGCTCGAACTTTGGTTGGTGGGTTATCTCAAGCAGAACCCGAAAGCCGGTTTCGACCAGGTCGTCGCGGCCAGCGTGCATCAGCGGCAGGAGGCCTATCGCTGGCTGCTCAACTCCCGCTTCCGGCGCGCCCAGGACGTGCGCATCCGTATCGCCTTGGAAGCGGCGGCCTTCGAGCGCATTGCCGCGAGCTGGAAGCGGGTGGGTTATCCCTTCGATCGACTGGTGCCCTCCTATGCCACGGCCATCGGTAGCTCGGCCGACCGGCCGGCGGCCCTGGCGGAATTGATGGGCATCGTGGTGGGCGGCGGCATTCGCCAGACGACAGTCCGGGTGGACGAGTTGCGTTTTGCCAGCGGCACCCCCTTCGAGACCCAGTTGATGTGGACCCCGCGCGCGGGAACGCGCGTTATGCCCGTCGAAGTGGCCGCTGCGGCCCGCAAGGCGCTCCTGCGGGTGGTCAATAGCGGCACCGCGCGCCGCCTCAAGGACACCTATCGCGGGCCAGACGACAAGCCGCTCCTGGTTGGGGGCAAGACCGGGACCGGGGACCATCGTTTCGACGTGATCGGCGCCGGAGGCCACATCAAGTCCTCCCGGGTAGTCAATCGGGCGGCGACCTTCGTCTTCTACCTGGGGGAGCGTTTTTTCGGCACCGTGACTGCCTTCGTCCCCGGAGAGCAGGCAGCGGGTTACGATTTCACCTCGGCCCTGCCAGTACAGGTTTTCAAGGAGATGGAGCCCCTGCTGCGTCCCCTGGTCTCTGGCAAGCCCGGTGCCGGTCAGCCTCGCTGCCCGGCGTGATGGAGGAGCGGGCATGGCGCTTTATCTGAGCGAGGAAGACGTCCGAAAGGTCTTGACCACGGCGATGGCCCTGGAGGCCGTCGAGTCTGCCCATCGCGAGTTGTCCCTCGGTCAGGCCCAGGATACGCCGCGGGCCAGAACCCGCCTGCCGGGTACCGCACTTCACGTATTGCACGGCGCCCTGCCCGAGCAGGGCATCATCGGCTACAAGGCCTACACCAGTAATCGCAGCGGAAACCGGTTTTTCGTGCACCTCTTCGACTCGGGGTCCGGCGTTCCGCTGGCGACGCTTTCCGCCGACCGCCTCGGCATGGTGCGCACCGGCGCGGCGAGCGGCCTGGCCACTCGGTTCCTGGCGCGTGCCGAGAGCCGGGTGCTGGGGCTGTTTGGCGCCGGCTGGCAGGCGGAAGGACACCTGGAGGCCGTTTGCGCCCAGCGCCCCATTGAGGAAGTCCGGGTGTACGCGCGCCGGGCGGATCGTTTGGCCGACTTCTGCGCCCGCATGGGCGAGCGCCTCGGAATCCGCGTCGTCCCTGCGTCATCCCCGGAGGCCGTGGTCCGCGAGGCCGACGTGCTGGGAACGGTGACCACCTCCGCTAGCCCCCTCTTCGATGCCACATGGCTGACCCCCGGGACGCACATCAACGCCGCCGGTTCCAATGCCCTCGTCCGGCGCGAACTTTCCGAAGAAGCTATACGGCAGGCCGCCCTAGTCTGCGTCGATGCCGTGCCGACCGCCCTGGCCGAGGCTGGCGATCTGTTGCCGCTGCTGGACAAGGGCAGACTCCATTCCCGGCAGTTGGTCGAACTGGGAGATATCGTCACCGGGCGGCATCCGGGACGCATTTCGCCCCTGGATATCACGCTATTCGAGTCCCAGGGCCTCGCCATACAGGACTTGGCCCTCGCCGTGCGGGTTCTCGCGGCGGCGCAACAGAAAGGCCTGGGGTCGCCGCTGCCCGTTGGATGAAATTTGACTATGTTGAGAAGCCCGCGTAAGAATAGCGGTTAAATAGTTGTATTTCGGCCTCTTGCGCTGAGAAAACATAGAAGGAAAAGGGGGCATGGGTAAATCGGGTTTCTGGAAGTCCGACTGGTTTCTCGGCGTGGTGGTGACGGTGCTCATGCTCGTCGCCAATGGCTCCGATCTTGTGCAAAGCCTGGAGCGCAAGGCGTACGACATGGGCGTAAACAAGTCCAGCCGTACGCCCTCCGACCGTGTTGCCGTGGTGGCCATAGACGACTACAGCATCGCCAACATCGGTCGCTGGCCCTGGCCGCGGGACGTGCATGCCCGCTTCGCCGATCTCATGGCCTCCGCCCAGGCCAAGGTCGTCGGCAATACCGTCTTCTTCTACGAACCGGAAGTCTCGCCCGGTTACGCCTACATCACTAAGCTGGCCGACATCGTCAACCAGGCTGCGGCCGAAGGGGCGGCGACAGGCGGCGAGCTGGACAAAATCGCTGCGGTCCTCAAGGAAGCCGAGAGCGCCCTCAACACCGACCGCCAGTTGGCCGAGAGCTACGCCAAGTCGGGAACGGTCCTGCTGCCCCTGACTTTCCAGTTGGGTGAGGCCCGCGGCCGGCCCGATAAACCCCTGCCGGATTACGTGGTGGCCAACCGGGTTCCCCAGGTTGCCCCGGGCAGCGGTTTTGCTCTGCCGGGAATGCAGGTCCAGTATCCCTTTGAATCCATCGGTGCCAAGGCGGCGGCGGTGGGCCATCTGAATGCCAATCCCGACGTCGACGGCGGAATCCGCGCAGAGCCTTTGGTGGTGCAGTACTTCGACCAGTATTACCCCGCGCTTTCCCTGATGATCGCCGCCAAGAGCCTTAATCTGGGTCCGGCGGACATACGCGTGCAATTGGGGGAGGAGGTGCGTCTCGGCAATCTGCGCATCGCTACCGGTCCGGCCACCGAGATGAATACCTTCTTCTACAAGGACATCGATGGTCACCCGGCCTTCCAGGTGGACTCGTTCTATGACGTGCTCGCCGGCAAGATTCCCGCCGCCAAGTACGCTGGCAAGATCGTCCTGGTCGGGGCAACGGCGGCTGGGGTAGGGACACCGCAGGTGACCCCGATTTCACCCGCAATGCCCCCGGTCCTCACCCTGGCCCATTCCGTGTCCAGCATCCTGCAGGAGCACTTCTTCGTGACGCCGGCCTGGGGGGGGCTTGCAACTCTGGGGGCCTTCCTCCTCGTTGCGATCTATTTGATCGCCTTGTTGCCGCGGCTCTCTGCGGCCCTGGGGGCGGGAGCCACCGGCCTGCTGCTCGTTGTGCTGATTGGCACGCACTTCGGACTCATGGTTGGTTCCGGGATGTGGATTCAACTCATGGGCGCGGCGTCGCTCCTGGTGGTGGGGCATCTTCTCCTGACCACCAAGCGCTATCTGATGACCGAGCGGGGCAAGCAGAAGTCTGATACGGAGTCTGCCGAATCCAACCGCATGCTGGGCCTCGCCTTCCAGGGGCAGGGCCAGCTCGACATGGCTTTCGACAAGTTCCGCAAGTGTCCGATGGACGATGGCTTGATGGAGAACCTCTACAACCTTGCCCTGGACTACGAACGCAAGCGCCAGTTCAACAAGGCCGAGGCGGTTTTCCGTTACATGGCCGACTTCAACCCCAAATTCCGCGATTTGCAGCAGCGCATCACCAAGGCGAAGCAGATGTCGGAGACGGTCATGCTGGGCGGCAGCCGAGGGCAGGCGGCGAGCGGTACGGTGATCCTGGGCGACGGCCAGGTGGAAAAGCCCATGCTGGGCCGCTACCAGGTCGAAAAGGAACTGGGCAAGGGAGCCATGGGTGTGGTGTACCTGGGTCGCGATCCCAAGATCAACCGGGTCGTCGCCATCAAGACCATGGCCCTGGCCCAGGAGTTCGCCGAGGACGAACTGGAAGAAGTCAAGGAGCGCTTCTTCCGCGAGGCGGAAACCGCAGGCCGACTCAATCACCCCAATATTGTCACCATCTTCGATGCGGGCGAGGAACACGATCTGGCGTACATCGCCATGGAGTTCCTCAAGGGCAAGGACCTGGTTGGCGCCACCAAGGCTGCCGGACTGCTACCCCTGCCGCAGGTGCTCTCCGTGGTTGCACGGGTGGCCGAGGCCCTGGATTACGCCCACCACAACAACGTCGTCCATCGCGACATCAAGCCAGCCAACATCATGTACGAGCCCGAGGGAGATCAGGTCAAGGTGACCGACTTCGGTATAGCGCGCATCACAGACTCTTCAAAGACCAAGACTGGCATGGTTCTTGGGACGCCTTCCTACATGTCGCCCGAGCAATTGGCCGGCAAGAAGGTGGACGGCCGCTCTGACCTCTATTCCCTGGGGGTTACCTTGTTCCAGATGTGCTGCGGTCAATTGCCCTTCGTCGGGGAATCCATGGCCCAACTCATGTACAAAATCGCCAACGAGCCGGCGCCCGAAGCGGCATCGGTCAACGGCGCCATTTCGCCCGAACTCAACGCGGTCATCGCCCGCAGCATGGCCAAGGATCCGGACGAACGCTACCAGCGCGGCAACGACCTCGCTGCGAATCTGCGGGCCTGTTTGGCCGGGTCCGGGCGGGCCTCGCCTGACCAGACCGGCAACGCCGGCGACGTCGATATCACGCTTTAGGGAACGGGGACGATGAAATTGGCTGAAGTGCTGGAAGTAGTGACCCGGAGCGATCCCGGGGTCGTGCGCTCGCACAACGAGGATGCGGTATTTGGCAGCGCCGATCACGGTCTCGCCATTCTGGCGGACGGCATGGGCGGCTACAACGCCGGCGAAGTGGCCAGCGGCATGGCGACGACGCTGCTGTCATCCAATCTCACCGGGTTGGTCCAGACCTGTAGCCCCCAGGTGCTCGATGAGGAGACTGGGAAGCGCGTGTCCCACCGTCACATCCGCGAGCAGGTGGCAGGGACCAACGAGGCGATTTACAACGCCGCCCAGAGCCAGCCTCAATATGCAGGGATGGGCACCACGCTCGTCATGGCCTGGTTCTACGACAATCTGGTCACGGTGGCCCACATTGGCGATTCGCGCCTCTACCGTCTGCGCGGCGACGAATTCCAGCAGGTTACCCGTGACCATTCGCTTCTCCAGGAGCAGATCGACAGCGGCCTCATCACCGCGGAAGACGCCAAATATTCGCAGAACAAGAATCTCGTCACCCGGGCTCTGGGAGTCGATCCCGAGGTGGAGCCGGAAATCCGTGACTATGACGTGGAACCTGGCGACATCTATCTCCTGTGTTCGGACGGTCTGAACGACATGGTCGAGGACGAGGAAATCTCCATGACCCTGCAGAGCCTTGCTTCCAATCTTTCCTTGGCAGGCGATCAGTTGATACAGATGGCAAATGACAATGGTGGCAAGGACAACGTTTCGGTTATTCTTGTCAAGGTTCGTGGCGATTTTGCAGCGCCGCGGGGCTGGTGGCAGCGCTTCCTGGCCTGGTTCAAGTGAAATGAGGACGGCAACATGGCAAAACTGATCCTTTCGATGGACGGACTGGTGCTCAAGGAAATCTCGCTCAACAAGGAGCGGGTGACGATAGGGCGCAAACCGCACAACGACATCCAGATCGACAATCTGGCCATTTCGGGCGAGCACGCGGCCATCGTCACCATCCTCAACGACTCGTTTCTGGAGGACCTGAACAGCACCAACGGTACCCTGGTCAACGGTCAGCCGGTCAAGAAGCACTTTCTGCGCAACAACGACGTGGTCGAACTGGGCAAGTACAAGCTCAAGTACGTCAGCGAGCAGCCTGCTGCCGGAGGCGGCGGGGCGGATTTTGAAAAGACCATGCTCATCCGGCCCAACGTGCTGAAGAATGCACCTGAAGCCTCCAAGCCCGCCGAGGCCGCGGCCATGGCGAAGGCGACCGAAAGCCAGCCGGCGGGACTTCAGGCCCCGGTGGTGCCGGGGCCGACGCCGGCCGCCATTGCTGCGGGGGCGGCGACGCCCACCGCAGCGGCGCCGACCGCGGCGATCCAACTCCTGACCGGTGCCAATGCCGGCAAGGAACTCGAGCTAACCAAGACCCTCACCACGCTGGGAAAACCGGGAGTTCAGGTGGCGGTCATCGCCCGTCGTCCCCACGGCTTTTTCATCACCCACGTCGAAGGCGCCCAGTTCCCGATCGTCAATGGCAATGTTCTCGATTCCCAGGCCCATCAGTTGGCGGATCACGACGTGATCGAGATCGCCGGGATCAAGATGGAGTTCTTTTTCAAGACCTGACGCCCGGATTACCACCTTCGTCAGGCCAACTTGAAAAAACATCTCATCCGCTACCTGCTCGGTGCCGCCTGTGTGCTCCTGTTCGTGGGGCACGGCGCCCGCATCTGGCAGCTTCCCTTCTTTCACCTCCTCGATGGCTATTTGTACGACGTCCGCATGCGCATGTCGATGCCGGGGGGCAAGGATGACCGCGTCGTCGTCGTCGATCTGGACGAGAAGAGTCTGGCCGAAGTGGGGCGCTGGCCCTGGGGGCGCGATACGGTCGCCGAACTGGTGCGTAAACTCACGGATGATTACCGGGTCGCCGTCGTCGGCTTCGACGTGGTGTTCGCCGAGCCCGACGACAGTTCCGGGCTCAAGGTGCTGGAAAGGCTGGCCCTGGATCAACTGAAAGGCGAGAGGGGGTTTCAGGAAACCCTCCCGGCGCTGCGCTCCAGCCTCAATTTCGATCGCCTCTTTGCCGAGACCCTGAAGGGCAGGCCAGTGGTGCTTGGCTATTACTTTTCTGGCATCGACGATGCCCGGCGCAGCGGCGTCCTCCCCCCTCCGGTGTGGCCCGCCGGGCAGTTCGGTAGCCGGCAGGATACTCTGCTGGACTGGAAGGGCTTCGGCGCCAACCTCGCAGAATTGCAGCAGACGGCGGCCAGTGCCGGGCACTTCAACCCCATCGTCGATTTCGATGGGGTTTCGCGCCGGGTGCCTTTGGTGGTGCGGCACGAAGGGGCCTACTACGAGGCGCTTTCCCTTGCCATGGTTCGCTACCTGCTGGGCGGGGTTCCTGTTCGCCCCGGATTTCCGGAGGGCAAGGGCACCATCGAGTGGCTGGACGTGGGGGGCGAAAAGGTTCTGCTGCGCATCCCCGTGGACGAAAACGGCGGTGCTCTGATCCCCTACCGGGGAACAGAGCGCAGCTTTCCGTATGTCTCCGCGGCCGATGTCCTCAAGGGGCGGGTGGACACGGCGGTCCTCAAGGGCCGTGCAGTGCTGGTGGGGACCACCGCTCCGGGCCTCATGGATCTGCGCTCGACCCCCGTCGGCGCAACCTATCCCGGAGTCGAGATTCACGCCAACATGATCGCCGGCATCATGGACGGCAGCCTGCGCCAGAAGCCTTCCTACGTGCTCGGCGCAGAAGTCGTCGAGCTCCTCCTGGTGGGCGCTGCGCTGACCCTCCTGCTTCCCCTGCTGTCGCCCTTGCGCGCCTCCCTGCTTACCGTTGCGGCGCTGGTCGTCGTCGTGGTGCTCAACCTGGTCCTCTGGTACGCGGGAGGCATGGTGCTTCCGCTGGCTTCCGCGCTCCTGCTTTGTTTCGTGCTCTTTGCCCTGAACATGTCCTGGGGTTACTTCGTCGAATCGAAGAGCAAGCGCCAATTTACCGAACTCTTCGGCCAGTATGTTCCGCCCGAACTGGTGGACGAGATGGCGCGGGATCCCGAGCGCTACAGCATGGAAGGGCGCAAGCAGGAGCTGACGGTGCTGTTTTCCGACGTGCGTGACTTCACAACCATTTCCGAAGGGCTCGACCCCAAGGAGCTCACCCAGCTCATGAACGACTATCTGGGCGCGATGACTGCGGTGACCCAGAAGTACCGCGGTACGGTGGACAAATACATCGGCGACGCCATCATGGCTTTCTGGGGCGCCCCGGTGACGGATCCCGAGCACGCCCGCAATGCCGTCCTGACGGCGCTGGAGATGCAGCGGCAGATGGAGTCGCTGCACGAGCCTTTCCGGGCGAGGGGCTGGCCTGAGCTGCACATCGGCATCGGCATCAACACCGGCATGATGACGGTGGGCGACATGGGCTCGCCGGTGCGCAAGGCCTATACGGTCATGGGGGATGCGGTCAATACGGGATCCCGCCTGGAGGGTCTGACCAAGAACTACGGCGTGGGCATCTTGGTGGGTGAGGGAACCAAGGCGGCGATCAAGGATATGGTATTCCGCGAAATCGATCGAGTACGGCCCAAGGGCAAGGGCGAGCCCCTCGCCATCTACGAGCCCATGGGCATCGTCGGCGAGGTGACGCCGGAGACCTTGGATGAACTCAAACTCTGGCAGCACGCCCTTCGACTCTATCGCTCCCAGGAGTGGGATCAGGCCGAATTGCAGTTGCACAACCTGGCGCGTCGCTTTCCCGACCGGGCGCTCTATCGTCTCTATACCGAACGTATCGCCGAATTGCGCAGCGATCCGCCGCCGGCGGATTGGGACGGCGTTACCACCTTCAAGACCAAGTAGCCATGAAACTCCGCGTTCTCGGTTGCAGCGGTGGTATCGGGGGGCGGCATCTGCGCACCACCTCGCTGCTCGTCGATCATGACATCCTGATCGATGCTGGCACGGGCGTCGCGGATCTCACCATCGCCGAACTGGCCATGGTCGACCATGTCTTCCTGACCCATACCCACCTGGATCACATCGCTTCGCTGCCGCTCATGATTGATACGGTCGGGGACCGGCGCAGCACGCCCCTGACGGTGTACGGCACCGAAGCGGTTCTCACCATTCTGCGCAACCATATCTTCAACTGGGCGATCTGGCCGGATTTTTCAGAAATTCCCAACGCAGCCAACCCCTTCATGCGCTTTCAGGTCATCGAAGTGGGCCAGGGGACGACGTTGGCGGGCCGACGCATGACGCCGCTGCCGGTGGACCATACCGTACCGGCGGTGGGCTACCAGGTCGATTCTGGATCGGCGAGCCTCGTCTTCTCTGGCGATACGGGCATCTGTGATGCCTTCTGGAAGGCGGTGAACCGGATTCGCAATCTCAAGCACCTGATCGTCGAATGCGCCTTCTCCAATCGGGAGGAACAACTCGCTCTGGTGTCCCGCCACCTGTGCCCCAAGATGCTGGCCCAGGAACTGCAGAAGCTCGAAAGGGAATGCGAGATCTACATCACCCACCTCAAGCCGGGACAGATCGAGCTGACCATGGAAGAGATCGAGGATTGCCTCGGGGCCTTCAAGCCACGCATGCTCCAGAACAATCAGATTTTCGAGTTTTGAACCATGAAGGCCGACATCCTGGCGCGCCTGGAACCCCTTGGCAGCCTGTCGCCGGAGCGACTGAAGGAACTTGCCGGGCTGTGCGTCATGGAGCGCTTCCCCCTGGGCGCCGATCCCCTTCTCGGGGTCGACTTGCAGAAGGTATCGGTCTTTCTAATCGGTGGCGAGATCAAGCTCGACCTCGCCGCCGGCGGAGTGCGGGTATTGGTGGGTTCCTGCGAAGACGCCGTGTGGGCTCTGGGCCGCAAGTCGGGGCCGATCCGGGCCAGCCGGGCAATCACCGATATCGAAGTGGTGCGCATCGACGACGACCTCCTGGACATCATGATGACTTGGGACCAGTTGTCCGCCGAGGGAAACCGGCCGCCCAAATACGCCCAGGACAGTTCGCTGTGGAAGACCGTCACCGGCGCGATCAGCCTGCATAGCCAGCCCGGTTCAGGCCTGTCGATCCTGCCTGCGGCTAATCTCTACGAGTTGATGCTGCGCTTCGAACGCCTCAAGGTGAAGCGAGGCGAGGTGCTGGTGCGCGAAGGTGAAGTGGGGGACTACTACTTCGTCATCGAGAGTGGCCGGGCGCAGGTGACCCGGGCAATCGGCGGCAGCCAGGTCCATGTCGCCGAACTCAAGGCCGGCCAGGCTTTTGGCGAGGAAGCACTGGTGTCAGGTGCGACCCGCAATGCTACGGTGACCATGAAGCGCGATGGGGTGGTCTTGCGTCTGGGCAAGGAAGATTTCGACGAGTTGCTCAAGGAGCCCCTGTTGCATGCTCTGTCGCGATCCGAGGCGGAGGCGCGAGTGGCGGCGGGGGCCGCCCGCTGGCTGGACGTGCGCTATCCGGCGGAATTCGCCCAGGACGGCCTGCCCGGCGCCCGCAACATTCCCTTGAACGAGCTGCGGGCCGCTTTCGTCTTGCTGCAGCCAGACACCGAATACATCGTCTATTGCCAGAGCGGCCGGCGCAGTTCAGCCGCCGCCTTTCTGCTCTCCCAGCATGGTTTCCGGGCCGGCTGGCTGGGGGGCGGCTTGAACGCCGGGGAAGCGTGACATGAATGCACAAAACAAAACAGAAACCGCCGGAGGATCGGATGTCGCCAGCCGTCTGGCCTTCCTCAAGAATCTCCATGGGGTGACCAACAAGATCCACGCCACCAGCGCGGTGGACGAGATCATGCTGGAGTTGTCGCCGGACATCTGCAATCTGTTCAACGCGGATCGCTTGACCATCTACGTCGTGGGCGAGGACAAGCAGGCCATCGTCTCGCGGGTCAAGACCGGCCTCAATTCCTTCAAGGACATCAAGCTCCCCATCGCAGACCAGAGCATTGCCGGTTACGTCGCAGCAACGCGCCAGCTGGCCAATATCAGCGACGTCTACGATGATGTTGAACTCAAGCAGTACAGCCCCAAGATGCAGTTCCTCAAGGAGGTGGACAAGCGCACCGGCTACCGCTCCAAGCAAATGCTCGTCGCGCCCATACTCGACGATGGGGAGGAACTCCTGGGGGTCATCCAGCTCATCAACAACCGGGCGGACGTCCCTTTCCCGCCCCTGGCGGTTGAAGGTGTGGGCGAGTTGGCGAAGACCCTGGCGGTCGCCTTTACCCAGCGCCAGAAGCCGGTATTCGTTATCCGTTCCAAATATGACTACCTGATCGCCGACGGAGTCCTGTCGGCCCCGGACCTGGAGCGGGCCCAGCGCATTGCCCGGGAAAAGGGCGCCGACATCGAAGCGGTGCTCCAGAAGGAGTTCAGCGTCAAACCTGCGGCGATCGGTGCTGCACTGGCCAAGTTCTTCGACGTGCCCTACGAGCCCTTTCGGGCCGACCGCATCAAGCCCATCGATCTCCTGCGCCACATCAAGCGCGAGTACGTCGATGAGAGCCACTGGCTCCCCCTCGATGAAACCCAGGAAGGCTTGGTGGTCATGGCGCCGGACCCCGAGCGGGTGCGCAATTCACGCGTGGTCAACAACATCTTCCCCAAGGCCAAGATCGTCTATCGTGTGACCACCCACGGCGAATTCGCCCAGTCGGTGGATCAGTACTTCGGTGCCCTCTCCAACATGGGCTCGGTGGATGATCTGCTTTCCGACATGGGGGACACCGAGGAACTCGGCGACCTGGGCAGCGACGACGCCATGGCGGCGGCCGACAACGAACTCGTCCGCCTGGTCAACAAGATCATCGTCGAGGCCTATCAGCAGGGGGCTTCGGACATCCACATCGAGCCCCGGCCGGGCAAGGAAAAGACGGCCATCCGCTTTCGCAAGGATGGTTCCCTGGTCAAGTACATCGAGGTACCCGCCTCCTACCGCGCTTCCCTGGTGACGCGGCTCAAGATCATGTGCGACCTGGATATTTCCGAGAAGCGCAAACCCCAGGACGGCAAGATCAAGTTCAAGAAATTCGGTCCCCTGGACATCGAATTGCGGGTTGCCACCATCCCCACCGCAGGGGGCGTCGAGGATGTGGTGATGCGCATTCTGGCCGCCGGAGAACCGATTCCGCTGGACCAGCTTGGCCTCACTCCACGCAACCGGGAAAATCTTATCAAGTGCATCGAAAAGCCCTATGGGCTCTTTTTCGTGTGTGGCCCCACGGGTTCCGGCAAGACGACGACCCTGCACTCGGTTCTCGGTTACCTCAACAAGCCCGACACCAAGATCTGGACTGCCGAGGATCCGGTCGAAATCACCCAGAAGGGCCTGCGCCAGGTCCAGGTCAACAAGAAAGCGGGCCTCGACTTCGCCACGGTGATGAAAGCCTTCCTGCGGGCTGACCCCGACATCATCATGGTGGGCGAAATGCGCGATCCCGAAACTACGGGGATCGGCATCGAAGCTTCCCTCACCGGGCACTTGGTCTTCGCTACACTGCATACCAATTCCGCGCCGGAATCGATCATCCGGCTCCTGGACATGGGCATGGACCCCTTCAATTTCGCCGACGCGCTGCTGGGCATCCTGGCCCAGCGCCTCGCCAAGCGCCTGTGCAAGGACTGCAAGGAGGCGTACCACCCTGGCCAGGACGAGATCAAGGCGCTGATCCACGAGTACTGCGAGGAACTCGCCAATACCGAGAGCTGGAAGAAAGATCCCAAGGGTTCCATGGAGGCCATCTACAAGGACTGGGGCGCCCGCTACGCCAAGGATGGCAAATTCACCTTCTACCGGGCAAAGGGCTGTCCGGCCTGCAACGACAGCGGCTACAAGGGGCGGGTCGGCCTGCACGAACTGCTGGTGGGCAGCGACCCGGTCAAGAAACTGATTCAGGAAAAGGCGCGGGTGGCGGAAATCCTGGCCTGTGCCCTCAATGAAAATCTGCGCACCCTCAAGATGGACGGCATCGAAAAGGTCGTCCAGGGCATCACCGACATGAAGCAGGTGCGGTCCGTGTGTATCAAATAGGAGTCGCCATGGATACCCTGGAGCAACTCTTCCGCCGCCTCGAACAGCTCAACGACATCGGGGCCTCGCTTAGCAGCGAGCGCAATCTCGACCGGCTGCTGGAAAAAATCCTGCTTGCCGCCAAGGCCATCACCCACGCCGACGGCGGGACGCTCTACCTCGTCTCGGAAGATCAGCGCCACCTGCACTTCGAGATCGTGCGCACCGATTCCCTGGGCATCGCCTTCGGCGGCTCCAGCGGCGCGCCTATTTCCAGCAAATTCGCCGACTTGCCTCTCTACCGAGAGGACGGCAGCCCCAACAACACCATGGTGGCCGCCTACGCCGCCCTGACCGGGCAGACCGTCAATATCGAGGACGCCTACAGCGCCGAAGGCTTCGATTTTTCAGGCACGCGCCGCTTCGACGCGGGAACCGGCTACCGCTCGAAGTCCTTCCTCACCGTGCCGATGAAGAATCACGAAGGCGAGATCATCGGCGTCCTGCAACTCATTAACGCCATCGATCCGGAAGACGGCCATGTGCGCGCCTTCGCCGTCACCGACCAGCGTCTGGCCGAATCCCTCGCCTCCCAGGCCGCCATCGCCCTGACCAATCGCCAGCTCATTGCCCAACTGGAAGACCTGTTCGAATCCTTCATCAAACTCATCAACACCGCCATCGACGAAAAATCGCCCTACACCGGTGGGCACTGCCAGCGGGTTCCTGTCCTCACCATGCTCCTGGCCGAAGCGGCCGACGCCGTGAGCGAAGGGCCCCTGGCCGACTTCAAGCTCACCGACAAGGACCGTTACGAGTTGCGCATCGCAGCCCTGCTGCACGACTGCGGCAAGATCACCACCCCGGTGCACGTGGTCGACAAGGCCACCAAGCTGCAAACCATCTTCGATCGGATTGCCCTGGTAGATACCCGCTTCGAAGTCCTCAAACGCGACGCGGAAATCGCTCGCCTGCAAGCCATCCTGGCCGGCGAGGCCGCCGACGCGGCCAATATGCGCTACCAGGAGGCCATCGCCGCCCTGGATTCGGACAGGGACTTCCTGCGCCGGGCCAACATCGGCGGCGAGCGCATGAGTGACGAAGACATCGCGCGGGTGCGCCACATCGCCGCTACGCGGCGCTGGCGGGATCCCCGCGGGGAGGACTCTCCCTTCCTCTCCGCCAACGAGGCAGAAAACCTGACCATCCGCGCCGGCACGCTCACCGCGGCCGAGCGGGAGATCATCAACCACCACATCGTCGCCACCATCAAGATGCTGGAGCAACTCCCCTGGCCCAAGCACCTCAAGAACGTCCCCGAATACGCCGGCGGCCACCACGAACGCATGGACGGCAAAGGCTACCCCCGTGGTCTCACCCGCGACCAGATGAGCTGGCAGGCTCGCATGATGGGCATTGCCGACATCTTCGAAGCCCTGACCGCCAAGGACCGGCCCTACAAGGAAGGGATGAAGCTCTCCCAGGCCCTGGGCATCATGGAAAAGTTCCGCGAGAACGGGCATATCGACCCGGAGTTGTTCGAGGTCTTCAGGGCCGGAGACGTCTATTCAGCCTACGCGGAACAGTTTCTCGATCCCCAGCAGCGGGATGTGGAACGAGCAGGCTGAGTATCGGCGAACAAGGCGCTCCTCTCTGCACACCGTGCCGGGGACGCGCGAGACATCCCCGCGAGGGTGGTCGAAAAACGTGACGAGTTGCGGTCGGATGTGACGAAAATTGTCAGTCTGATAGCGCCTCGAGGTTGAAGGTGATTCGCATTGCCGCGGGAGGTGTGGCACGAATTTGGCTTAAAGTGAGCCACGCGAGGGAAAGGAGGGGACAATGGAACGCGGATTTACCCTGATCGAGTTGATGATCGTCGTCGCCATCATCGGGATACTGGCGGCTATTGCAGTTCCGCAATACTCGGACTATGTTTCGCGTGGCGAGGACAAGGCGGCTCAGTCCGATGCCCGCAATGTGCTGACCCTGGCTGCCGCCAATTCGGCGCGCTGAGAGCTTGGCATGAAACTTGTTTGTTCGTCGTCGACGGATTTCCGTTTTTTCTAGGAGGACTGGTAATGAAAAAGTTGCAAAAGGGTTTCACGCTCATTGAGTTGATGATCGTCGTGGCGATCATCGGTATTCTTGCCGCCATCGCCATCCCGCAATTCAGCGATTACACCCGCAAGGGCGAAGACAAGGCGGCGCAATCCGATGCGCGCAATGTGCTGACCCAGGCTACCGCAGCCTCAACCCGTTAGAACTGGTGCTGGAGGAATCATGAAAAAAGTTGGTTTTGTTTCTGCTGTTTGCGTTGGTTTGCTGCTCACTTCGTCGGGTGCGATGGCTGACGCGACCACCATTTGTGCTGGGGCTGCTGCCGGGAACGGTACGGCCCCGGGTTCCGGGACCGCCGGCACCCACTTCATGGTCACGGGGATCGCGCCGAAGTGTTCCGCAAACGTCCATCTGATGGGTACCGATGGCACCGGAGGCGCGTGGTACGCCGTCGGCTCGGTCTCCGCGAAGGGCAAGAATTCGTTCGCCGGGCATACCAATGGTGGTGCGGTGGCACCGAGTGCGGCCTGTGGCGTCGCCGGTGCGTGTACCGCTGGTGAGGCGACCACCGCCCGTGACGCAGCGAATACAGCCGCTGGTTCGACCTGATATTGCCGCAACCGAAAAGGCGCGTCGGAGACGCGCCTTTTTTTTGCTTGGGAGGCCCGGGCGTGCTGCAGTTCTTCCTTTCTACCTGGCGGGCAGGCTTTCGCTGCCGTTCCTTTTTTGCGATCCTCGCGCTCGGTGTCGCCCTGGTCGGTGTCGCCTATCTCTCTGCCTCGTTTTCGCCACGTCAGCCGCAGACGGTGGCCCTCGACGTGGGGCTGTCGGGCTTGCGCTTCAGCCTGGTGCTGTTTGCCATCTTTCTGGTTCAGGATCTGGTCGGGCGGGAAATCGATCGGCGTTCCGTCGTGCTGACCCTCAGCTATCCGATTCCCCGTTCGGCCTATCTCCTAGGGCGCTACTTCGGCGTGCTGGCCCTGATTGGAGTTGCGGCGCTGGTGCTGGGAATGCTGCTATGGATATTCGTGATGCTATCCGGTAGCCACTACGAACAACAGTTCCGGGTCGCGCTGGGGTTGCCCTTCTGGGGGGCGGTATTCGGGGTGTGGTGCGACGTTGCGGTGGTGGCCGCCTTCACCGTCTGGATTGCCACTTTATCCACGGTATCCATGCTACCCATGACATTGGGGGCCTTGTTTGCCATCATCACGCGGGCCTTGGGGGCGGTAGTCGATTATGTCGCCAAGGGGGCGGATGGCCAGGCTGATCTGGCTGCTCGCTTCGGTCCCGTCCTTGATGCCGTGCGCTGGGTACTGCCTGATCTCTCCCGGCTCGATTGGCGTGCCTGGCCGATGTATGGGATCGTTCCTGACGGGCAGGCCATGGTCCTCGCGTTGTTGATGGCCGCCCTATATTCCATGGCCATGCTTGGGTTGGCTTTCCACGGCTTTGCGCAGAGGGAGTTTTCCTGAAGTGCGCCGGTCGAAACAGAGACTTGGTTTGGCCCTGGCAGTGCTGTGCTTCGCGGCTTTTTCCACTATCGTGCCGTCCCTTTATGCGAGGCCACGGCCGCAGGCCTCACCGGAAATGCAGGTGGCCTTGCCGCGCTTCGTCCAGGTTCTCTTTGCTGCGGGGGATCGTTATCTGGCGGCCAACTTGGCGGGATTTCGGGCGCTGGTGGTTTCAACCGAAGCCCTGGATCGGGATGCCTATCGCATCCTTGGCATTGTCCAGTCGGACACGGCCTGGCTCAACCCGGCCCACGAGGACAACTACTATATCGCCGCGGCGATTCTCCCCTGGCATGGAGAGGTCGATGCGACCCAGAATATCTTGCGGCGGGCCAGCGATGCACGGCCCTTCGATTGGCAGCCGGCCTTTTACTATGCCTTCAATGAAATGCATTTCCTCAAGAATTCGGTCCGTGGAGCCGAATGGCTGAGGATCGCCGCCGACCATGCTCAGGATGAAATGGAGCAGATCCAGTTGCAGCAGATGGCGGCAAACTGGGCGAGCAAGGGGGAGGATATCGGCTTGGCCGTGCGCCTTCATCGGGCCATGGCCCAGCAGACACGCCATAAGGCCTTCGCCAGTTTTCTGGAGAAACGGGCGCTTCGCCTGGAGAACCTGCTTGCGCTGGAGACAGCCATCGGTGCTTTCCGGAATGCGGAGGGACGGCACCCCGAGCGCCTGGAGGAACTGGTGACGGAGGGATTGTTGCCCGCCATTCCGCGGGATCCCTTTGGTTCGCACTACATGATCGATCAAGCGGGAAAACCTCGCCTAGTCGAACCACGATAGGAATGGGGGAATCGTGAAGGAAGTCATCGTTGTCGATTCGGTCCGCAAGATCTATCCCGGCGGCTGGAGAAAGCCGGGGCGGGAGGCCCTCAAGGGCATTTCCCTGGCGATTCCCGAGGGTGAAACATTTGGGTTCGTCGGACCCAATGGAGCCGGAAAGAGCACACTCATCAAAATTCTGGTTGGAACGCTGAAGCCGACGAGTGGCAAGGCGCGCGTATTCGGCGAGGAGGTGGGCGATCCCAAAGCCCGCCTGCAGTTGGGATTCGTGCCCGAAAATCCCAGCCTGCAGGAGTTCTTGACCCCCTACGAAATTCTCCTGATGGGCTTGCGCCTGCATCGTGTTCGTGTGGACAACGAGCGCCAGCACTGCCTTGCCTGGCTGGAAAAGTTTGACTTGGCAGGCGTCGCCGATACGCGTATTGGCAAGTTTTCCAAGGGGATGATGCAGCGTACCGCGCTGGCTCATGCAATGGTGATTGCACCGCGCTTGTTGATTCTCGATGAACCTCTGTCAGGGTTGGACCCGGTCGGTCGCAAGGAAGTTGTCGATATTCTTGACGAGTATCGAAGGGAGGGGGGAACCCTATTTTTCTCGTCCCATGTTCTCCACGACGTGGAGCGAATTGCAGACCGTTTCGGATTGATCCATCGCGGTGAATTGCTGACCATAAGGTCACCCCAGGAGATCGTTGCGGATCAGGCGGATCGCTACGTTCTGCGTTATCGGGGAGAATGCGCCATATCGGGAGCGAGTGCGGTTCGGAAAGGACTTTACGCCGTCGAGTCCTCTGCGCAGGACTTGGCTCGATTGGTAGGGGTGATCCAGGCCAACGGTGGAATTGTGCAAGACATCCAGCCCAAGGTTTCCCTCGAAACTGTCTTTTTCCGGACAATCGGCGCGGACCAAGGGGGCGCGCAGCACCAGAAATCGTGGGCGTGAATGAAGTTACTCTGTCCTAGGGCATCGTCCGATGGCAGGGCCCTTGCCGCATTGGCACTCTTGATCGCGTACGCCATTTTTGCGCCGTTGGTCTCCTTGCTGGGATTCCCGCTTTCCTTTCAGCGTATCTCGCTGATGGATTGGCAGCGAATCCTGCAATGCGGGACCGTTTCCTTGGCGGTCCTAGTATTGGCGCCTTCAGCGGCCAGCTTCAGGTTCGGGCAAGTCTATTCAGCGCGGCCCGCCCAGGCGATCGGCTGGTCCGTCTTTTTTCTTCTCGGGTTCGTGTCTTCGACCCTTGCGACGTACCCACGCGTGGCAATCTTGGAGTGGTCCTGGACGCTTCTCTGGTTTGCCGCAACCGCTCTGATCGCACTTACAGCCCGACCCAAACAAGAAGGGCTGCGAGACTTGGTGTCGACCGGGGTTCTGGGTTGCCTGGCTAGCTACACCGCCTATTTTTACCTGTCGAACGCCGAAGCTTTATTCGACGTCGATCCAATTCTGCGGATGACTTATCCGGGATTCAGCAACGTCCGCATTCTGAGTGAATTTCAGATCGGGCTGCTGTTTCTCATTCCCTGGGCGATCGAATATCGTGTGGCAGCGGGGATTTGGCGGTGGTGTGCGTGGCTTTTGGCGGGCTTTTTCGCCGCGATCGTCTTTACAACTGGCTCCAGGGGTTTGGTGATGGGCTTGGTCGTGGCCTGCATTTTTCTACTGCTTATTGCCGGACGTAGCGCCAAGCCCACGCTGAAGGCAGCTCTACGCCTTGGCGTGCTGGGCGCGGTTGTTTACGCCCTGCTGTTTGTCCTCCTGCCCACGGGAATGCAGCCACCCTCTGCCTCACAGGATTTTGCGCGGTCTGGAGGGTCTGGCCGTGAGTATCTGTGGCAATTGGCCTGGGGCTTGGCTATTGAACATCCCATCCTTGGAATCGGACCGATGCATTTCGCCGTAGGGCAAAATCCATTCGGTGCCAGCCCCCACAATCACATCCTGCAGCTTCTGAGCGAATGGGGAATGCCTGCGACCCTCCTTTTTGCAGTATTAATTGGCGCGTGGGCTTACGGTCGGCTGGCGGTATTGCGCCGCCAGATTTTCCTCGCTTCTGACTCGGGGCACTGCAACTTCAGCCTTGCCTCCCTGGGAGGCTTACTGTCCTTATTTGCACTGGCCTTGGTATCACCCGTATTCAACAACCCGACCTCCCAGACGATGCTGTCCTTCTTTGCGATACTCGTGAACTGGTCCTTGCCTGGGCGGGGCAGTAGAAGCACCGGGCGTTTGCTCCCCCTTGTGGCGATTGCAGGACTGGTGATATTCGCCTGGGCTGTTGCGCCCTGGCTCGGTTGGATCGAAGACAGAAATGCTTGCTTTTTTAATTCGGTTACTGATTCACCCGTCCATGTTTACTGGCCGCGTTTCTGGCAACAGGGATGGATAATCGAACCGTGTGAGCAGTTCTGAACAGACGACCTGAATCGACCTATGCGATGCCGATGATCCGTGGGTACAGGCTTAGTTCTGCGCTTCCGAATTCGCCAATTTCGCAGTGATGGCTGCTTCGAGCCTTGTTTCTGGTTTACCAGACCGCATGCGGGATGAAAGCCACCACAACGCTCCTTTTTTAATGGCCCAAGGGGCCTCCCGGCCGGATAGCAGGGCTGACGCAAGCAGACCAAGGGTCGGCTGATGCCCGACGACCAGCATCGGTATGCGTGATTCCGGCCAGGCGCAAGCTTCCAGCATGGCGGCTGCGGACGCGCCTGGAAGCAAGCGAGGATCGATGCGGTAGGGCGTGCCCAACGCCGCTGCTGTTTGCACGCAACGAAGTGCCGGGCTGACCAGTACTTCAAGCCCGGCGGGTGCGGAACGAGATAGCCATTGCGCCAATATGCGCGCCTGCTCCTGGCCCTTCGCGCTGAGGGGCCTGTCGAGGTCTATTGGCCCGTCCTCCGCCTCCGCATGACGCCACAACAGCAAGTCCATCGTCGCTACTTCCTTTTCCAGGGTTTCGATTGAGCCAGCCAGGTCTCCAGGGCCTCGGCTTGTTCGGCGAGCAGGAGGGCGTGGCGACCGTGGAGCCAACCGAGAACGGGGCCGCTGCGGTGGCGGGCGGGAAGGCGGTGGAGGAGTTCCAGGGCAGTGACGTGGTCGTTGGCGAGGCCCAGTTCGTCCTGTAGCTGGGCCAAGGCCGCGAGGTAGGGCTTCAGGCGCCGGCGGGGCAGCAGGGTGGCGAAGCACTCCAGGGTGTAACGCAATTTCTTGATGCGGATGCGCAGACGGTGACGCTCGGCGTCGCTCAGGACGGCGTGGCGCCTGGCGAGGCGACGGGTTTGGCGGGACTGGCGATTGAGGGCTGCGCGGGCGAACGCCTCCAGGTCGGCTGAAGCGGACGGCAGGCTCGCGAGGGCAGCGGTGAAATCCAGTAGAAGGCGGGGATGGTCGGGACCGGCAAGCTGGCGGCGGAGCGCGTTGGCGGCCCGGGTGGCGCAGCGGCCCGCGGCGGCGGGGAGATGCCCCGCGCCGTGGTCTTGTGGGAATGCCGCAACGATGGGGGGCAAGGTTTCGCCAAAGAAGACGTCCCAGTCGCGGGCGTCTCCAAGCGCTGCGGCAAGGGGGCGAAAAGCGGCGGACCAGGGGGCGGCAAAGCCCTGAGGCAGGGTCCGGGCGAAGATTTTGAGGGCTGAGCGCAGGCGGCGCAAAGCGATGCGGGCCTGGTGCAGGTACTCGGGGTCGCACTGCGGTGCGAGGCCGCCCAGATTGCGCTGCAACTGGTCCAGGCAGGCCGAGGCGATGTGCTGGAAGGCGGCGATGGGAGTCAGATCCCGGGAGAGGGGCGGGATTTTCGCTTTGCAGGGCTGCTTCGGCTCGCCGAGGAAGAGGCGGTAGCCCCGTTCCGCCTTGGAGGCGGAGGCAGGGCAGAGGGGGAGGGTCGCCTGGAGCTCCCGGGCGAGGGCGAAGAGGTCGCAGCGCTCGCCTGCGAGCAGTTCGAGTTCGACTTCGGCCAGGGCTTCGCTGCGCTCACCGCTGGCGATGGTCCCCAGGTCGAGGGCGACCTCCACCCGGGAGCGGCCGTAGCTCAGGGTCCAGGCACGGCGGCGGAAGTGGGTGGTGAAGAGGGCGGTAAGGCGGGGGGCGATACCTTCCAGATCCTGACGCAGCTTGGGGTCATCGACGTGGCCAAAATCCCAGACTCCGGGCTGGGCCGCGGCTTCCCATTCGCTGCGGGCGGCCAGCCCGCCGACTGCCGGTTCGGTGGACTTGACCGTGAGCAGCCAGGTCTTGCCGCGGCGGCGCAAGCGCAGGGCCACGCCACGCCTTTGGAGGGCGAAATCCGGCGTGTCGTAGTAGGTGTTCTGCAGGGTGTGGCTGACCGCGGGGAGAGGGGCCAGCAGGCGGTGGCGGCCCAGGTGCGGAGCGGCGGAGCGCGGCAGCGCCAGTTTCAGCTCGATTTCCGTCGCCATGGCGCCGAGAGACTCAGCGATCGTGGGCGCGCAGCCGGTCGATATCGGGAATGTGGATCTTGCGGCCTTCGACGACGATGAGGCCCAGTTCGGTCAGCTCGTGCAGGATGCGGGAAAAGTGCTCCTGGGTGAGATTGAGCCGGGAGGCGATGATGCCCTTGTTGGTCGGCAGGGTGACGGTGAGGTTCTTGCCGTGCTCGGTGGTCGGCACTTCGCGGATGAGGTAGCCGACAATGCGCTGCTTGCCCGAATGGAGCGAGTAGGACTCCACGTCGGTCATCAACTGATGCAGGCGCATGGCCATGCCGGCGATCATCTTGCGGCAGAGGGTGGGGTCGCGCTCCAGTTCGTCGAAGATCACCGTTTTGGAAATGTGCAGGAGAAGCGAATCGGTCAGCGCCTGGGCGAAGACGATGTAGGGCTTGTCCATGAACATGATGGCCTCGCCGAAGCTGGCGCCCTGGCCGATGATTTCGACCACCTTTTCGCTGCCCTGGGGGGAGGTGAAGCCGAGCTTGATCTGGCCATAGACCACCAGATGGAAGCCGTTGCACGGGTCCCCCTTGTGGAACAGGATATCCCCCTTGCTGGAATGGATTTCCCGGGTTCCGCGGGCGACCTTGGCGATTTCCTGGGGGGCGAGGCCGTTGAAGAGCGGGACGTGGGAGAGCAGCGCCTCGATGTTGATGGGGTGGCTTCCTTGCATGATCGGCTCGGCCAAGGGAAATCGAAGCATCTTGGCACCTGATTAGCCTGAAGGCAATACGCCCGAGGGCCTATTGACGGGTGAGCTGGGCGTAAAGGAGCGGCAGGCGCCGCGGCAATTCCTCCGGCTTCCTGATGACGCAGAACCCCGCGGGGCCGAAGAGGTAGGGCAGGTACGCGCCGGCTTCCCGGTCGATGGTGACGCAGAAGGGGGTGAGCCCCAGGCGGCGGGCTTCGAAGACGGCCATGCGGGTGTCCTCGATGCCGTAGCGGGAATCGTAGAGGTCCAGGTCGTTCGGTTTGCCGTCGGTGATGATGAGCAACAAGCGCCGGCCGGCCGGCTGCTCGGCCAGGATGGTGCTGGCCTGACGCAGCGCCGCGCCCATCCGGGTGTAGTAGCCGGGCTTGATGGCCAGGATGCGGCCCCGGGCCAGGCCGTCGTAGCGGGAAGCGAAATCCTTGAGCAGGTGGAAGCGGATGTTCTGCCGGCGCAGGGACGAGAAGCCGTAGATGCCGAAACGGTCGCCGGTGGCCGACATCGCTTCGGCGAAGAGCAGCAGCGAATCGCGGATGACGTCTACGATGCGGTGGCTGTCGGAGATCCAGGCATCGGTGGACATGGAAAGATCGGCCAGCAGCAGGCAGGCCAGATCCCGTTCGCAGCGGGCCTGGGCGAGATAGCTGCCAATGTCCGGCGTATGCCCCGAGGCTCGGTCGGCCACGTTGCGTACGCAGGCATCCACATCCAGTTCGGGTCCGTCGGGCTGGGCCTTCATCCAGCGGCGCTGGGGGGCGAGGGCGGCGAACTGGCCGCGCAGTTTCTTGGCGGTGGCGGCGAGGTCGGCGGGGAGCGCCGCGGGGGTGGCGTCCCGGGCGATCATGGGTTGTACCCGGCAATGGTCGGGGAGCAGGAGCGCGCTCCGGTAGTCCCACTCCGGCAGCGGCAGGCCGGGGCCGAGCGGCGCGTCGTCCTCGGCGGCGGAGGGTAGGTCCAGGTCGAACTTGACCCGGGAGACGCTGGTTTCCCCATCCCGGGTGAGGGAGAGCTTGTCGAGATCCTTGGCGGCATCCTTTGCGTTGGGGTCGAGGTCGTCGTCGTAGGCGCGATTGACCCGCACGTATTCGGTCCAGGTGGGCAGGCTTTCGGCACGGAAGCTGAAGACGAAGGCGTTCTTGTTTTCCGGCTTCGCCACTTGTTCGGCCTTGTGCGCTTCCTTTTCCGTTTCGGAACTGCCGCTGCCCTCCGGGGGCGGCGGGCCGTCCCCTTCCGGCGTGTGGCCCGGCAAGGCAGCGCTAGGGGCGTCGATGAGCCAGAGCAGCACCGGCTGGGGAGGGCGGGATTTGCGCGAGGTGAGCGGGGGAAGGCCCACGACGCTGCCGGGGTCGGTCAAGGCATGGCGCAGGGCATTTTCCTGGGCAGCTTCGTCGGCCTGCATCTCGCCGGGTGCCATACGGCCGGTGAGATGGGCCGCCACCAGGCGTTCATAGCGGGGCCGAAGGCCGGGATAGTCGCGCAGCGCCGCCAAGGTTGCCCGCTGGTTGCGCACCAGCCAGGCTCTTTCAGGCGCCTCGTCGCTGGCGGCCAGCGCGGCCAGCCACAGATAGAGGTCGCGGTTGAGGGTCTTGTCGGGGAAGGCGGCGATCTCAGGCGGCAGCCGCAGGGTCTCGTCATCCCGGCGCGCCTGGGCCACCCGCTCGCCGCTGCCAGCCACCCGTTGCAGCCAGCGGCGGCGGGCACCGTGGCTTTCGGCGGTGGCGGCGGCCACCTTCAGGCCGGGGTCGCCGCCGAAGGCGCGGAAGAGAATGCCGACAGTCTTCTCCACCTCGGCGAGCTTGACCGCCGCTTCCGGGTGGTGGCCGCCGGCGGCCTTGGTCACCCAGTTGTGCCAGAGTTTGCCGATGAATTCTTCCATCAGGCGCGACCTCCGGCGTCTTCGTCGGTGCGGGAGAGGGCCGAGAAGCGCGCTTCGTTGCGCTTGGCCTCGTCGCCGCTGACCCAACGCAGGAGCTGGCCCCGGGGGTTGTCGCGATTGACCGTGCCGCAGGCGGAGACGCACTGGCCGCACTGGGTGCAGGCGAACATCCAGCGTTTGACGTTGCGGGGTTTCAAGCGCATGGGGCAGACCGCATCGCACGCGCTTCCTTGCCCGCTAAGGCAATCGGCGCAATCGCTCAGTCGTTCCCGCTCGAAGCCGACCACCATGGCCTGTTTGTTGCCTATCCAGCCGAAGCTCTGGAAGAGGCCGATGGCACAGGCATAGCGGCAGAACAGGTGGCGGGCGAAGAGGAATTCCAGGCTCAGTACGGTGGTGGCCGCCGTCAGGAAGATCACCTCGTAGGGGTAGAGGCTGAAGGTGAAAAGCCCGTGATAGACCTGGAAGGGCGGCATCAGGTAGGTGAGACCCACCAAGGCCCAGGCGAAGGCGAAGGCCACGGCGGCGGGGACGACGGCAAACCAGTAGCGGGAGTCGCGGGGAGTGGGACGGCCGTCCGGCTCCCAGGGTGGGGTGGTCTGCTTGTCCCAGATCGAGTGCTTGCCGCTGGCCATGAGCATCAGGCGATTGATCGTCTCGACTACGGAAAAATGGGGGCACAGCCAGCCACAATAGAGGCGGCCCCACTTCCAGGCCACGCCGATGATGAGGGCTAAAGTGCCGAGTACCGGGAGGAAGAGGAAGAGGACGATATTGCCCGCCGCCTGCAGGGAGCCGATGCGGCCGGCGATGAAATCGTCCATGCCCAGATCCCAGACGTAACCGAGGAAGTAGGCGTGATTCTCGGTGAGGTCGTAGCGGAAGAGGTCGAAGACCGGCGTCACCGTGAACAGGGTAAAGAAGGCCATCTGGGCCAAGAGGCGATACCGTTGCAGGGCGGGCTTTCCGGTCGTCGCGGCGGCGGGAGGTGCGGCGGCCGCCTCAGGCATCGCGGGGGCCGATCAGCGGAAATCGCCAGGCTTGCCCGGCCAGGGCCTTGGACAGGCCGAACATGCCGAAGAGCACCAGGGTTGAGTGGAAGCAGGTGAAATAGAGAATCACCAGCACCCAGGTCCATTCCCAGTGCAGGCCACCGAGGGCGATGAACAAGGCCGACAGGCTGACGATGAGGATGCCGCCGTAAAGGCTGACCCAAAAGGTCTGGCGCAGATGAGCGCGGGCCAGCGGCGGTGCCGTCGGGCCGCGCTTGAACCACAGCCAGGCCAGCACCGCGAAGGCGATGCCTGGGGCCAGCAGCAGATTGGTCAGGTAGAGGGATTCGGCGACTACGGCCAGGCCCTGACCATCGACCCGCGGCGCGGTCGAGAACTTATCGCCCGAAAGTGGCATTGACGATTTCCATCAGTGCTTCCACCGTTTCCTCGTCGTCGGTGAGACTTTCCACCAGGGCGGCGCGGCAGGCGGCGGTGACGTCGAAGCCCGATTTGATGAGGGTGGCGGCATAGACCAGCAGGCGCGTGCTGGCGACCTCTTCCAGGTCGCGGTCCTTGAGGGCGCGGAAGGCCTTGCCGATCCCCACCAGGCGCTTGGCCAGGTCGGCATCGCAGCCCGTCTCGCCGATGAGGATGGACTGCTCCCGTTCGGCGCTGGGAAAGTCGAAGCGCATGGAGACGAAGCGCTGGCGGGTGGAGGGCTTGAGGCCCTTGAGGAGGTTCTGGTAGCCGGGGTTGTAGGAAACCACCAGCATGAAGTTGTCCGGCGCTTCCAGGGTTTCGCCGGTACGGTCGATGGGCAGGATGCGGCGGTCGTCGGCCAGGGGGTGCAGGACCACGGTGGTGTCCTTGCGCGCTTCCACCACTTCGTCCAGGTAGCAGATGCCGCCTTCGCGTACGGCGCGGGTGAGGGGACCGTCGCACCAGTAGGTGCCCTGGTCGGAGATCAGGTGGCGGCCCACCAGGTCGGCGGCGGTAAGGTCGTCGTGGCAGGCCACGGTGTAGAGCGGCAGGCCCAGGCGCGCTGCCATGTGGGAGACGAAGCGGGTCTTGCCGCAGCCGGTAGGCCCCTTGATGAGGAGCGGCAGGCGTTCCCGGTAGGCGTGCTCGAAAAGGGCGATCTCGTTGCCGGAGGGTTCGTAGAAGGGCAGGGAATGGTCGGTCATCGGTTATTTGAGGCTGAGCCAATAGGCGAGAAGGATGAGGCTGGAAACCAGTATAAGCCAGCCCTCCAGCACGACGCGCCACAGCAGGGGGGCGCCGCGCAGTTCCATGAAGTCGAGGATCACCAGGCGCCCCTTGACGAAAGCGATGGCCAGCATGGCCACGATGGCGCCGGTGCCGGCGGCGCCGGCTTCGCCGAGGTACCAGGTGATGCCGGTGGCAACGAGGAGCACCAGCCAGGCGCGGTGGGCGGGGTTTTTGAGGAAGGCGTTCATCGCATCACGTAAACCAGGGGGAATAGCACGATCCACAGCAGATCGACCATGTGCCAGTAGGCAGCGCCGCTCTCCAGGCCATGGGCGTCGTGGCTGCCATAGGCGCCTTTCCTGGCCTGCACCCAGAGGATGGCGAGGATCACCATGCCGAGAATGACGTGCATGAAGTGGAAGAAGGTGAGCGAGATGTAGAACATGTAGAAAGTGTTGGTGGACAGCGAGATGCCGGCCCCGAACTTTTCCGCGTACTCGAAGATCTTCACCGCCAGGAAGCAGCCGCCGCAGAGAAAGCCGAGCAGGATGTTGCGCGGCACGCCGGCCCTGTCGTCGCGATGAGCGGCCTGAACGGCCAGCACCACGAACCAGGAGCCGGTCACCAGCAGGACGGTGTTCAAGGCCCCGGCATTGCGGTCCAGGGTCTGCTGGTAGAGGTTGAACATCTCCACGTTTTTCGTGCGGGCGAAGGCGTAGGAGGCGAAGAAGACGGCGAAGGCCAGCATCTCGGCCAGGATGAAGACCCAGATGGCGAGGTCGCCGGGCAGGCGCTTGACGGGGGAGGCGAGGGCAGTCATGGGGGCGGATGATAGCCGGCGCATCGTGGGAGGGACTTGATATGACCCAAGAAGCGGGAGATCGGAGCTTTCCCGGAGCGGGGGAGGCCGAGGCGTTTTATCAGGGCTTATCGCCAATATGCTGCGATGGTATGATCGCAGGGCTTGACGACATGGGATGTCCCTGGAACGGGAACCCCGCGTCGGATGGGCTGCCAAAGAACTCTCATCATGTTGACCCGCATCTTCCTCCGCACCGAAAAAGGCCTGGCCGAACTGGCCCACCGCAGCAAGGACATCCCCGCCCGGGCGCGGACCCTGCTGCTTCTGGTGGATGGCCATACGACGGGCGGGGAACTGTTGTCCAAGGTGGGATTCGAGAACCGGGAAGAGCTTTTCGAACTCCTGCTGACCCAGGGGTATATTGCAGCCGAACCGGAGCCTGAGCCTGAGCCAGTCCCCGAACCGGAACCCGAAGCGCTTGCGGAACCCGGGTCCGCTGTCGAAGAAATCCATTCCGTGGCGCCCCAACCCGGTGAAATCGATTTCACCGGAGTCTCGCTCTCCATCCCCTCGTTGCCCCATTTCGAGCCGGAACCGGAGCCCCAGGTGCCACCACCGCCCGATCCCCTCGAACTGGTCGAGGCCCGGCGGGTCATGCTGGAGAGCGTCGAGGATGTCCTGGGGCCCGACGCCGGGCTCCTGAGCGGCAAGATCGCCGCCACCCGCAATCTGGTGGAAATGCGCCGTCTGGCCGAGAAATACCGCACCGTCCTGGTGGAAGCCGGCCGCAAGCGGCGCGCCCTGGCCTTCTGGGAGCAGATCGAGCCCCTGCTGCCGCGGGACTGATTCCGGAAGGCGTTCCGCGGATGCCGGGCTCCCTCGGCATCAACGCAAACCTCTCTGACTGACTACTGGCAATCCTGGCCAAAAAAAACGGCGCGAAGTGATTCGCGCCGTTTTGCCGTATTGCAGCCGTCGATCAGGCGGTCTCTTCCTTGCCGCCGACGAAGAAGCTGGCGATGTAGATCAGCAGGCCGACCAGGAAGGCCACGCCGGTCCATTCACGCATCCAGTAGAAGAGGGCGATCTTCTCCTGGGCCACCATGAAGGGCATCGGGTTTTCCGAGGCCCGCTGCAGCCAGACCTGCAGGATGCCCGCGGCGGTGAGGAACAGGGTGATGAAGGTGATGGCGATGGTCATCAGCCAGAAGCTCCACATCTCCAAGACTTGCGAGGCGTTGCTGTTGGCAGCACGGCCGCGCAGGATGGGCATGGCGTAGGAGATGATGGTCAGGTTGACCATGACGTAGGCACCGTAGAAGGCCATGTGACCGTGGGCTGCGGTGATCTGCGTACCGTGGGTGTAGTAGTTCACCGGAGCCAGGGTGTGCAGGAAGCCCCACACGCCGGCACCCAGGAAGGCCATCACGCCGGTACCGAGAGCCCATAGCACGGCAGCCTTGTTGGGATGCTCGCGACGACGACGGTTCACCATGTTGAAGGCAAAGACGGTCATGGCGAAGAAGGGGATCGGCTCCAGAGCGGAGAAGATGGAACCCCACCACTGCCAGTATTCCGGCGTGCCGATCCAGTAGTAGTGGTGACCGGTGCCGATGATGCCGGTGATCAGCGTCAGGGTGACGATGACGTACAGCCACTTCTCGATCACTTCGCGGTCGACGCCGGTGGTCTTGATCAGCACGAAGGCCAGGAAAGCACCGAGGATCAGTTCCCACACGCCTTCGACCCAGAGGTGCACCGTCCACCACCAGAAGAACTTGTCGAGGACGACGTTCACCGGGTTATAGAAGGAAAACAGGAAGAAGACGGCGAGACCCCACAGGCCCAGCAGCAGGACGATGGAGATGGAGGTCTTCTTGCCCTTCAGCACCGTGAGGGTGATGTTGAACAGGAAGGCCAGGGCCACCACCACGATGCCCAGCTTGGTGGGCAGGGGCTGCTCCAGGAACTCGCGGCCCATGGTCTCGATCAGGCTGTTGCCGGTCATTTCCGCCAGGGTGGCGTAGGGAACCGTCAGGTAGCCCACCACGGTCAGACCCGCGGCGACGAGGAAGATCCAGAACATGGCGAGCGCCAGCTTCGGGCTGGCTAGTTCGGTTTCCGCTTCTTCGGGGATGATGTAGTAGGCGCCGCCCATGAAGCCCATGAGCAGCCAGACGATGAGCGAGTTGGTGTGGACCATGCGGGCCACGTTGAAGGGAATTTCCGGGAAGAGGAAATCACCCCAGACGTACTGCAGGCCCAGGATGAGGCCGAACAGGATCTGGGCGACGAAGAGGGCGATGGCCGCGATGAAATAAGGTTTGGCGACCGCTTGGGATTTGTATTGCATATTCAGTTCTCCTTTCGATCAGCCCTGGACGTTGGGCGGCCAGTTGGCATCGTTGATCGAATTGACGTGCTTCAGGAAGGCCACGATGGCGTCGAGCTGCTCGTCGGTGAAGTTGAACTGCGGCATGCTGCGGCGGCCTTCGATGCCTTCCTTGGGACGGCTCTTGATGAAGGCCTTGGTGCCCTCTTCGCCATAGCGGACGACCACGTTGGCCAGTTCCGGAGCGAAGTAGGCGCCTTCGCCCATCAGGGTGTGGCAACCGATGCAGTTATTGACCTCCCACAGCTTCTTGCCCTCGGCGATTTGCGGGGTGATGTTCTGCCGCATGTCGCGCTTGGGAAGCTGGGAGTGCGTGTCGAAGGAAAGCGCAAGGAACAGGAGGAAGAAAAAGACGGTCCCCCCGTAGAAAATATTGCGCGCCATCGATTTAGTGAAAGCGCCACTCATTATGTATCCCCCTTTCGGAAATTGTTTGGCGGACCGATGGTAGTTCCGGGCCACGAGGGGGGGCTTTGATGTCTGCTAAAAGAAACCGGCGCCGGAAGCCAAATATTTCCTCGCGCGGGGCGCAAAAATCTTTTTTCGATCAGGGATTTGTGAAGCGCTGCACGAGGCGCCCCGGGCTCATTCCTCGCCTTTTTTCAGCGCCACGCGGGCGCGGCGGCGCTGAGCCTTCTCCGAGGGGCCGTGGGGGCCCGCCTTGCGCTGGGCGGCGGCGAGGACGAGAGGATTGCGGGGAGGCCGGGGGCGAGCCAGGTGCTTACGGCGTTTCATTGGGGGCAGTGAGGGCCTAGTAGCCCGACCCACAGATAACGCTACATGAAAGCTTGTCTTTGCCTCCCCGGCGTAGTTGCTCATGCTCGCAATAGCTCCGGCTATTGCTGCCGGGGTTTGCAACTTCGGCGCCTAGCCAGAGAAGCAAATCCTTCGCTTTCATCTTGTTCCGCAACCTGTGGATCAAGCTACTAGCGGGGGTTGCCCAGGTAGCGGATGGAGAGGTCGGGGTCGGGAGACTGGCCGGGGGTCCAGCCGCCGCCCAGAGCGCGGAAGAGGTCGGCCAGGGCGCTACGCCGGCTGTACTCGGCGTCGATACGCGCGAGTTCGGCGGCCAGCAGGTTGCGCTCGACGTCGAGGACTTCCAGGCGGCTGGCGATGCCGGCATCGAAGCGCTGGCGGGCGGCGTGCAGGGCGCGCTCCAGGGCGGCGGCCCGCACGGTCTCGGCAGCCAGGGCCTCGCGGGCAGCGGTCTGGGCGGCCAGCGCGTCGCGCACGTCCTTGAAGGCGGAGGCCACGGCCTGGCGGTAGCGGGCCAGGGCCTGATCGCGCCGGGCTTCGGCCCGATCGACCCCCAGCCCGACCCGGCCGGCGTTCCAGATGGGCTGGGTAAGGGCGGCGGCAAAGGAAAAGATCGCCGCCGGGCCGCTGAACAGCTTAGAGAAGTCGGCGCTTTCGCTGCCGGCGTAGGCCGTCAGGGAGACGGAGGGGAAATAGCCCGAGCGCGCCACGCCGATGCGGGCGTTGGCGGCGACCAGGGTTTCTTCCGCTTCGCGCAGGTCGGGCCGACGCAGGAGAAGTTCGGAAGGCAGGCCGGAGGGAACCAGCACTTCCGGCAAACGGCCGGGCGTGCCCCGTTCGCTGCGGGCCGCCAGCACCTGGGCGGGGGATTGGCCCAGGAGTAGGGCGAGGGTGCCTTCGGCCCGCTCGCGGTCGCGCACCAGGCCTGCCAATTGTGCGCGAGCGGCGGCCTCTTCCGCCTCGGATTGGCGCAGGTCGTATTCGGAAATCAAGCCGGCTTCCATGCGGCGGCGGTGCAGTTCCAGGGTCTCGCCCCGGGTTTCGGCGGTGCGGCGCGCGACCGCCTCCCGCGAAGCCGCGGCGAGCAGGCCGAAGTACTGCTGGGCGACCGAGGCGGTGAGGGAAAGGCGCACCGTCTCCCGGGCGGCTTCGCTGGCCAGAAGATCAGCTCGGGCGGCCTCGTCGGCGCGGCGGTAGCGGCCCCAGAGGTCGACCTCGTAACTCGCTTCCAGGGTGGCACGGTGGCTGGTCTGGACCAGGGGCTGGTCGGCGGGCAGGGGGAAAGTGCCCAGGCGGGAACTCTTGCTACGGTCAGCACCGATCTGGGCGGTCACCGTGGGCCAACGGTCGGCGCTGGCGATGCCGGCGGCGGCGCGGGCTTCGGCCACCCGGGCGGCGGCGATGGCCAGATCGGCGTTGTGGGCCAGGGCCTCTTCCATCAGGCGGTCGAGCACGGCGTCGCTGTACAGGGTCCACCACCTTTCCCCGGCGGTGCTGGCCGGTGTGCCGGGAGCCGACCAAGCGCCGGGCAGGTCGAGTTCCGGCCGGCCGTAGTCCGGGCCGAGGGCGCAGGCGGAAACGAGGAAAGCGGCGCCCAGGGGCAGCAGGCAGCGGGCAAACCACTCTCCCAGCGCCGGCCAGCGCCCCGGCTCCGTTCGGCCTAAGCCAAGCGAGGCCCCCGGGGAGGCAGTCATTGCCGGGTCCGCTCCAGGCGCCGTCGAAGGGCCTGTCCTGAGCCCGCTCAACGGGAGCGGGGCGACCGGGTGGCGGTGAATCATTTCAGTGCCCATGACGGCCTCCCTCGGCGGCTTCGTCCTGACGGGCGCGTTCGAGCAGTTCCTCGTGGGTCCGGGCATGGGATTCCTTGATTTCGTCGAACATGGCTTCGGTACTGCGGGCTTCGGACAGTTTGCGGTCGGCGATGAGGCGGTAGAAGAGGGGGACGAAGAAGACGGCAAGGAAGGTGGCGGCCAGCATGCCGCCCATGACCCCGGTGCCCACCGCCTGGCGCGCCCCGGCGCCGGCGCCGTGGGAGATGGCCAGCGGCAGCACGCCGAGGATGAAGGCCAGGGAGGTCATCAGGATGGGGCGGAACCTGAGGCGTGCTGCCTCGATGGCCGCCGCCGCTGCGCTCATGCCTTCCTGGTGTTTGTAGATGGCGTATTCGACGATCAGGATGGCGTTCTTGGCGGCAAGCCCAAGGAGCGTCACCAGGCCGATCTGGAAATACACGTCGTTGCTCATGCCCCGCAGCCACACGGCGGCCAGTGCCCCGAAGGTGCCGAAGGGCAGGGCCAGCAGTACGGCCAGGGGCAGGGACCAGCGCTCGTACTGGGCGGCGAGGATGAGGAAGACCATGAGGGCGCCCAGGGCCAGGGCATAGCCCGAGGAGCCGCTGGATTTCTTCTCCTGGAAGGAAGCGCCGCCCCAGTCGTAGCTGAATTCCGGCGGCAGCGTTTCCCTGGCCGCCTTTTCCACGGCGGCGATGGCCTGACCGGACGATACTCCCGGGGCGCCGGCGCCGATGATCTTTACCGAGGGCAGGTTGTTGAAGCGCTCCAGGGTTTCCGGGCCGGTGGTCTGGCGGATCTGGGCCAGGGCCGAGAGGGGCACCATTTCGCCCCGCTCGGAGCGGATGTAGATGCCGCCCACGTCCTCAGGGCGGGAACGGAAGCCGGGTTCAGCCGACATCAGTACCTGCCAGGAACGGCCGTACTTGTTGAAGTCATTGACGTAATAGGTGCCCAAGGTGGCGGCCAGGGTGTCGAACAGGCTGTCGATGGGCACGCCCAGGGTCTTGGCCTTTTCCCGATCCAGGTCCACGTGGAGTTGGGGTACGTTGGAGCGCCACAGCGAGGACACCATGACGAAGTGCGGATCCTGCCGCAGCTTGCCGATCAGTTGCTCGCTCATGGCGGCGAGCTGGCCGGCGCCGCCCTCGCCTCGGTTTTGCAAATAGAACTCGAAGCCCCCGGCGGTGCCGAGGCCGAAGATGGCTGGTGGGTTAAAGGCCAGCACCAATGCTTCCTTGATGTGGGCAGTTTTCATGAACACTTCGCCTACCAGGGCTTGGGCGGGGACATGGCGCTGGTCCCAGTGCTTCAGCACGACGAAGAAGGTGGCGGCGTTGTTCTTGAAGCTGCCGCCGATGAAGTCAAAGCCGGTGAAGACGACAGTGCGATCGACGTTCGGGTTCTCGCGGATGATGGCATCCACCTGCTGCACGATGCGGTCGGTGCGTTCCAGCGAAGCGCCGTCGGGCAGATAGACGGCGGTGATGTAGAAGCCCTGGTCTTCTTCCGGGACGAGGCTGCCGGGGGTGAACTTCCACAGCCCTCCCGCCAGGGCGACCATGCCGCCGAAGAGGAGGAGGCCCAGGGCACCGCGGCGGATGAGCCAGGCCACGCCCGCCGTGTAGCGATTGGTGAAGCGGGCGAAGCCTCGGTTGAAGGCGGCGAAGAAGCGGTTTTCCGATTTGTGCTCGTGCTTCAGGATCAGGACACAGAGCGAGGGCGTGAGGGTCAGCGCAACGATGGCTGAAATGATCACGGCGATGGAAAGGGTCACCGCGAATTGCCGGTACAGCTCGCCGGTGAGGCCGCCCAGGAAGGCGATGGGGACGAAGACTGCGCACAGTACCAAGGCAATGGCGATGACCGGCGAAGTCACTTCCCGCATGGCTTGGACTGCCGCGGCATGGGCGGGGATGCCCTCTTCGTGCATGATGCGCTCGACGTTTTCCAGCACCACGATGGCGTCGTCCACCACGATGCCGATGGCCAGCACCATGCCGAAGAGGGTCAGGGTGTTGATCGAGTAGCCCAGCATGAGGAGCCCTGCGAAGGTGCCGATGAGGGATACCGGCACGGCCAGGGTCGGGATCAGGGTCGCCCGCCAGTTCTGCAGGAAGACGTAGACCACCAGGAAAACCAGCACCATGGCCTCGGTCAGGGTCTTCAGCACCTCGCGGATGGAGACATGGACGAAATCCGTGGTGTCGTAGGGCACATCCACCGTGAGGCCGTCTGGGAAGCGGGTGGACAGCTCGTTCAGGGTCTTCTTGACGTCGGCGGCCACGTCCAGGGCATTGGCGCCCGGCTTCAGGAAGATGCCCACCAGGGTGGCCGGCTTGCCGCTCTGGCGGCCGATGAAATCGTAATCCTTGGACCCCAACTCGACCCGGGCCAGGTCCTTCAGTTTCAAAAGGGAACCGTCCGGATTGGCGCGCACGACGATGTTCTCGAACTGCACCACGTCGGCCAGGCGACCCTGGGTGTTGATGGTCAGAGCCATCTCCTGGCCACTGGCCACCGGCGGCTGGCCGATGCGGCCCACGGCGTACTGGGCGTTCTGTTCGTTGATGGCACGCACCAGGTCGGCGGTGGTCAAGCGCAACTGGGCCAGACGGTCGGGCTTCACCCAGATGCGCATGGCGTAATCCTTGGCGCCGAAGATCTGCACGTTGGTGGTGCCGGGGATGCGCTTCAACACGTCCAGCACGTTCAGGGTCACGTAATTGCTGGTGTAGAGGTCGTCGTAGCGGCCGTCGGGGGAGGTGAAGGCCAGCACCTGCAGGAAGGAACTTGAATTCTTCTCCACCTGGATGCCCTGGCGGCGCACCTCCTGCGGCAGCCGCGCCTCGGCCTGCTTGACCCGGTTATTGACGTTGATCACCGCTTGGTCGATGTCGGTGCCGATGTCGAAGGTGATGTTGATTTCCACCCGGCCGTTGGAGGCGGAGGTGGAATTCATGTAGGTCATGCCCTCGACGCCGTTGATCTGGGTTTCCAGGGTGGCGGCGACGGTCTTTTCCAGCACTTCGGCCGAGGCGCCGGGGTAGCTGGCTGCCACCAGCACCTGGGGCGGCGCGATTTCCGGATATTGGGCGATGGGCAGGCTGCGCATGGCCGCCAGACCGGCGATCACGATGAAGATCGAGATCACCATGGCGAAGATGGGCCGGTCGATGAAGAAGCGGGAGAACATGGTCAGCCTCCGGCCTTGGCGCCGGGGGGCGCCTGCTCCCCGGCCGCAGCGGCGGCGGGTGCAGCGGCGGGCGTGGCCGCCTGGGTGTCTTTCAGCGGGGTCGGCTGGATCGGAGCACCCGGACCGAGCTTGAGCACGCCGTCGACGATTACCTTCTCGCCGGCCCCGAGGCCGCTGGTGACGACCACGTCGCCCCCCGTCCACTCGGCCACTTGCACCGGCTTCATGGCCGCCTTGCCGTCGGCTCCGGCCACAAAGACGAACTTGCCCTGGGGGCCTTCCAGCACGGCCCGTTGGGGCACGCGGAAAGCGCCTTCGCGCACCGCGCCGGAGAGGCGCACCCGAACGAACTGGCCGGGCTTGAGCAGGCCTTCCGGGTTGGCGACCTCCGCGCGCATCTCGCTGGTACCTGTATCGCGGGAAACGCGCACGTCGCTGAAGTCGGTGAGACCGGTCTTGCCGTATTCGCTGCCGTCGGCCAGCTTGATCGTCACGGTGAAGCGCCCACCCTCGGGCCAGCGCAGGCGACCGGCATCCGCCTCCTGGCGCAGCTTGAGGCGCTCGTTGTCGGCCACCCCGAAAAGCACCTGCATGGGGTCGGTCTGGGAGACGGTGGTCAGGAGCACGTCGGGCCCTGAAACCAGCGAACCCTCGGACTTGAGGGATCGGCTGGCGATGCCGCTAATGGGCGATTCCACCCGGGTCCAGCCCAGGTTGAGGCGGGCCTCGGTCAGGCGGGCACGGGCAGCCTTGAGGTCGGCTGCTGCGATGGCGGCGCCGGAAGTGGCGTCGTCAAATTCCTTCTGGCTGATGGCCTTGGAGGCCAGCAGCGGCTCCAGACGCGCTGCGTCACGAGCCGTCTGGGCGGCCCGGGCTTCCGCCGCGGCCCCGTCGGCCTCGGCCCGGGCTACGGCGGCAGCGAAGGGGGCAGGGTCTATGGTGAACAGCGACTGGCCCGCCTTGACCCGGCCACCTTCCTGATAATTGCGCTTTTCCAGGATGCCGGTGACCCGGGCGCGGACCTCGACTTCCCGGGAGCCCAGGGTCTGGGCGGCGTATTCCAGGGTGACCGGCAGCGCTTCCGCCTGCACCGCCACCACGCTCACCGGGACGGGGCCACCAAAGCCGGCGTGGCCACCAGGGCCCCCTTCGCCGGGGCCGCAGGCGGACAGGGCCAGGACCAGGCCGGTGACGGCAAAGGGACGGACAAAGGCGGGATCGGGTCGGGGAAGCATGGATTTCTCCTGGAGCAGGAAGGAATGCGAGCCGGAATGAAGCGAGACTCAGGGGGATCGCAGAAGTTCGGCCGGCGCATCGAATAATACATACATGCGTGCATGTATGTAAAGTCTCGACTACAATGGGGCCATTCACCGACCGGAGGAGACGGGTCATGGTCAGAAAAACCAAGGAAGAAGCTCAGGAGACGCGCCACGCCATCCTGGACGCTGCCGAGGGGGTCTTCCAGGAACACGGCGTCAGTCGCACCTCCCTGGCCGAGGTCGCGGTGGCCGCGGGGGTGACGCGAGGCGCGATCTACTGGCACTTCAGGAACAAGGCCGATCTGTTCGACGCCATGATCGAGCGGGTCTTCGATCCCCTGGAGGCGAAACTCGCGGAAGTTATGGACCGGGAGCGGGCTGACCCCCTCGACAATCTGCGCGACCTGTCGGTCTATTTCCTCGAGCAGGTCGCCCGGGAGCCCCGCTACGGGCGGGTGCTGGAAATCAGTTGGCACAAGTGCGAGTACGTGGGCGACATGGCCACCAGCCGCGACAATCATCTGGAGTGCGGCAACCGTTACCTCAACATCATCGAAGGCGCCCTCAAGGAGGCCATCGAGCGCGGGACGCTCTCGGCCCGCGTCGATCCCCGCCGCGCCGCGGTGGGCGTCATGGCGGTGGTGGACGGCCTGGTGGTGAATTGGACCCTGGACCCCACGCTCTTCCCCCTGGCCGAAACCGGGGCGGCGGCGGTGGATACCTATATTGCCGGGCTGCGGGCGGTGCGTTGATCCGGGCGGTATACTGCGCCCCTCGTTTCCGCCAAGCGGCGGTACGCAATCTTCCGCGACTCTTCGATGATCGAAAAGCACTTCGATATTTCTCTCATCGCCGGTATGGCCCTGAAAGAAAAGCAAATTCAGCAGAACTACCGGCCGATCATCGGCGTACATAAGTGGTTTGCCCGTCGGCCGGGAACCTTGTTTCGCGGACTGCTGCTGTCCGAGTTTTCGGATCGGCCCTTGTCTCAAGCCTTTTTCAGCGCTAACGACTTTCCGGGAAAAAAAGTGGCCGACCCGTTCATGGGTGGGGGGACTCCGCTCATAGAGGCGAATCGGATCGGATGCGACGTATTTGGTTTTGACATCAACCCGATGTCGGCCTGGATCGTCAATGAGGAGATTTGCCATCTGGACCTGAGCGCCTACCGCGAAGCGGTGGCTGGGCTGCTCGGAGGGCTGGACGCGCAGATCGGCGATCTTTATCGGACAAACTGTCCCAGGTACGGAGATGTCGCCGTGCCTGTCAAGTATTTCCTTTGGGTGAAGGTTCTTGCCTGTGCCTCGTGCGCTGGGGACGTCGACCTTTTTCCCGGCTATCTCCTGGCGGACTCGACACGGCATCCCAAGAACGTATTGATTTGCCCCGATTGCGGCGAACTCAATGAGGTGGCCGAACTTTCAGTGCCCGGACGATGTTCTTCCTGTGCAGCGGTTCTATGCCTCGATGGACCGGCAAAACGCAGCCGATGCCGTTGCAGACACTGTGGGCACCAGAACACCTATCCTGACGCAGCCCAAGGGATACCGAGGCACCGATTGTTTGCGATCGAGTATTTCAATCCGGCGCGCAAGAAAGAACACCCGGGCCGCTTCTTCAAACGCCCGGACGCACAGGACCTGGCGCGGGCAGACCAGGCCTCGGCGTTGGGAAAGCTGGCGCCCTGGCAATTCATTCCCGATGACCTGATTCCCAGAGGTGACGAAACGAACCGCCTGCATCGGTGGGGTTACCGTGCATATCGGGATTTGTTCAACAGCCGGCAGCTTCTCGGGCTCGAACTCGGTGCCCGCAGCATTGCAGAGTGCTCCGATCAGCGGGTCAGACACGCCTTGGCCACAAATCTTTCTGATCTGCTTCGTTACCAGAATATGTTGTGTCGCTACGACACCATGGCACTCAAGTCCTTGGACGTTTTTTCTGTCCACGGGTTTCCCGTCGGTCTGGTCCAGTGCGAATCAAATCTCCTCGGGGTCGCCGGACTCCGCGGTGAGGCTGTGGGGTCAGGCGGTTGGAGGAACATTGCCGAAAAATATGCAAAGGCCAAGGGCTATTGCGACGCTCCGTTCGAGACGGTCAGTCGCGCCGGTCGCAAGCAAGTGATCTCGATTCCCGACGAGTGGATTGGGGAATCGCGGACGGGTTATCGGCAAAGAAAGGTCAGCATTCAATGCCTGAGTTCAGAGGAGGCGCGATTGCAGGCGAAAACGCTGGATGCGGTATTCACGGACCCGCCTTACTTCGGCAATGTCCAGTACGGGGAGCTGATGGATTTCTGCTATGTCTGGCTAAGGCGTCTGGTTGGCCATGATTTCGAGGAATTTCGCGGCCTCAGTGCTCGCAAGGCAGGCGAACTGACCGGTAATGAAACCCAGGGCCGAGGCCTGGCGTACTTTGCGGCTGGCCTGGGAGATATCTATCGCACCATGGCCGTGGCCCTCAAACCCGGAGCGCCCCTGGCGTTTACTTTCCACCATAACCGGTTGGAGGCCTATTGGGCGGTCGGGGTCGCTATCCTTGATGCCGGACTGGTCTGCACCGCCGCGCTTCCGTGTCCTGCCGAAATGGGGGGGTCCATCCATATCCACGGAACGGATTCTTCCATTGTGGACACGGTATTTGTGTGCCGGTCGACGGGCGTGGTCAGCCGTCGTACCCTGGCCGAGGACGAGGGACACTTGGTCGAACTGGTTGCCAACGATCTTGAGAGGCTGAAGGAGGGTGGCGTAAAGCCCAGCCGCGGCGATATCCGCTGCATAGTTTTCGGTCACTTGACGCGGATGGGGATTTGGGCGCTGCGCGAAGCTTGGCAGCACGAATTGGAGCCCGCCCAGCGATTGGCAAGGTTCGCCAAAGCGCTGACTCCTTTCGGAGACCCAGATCGGATCGTCGAGCGTCTGCGTGGGGCAGAGCCACGGGAGTTCGAGCTTGCCCAGGAGAGGGTGCCGTATGGAGGCCTTGATGAAATTTCCTTTTGATGCAACAGCGGCGGAAATTCATGCCGATCCTGACGCTTATGTCGATGCAGTTTTTGGTGCGCTTCACTCGGAATTCCTCACCCTGCCGAAAGGCGAGGGCTTTATCGGCTACCCGGTCTTTTTGGAGGGTTATGAAGCCCTTCGCCAGGTGACCAAAGGATTTCGGGAACTGGACGAGGCTGCCATCGTGGGTGTCGTCTGCGAGAGACCGGTGGTGCTGGTGGTGCTGCGCGCAATGCTCGGCTTTACGCCGCCGGAGTGGGCCTATGTGACGAGCCAGAGATGTGGCGTGACTGTCACCCAGGGGGCCGCCCGCACGCTCGACAGGAAGGCGAGGTTGGAGCCGCTCAAGCCCTGGATAAAGTTTGCCGGCTCAAGCAGAACCCGGTTGGCCGCCATGGTTGAGGCCGCCTGCCAACTCCTGGTCGAAGGCCCGGAGCAGGCTCCCGGACTCATCCATCGCCTCGATAAAGCGGACACTCAACAAGGTTTTGGCAGTGTTCGTCCCTTGGCCGAGCTTGGTGTTCCCTACGCGATGCTCCTCTACGAGCGTTTTCTGGGGCGCCCTTTCGCGGGGCATCGGGATAGCGTGTCAGAACTTGTTGGCGACGTAGTCGAGGCGGCCATCGAAGCGGTCCTTTCCCAGGCCGGCATCCCTTTCCGTAAAACCAAGCGTGCAGAGCGCATCAACGGTTTCGATCAGGCGCCCGACTTCGTCATCCCCGACGAATTCAGTCCGCAGGTCGTCATCGAGGCCAAGTTGTCTGAGGACGACGGTACGGCTCGCGACAAGGTGACGCGAGTACAGCACTTGTGCAGCCTGAGCATCGAGGGCTTGAGCCAAGGCCAGGCTCCCCGTTTCGAAGTCATCGCGTGTATTGCTGGGCGAGGGTTCAAGGTGCGCAGGGAAGACATGCGAAAGCTCATCCTTGCCACACAGGGCAAGGTTTTTACTCTTGACAATCTTGAACGCCTGGTCGCATGCACACGCCTTCGAGAATTCAGAACACGCTGACGCTTAGGAACACAGACGAGTTCCGTCCTTTACAGTCATCGCCGCAGTATTCTTTGGAGACTCCCATGGCCGCCCACGCCGACACCGCCAGCATGGCCCTCTTTTGCGACTTCGAGAACATCGCCCTCGGGGTGCGCGACGCCAAGTACGAGAAGTTCGATATCAAGCCCATCCTGGAGCGCCTGTTGGCCAAGGGCAGCATCGTGGTCAAGAAGGCCTACTGCGACTGGGAGCGCTACAAGGGCTTCAAGGCCACCATGCACGAGGCCAATTTCGAACTGATCGAGATTCCCCACGTGCGCCAGTCGGGCAAGAACTCCGCCGACATCCGCCTGGTGGTCGATGCCCTCGACCTCTGCTACACCAAATCCCACGTGGACACTTTCGTCATCATCTCGGGGGACTCCGATTTTTCGCCCCTGGTGTCCAAGCTGCGGGAAAACGCCAAGCAGGTGATCGGGGTGGGGGTCAAGCAATCCTGCTCCGACCTGCTCATCGCCAATTGCGACGAATTCATCTATTACGACGATCTGGTGCGCGACCGGGAAGCCCAGCGCGGCGGGGGTCGCCGGGAAAACCGCGAAGCGCAGCCCCGCCGCACGGCGGAGGAAGAGGGGGCGCGCCGGGAGGAAATGGAGGCGCGCAAGACCAAGGCCGTCGAACTGGCCGCAGCCACCTTCGCCGACCTCATCGCCGTGCGCGGCGACCAGGAGCGCCTATGGGCCTCGGTGCTCAAGGAAGCCATCAAGCGCCGCAATCCGGGCTTCAACGAATCGTATTTCGGCTTTCGCAGCTTCGGCAACCTGCTGGAGGAAGCGGCGGCCCGGGGCCTGCTCGGTTTTGGCCGGGATGAAAAATCGGGGGCCTACGTCACCCGGGCGCCGGCGCGGCCGGTGGTCCCGGATACGCCCCCCCCGGTGGCACAGCCCGATGCTTCGCCCCCCGTTGCGGCCGCGAGCGGGAGCGACGCGGCGCTAGCCGCCGAGGCATCCGCCAGCGTGGCAGCGAGCGCCGCAGCACCCCGCCGGAGGAGTCGTGGGGGACGGAAGTCGGCTGCTGCAGAGGCGCCCCAATTCCTGGTGGCAGAGACTGTCGCCACCCCCGCTGCGGACCGCCCGCCCGCTGCCCCCTCGGGGGCGGCGACGGAGGCCACGTCCTCGTCGGTGGCCGAAGCGCCTGAAGCGGCCAAGTCCCCGCGGCGCAAGGCGCCCACCCGGAGCAGTCGGCCGCGCAAGCCCAAAGCCGCGCCGGAAGGCAGCGGCGAATAAACCTGGAAACCTCAGTTGGACGAGCCCGTTGGGGCGTTCGGGTGGGGGGATGGCGCGAAGCGACGACGCGGTAGGCTGACGTCTGCAAGGAGGAGCGACAAGACCAGGCGCCCGCCCGGATACGCCAGCGGGCTCGTAGCGGTGCCACCCGGTGGGTGAGTGACCACTCGTGGCGCGGAGGTCCGGGGCACAAGGCATTCCGGGACTCGACAAGCGGTCGACTGAGGTTTCCAGGAAAGGGTTGGCCCGGGGGACCGGCCTTTGCGTTGCCCAAGGCGGCGCAGCAAAAAGAAACCCGCCCTGCGGCGGGTTTCTTGCGAAAGCGCGGGCCGCTCAGGCGACGGCCTGGGCGGGAATCTGGTGGCCGCGGCGGGCGATGCGGTTGGCGCCGTCGACGTAGATCAGCTCCGGCGCGTACTTGGCGAGTTCGATCTCGTTATACACGGCGAAGGTGGCGATGATGAGGATGTCGCCCGGGGCGGCCCTGCGGGCGGCGGAGCCGTTGACGGAAATGATCCCCGATCCCCGCTCGGCGCGGATGGCGTAGGTGGTGAAGCGCTCGCCGTTATTGACGTTCCAGATGTCGATCTGCTCGTACTCGCGGATATTGGCGGCATCGAGGAGGTCTTCGTCAATGGCGCAGGAACCTTCGTAGTGCAGTTCGGCATGGGTCGTGGTGACCCGGTGAAGCTTGGATTTCAGCATCGTTCTCTGCATGGCTTGACGATCCAAGGATGGGGTTGGGGAAGCGCATTGTAGCGAGTGCGATGATGAAGTCAATCGCCTCGTAAGCCTTTAAATCTCTAGGTTGTCGATCAGTCGGGTGTGTCCCAGACGGGAGGCGGCGAGGACGACGAGGGGCACTCCAATGGCATCGGGCGGCAGCAGGTCCGCCTGGCGGCGGATGGCGATGTAGTCGGTCTTCCAGCCGCGGGCGTCGAGGGCGTTGCGGGCGGCTGATTCAAGGGAAGCATAGTCGTCGCGACCTGCCCGGAGCGCCTCCCGAATGCGGGCCAATTCGGCGAAGAGCCGCGGCGCTTCGGCCCGTTCGGCGGGGGTGAGGTAACCGTTGCGCGACGAGAGGGCCAGCCCGTCCGCGGCGCGCACCGTTTCGCCGCCGACGATGGCGATGGGCAGCGCGAACTGGCGCGTCATGTTGCGCAGGACCATGAGCTGCTGGTAGTCCTTTTTGCCGAAGAGGGCAGTCCGGGGCTGGACGCAGTTGAAGAGCTTCAGCACGACCGTGGCGACGCCGCGGAAGTGGCCGGGGCGGAACTCGCCTTCCAGCAGGTTCTGGATTTCCGGCGGGTCGACCTGATACTGCTGCGGCTCGGGGTAGAGGTCAGCCTCGGTGGGGGCGAACAGCACGTCCACCCCCGCCGCCGCGAGTTTCTCGCAATCGGCCTGGAAGGTGCGGGGGTACTTGTCGAAATCTTCGCTGGGGCCGAATTGCAGGCGATTGACGAAGATGCTGGCGACCACGGTCTCTCCATGGGCGCGGGCCTGCTCCATGAGGCTGATGTGGCCCTCGTGGAGATTGCCCATGGTGGGGACGAAGACGACCCGGCCGCGTTGGGCCAGGGTGGCGCGCAGATCGGCGATGGCGGAGACGGTGTGCATTCGGGGGAACGGGTGAAGGGGATGGGGGAAGGGAGGCGGCGTGAAACGGTTGTCCACGCTTCGCCTTTCACTGTCGACGTCCAGTGAACGTCCTCAACTGGCGTAGGTATGCTCCGCGGCCGGGAAGGAGCCGTCCTTGACGGCTTTGACGTAGGCTTCCACGGCGCCCCTCAGGCTGCCGGCGCCTTCCATGAAGTTGCGCACGAAGCGGGGCTTCCTGCCAGGGGCGACGTCGAGCATGTCGTGCAGGACCAGCACCTGGCCCGAGCAATCCGCCCCGGCGCCGATGCCGATGGTGGGGATGGCGAGGCGCGCGGTGACGAGGGAGGCCAGGGGGGCGGGAATGGCTTCCAGCACGATGAGAGTGGCGCCCGCTTCCTGGAGTGCCACGGCGTCGGCTAGCAGCTGGGCGGCACCGGCGTCGTCCCGTCCCTGGACCTTGAAACCGCCCAGCTGATGGACAGATTGGGGGGTGAGCCCCACGTGGGCGCAGACTGGAATGCCGCGGCGGGTGAGGAATCGGGTGCTTTCCACCATGTCCTCGCCGCCTTCCAGCTTGACCATGTGGGCGCCGGCAGCCATCAGGCGGGCGGCATTGGCGAAAGTCTCCTGGGGGGAAACCTGGAAGCTGCCGAAAGGCATGTCGGCGACGATGAGGGCACGCTTCGAGCCCCGGGCCACGGCGCCGGTGTGGTAGGCGATGTCGTCCAGGGTCACGGGAAGGGTGGAGTCATGGCCCTGCAGGACCATACCCAGGGAGTCGCCGATGAGCAGGACCTCGACGCCGCAATCGTCCAGAAGACGGGCGAAGCTGGCGTCGTAGCAGGTCAGGACGGCGATCTTCTCGCCGCCTTCCTTCAAGCGGGCGAGGTCGACATGGGTCAGGCGACGGCTGGGGGCTTGGGCCGACAAGGGAAGCTCCGGATCAGGGGGTCAGGGGGCGAAGAAGCTCAGAGCCCGTGAATTTTTCGGGCGCGCCCGAGCGGCGTGCCCAGGCGTGCACGATCAAGGCGCCAAGCACAGCCATAGCTTGGGCTATGGCGAGCATTGGCAACGTCGGGCGGGGGCGCATGAATTTTCACAGGCTCTCAGTGCGGGGCGCAGAGGATGTCCGGGTTGTTGACCCCGTGCTGGGCCATGCGTTCCAGGCAGGCGAGCACTTCCATGCTGGCGCTTTCCATGAGGGAGATGCAGTCGGTGCCGCCGGCGAAGTCGCCGTTGCGGAAACGCTGCACTGCCTCGCGGCCGTGCTTGTGTACGGCCAGGTGCGGGGTTTCCATGGCGGCGTAGCCGTCCAGGCGCGAGAAACACGCCTTGCCGTCGCCCTCGTAGTACCACTTGCCCAGGCGGCAGGCCGTGTGGTCGGCGAAATCGGAGGCCGATTTGGGCGAGGAGCCGAAGAATACCTTGTAGATTTCGAACTTGTAGACCAGATGGTCCATCTTGGCCAGTTCGGTGAAGCTGCGCAGGGCCGAGATGGCGATATCGCGTTCCATCTTGCGCGAGGCGTCGATGATGCCGTCGATGCGCTGGGAGGCTTCGTTGCCGTCGGCGCCGAAGCCGGAAGACTTGGCGGCCAGTTTTTCCATGGCGCTGTGGGCGCTGGTCGTTTCCTGGCTGATGGCCTGCACCAGGGCGGAAATGTCGTTGGTCGCCTTGGAAGTGCGTTCTGCGAGCTTTCTGACCTCATCGGCCACCACGGCGAAGCCGCGGCCGGCCTCGCCGGCCCGGGCCGCTTCGATGGCGGCGTTGAGGGCCAGCAGGTTGGTCTGGTCGGCGATTTCCTTGATGAGGGAGAGGATGCTGCCGATCTTGTTGGCGCTCTCGTTCAGGCCCACCACCTTTTCCATGGTGCCGTGGGAATCCGCGGCCAGGGAGCCCAGGTCGGTGCTGATGCGTTGCATGAGTTCGCTGCTGTCGGCGGAAGTGTTGGCGGCGACGATGGCCTCATCCTTGGTGCTGCGCAGGTCGCCGGCCAGGAGGGCGAGGGTCTGCTGGGAGGCTTGCAGGGAGGAGCCGAAGGATTCCAGGTTCTTGAGCAGCAAATCCCAGGCCCCCGAATTGCGGTTGTTGCTGTCGAGTTGATTCTGCAAGGTCTGGCGCCGACTTTCGCTGTCGCTCAACTGGTTGCGCAGGAGCGAGCTTTCGTTTTCCAGTTGGGTGATGCGTGCGCGTGCTTCTTCGAGTTCCCGGGAATTCCCGCCAAACAATCCCATGATGCCTCCTCCTTTATTGGTCTTCAGGGCCGAAAGGCAAAGTATATCGCCCCCAGCATGCACAACGCAGCCCACAGATAGTCGAGTTTGAGGGGCTGGTTCATGTAGAAGACGACGAAGGGGACGAAGACCGTGAGGGTGATGACCTCCTGCAGGATCTTCAACTGGGCCAGGGAAAGCTCCGTGTTGCCGATGCGGTTGGCCGGCACCTGGATCAGGTATTCGAAGAGCGCGATGCCCCAGGAGATCAGGGCTGCCACCCACCAGGGCCTCTCGTTGAGATGCTTGAGATGGGCGTACCAGGCGAAGGTCATGAAGACGTTGGACAGCGCCAGCAGGATGACGGTCTGCCAGAGGACGGGGAGGTTCATCCTGGAAACCTCAGTTGGACGGGTCCGTTGGTGCGTTCGGGCGGGTGTTTGGCGCGAAGCGACGACGCGGCAGGCTGATGCCTGCGAGAAGGAGCGACAAAGCCAGGCGCCCGCCTGGATGCGCCAGCGGGCCCGTAGCGCCGCCACACGATCGGTGAGCGATTCGGCGGGGCGCAATGTTCAAGGGCGGAAGGCATTCCGGGCTTCGACCAGCGGTCAACTGAGGTTTTTTAGGATCATAGGCGCTCGATGTTTTGCAGGGCCACCGCCGGCAACCAGGCAGCGACACTGCCGCGGCCGGGCAGGACGAGGTCGGGAGCGATTTCGCCCAGGGGGGCGAGGACGAAGGCCCTGAGATGCAGGCGCGGATGGGGCAGGGTCAGGGCAGGAGTCGCCAGCACCGTGTCACCGTGCAGCAGGAGATCGAGGTCGAGGCTGCGGGGGCCGTTCCTTTCCCGCCGCAGGCGCCCGGCGGACGCTTCCACCGCGAGCAGCGCGGCGAGCAGATCCAGGGGCGAGCACTCGGTGTCCAGGGCGGCGGCGGCATTGATGAAATCAGGCTGGGCGGCGAGGCCCACAGGCGCCGTGCGGTAGAGGGAGGAGCGGGCTGCCAGTGTTGTCCGGGGCAGTGCGGCCAGGGCGTCGAAGGCTGCCTGTACGGCAGCAACCGGGTCGCCCAGGTTGGCGCCCAGGGCCACGTAGGCGCGGGTCATTCGGCGGCGGAGGCGGAATTCCCGCTTGCGCCGGGCTTGCGCCGGCGGCGACGACGCTTCTTGTCGCCGGCCTTTTCCGGTTGCAGAAGGGCCGCCCGGGCTTCCCCGTCGGCGTTCTGGAACTCGGTCCACCAGCGGGCCAGTTCGCCGTCGATCTCGCCGGCTTCCGCCCGTAGCAGGAGGAAATCGTAGGCCGCCCGAAAGCGCGGCTGCTCGAGGACGGCGTAGGGCCGTTTGCCGGCGCGGCTGTCGAAGCGCGGCTGCAGAGCCCAGATTTCCTTGATGTCGCCGGCGATGCGGCGGGTGATGGCCAGTTTTTCCGCCTGGCTGTCGAGCACATCGTCCATGGCTTGGTAAAGCGCCGGGATGGGCAGATCGCCCTTGCCCTTGTTCTTGTCCCACTGGGCCAGGACCTCGTGCCAGAGCAGGGTGGCGAAGAGGAAACCGGGGGAGATGGGCTTGCCCTGCTTTACCCGGGCGTCGGTATTGCCTAGGGAGAGCATGACGAACTTTTCCCCCATGGGCTGCTCAAGGATCACGTCCAGCAGGGGCAGGAGGCCGTGGTGCAGGCCCTCTTCCCGTAACTGGGTGAGGCATTTGACGGAATGGCCCGAGGTGAGGAGCTTCAACATTTCGTCGAAGAGGCGCGCAGGGGGCACGTTCTCCAGCAGTTCCGCCATTTCGCGGATGGGCTTCCTCGCCGCCGGGTCGATGATCAGCCCCAGCTTGGCGGCGAGGCGCACGGCCCGCAGCATGCGCACCGGGTCTTCCCGGTAGCGCTTCTTCGGCTCGCCGATCATGCGCAGGGTCTTCTGCTTCAGGTCGGCGACTCCGTGGTGGTAATCCACCACCGCCTCGGTGGCCGGGTCGTAATAGAGCGCGTTGGCGGTGAAGTCCCGCCGGGCGGCGTCCTCGGCCTGGCTGCCGAAGACGTTGTCGTGCAGCACGCGGCCGTGCTCGTCGGTCTTGGCGTCGTCGCCCAGCATGCCGCGGAATGTCGTCACCTCCAGGGTCTCCTGGCCCATCATCACATGCACGATCTGGAAGCGGCGGCCGATGATGCGGGAGCGGCGGAAGTAGCGGCGAATCTGCTCCGGCGTGGCGTCGGTGGCCACGTCGAAATCCTTGGGCTCGGCGCCGATCAGCAGGTCGCGCACCGCGCCGCCCACCACGTAGGCCTTGTGGCCGTGGCTTTGCAGGGTCTCGCACACCCGGCGGCTGCCGGAACTGACGCGGTCGCGGGTAATGCCGTGGCTGGCCACGGGAATGACCGCTGGTTCGAGCTTGCCGGGGGCGGCCTTCTTGCCGCCGAAGACGCGGGAAATGAGTTTGCGGATCACGGGAAGCCGGTTCGGTGCGGCAAAGCCGCGGAAAAACGCGGATTCTACCGCAGAGTGATGATTTTCCAGCCCATTTCGCTGGCGTGGGCGCGCAGGGTATCGTCCGGGTCCACCGCCACCGGGGTATCGACGGTGGAAAGGAGCGGCAGATCGTTGAGGGAATCACTGTAGAAAGTGCTCTTCTCGAAGCTTCCCCAGCAAAGACCCAGGGATTCAAGCCAGGCCTCCGTGCGCAGGATCTTGCCTTCCCGGAACGAAGGCGTGCCCCGGGCGCGGCCGGTAAAGCGGCCGTCTTCCCACTCCGGCACCGTGGCGATCAGGTGCGCCACGCCGAACTCCCGGGCGATGGGCCCGGTGACGAAACTGTTGGTGGCGGTGACCAGGGCGCACAGATCGCCGCCATTCAGGTGCTGCCGCACCAGCGCTCGGGCCGCGTCGCCGATCAGCGGGCGGATGTGGCGCTCCAGATACTCGGCGTGCCAGGCATCGAGTTCGGCCCGCGGGTGGCGGGTCAGAGGAGCCAGCTGGAAGGCCAGGAAAGCCTGGATATCCAGGGTGCCGGCCTTGTACTGCTCGTAAAACTCGATGTTCTTGGCTTCCTGGATTTCCCGGTCGACCACCCCCTTGCCGATGAGGAACTGGGCCCACTCGAAATCGGAGTCGCCGGAGAGAAGGGTATTGTCGAGGTCGAAGAGAGCGAGGTTCATGGGGAATACCTTGGTGTGGAGACTTGGAGGCGAGCGGTCATGGTAAAAGTGGCGGGCGTTCGAGTCAGTCGGCATCGCGGTGATGGGTCACTTGACGTGCAACCAAAGTGCAACCATAGTGGTTCCACCTTGCTTGGAGACGGCCGTGCCCACAACGTTAACGCTGAAAAACATTCCCGATGCGGTGTACGAGAAATTGAAACTCGCTGCGCAAAATCACCGTCGCAGCCTGAACAGCGAAGCCATTGTCTGCCTCGAATCGGTGCTGCTTCCCACCCGGATGACGCCCGGCGAGCGGCTGGCACGGGCTCGCGAACTGCGCGCCCTGCTTCCCCAGGGAGCGTTTCGAGCCGAGGACATCGACGCGGCCAAACGCGAGGGCCGCCCATGATCGTGGTCGACTCGAACGTGATCGCGTACTTGTATCTGCCCGGCGAGCACACCGCAGCCGCGGAAGCCCTGCTGGAACAAGACCCCGAATGGGCGGCTCCGCTGCTCTGGCGTAGTGAGTTTCGCAACATATTGCTGGGCTACCTGCGGCGCCAGGCTATTTCCTTCGCGCAGGCGATGGACCTGCAAAGTGAAGCGGAACGCCTGCTGGAAGGGGCGGAGTTCGAGGTCGACTCCCTTGCTGTGCTCGAACTCGCCCGCGACAGCGATTGCTCCGCATACGACTGCGAGTTCGTCGCCCTGGCAATGAAGCTCGACACCCAGTTGGTGACCATGGACAAGAAACTGCTGCGAGCTTTTCCGAAACGGGCCATGGGTTTGTCTGGGGGCTGATTCTCTGGCTTGAGTGGGAACTGACGTCCAGTCCAGAATGGTTTTTCTACAGCCTCAACGTCGAGGTAACCGGCAGCCGGAGCGCGCAAGCGCGGAGGGGATCCAACAGCGAAGCTGTTGGGCCGTGCGGCTGACAGGGTTAGGAGTCATGGGACTAGTCAGGCAACGCTGCCAACGGAACAAATGCCTTCCGAATGTCGCCATCACTCGTGCTGTGGATACGAACGGAGTACACACCACCATCTTTGAACTCGATGGTGAAAGGAAAGGGCGCATAGCTCCAAAGCCTTCCGTGTATTTCTGGAACATCGCCCACGGAGGAAGGATATCCCAGAATATCTGCCACCTTCTCTTTTGGCATTCCAAGTGTAATGCTCGAAAAATGCAAAGCGGATGTTGAGTCGCTGGGCTTCCCAGTTAGTTGAAGGGCTTGCACAGCCCCCCCGGCATCCAATACGGCAACTAGGTAAGTGTGCAGCCGGTTTTGATTTTCATTCGGGCTAATGACTATCGGAATCAGTACCGTGCGAATGCCATCGGGAGTAACGCTAATGATTTTTGCATTAACAATTTGCTGCTCTGGAATGCTTCCTAGCTTCATTAGCTCGATTTGCAGCTGGTAGAACTCCATTCCCAGCTTCAATGCTCCGAGCCGAAGACAATGCGAATAGCTTGCGCTTGACGATATCGAGGTATCCGGTTTGACGGTGCTCATGCAGCCGATACCTTGGATACCCGGTGACCACGCCTTCCTAAACTCCCCATCACGCGGAGGAACTCGGAAGTATTGCGCGATGGTGTTTCCTGGTTGCACTTGTGCGTGGCCGCTACTGCCGACATTTAGCAGCAGCAACGTGCATATGCAAAACTGCGCAACCAATCTCGAGCGTTGAGTTATACCCATGTGATGAATCCTAACGACGCTGTGGAAAAACCCGTCTCCCAAATCCCTGTACTGCCCAGGCAGAAATTTTCCAGCGGGAAATTGGCAAGTTAGAGCGGGGTAAGGTTAGTGGGAAACCCGCAGTTTCGGTTACCCGCCACGCCCGCAGGTGGCTTCGGCGCGCTGGTTGAGGGCGCGGGGGGTGGTCATTGGCTCCGCCTCACCGCGCGTACCTGCTTTCGACTAGTAGTCAGTCACACAGGTTTGCGTGGATGCCGAGGCGCGCCGAACATAGCGCAACCTGTGTGACTGACTACTAGGTTGCCGTGCGGGTCTATGAGATCTCCATGCTCGAAATGTTGCGCAATCATACCCGTACTGCATGTTGTGCGGTAAGAGCGGATTGCCGGACCACACCATGCCGTGGCCGGCGCAGGTAGCGTTCCATCGAGTGTGGCTTTTGGCGGGGTGCTCCCGACGAAGCTGGCAGATTCACCGCTTCACTTCCTGGGGCTTCAGCAGTTCCCGTAGCAGCGGCAGGGTGAGGGCGCGTTTGTGTTCCAGGGTGTAGCGGTCCAGGGCGACGACGAAGGCGGAGAGGGTGCGCATGTCGCGGGGGGCGTGGCGCAGCAGGTAGCTGATGGCTTCCGGCGTCAGCTTCAATGCCCGCTCTTTGGCCTGGGTGGCAAGGGCGGCGGCTTTCTCGGCGTCGGAGAGTGCTTGCAGGCGGTAGATGAGGCCCGATCCCAGGCGGGTGCGCAGGTCTTCGCGCAGGGGCAGGTGGGCGGGGGGCTGGGGGGCGGCGGTCAGCAGCCGGCCGCCGGCCGCCTTGCTGCGGTTGAAGGCGTTGAAAAGGGCGATCTGGCCGTCGCCGTCGAGGGCATCGACGTGATCGACGGCGAGGGCGGCGGCTTGGGGCAGTGTGGCGAGGTCCGGGTCGGCGGCGGCGTCGATGTAGGTGAAGCCGCTGGCCTTGAGCAGGTGGCTGCGCCCGCAGCCGGCTTCGCCCCACAGGCAGAAGGAAAACTCCCCCCGCTCATCGGCCAGCCAGGCGGTGAAGGCCGCCAGGGTCTCGCCATTGCCGCCGGGAACGAAGTTGTCCAGGCTGGGGGGGCTTTCCGGCAGGAGGTCGAGGAGCAGCTGGCGCATGGGAGCAGGCGGGGCAGGGGGCGAATCTTATCACCGCGGCGATGCCCTCTTGAAACCGCGGAGGGGGCACCCATATCGGGTCCATGGGCGGGCGCCGCGTCCGCTTGGACTTCAGGAGGAGAGACTTATGTTCTACCGTACCGTTTTTCCGCGTGACGTGTTTTCCGAGTTGGAGCGCCTGCAGCGCGAATTGCAGCAGAATTTCGAGGCGTCCCCCAGTATCCGGGGGGGTGGCCGGAGCGGCTTCCCTGCCATCAATGTGAGCAGCGGGCCCGAGTCCGTCGAGATTCACGCCTTCGCCCCGGGGCTCGATCCTGCCGCCATCGACGTGCAACTGGAAAAGGGGGTTCTGACCCTCTCCGGAGAACGCGCTTCCGTGCTGCCGCCCGCCGACGCGCGCGCCACGGCGCATATCGACGAGCGCTTCGCCGGTCGCTTCCGGCGCGTCGTCACCCTGCCCGAAGACATCGACCCCAACGGGGTCAGCGCCCGCTACCGGGACGGCGTGCTCCAAGTGAGCGTGCCTCGCCGTGCCGCGGTCCAGCCCCGGCGCATCGCCGTCGAATGACCCGAAGGAGAATGCCATGACCCAGATTTCCGCCACCCCCGCTCAAACCCCGCGCCAAGCACCCAGCCTCGTCCCGCCGGTGGACGTGATCGAGGATACCGCCGGGATCACCCTTTACGCCGACTTGCCGGGGGTGCCCAAGGATCGCCTCCACCTTCATGTCGAGGCCGATACTCTGACCATCGAAGGCGAGATCGCCCTGGAAGCCCCGGCCGGCAGCGAAGCGACCCATGCCGAAGTGAGCCTGCCGCGCTATCGCCGGGTCTTCAGTCTTTCGCGGGAACTCGACCCGGACCGGGTCAGCGCCGAATTCACCCAGGGCGTGCTGACCCTGCGCATCCCCAAAGCGCAGCAGGCCCTGCCACGGCGCATCGAAATCGCGGTGGAGTGAGGATTTCTTGGAGTGCCCGCTTGCCTGCCCGGCAAGCGGCAACGCGCTGTCACCCAAAAACCGGGGTGCCGGTGCCGCGCCGGGCGCGCAGTTCCGCGAGCATGTCCCTCTCGCTCATGGAAGCCGCCCAGGTGGGCCGCAACTGGTAGTGTGGCTGATCCACGATAGTCTTCCAGTTGCCGCCCCATTCCAGTCCCAGGTCTGCGCCCAGAACCCCCACGGCCTTGTACTTCGGAGAGTCCGGCAGGTACTTGTTGCCTTCGAAGACGCCGATGTCGAAGGCGATGCCGAAATTGTGGTTGGAGTACCCAGCGCGGGCGTTGGTGACGCGCGGGCCGGGGGTGCTGCGGCCCTGGGCATACAGGGCGTCCTGCTCCTCGTAGGTGCGCAGGCCGCTGATGAGCCTGATGGTGATGCCCGCCGCCTGCGCCTTATGGACCAGCGCCCGCGCAATCGGCTGGACCTCGGGGAGCAGCGTGGCAATGGTTTTCTCGCTGCGGGGATCGACGGTATCGATGGCCTGTGCCGGTTCCTCGCCCTCGATGGTCGGTTTGACCAGCCGCTTGTAGATGGCACCCCAGGTTTCGGGCCCGGCTTTGCCGTCGACGCCGATGCCCAATTTGGCCTGTATTGCCGCGATCATTTCATCGATGCGCATGGTGAACTCCTGTGGAAGTGATGATCAATGGGAATCCGGAACTTGCGGTGGTGCGGAACCGGGAGCAGACAGTTGCATACTTTTCCGGCGGTGACCTGCTACTCGGCACCTTGACCGTCGTCCGTGGAGAACCAGAACTGCGGCAAGGCTTGTGATGTGGTACGAAGCCAATGGGAAAAATCGGACCGGACCACAAATATTGACTCCAGCATGTCAGCTCTTGGCTCAGCCGCTGAGCTCACGACCGAGAGCAGATGTTCCAGTACCTCCGCGCGGAGCAGGACTGGAATTCCCCCGGGCGACGCAACGTAGCCCACGTAGGGGTAACCGGTGAGCGACTGGTCCTGCTTGATCCAACGCGGGTCCGCGCTCTGAAAGCGAAGGCCATCGACGATGATGCCGCGAGCCAAGGCCCGTGCAACGATCACGGGGGACTCAAGCCGCTCCCTCGCCCAAAGGGTGACGACATCCCAGAACTTGTAGCTTTCGACCAACTGGCTTGGTGTCATGGAATCCGATACTCATCGAAGGTGGGGATCGCCGGGGAAGCCACGTGGGTAGGCTGCCAACAGGTTTTGTGGCTCCCGAGCAGGCCGACGGCCGTGATCGTGCTTGATCCGCATAGCATGGGTTAGCATGACGTTCGTGTCGAGATGTCCGGCGTGGCTCCGTCGGGGGGGGCCAAGGATGCCGGGGGGGCCCGCGAAGATTTTTTCTGTGCGGGGTGCCGGAGTTGGCAGTGGGTCGGGAACGTGACCCGAAGGCGTGATAGCGCCATACTGGCCCGCTCCTCTTATTCCTTGCCGACTCCGTGAAAGCTGCCAGCTTCTTCCTTGCCCAGTGTCTTGCTCTCGCCTGCGCCCGGGCGGATTGCCCCACGGACCTCGAGATGGCCGCTCTGGCCGCCCGCTACGTGGCTCGGGAGCCCCTGCCGCTTCCCCCTGGCCTGAGCCTCGCCGATGCCGCCTGCGGGCGCGACAAGCTTGCGGCCTTTCTCGCTCAGGCCTACGGGCCGCCGGTGGGGTACAAGGCGGCCCTTACCAACCCGGTCGTGCAGAAGCGCTTTGGTGCCGACCAGCCGGTGCGGGGCACGCTGTTTCGCGGCATGCTGCTGGCGGAGGGGGCCGAGGTGCCGGCGGCCTATGGGGCACGGCCGGTGTTCGAAGCCGATCTGGTGGTGGAAGTGGCCGATCCGGCCCTGGCCATGGCCCGTAACGCGGACGAAGCGCGGCGCTTCCTGGGGCGCCTATACCCCTTCATCGAACTCGCCGACCTGATGGTGGATGACCCCTCCCGCCTCGACGCCGCAGGCATCGTCCTGCTCAATGCCGGCGCCCGTCTCGGGGTGCTGGGGGCGCCCCTGCCCCTGCCGTCTCCACAGGCACTGGCTGCCATGACCGTGTGCCTCTTGGACGTCGAGGGGCAGGAAATCGAAGCGGCGCCGGGCACGGCCATCCTAAGCCATCCCCTGCAAGCCGCGCTGTGGCTGGCCCGTGATCTGGCGGCGGCGGGAATTCCGCTGCGCAAGGGCGATTTATTGAGTCTGGGCGCCTACTCCCGCCCGCGGCAGCCCGTACCGGGCAGCGGCGCGACGGTGGTGTACGAGGGTTTGCCGGGCAATCCCCGCGTCAACCTGCGCTTTCGCTGAAGCGCAAGGGCCGCCCTGCGCCCTCGCCGGCCAGATGCCGGGCGCGCAGTTGGCCGCAGCCGCCGTCGATGTCCTGGCCCGCCGAGTTGCGCAGCTTGGTCAGGATGCCGCGGCGCATCAGGGTCTCCACCAGGGCGGCGCAGCGCTCCGCTGACGGACGCTGGTAGCCCAGGCCCTCGTTGGCGTTGTAGGGGATGAAGTTGACCATGGCGTAGCGGCCCCGCAGGAGCTCTGCGAGGCGTTCTGCTTCGTCGTCGCCGTCATTCACCCCAGCCAGCAGGGTCCATTGCACCTGCAAGGGATAGCCGGTGGCGCGGGCGTAGGCTTCGCTCTCGGCCAGCAACTCGGCAGGGTCAAGGTCGGCGGCCTTGGGTAGCAGGGCGGCGCGGCGCTCCCTGAAGGTGGAGTGCAGCGACAGCGCCAGGGCCGGCTTCACGGGGCCGGCGGGCAGGCGTTCGAATACGCGGCGGTCGCCCACGGTGGAAAAGACCAGATTCTTGTGGCCGATGCCGCCCAGGGTGCCGAGGAATTCGATGGCCTCCAGCACGTTATCCAGGTTGTGGGCAGGCTCGCCCATTCCCATGAAGACCACCCGGCGTACCGGGCGCGCACGGCGTGCCAGGGCCACCTGGGCGACGATTTCCGCGCTGCCCAACTGCTGCAGGAGACCGTCGCGGCCGGTCATGCAGAAACGGCAAGCTACGGCGCAACCCACCTGGGTCGAGACGCACAGCCCCTGGCGCAGGAGTCGCACGCTTTCCACCGTCCGGCCGTCGGCGAGGGCTACCAGAAGGCGGGCGGAACCGTCGCCGCCGGGGTGTTCTGAAACCAGACGGACCAGCCCTTCGGTCTGGGCGAAAAAAGCCGGCAGATCGGCCCGCAGCGCGGCGGGCAGAAAATCCTCGGCACGGCTGCGGCGATTGTCCAGGGTGCCGCTGCCGCACCAGGCGCGCAGGACGCGATCCTGGTGGCAGGGCTTGGCGCCGAAGTCGGCAAGGCGCTGACGAAGCTGGGTGAGGCGCATGGCGGGAAGCGGGCTGCTGCGGGGCGGGGCGGACCCGCGGGAGAAAATCGGGCGCGGGAGAATCAGGCCATGCTGGCCAGGGCCTGGGCCAGATCGGCGTTGCTGGTGCCGCCCCCTTCCTCGGCACCCCGGCTTTCGATATCCACCCGGTAGCCCGATTGCGCCAGGAGGTCGGCCCAGCGCTGGGCTTCCTGGCGGGTGGGATGCCAGGGGCCATGCTCGATGACCACGTTGCGGTTGCGGTCCTTGTATTTGGTGACGACCCGGTGCATGAAGCGCTGGCGCCGATGGCGCGACAAAAGGGAACGGTCACAATTTACCAGATTCCCGCCCCTCGGGGCGCGGCCCCTGCTGCCGCGGCCCGGCGTTCGAAGAAGTCGCCCAGGCGCTCGCGGCTGGCGGCCAGGGCGTCCGGGTCGATGGCGCCGGCCTCCAGGGCCCGGGCGGCCCCCTGGATGGCGCGGTAAATCTGGTCCGGGTCGTAGGAGACGAGCACCAGATCGGCGCCGGCAGCCAGGGCCTCACCGGCCACCCGTCCTATGCCCCGGTCGTAAACGGCGCCCATGTTGAGGTCGTCGGTGACGACCAGACCACCGTGGCCCAGGTGGCCTCGCAGGAGGCCGGCGATGACCGCCGGGGAATGGGATGCAGCGCGATCCCCGTCGACCGCCGCCAGGGTGACGTGGCCCACCATGACCGCCGCCCCCGCCGGGGCGGCCTCGTAGGGCCGCCAGTCGTCGCCCAGGGCCTTGGGAGGCAGGTCGAGGCGGGCGGGGCGGAAGTGGGTGTCGGCCCGCAGGCGATGCAGGCCGGGGAAGTGCTTGTAGGTAGCCCCGACGCCGGCCTCGGCGAGTCCCGCCGCGTAGTTGCCGGCGATGCGCGCCACGAGGTCGGGGTCAGCGGCAATGGCACGGCGGGCGATGAGAGTGCGGCGGTCCGCTGCGAAGCCGCGCTCCGGTTTCAGATCCACCACCGGCCCGAAGTTGAGATTGATCCCCAGTCGCGCAAGCTCCCGGCCCTGGGCACGCCCGTAGGCCCGCGCCTGATCCTCCGGCGTGAGGCCCCTCCGCGTCACCGCCAGGCTGGCCAGCGCCGGCCGCGGCGTGAGCCAGGGCGAAAGGTGGGACACCTCGCCGCCTTCCTGGTCGGCGGCCACCACCAGGGGCGGCAGGCCGGCCTCCCGGCGCCGCTCCTGCAGGGAGGCGATTTCCGCTGCAAGCTGCGCGGGGGGCGTACGGCGCAGATTGTGGCGGGTGACGTAGAGGCCGCCGACGAGCCCCTTTTCCGCCAGGCTCTCGAGCTCGGCGAAATCCCGGAAGCCGACCAGGAAGTGCCCGCCCACGGCCCGCTGGGCCGGCCCGGCGGCAAGCACTGCCGCCCGGGTGGCGGCGAATTCCAGTTCCCGGTAAACCGTCAGACCCGCCACGGCCAGGAAGGCAAGCCCCAGGAGCCGCGGGGCGCCGCCTCCGCGCAGGAAGCCCGCGGCGGCGCCTCCCAGGCCGGCACTCAGGAGAAGCGGTGTCTCCCAATCTCGCAGCCAGAACAGCAGGGGGTGTTTGAGATGCCAGGCCTGGACCAGCAGGGCAAGCGCCATCCCCCAGGCCAGGAGGATCACCCCGGCGCTCGGGGCGGGGCGCTTGGAGGCCAGGCCCCGCGGGGGCGGTGGCAGCCACTGGGCGTGGGCGCCGGGCCTCACTCCGGCCTCCGCGGGGTGGCCAGGGCATCGACCCGGTACCAGTCCACGCGGCGGGTGGTCAGCATGACCGTGCCCAGGGCGAGGAAGAGCAGCAGGCTGCCCATGAGAAGCGAGTTGTCTTCGGACAGCAGCACCCCGTACAGCACGCCATACAGCCCGGTGAGAGCGCCGGCGAAACCCAGGGCCGGGCGTGTCCCGCCCAAGGCACCGGTCAGATAGGTGCCGATGAGGGCGGTGCAGCCGGCCGCCGCGATGCCGTAGGCGGCGACGAAGGGCAGATGCTCCGAAAGCGCGATGAGAAGCAGGAAGAAGAGGGCTAGGGCCAGCCCCACCAACAGATACTGAAGCGGGTGGATGGGCGCCCGGCGCAGGATTTCGGTGAGGAAGAAGCCGGCGAAGGTGAGGGCGATGAAAAGGATGCCGTACTTCACCGCCCGCTCCGATTGCAGGTAGACATTGACCGGGTCCATGAAGGACACGTCGATCACTTCCGGCGCCGCGGCCCCGGAAGCCGCCAGGGTATTGGCAAAGTTGCGGGCGAGGTGCGAGATCTCCCAGCGGGCGGCGAAGCCATCCTCGGCCACCTCGCGATCCCGGGGCAGGAAGCGCCCGCCGAAGCTGGGGTGGCGCCAGTCCGACCTGAGGGTCACAAGATTTGACTCGCCGGTGGGGGCGATGGCCAGGCGTTCGGTGCCTGTGAGCTGGAGGGGAAAGTTGAAATCCAGGGGCGTGGCCCGGCTGAGATCCACCGTGCCGATGGAAACCGCCAGACGCGGTCCGGCCAGGGCATCCCCTTCCGCGGGACGTCCCTTGGGAGTGGCAAAGCGGTGCCGCTTGCCGGCGATGCTCACCTCCGGATCGTTGCCGACGCCCCGGGGGTCCGAAATGCCCAGCACCAGGGAGGCTTCGGCGCTGAGGATGTCCCGCTTGGCGTCCAGGCCCAGGTTGGGGGGAATGACGAAGCGCCCGCTGGCCGCCAGGGACAGATTGAACAAGCGCGCCTGGTAGATGCCCCGCTTGCGGGTTTCCACCCGGGTATCGCCGTCCAGCTTGAGCGTTTCCGGCGGAAGGTAAAGGGTGGCATCGCGGAAACGCGGTGTGGTGGTGGTCTGGCCCGTTTCCGGATCGCGCTTGCGCTCGGGTTCCAGCTTTTCGCGGTAGCTCACGGCCAGCACCGGCCCCACCAGGGTCTGCGGCCCGGCGGCGCCGTTGGCGATGCTCTGCTGCACTTCGAACTGGCGATGGCTGCGCTGCCTGACCTGGCCTTCGATCAAGGACAGGGGGACGAGCAGCAGCAGGGACATGAAGGCGATGGCGACGAGCTTGTACAACAGTTTTCTGTCCATGGGGGTCTCCCGCAGTAAAGGTGAGACCAGTGTCGCGGCGGTGGGTGAAGAGGGGGCGAAGCGGGGGTGAAGTGCGGTGAAGAGCCCATGAAGCGGGGCATGAAAATTTCATAGGGATCGGCTAGAGTGAGCGCCTTTTTCAAGGAGAGCCTTATGGGACTATTGGATGGTTTGGCCGGTCAGGTCATGAATTCGCTTGCCGGAAACGAAAGCGCTCCGCAGTCAGGCCTGCTGGAGGCCGTAGGCGCCATGTTGGGCAACGCCCAGAGCGGTGGCCTGGCGGGTCTGCTTGCCGCCTTCGAGCAGCAGGGTCTGGGCGGCATCGTCGCCTCCTGGGTGGGAACGGGTGCCAATCAGGCGATCAGCGCCGAGCAGATTCGCTCCGTTCTGGGCAGTGGTCAGATCCAGGCGCTGGCCGGTCAACTGGGGATTTCTTCGGAGGAAGTGTCGGGTCAGTTGCCCCAATTCCTGCCGCAGATCGTCGACCGGCTCACCCCCAACGGCACCCTGCCGGCCGAAGGCGCCGTCGGCGGCCTGCTGAACATGCTCAAGGGCTCCTGAAGCCTGCGTTGCCCGGTCCGGTGGGGGCGCCCCGCCGTGCCGTGGCGATCAGGCGAGCGGCAGACGAAGCGTTGCCAGACCGCCGCCCTCGGGGTGATTGGCGAACCCCGCCTCCCCCCCATGCAGCCGCGCCACCTCCCGTACCAGGGCCAGTCCCAGGCCGGTGCTTTTCTTGCCGGTGGCCGGGCGGGGCAGGGAATAGAAACGGTCGAAGAGCTGGGGCAGGGCGTAGGTGGGGGCGCCGGCACCCTGGTCGCGGACGGTGATTTCGGCGAGGCCCTTGGTGCTGGTAAGGGCGATCTCGATGGTGCCGCCTTCCGGCGAGAACTCAATGGCGTTATCCAGGAGGTTAAGGACGGCCTGTTGCAGGAGGAGCGGGTCGCCCTCGGCGGTGGCGCCCTGGTGGGCTTCAATGCGGCAGACCAGGCCGCGGGCCGCCAGGGCCAGGGCGCGTTCCTCGCGGCAGCGGGCCAGGAGGGCGGGTAGATCGACCTCGACCGCTCCCTCGGGCGCCTGCAATTGCTCGACCCGGGCGAGCTGCAGCATCCGTTCGATGATGGCCCGGAGCCGCCCGCCCTGTTCGGCGATGCTGGCGGCGAAGCGCTGGCGGTCTTCGGCGGGCGGGTCGCCTTCCAGGATTTCGGCGGCGCCGAGGACGGCGGTGAGGGGGCTCTTCATTTCGTGGGCCAGATTTTGCACGTAGCGTTCGACGTACTGTTTGCCCTCCAGCTTTTCCCGCATCACCGCCAGGGCCCGGGCCAGTTCCGAGAACTGGCGTCCGCCGCCGGTGGGGGGCTCGGCCTTCTTCCCTTCTGCCACGTCCCGGGCGTAGCTGCGCAGGCGATTCACCGTCCAGGTGAGCCAGGCCGAGAAGGCCAGGCCAATGAGGGCCGAGGCCGCCAGCAGCCAGTAACCGGCCCGGCGCACCCGCTGTTCGGCGCGGTCGATATAGGGCAGCACGGTGGCCAGCGGCTTGGCCAGGGAGAGCACGCCGATGAGTGTGCCCTGGTAAAGGATGGGGGCGGCCACGTACATGACCGAGGAACTGGGGTCGTCCGGATTTTCCCGCGTGCTGCGGGCGCCGTATTCACCCTTCAACACCCGGGCCACGTCCCGCCATTGCGAATAGTCGGCGCCCACTGCGCTGCCCTCGGAATCGAAGACCACGCGGCCGGTGGCGTCGGTCACGTAGACGCGGAAGTCGACGCTGTCCTTCTGCACCCCCCAGATGTCGGCCCGGGGCGTGCGCCCGCGGGCGGCGGCGAAGGCGGCGGCGAAGCCCCCGTTGCCGATGCGCCCGGCGGCCAGTTCCGGCCCCGCCAGTTCGGCCAGGACGTGGGCCGTATCGACCAGGGTCTCCTCGGTGGCCTGGCGGATGCCCGGCTCCGCCTCGTGGGTGAAGATGTTGAGCACGAACCAGGCGGCCAGCCCGAGCATGAGGAAATAACCGGCGAAGAGGCGGACGGAGATGTTCATCGGCCCGCAATGCCGTACCCCAGTCCCCGGTGGGTGACGATGGGGTCGTCGTCAGGGCGCACGGCCTTGAGCTTGGCGCGCAGGGTCTTGATGTGGGTGTCCACGGTGCGGTCCAGGCTGTCGCCGCCGTCCTGCCACACGGCCTCCATGATCTGGGCGCGGGAGAGCACCCGCCCCGGGCGTTCCAGAAGCAGGGCCAGCAGGAGGTATTCGTAGCGGGTGAGCGATAACCAGGCGCCGTGGTAGGCGATGCGCAGGCCCTGGGCATCCACCGTGAAACGGGGCGGAGTGGCAGTCGTGGCGGCCGCTGCCGCCTGCCTTTCCGGCCGCAGGCGGCGCAGGATGGCCCGTACCCGGGAGACCACTTCCCGGGGGCTGAAGGGCTTGGCGACGTAGTCGTCGGCCCCCAGTTCAAGGCCGACGATGCGGTCCACCTCGTCAGCGCGGGCGGTCAGAAAGAGCACCGGCACTTCCGAGAAGCGGCGCAGGCCGCGGCAGAGGTCGAAGCCGCTCATGTCCGGGAGGCCCACGTCGAGTACCACGAGGTCGTGGCCGTTGCCTTGCAGCAGTGCCAGGGCATCGCCGCCCAGGGTGCAGCAATCCACCGCGAAGCCGTCGGCCCTGAGGGCGTAGGCCAGGGTGTCGGCAATGGCGGGTTCGTCGTCGACGATGAGGATTTTCATGCGGGTGACACGGGTGGAATCGATCCTCGCTTGGGGCCGTACCTTCCGGCGACGTCCGGTACGGGCTTTACTGAGGAAACGGCCCGGCCCTGTCCAGACCTGCCCGGGCAGTGACCGATGTGCCGGCATCATGCCAGAAAGCGGGGCAGGGCTCACGCCCCCCTTTCGGGTAAAATCACCCCCTTTGCAATGGCGGGAGTGCTCCTTCCGCCCCCGGCCGGCAGCCCATCATGAACCAGAAAACCGCTCTTTCCTACCGTGACGCCGGCGTCGATATCGACGCTGGCGACGCCCTCGTCGACCGTATCAAGCCCTTGGCCAGGAAGACCCTGCGCGAAGGCGTGCTGGGCGGCATCGGCGGCTTCGGCGCCCTCTTCGAGGTGCCCAAGCGGTACAAGGAGCCGGTGCTGGTCTCAGGCACCGACGGCGTCGGCACCAAGCTGAAGCTGGCTTTCCAGTTGAACCGCCACGACACGGTGGGCCAGGACCTCGTCGCCATGAGTGTCAATGACATTCTGGTGCAGGGCGCCGAATCCCTCTTCTTCCTCGACTACTTCGCCTGCGGCAAGCTGGACGTGGACACCGCCGCCAGCGTCGTCGGCGGCATCGCCCGGGGCTGCGAGCTGGCCGGCTGCGCCCTCATCGGCGGCGAGACCGCCGAAATGCCGGGCATGTACCCGGACGGCGAATACGATCTGGCCGGATTCGCCGTCGGCGTGGTGGAAAAGAGCAAGATCATCGATGGTTCCACCATCGTCCCGGGGGACGCGGTGCTGGGCCTGGCGTCTTCCGGTGCCCATTCCAACGGCTATTCCCTGGTGCGCAAGATCATCGAGCGCTCCAGTCCTGACCTGGATGCCCCCTTCGACGACGTCGACGGAAAAGCGCGCTCCCTCGCCGACGTGGTCATGGCGCCGACTCGCATCTATGTGAAGCCCGTGCTGCAACTGATGCAGAAGGTGACGGTGAAGGGCATGGCCCACATCACCGGTGGCGGCCTGCTGGAAAACGTGCCCCGCGTGCTGCCCGACGACACAGTGGCCGAATTGCGGAAAGCCGCCTGGCCCCGTCCCCGGCTCTTCGACTGGATGCAGGCCGAGGGGAACGTGGCGGAAAACGAGATGCACCGCGTCTTCAACTGCGGCATCGGCCTGGTGATCGTCGTCGCTGCCGCCGATGCCGAGGCGGCCCTGGCCGAACTCACGGCTGCCGGTGAGTCGGTCTGGCGCATCGGCGCCATCCGCGCCCGCTGTGGCGACGAGGCCCAGACCGTCGTGGTCTGAGAGCCCGTGACAAGGCGCCCTTCGACAGGCTCAGGGCGAACGGTCCAAGCGGAAAACGTCGGTAGACCGCCGAACCCCCGCATCCAGCGCCGGCTCCGGGGGTATCGGGCTGGTTTCCAGACGGCCTCCTCGTCCAATCCCTTTCCCGCCGGGAGCCCGCCTCCGAGCGGCGTTCCTTCGGGTTTGCCCGCGCTGCGGCGCTTGCCACGGCCCTCGGCTCGTCCGACAATGCTTGGACAATAACGGGGGTGAGGCATGGGCGAGCATGATTTTCGGGTTTTCGTCATCGACGACGACGAAGTGGTGCGGGAAATGCTCGCCGCGCTGCTGGAAGACGACTGCCGGGTGACAACCTTTGCCTCGGCGGAGGACTACCTGGAGCGCGCCTCGCAAGGCTCTCCGGACATGTTCCTCCTCGATGTGGTCATGCCCGGCATGAATGGCTATGAGCTTTGCCGCCGCCTGAAGGACGATTTCGACACCCAGGACATCCCGGTCACCTTCATCTCCGCCCAGGACGACCTGGACAGCCGCCTGGCTGCCTACGAAGCCGGCGGGCAGGACTTCATCCTCAAACCCTTCGATCCCCTGGAACTCCAGAACAAGGTCAAGGTGGCCCAGCGCCTCATCGCCGAGCGGCGCAGCCTGCGGGATCAGGCGGGTTTCGCCCAGCGCACCGCCCTTTCCGCCATGACCAGCATGGGCGAACTTGGCGTCGTCCTCCAGTTCCTGAGCAAGTCCTTCGCCTGCAGCCTGCCCGAGCAACTCGGGCAGGAAGTGCTGGCCGCGCTGCAACAGTACGATCTGCAAGGCGCGGTGCAACTCCGCCTGGGGGCGGAAGAAATCTCCCTCAGCCCCAAGGGCGTCAATGTGCCCTTGGAAGTCGGCATCCTGCGCCATGTGCGCGGTTCCGGCCGCATCTTCCAGTTCAAGACCCGCGGCGTCTTCAACTATGGCGGCGTCACCGTCATGCTCAACAACCTGCCGCTGGAAGACCCCGACAAGGTCGGCCGCATCCGCGACAACATCGCCATCCTGGCCGAAGGTGCCGACGCCCGGCTCCAGGCCATCGGCGTCGAGCGCGAAAACCGCCGCCGGGAACAGGGCGTGTTGGTCACCTTGCCCCGGGTCCACGACGCCCTGGAAGCGCTCCAGCACAACTACCGCACCACCAGCTTCCACCTCACCCAGCACATGATCGAATTCCAGGAAGCCCTGATGAAATCCTTCGTGCACCTGGGCCTCACCGAAGGCCAAGAGGACTTCCTCAACCGCCTCGCCGGCGAACATATGCAACGCATTGTCGCCGCCCAGGACCAGAACCTGGGCGTGGTGGACCAACTGCGTCAGGTAGCTGACGAACTGGGCGGCCTGGTCACCTGACTCAAGGGTTCTCACGGGCGTGGTAGCGCGCTGCCGTCCTGCTACGCGAGAAATTCTCCCACCCTCCGGGCCAGGCGATGCTCCAGCTCCGGCGCCAGGCAATCGAAGATTTCGGCGTCGAAGGAATTGCTCAGCCAGGTGATCTGCCGCTTGGCCAGTTGCCGTGTGGCAAAGACGCCCCGGTCCCGCAATTCCTTCCGGGGAATCAGCCCGTCCTGGGCTTCCCACACCTGGCGGTAGCCCACCGATCGCATGGAAGGCAGGTCAGCGGTGAGGGCGTAGCGCTCCCGCAGGCCGGCGACTTCGTCTTCCAGCCCCGCCAGCAGCATGGCGTCGAAACGCTGCGCGATGCGGGTGTGTAGTGGGGCCCGCTCTGCGGGCAAGAGGCCCAGGGTGAGAAAACGCCAGGGAGGCGCCGCGCCGCCGTCGCTTCCGTGCCACGAAGAAAGCGGCCGACCCGAAACCCGCAGCACCTCGAGCGCACGCTGGATGCGCTGGCTGTCCCGGGGCGCCAGGCGTGCGGCGGTGACCGGGTCGGCCGCCGCCAGTTCCGCATGCAGGGCCGGCCAGCCCCGGGACGCGGCCTCGGCGTCCAGGGCGGCGCGCACGGCCGGATCAGCCGGTGGCAGGGGCGAGAGGCCCTGCAGGAGGGCGCGGAAGTACAGCATCGTCCCGCCCACCAGCAGGGGAACACGGCCGCAGGAGGCAATGTCGGTCATGGCCGCCAGGGCATCGCTGCAAAAGCGCGCCGCGGAGTAGGCTTCCTGCGGCGAAATCAGATTGATGAGGCGGTGGGGGTGACGGGCCAGGGTGGCAGCATCCGGCTTCGCCGTGCCGATGTCCATGTCGCGATAGACCTGGGCCGAATCCACGCTCACCAGCCCCAGGGGAAACCGTTCCGCCAGGGAGAGGGCCGCGGCGGTCTTGCCGCTGGCCGTGGGGCCCAGGAGCAGGATGGCGGGAGGCAGCGGCGTAGTCATGGCCGGCGCATGCTACCACCGGCGTCGGACAGGGGAAACGCCGCAGCTTTCCTCAACCCTGGACGCGCCGGGGGAGCGGCGGGTCCTGCACCGGTGCCGCATGCCGCTATCGGGCTGTGCGCCGGGCCTTGGGGGTGAGAAAATGGCGCCCACCATGAATGCCACTCCTTCCCCCTCCCTCGCCGCCGTCCGCTACACCCCGCAAACGCCCATCGAAAGCCTGCTCCACCAGGCTGTCCTGGCCCTGAAGGCCCGGGGCGTGCGCCTGGGAGGCGTCATCCAGCACGACGTTTCCGGCGACAGCGGCCGCATCTGTCAGATGCAGCTCGAAGACATCGCCACCGGCCGCCGCATCCAGCTTTCGCAAGACCTGGGCAGCGGCTCCGTCTCCTGCGGCGTCGATTCCTCTGGCCTGGCCGATGCCTCCGTCGCCATCCGCAACGCCATCGACAGCGGCGCCGATCTGGTGCTCATCAACAAGTTCGGCACTCAGGAAGTCGAAGGCGGCGGCCTGCGGGACGAAATCGGCCTCGTCGTCGCCGCCGGCGTGCCCCTGCTGACCGCCGTCGGCGAACGCTATCTGGAGGCGTGGGAGGACTTCACCGGCGGTGAAGCGACACTGCTGGAGCCGGAATTGGAGGCGATTCTGGGCTGGTGGGAGGCGCTGGGGCGCGGGTGAGTGGTTCAGCGCAGGTATAGGTGCCTGCTGGTTTCTGACCCTAAGCGGCAGTTGCTGGTCTGGCGAGCGGACCTTTAGGGACGTGCTAGCTCAGCGGACAGCAGGTAGCGAAGCGGGCCGACGGTTCGCTGGCGAACGGTTAGGCTCGTGGTGGTTTGTTGCCATTTGCTAAGTGTCCGGCCAACCGCTGTGCTACGTGCGACATGAAGAGGTGACAGCTATTGGCGATGCCGGATGTAGTCAAGTCAATCGTATCGGCCACTCTGTCCCAAACAACTCCAGGAAACGGCTCCGGCGAGTTCATCTTTGCCTCGAAATGTTCACGCCAGCGGCAAACCTTTGCTCGCTTACCTCCGAAACCATGCGCAACGCTGTTTCGTATGTGCCGGTATGCAGCCAGCGTGTTCTTGTCTTCGGTCGTCATCCACTCGCCGCGCATTTCGTCGGTGGTGTACTCATCAAAAATCGAAAAAAGATACACGACAAGAATTCCCTGAACTGCGGCGTCGACTCTCCTCTGCGCTTCGCGACGATAGTCTGGATTGTGATGCTGAACCCTGTGCATCATGCCGCCAAGAATCCACCCGAATTCGTACTGCGGCATCTCTGTAAGCACACGCATCAACTCCAATGCCCGGTCGATGAGATCCTTGTTTTGGTAGTAGATGGTCATTGGGATCTAGGGCCAGTTATTCACGAACGAAAACGTCCGGGTTATTGCCGATAGTACGGACATGATTGAATCACCTGTAAAGTATTGAATAACAAGGTGATTATCCCATGTTGGTTTCCTGGTCAATCGGCAATCATACGGAAAGTGCCGGTGTTTGCTTTGCGGAGACCACCGACAAGGACAGCCATTGCTTGGCTACCGCCGCTCCACTTGCCGCCGACTACTTCCCGCGCAAAAAGAACCCATCCAGCTCCGTCATCGACCACGCCAGCCAGGTCGGGCGGCCGTGGTTGCATTGACCGGCGCGTTCGGTTTCTTCCATTTGCCGCAGCAGGGCGTTCATTTCCGGCAGGGTGAGCTGGCGGCGGGCGCGGACGGCGCCGTGGCAGGCCATGGTGGCCAGCAGTTCGTTGCGCTGGGCGGTGGCGAGTTGGGTGATGCCATGTTCCCGCAGTTCGGCGATGAGGGAGCGGGCGAGGGCCACCGGGTCGCCGCCCTGGAGCAGGGCCGGGACGGCGCGTACGCCGAGCTGGCCGGGGCCGAGGGGGGCGATCTGGAAGCCGAGGTCGGCGAGGGCGTCGCCGTGTTCCTCCGCCGCGGCTACGTCGATGGGGTCGGCGGCGAACACGGCGGGAATGAGGAGGGCCTGGGTGGCCACCTGGCGGCTGTCGAAGGCCGTCTTCAATTTTTCGTAGAGGATGCGCTCGTGGGCGGCGTGCATGTCGACGAGCACCAGGCCGTCGGCGTTCTGGGCCAGGATGTAGATGCCGTGGAGCTGGGCGAGGGCGTAGCCGAGGGGGGGCGGGCCATCCTGGGCGGTGGCGGGCAAGGGCAGTGTTTCGGGCGTCGCGCCGGCTGCGGGCATGGCGTCGGCAGCGGCGCGGGCGAAGGCCAGGTAGGCCGCGGCGGCGGGCTCGGCGACGCCGAGGCTGCCCTGCCGGGGGGGCTGGTAGGGCGTGCTGCCGTAGGCATTGGCTGGCGGGCGGGCGGCGGGTGCGGCGCCGAAGGATGCTATGGCGGGTGCGGTAGGGGCGGTCGGCGAAGCGCTGGCCGCCGTCGCCGACAGGGTGCGGCTTACGGCGTGATAGACGAACTGATGCACCGCCCGGGAATCCCGGAAGCGGACCTCGGTCTTGGCCGGGTGCACATTGACGTCCACCAGGGCCGGGTCGATGGTAAGGAAGAGGCAGACCTGGGGCTGCCGGTGGCCGTGCAGCACGTCCTGGTAGGCTTCGCGCAGGGCATGGGCGAGCACCTTGTCACGCACGAAGCGGCCGTTGACGAAGACGTATTGGCCGTCCTTGGCCTCGGAGGCGCGGGTGGGGTCGATGATGAGACCGGCCAGGGCCAGTTGCTCCCCGGCCTGGGCGGCGACTGGACGGGCGGCGGTGACGAATTCGCGGCCCAGGATGTCGGCGATGCGGCGTTCCTGGTCCGCCGGGGGCAGTTGCAGGCGGGTCGCGCCGTTGTGGCTGAGGCTGAAGGCCACGTCCGGGCGGGTGAGGGCGATGCGCTTCACCGCCTCGGCGCAGTGGGCAAATTCGGTGCCTTCGGCCTTGAGGAACTTGCGCCGGGCAGGGGTGTTGAAATAGAGGTCGTGCATTTCGACGACCGTGCCGGCCATGAGGGCGGCGGGTTCCGGGGTGGCGCCGGTGGTGCCGGCCAGCTTCCAGGCGTGGGCGGCAGCCCGTTCCCGGCTGGTGAGGCTGAGCCGGGCGACGGAGGCCACCGAGGCCAGTGCCTCGCCGCGAAAGCCGAGGGTACCGACCCGTTCCAGGTCTTCCAGGGTGGCGATCTTGGAGGTGGCGTGGCGGGTGAGGGCCAGGGCCAGCTCGTCCCGGGCGATGCCGCAGCCGTCGTCGGTGACGCGGATGAGCTTGACGCCGCCTTCTTCGAGGGCGACCTGGATCACCGTGCTGCCGGCGTCGAGGCTGTTTTCCAGAAGTTCCTTGAGGACCGAGGCCGGCCGCTCGACGACTTCGCCGGCAGCGATCTGGCTGACCAGCAGGTCGGGAAGCGGACGGATGGCGGGCATGGGGGGATTATCCTAGAAACCGCGGTTGGATGCGCCAGCGGGCGCGCAGCGATGCCATCCGAGGAGTGAGCGTTTCGGAGTGGCGCGGAGGTCCGGGGCACAAGGTTTTCCGGGCATGGACAAGCGGTCGACCGAGGTTTTTGGAATTGTGCCTTGGGGTAGAATGGGGGCTTTCCGGGGGAAGGGGTAGGGCAACACCGCCGCCTCCGGAATGCCATAAGCCTTCGCCCTTCGCCCTTCGCTTCTCCTTCCCCGCCCGCTCCCTATGGAAATCCTCGCCCAGTTCCTCGATATCGTCCTGCACCTGGACAAGCATCTGGCCCTCCTGGTGCAGCAGTACGGGCTGTGGATCTACGCCATCCTCTTCATCATCATCTTTTCTGAAACCGGCTTCGTCGTCTTTCCCTTCCTGCCGGGCGACTCGCTCCTGTTCGTGGCCGGCGCGCTGGCGGCCATCGGTGAGGGCGGCATGGATGTCGGCGTGTTGATGGCGGTTCTCTCGGTGGCGGCCATTGCCGGCAATACGGTCAATTACCAGATAGGCCGCTACGTGGGGCCCCGGGTTTTCCAGTGGCAGGGGTCGCGGCTCTTCAATCGCGATGCCCTGGTTAAGACCCATGCCTTCTACGAGAAGCACGGCGGCAAGACCCTGGTGATCTCGCGTTTTCTGCCCCTCTTTCGTACCTTCGCGCCCTTCGTCGCAGGCGTCGGCGAAATGACCTACGCCCGTTTTACGCTGTTCAACGTCATCGGGGCCGTGAGCTGGGTGGTGTCCCTCTGCCTCCTGGGCTACTGGTTCGGCAATTTCCCCTGGATCAAGAAGAATCTCTCCCTGGTGATCATCGCCATCATCGTCTTTTCCCTGGTGCCCATCATCATCGGCTACGTGAAAGGCCGGCAGGCGGCCAAGGCCCATGGCTGAACGGGAAGGGAGCGGCGGGCATTCGGCGGGGGTCTGATGCGCCTGTTCGTCGTCCTCTTGGCGCTCGTCCTGGCCGGCTGCGCCACCAAGGTGGGGCGCGACGGCCACCGGGAAACCCAGTTCGACGCCAAGTATCTGGCCAAGAGCGAGATCGACCGCATCGCCGACGCCGGCCGCGACGAAGTTTTTGTGAGCCTGATGCTCCTTGCCGACAAGCTTTACCGCCGCAACCCGCGGGAGTGGAAGAAGGCCGGAATGGCCAGCCGCGAGGCTGCTCTGGCGCGCCTGAAGAACCGCTCGGCACCGCCGCCGGAACTTGAAGGGCGCCGGGAAGGCGCCGCGGCTTTGCTGGCCTTCCGCGAGGATTACGCCGGGGATCGCGTGGCGGCGCTCATGTTCGGCCTGCTGACCATGGCCGACGAAGCGTTTGAACACAAGGAGGAATACTTCCTTCTCGACAGCCTGGACGAACAAAAGCTCTACAACTTTGCCCGCAATCTGGAAATCGCCGTGTGGAAACTTTCATCGGCACGGGACGTCGCCGGGGAGCCCGTGCTGCTGTCCAACGAACTCGATCCCGCCAACCGCAATCTTTCCTTCGAGCGGGAATTCGGCCGCAGCATCGGCCTGCTGGATTTTCTCTCCCGGGTCATGGCGGACCGCAATGGCCGCACCGTGACGCGCTTCACCCAGTCGGTGGCGACCGCCATCTTCCTCCCCGTGGGGTTTTTGAAATGAAACAGATCGTCGTCCTCATCTCGGGCCGGGGCAGCAATATGGAAGCCCTCATCCGCGCCCGCGACCGGGGGGAACTGCCCGGCAGGATCGCTGCCGTCATCAGCAACCAGCCCCAGGCCGCCGGACTCGAAACCGCCGCCCGGGCCGGTATCGCCACCCACTGTGTCCATCACCGGGACTTTGCCAGCCGCGGGGAATTCGACCTGGCCCTGGCCGCGTGCGTCGATCGTCACCAGCCCGACCTGGTGGTGCTGGCCGGCTTCATGCGCATCCTGGGCGAAGGCTTCGTGCGGCGCTACGAGGGGCGCCTGCTCAATATCCATCCCTCGCTCCTGCCGGCCTTCCCGGGCCTACATACCCATCGCCGCGCCCTGGAGGAAGGCGTGCGCGTGCATGGCTGCACGGTGCATTTCGTCACCCCGGCCCTGGACCACGGGCCCATTGTCATCCAGGCCGCCGTCCCGGTTCTGGACGGAGATGACGAGGATCGCCTCGCGGCGAGGGTACTGGCCCAGGAACACCGCATCTATCCCCTGGCCGTCCGCTGGTTCGTCGAAGGGCGGCTCGCCTTGGTCGATGGCCGGGCGCGCGTGGCCGGGGAGCAGGGGGAGACCGCTGCCCTGCTTTCCCCTTCCCTGACTGAGAGTCTGTGAAAATTTCATTCACCCCCGCTCGTCATGCCCAACCGCGCCCGCTCGGCGTTGCCCATGCTCGCCCTAGCCCGAGCTATGGCTGTGCTTGGCGCCTTGATCGTGCACACGGGGGCACGCCGCTCGGGCGCGCCCGAAGAATTCACAGGTTCCGAGGTTCGGTGAGCGCGGTGTTTCTTTCCGTTCCACCCCCCTCTCATAGGCCCTGAGATCGAATGCCCGTCGCGTTCCTGGCTGCCTTGATCGGTTCTCTTTCCCTCCATGCTGCCGCCCTGTTTCTGCCGGAGGTCGATCTGGCACCGGGGTCGGAGCCTCCGCCCCTGACGGCTGAAATCGTCCCGCCGCCCAAGCCGGCCGACCAGCCCGCCCCACCGGCGGTGGAAGCTCCTCGCCCCAAGGGGCCCCCGCCCCGCCGGTCGGCCAGACCCGTCACCCAGCCAGGGGTGGCGGTGCCGGACGCCGTGCAGCGGCCTGGCGCGGAAGCCGCTTCGCCGCCTGCCGCCGAGCCGACGGTCGACTCGACACCTCCGGCCAGCGCCGGTACGCCGGAAGTTCCCGTTGCGCCTGTCCTCGCGGCCCGAGGGCGCATCCGCTTCACCGTCTACCGCGGGGAGAGGGGGTTCGAGGTCGGGCGAGCGGAGCACGCCTGGGAGTTTTCCGAGGGCCGCTATCGCCTGAGCACCCTGACCGAAACCTCTGGTCTGGCCGCCCTGTTCCGCCCCGTGCGGGTGGAACTGGAGAGCCGCGGCGCCCTGACCTCCGGAGGGCTGCGGCCCGAACGCTTCGAGACGCGGCGCAACGGCGCGGCGACCCGGGAAAACGCAGCCTTCGACTGGGGCGCCGGGGAGGTGACCCTGGAGCGGGACGGCCGCCGCCTCCCGGTGGCGGAGGGGGCTCAGGATTTGGCGTCCTTTCCCTATCAGTTCGCCTACCTCGCCGGACTGGAAAGGGGCCACGTGCTGGCCGTGGTCAGCGGCCGCAAGGTGGAGCGCTACGCCTTCGACGCCCTGGGTGAAGAGGAGGTGACCGTGCCGGCGGGCACTTTCCGGACTCTGCATCTCAAGGTCCAGGGGGAGTCGGTGACCGAACTCTGGTTGGCGCCGGAGCACGGTCTCATTCCGGTGAAGATTCGCCACATCGACAAAAAGGGCGACTCCTACGAGGAGCACGCCGTCGAACTGGGAAGCCCATGAAAGCCCGTTTCACCCCCGCCCTCTTTGCCCACGCCGCAGCGCTCCTCAGCGAGCTGTTGCGTTTCGAGCACCCCGCCGATGGCGTCGTTTCCCGCTACTTCCGCGAACACCGGCAGCTCGGCCACGCCGACCGCGCCTTTGTCGCCGAGGCGGTCTTTGCCGTCCTGCGTCGACGTCGCACCCTGGAAGCCCGCTGCAGGGGGGATGTCACCCCCCGCCGCCTCCTGCTTGCCGCTCTGGTGGCGGTCTTCGGATGGAACCGCCGTCAGCTGGAGCCGGTGCTGCGCTCCTCCGAAGCCGATTGGTTGGGCGAGGCCAAGGCGCTGGACGAGGCCTCACTGCCGGCGGCCGTGCGGGCCGACCTGCCGGACTGGCTGTACGAGGCCCTGCGGGGCCAGTTCGGCGACGAGGCTACCCAGAACCTGGCGGCGTCGCTCAATCAGCCGGCGCCCCTGGATCTGCGGGTCAACACCCTGAAGGCGGAGCGCGAAGCGGTTCTCGCCCGCCTGGCCGCCGACGGCCTCGGCGCTCGGCCGGGAGCATTGTCGCCCTGGGCTGTGCGCCTGGAAGAAAAGCCGGCCCTCGCCCGGCATCCACTCTTTCTGGAAGGGGTGGTCGAAGTCCAGGACGAGGGCAGCCAGCTTCTCGGCTTTCTGCTCGCGCCGCGGCGAGGAGAGATGGTGGTCGATTTCTGCGCCGGGGCGGGGGGCAAGACCCTGCTTCTGGGCGCCCTCATGAAGAATACGGGACGGCTCTACGCCTTCGATGTCTCCGAGCGCCGGCTGGCCAATCTAAAGCCGCGCCTCGCCCGCTCCGGCCTCTCCAACGTGCATCCGGTCCGAATCGAGCACGAGCGGGATGCCCGCGTGCGCCGCCTGGCGGGCAAGGTGGATCGCGTGCTGGTCGATGCGCCCTGTTCCGGCCTCGGTACCTTGCGGCGCAATCCCGACCTCAAGTGGCGCCAGGATGCGCAGGCAGTGGCGGAGCTGGGGCTCAAACAGGCTGCCATCCTGAAGTCCGCTGCGAGTCTGCTCCGCGCGGGCGGGCGCCTGGTGTATGCGACTTGTAGCCCGCTTCAGGCGGAAAACGACGCAATCGTCGATGCCTTTCTCCGGGAACACCCGGATTTCCGCCCAGTGGCGGCGGACGAGATCCTTTCCCGCCAGGGCATAGAACTGCCGGGGGATCGGCTCCGGCTTCTGCCTCAGCTTCATGCCTGTGACGGCTTTTTTGCCGCCGTGCTGGAGAAGACGCCATGAACGATATGCAAGCCCTGCGCCTTCTGTCGGATTTGTGGGCGGATTTGCGCGATCCGGATTTCATCTGGCAAGTCAGCGCCCTGCTCGTCTGCCTGGGCATCGCGGGATTCGTCGCCCGGGTCTGGCGGAGCCGCGGGGGGGATCGCCCGCAGGCGCTGCACGCGGCGGGTTCCAGGCTGGCCTTTCCCCTCACCGCCATGGCCCTGGCCGGGGTGGCCCTGATCGGGCTGCGCGGGGTCATCCACGTCAATCTGCTCAAGGTTGCCGTGCCCCTCCTGGGATCCATGGCCCTGGTGCGTGGCATTGTCTATGTCCTGCGCCGCAGCTTTCCCGAGGCTGCCTGGCTCGCCGCCTGGGAAAGAGTGCTGGCCTTCCTCATCTGGGGCTGGCTCGCCCTCTATATTACCGACCTCGCGCCGGGCGTCATCCATGGCCTTGAGCAGGTCAGTTTCTCGGTGGGTCGGACTTCGCTCAATCTGTGGATGATCCTGCACGGTCTGGTGACGGTCTTCCTCACCGTCGTCGCAGCCCTGTGGATAGGTGGCGTGGTCGAAAGCCGGCTGATGGGACTCGGCGACCTCGACAGCAGCCTGCGCATCGTCGCGGTAAGGGTGGTGAAGGCGCTCCTGACTGTCTTTGCCCTCCTGCTCAGCCTGACCCTGGTGGGCATAGATATGACGGCCCTCTCGGTGTTCACCGGGGCGCTGGGCGTCGGTCTCGGCCTCGGGCTCCAGAAGATCGCCAGCAATTATGTGGCGGGCTTCATCATCCTGCTCGACCGCTCGATTCGCATCGGCAATCCCATCCAGACCGACGCCAACACCGGCGGTGTGGTCACCAAGATCACCACCCGCTACACCGTCCTGCGCAGCGGCGGCGGCACCGAGTTCATCGTCCCCAACGAAGTTCTGGTCAGTAACATCGTACAGAACCAGACCTATTCCGACACCCGGCTCCGGCTCTCGACAGTGGTGGGCGTCGCCTACGGCAGCGACCTCGATCGGGTCAGGGACGTCCTGGTGGGGGTCGCCGCGGCCCATCCCCGCGTCCTGCCCGATCCGGCGCCCGGCGTCGCCCTGCTGCGCTTCGGCGAAAGCAGCCTGGACCTTGAACTGGGGTTCTGGATAGACGACCCGGAAGAGGGTACGGGGAACATCCGATCGGAAATCAACTTCGCCATCTGGCGGGCCTTCCGCGATGCAGGAATCGACATTCCCTTCCCCCAGAGAGAAGTGCGCCTAGTGTAATAGGGAGCGTTCATCCCGGTTCGGCTGGCGCGTCGATAAAATTGAAGAACCCATCCCGTGGGATGGGTTCTTCCCAAGAGGCTGCCGGTTTCTTCCGGCGGGAGGGCGTCAATGGCCGTTCAGGATGCCCTTCAGGAACGCGGCGTCGGCCTTCTCCCGGCGTTGTTTGGCAAGATGCCTTCTTCCGTGGGCGATGCGGGCTTCTATGCCCTCCGGGCGATAGCTGCGTTCGCCGGGCCGGGTAGGAGTGCGGCGTTGCACGGTGCCGGCCTCAGAACCACGGACACTGCCGAGCGGCAGCACACTCACTGTCTCTTTCCGGCCGCCCTCTGCCGACCCATTCGGGCGAAATCGCCGTTGCCTGCCGCCCGCGCGCTGCGGCTGGAAGCAGGATGCGCCAGGCTTGGGCGGCGACGAACTCAGGTTGGTTCGGTTTGTTTGTCATCGTTGTCTCCTTGTGGGTGAATGACCCGGAAACTCTATCGACCCCCTCATGCCGGGTCTGTCCCTCTTGCTGGGGTCTTCTGTAACGGCAGACGGCGATTCGGTTTCCAATTGAAACCGCCGGGCAAAAAAAACCCCGCCGAAGCGGGGTAACAGGGAGGTCTCGAAAGGGGGATTTCGAGAGGAGGGTAATGGTTCAGTGTCGGCGGCGACGCAGGATGGCCCGGGCGGCGTAGAGGACGACTCCCGTCGCGATGCCTGCGGCGACGGCGCGGAGCAGTTCCGCATTGCCGTCGGCGAGCCAGTCCAGGCCGCTCACGCCGAGAAAGACGCCGAGGCTTTCGCTGATCGGCAGGCTGTCGCTGAAGGACATGTCAGAGGACTTTCCGGAGGTCGGCGGAGATTTGTCCCGCATTGCCGGACTCTTGCTCAAACAGGTAACGCCGGGCGGCGGCGAGAAATTCCTGGCGGTTTTGGTCGTTCATGTTGTTCTTCTCTGGAAAAAGCGTTTTGCGATGGGTGGCATTCTAGGGACGGCCGGGCTAGCGGTCTGTGGCGATTGCGTGGGGAGGCCGTAACCGGCCTTGATGCGCTGTGACCGACTGTGACGGTCAGCTCGGCTGCTGCTGTGGCCAGCTCAGGGTGAGCCGTGCCCCCCCCAGGGACGAGACGTCTGCCCGAGCGGTACCGCCGTGCAGTTCCATCACGCGCCGCGCGATGGCCAACCCCAGCCCGTAGCCCCCTGTGGATCGGTCGCGGGAGCGGTCGAGACGGGTAAAGGCAGAGAAGACGTGTTCCCGGTCTTCGGCCGGAATGCCGATGCCGTCGTCGTCGACGTGGATGGACAGCATCGAGTCTGTCCGTTCCAGTCGAATGGCGACCCGTTCCTTGGCGTATTTGAAGGCGTTGCGCAACAGGTTGCGCAACGCGTACGGCAGGGCCTTACGGTCGATGTCGGCGGAAAAATCCTCCGGCAGGTCGGCCAGATCGAGGGAGACCTCCAGGTGGCGACCCAGGACGCGCATGGCTTCCACCTGCTCGCTCAGCCAGTTGGCCATCGGGATGTGGGTGAAATGAGAGGCAGGAGCTTCCCGTTCGAGCCGCGCGTAGGTCAGGCTGGTGTCGATGAGGTTGTCGAGCTCGTCGAGGTCGCCCTCCATCATGGCCCACAGGCGATCCCGCTCGTCGGCCGAATCGGTCCCCGAGAGCATTTCCAGGGCGAAGCGCAGGCGGGCGATGGGGGTGCGCAATTCGTGGGATATGCCCGAAGACAGCTCCTTGTGGGTGGCGATGAGCTGCTGGATGCGCTCCGCCATGCCGTTCAGGGTGTAGGCGAGGGGGGCGAACAATTGGCTGCGGGCGGTGGGGGCGCGAGCCTCCAGGTTGCCGTCGCCGAAGTCCCGGGCGGTCTGGCGCAATGCCTCCAGGTCGCGCCAAACGGGACGAATCCAGAACCAGAGCGCGACGGCGAAAATCAGGCCGATCAGGCTCCAGGTGAGAAGCCGCAAGCGCAGGTCCAGGGGGATGCGCTCGGGAATTTCCTGATTGCGCGCCGCCGCCAGGGGGCCAACCACCAGTACCTTGCTGGTGTTGCCCAGACGGTGATACATCACGTCTCCGGCGTGGTCGATGGCAATGTCGCCGGCATCAAGCTTCAAGACCTGGGAGGCGGTGAGGACGCGGTCAAGGGAGATGCGTTCGACGATGTCCAGATGGTAGGAAAATTTTTCGTCGAGGATCTTGATCTGCTTTTCCCAATTGCCGCGGGAGTGTCTGAAAAGCTCGTTTTCGATCAAGGTGATGGTGCCCCGCATGAAGCGCCGGGCATAATCGTCGGTGATGCCCCTTTGGGCGGTGGAGATGACGAAATCGGCGGTGAAGGCGATGGCGACGAAGGAGCCCATCGCCAGCAGGTAGAAATTGAAGAAAAGCTTGGAAAGACTGTAGCGACCGCCCCGCCAGCGCGGCATCGAGACCCGGAACAACGAGCGCATCGGGCTCGGTCCGGGACTGCGCTCAGTTCCAGTCATGCTTGCTGAACAGGTAACCCTTTCCGCGCACGGTCTTGATCCGGGTGGGGTTCTCGGGATCGTCGTTGAGCTTTTTGCGCAGGCGGGAGATGCGGGCGTCGATGGAACGGTCGAGACCGTCGAAGCCGATGCCGCGGAGTTCCTGCAGGAGGTCGTCGCGGGAAAGTACATTGCCGGCATGGCAGGCAAGCAGCCACAGAAGGTCGAATTCGGCCGTGGTCAGATCGATGGGTTGCTCACCCAGGGTGGCGGTGCGGGTGGCCTGGCTGATGCGGAACTGGCCGAAAATCTTTTCCTCGCCACTGCCGGGCGCCGCTTCGGGGGCGGCCGGGAGGCGGCGCAGGAGCGCTTTGATGCGCGCCAGCAGCACCCGTGGCTGTACCGGCTTGGCGATGTAATCGTCGGCCCCCATTTCGAGACCGAGAATCTGGTCGAAATCCTCGTCCCGGGCGGTGAGCATGAGAATCACGCCGCGGTAGGCGTGGCGCACGGCGCGGCAGACTTCGAAGCCGTCCTTGCCCGGGAGCATGACGTCCAGGATGACGAGGTCGGGCTGCTCTGCCAGGATGCGGGTCTCGGCAGTGTCTCCACGGCCTTCGATGGCGACTTCAAAATCGTTGCGGGTGAGATATTCGGAGGTCAGTCCGGCGAGGCGTTCGTCGTCTTCGACGAGGAGGATGCGAGCGATCATGGCGCCTAGTGTAGCGTTCCCTGGGGCCTGCTTCAAAACCCTCATGGGCGCGGGGTATCCGGAGCATCGGCCATGCCTTAGAATGGACCGTCGGATTTTGCTGGAGCTTGTGTGGATTTCCTGTTTTCCGGGGTGTTCGATCTGCCCTGGTGGGCTTACGGGCTGGTGGCCCTCGGCCTCACCCATGTGACCATTGCGGCGGTCACCATTTTTTTGCATCGCTGCCAGGCCCACCGGGCTTTGGAACTGGCGCCGCTGCCCTCGCACTTTTTCCGATTCTGGCTGTGGCTGACCACCGGTATGATTACCCGGGAGTGGGCTGCCATCCACCGCAAGCACCATGCCAAGTGCGAAACGTCTGATGACCCCCACAGCCCCCAGATCCTGGGCCTCAACCGGGTGCTTTGGGCGGGGGTGTTCCTCTACGTGCGGGAATCCCACAATCCCGAGACCCTTGCCCGCTACGGTCACGGCACGCCGGATGACTGGCTGGAACGCAGGCTCTATACCCCCTGGCATAAATTTGGCGTCGTCCTCATGGCGGCGATCGATCTGACCCTCTTCGGAGTCTTGCCGGGGGTTCTGATCTGGGCGGTTCAGATGGTTTGGATTCCGTTCTGGGCCGCCGGGGTCATCAACGGCGTGGGGCATTTTTGGGGGTATCGCAATTTCGGCTGCGCTGATGCATCGACCAATATCGTGCCCTGGGGCATCCTGATCGGCGGCGAGGAGTTGCACAACAATCATCATGCCTATGCCACCTCGGCCAAGCTTTCCAATCGCTGGTACGAATTCGACATCGGCTGGTTCTACATTTGTCTACTGGCCCTGCTCGGTCAGGCCCGGGTGAAGAAGGTGGCGCCCCTACCGCGTCTGGGCATCCCGCGGGCCGAGGTGGACCTGGAGACGCTCCAGGCCCTCATTACCTGCCGTTACGATGTGTTGGCGCGCTACGCGCGTTCCTTGGCCGAAGTCTACCGCCAGGAAATAGAGGGTCTGGCCGACCGGGCGCAATTCAAGGGCTTGAAGCGCTGGTTGGACGTCGACGCCCGTGCCGTACCCGCGGAGTGGCGCGGGCGCCTGGAGGCCCTACTGGCGCGCAGTCAACCCCTGGCGACCCTCTACGCCATGCGCGAAGAACTGGCCGAGGTCTGGAGCCGAACTAACGCCAGTGCGGAACAATTGGTAGGCGCCCTTCAGGCCTGGTGCCAGAAGGCCGACGATTCAGGTATAGCCCAGCTCAGGGAGCTTTCCGTGAGGGTGCGCAGCTATGCGCCAGGGTGAATGTGCGCTCCTGGCCCAGGTGCCGACGCGGGCCTGGTTTGCCACCCTGGCTCTGGGCGCCTTCGGCTTGGTTGCGGTGGGCATGGAATTGCAGACGCTCCTGCGGCTGGCGCCTTGCCCCTTGTGCATCTTCCAGCGCCTGCTCTATCTGGTGATTGGCGTGCTGGGGCTGGCCGGCGTTTTCCTGCCCGCGCTGCGCTTGCTGTGGTGCGCGCTGGTCGCCCTCGTGGGCCTGGGTGGCGCCGGGGTTGCCGCATACCAGAGCTGGATGCAGGCCTTCCCCCATCTGGCGACTGAATGCGGTTTTACCGAACCGACGGCCATAGAGCGTTTGGTCGACGCCCTGGGGCTGGCCTGGCCGGGACTCTTTCTGGCGACCGGCTTTTGTACCAGCCGCGATTGGGAGTTCCTGGGGCTTTCCATGGCCAACTGGTCCTTCTTCGTTTTTTTAGGCATGGCCGGATTCAGCTACGCCCTGATGCGTTGCGGCAGAACAGGGCAATAAAAAACCCGCCGGTGGGGCGGGTTTTCAGCGGGGCAACAGGCCTTACTTCAGTTTCACTTCCTTGAAGGCCACATGCTTGCGGACCTTCGGGTCGTACTTCACGAACTCCAGCTTCTCAGGCGTCGTGCGCTTGTTCTTGGAGGTGGTGTAGAAGTAGCCGGTGCCGGCCGTGGATTCCAGCTTGATTTTTTCGCGACCGCCTTTAGCCATTTCGCTCTTCCTTTATCTATCAGACTTCGCCACGGGCGCGCAGGTCGGCGAGGACGACATCGATGCCGTTCTTGTCGATGATGCGCAGACCGGCGTTGGAAACGCGCAGGCGGATGAAGCGGTTTTCACTTTCGACCCAGAAACGGCGGTATTGCAGATTGGGCAGGAAGCGGCGCTTCGTTTTGTTGTTGGCGTGGGAAACGTTGTTCCCAACCATCGGGCTCTTGCCCGTCACTTGGCAGACTCGCGCCATGAGGGTGCTCCAGTTCCGGTAATTCGTTAGAGGAAAGCCCGCGATTTTAGCGGAATCGTAGGCCGCCAGGCAAGTTTTTTGTATCGTTCAGAGGAGCCCCCGCTCCGAGAACGAAAGCGGGCTGCCCGTGCCGGCGACGATGAAGTGGTCGAGTACCTTAACCTCGACCAGGGCAAGGGCGTCCTTCAGGTTGCGGGTGAGCGCTTCGTCCGCCCGGGAGGGTTCGGCGACGCCGGAGGGGTGGTTGTGAGCCAGGATGACCCCCGCGGCATTGTGGCGCAGGGCGGCTTTCACCACCTCCCGGGGATAGACCGAAGTACCGGTGAGGCTGCCGCGGAAGAGCTCCTCGCTGGCAATAAGGCGATTCTGGGCGTCGAGCCACAGGGCGACGAAGGCCTCGTGGGGACGTCCGGCGAGGTGGAGTCGCAGCCAGTCCCGCACCGCGGCGGGGGAGGTGAAGACGTCACGGGCGACCAGCTCCTGGGTCAGGGCACGGCGGGCGAGCTCGAAACTGGCTTTCAACTGGGCCGCCTTGGCGGTGCCGATGCCGGGAACTTCCGCCAGGTCGTCGACGGTGGCCTCGACCAACTTCTCCAGCCGTCCGCCATAGCGTTGCAAAAGATCCCGGGCGAGGTCGACGGCGCTTTTTCCTCGCACCCCGACCCGCAGGTAGATGGCGAGAAGTTCCGCGTCGGACAAGGCGCCGGGACCGAGGCGGAGCAGGCGTTCCCGGGGGCGGTCGCCCTCGGGCCAGTCGGTGATGGCCATGGGATTTCCAGTAGAATGGTCCGCATCGCATTCTACTGGCAAGACAATGGAATTGCATGGCAAGCGCATCGTTCTTGGGGTGACCGGCGGCATTGCGGCCTACAAGGCGGCGGAGCTGGTCCGCCTGCTGACGAAGGCAGGGGCTGAGGTGCAGGTGGCGATGACCGAGGCGGCGACCCACTTCGTCACGACCACGACCTTTCAGGCTCTTTCCGGGCGGCCGGTGTTCGTCGATCAGTGGGACGATCGACGCGCCAACGGCATGGCCCATATCGACCTCTCCCGGCAGGCCGACTGCATCGTTGTGGCGCCGGCTTCGGCGGATTTCCTGGCGCGCGTCGCCCACGGCCTGGCCGACGATCTGCTCGCCACCCTCGTGCTGGCCCGCGACTGCCCCTTGCTGGTGGCGCCGGCCATGAACCGGCAGATGTGGCAAAGTCTGGCGACCCGCCGCAATGTGGCGACCCTGGCCGGCGATGGCGTCGCGGTTCTGGGGCCTGCATCCGGTGAGCAGGCCTGCGGCGAGATCGGCGAGGGCCGCATGCTCGAAGCCGAGGAAATCTTCGAAGCCCTGGTGGCCTTCTTCACTCCCAAGGTGCTCGCCGGTCGGCGGGTGCTTCTGACGGCGGGGCCGACGTTCGAGGCCATCGACGCCGTGCGCGGCATCACCAATCTCTCGTCCGGGCGCATGGGTTACGCCCTGGCTCAGGCGGCGCAGCGGGCGGGGGCGGCGGTGACCCTGGTTTCCGGGCCGGTGGAACTGCCTGTTCCGGCGGGGGTCGAGCGCATCGACGTGCGCAGCGCCCTCGACATGCATCGTGAAGTGATGGCCCGGGCAGCACGATGCGACGTGTTCATTGGTGTCGCCGCGGTGGCCGACTACCGCCCCGCGGCACCGGCCGCGCACAAACTGAAGAAGGACGCGGGCGGAGTGCCACCGGTGGAACTACTCGAAAACCCTGACATACTGGCCGAGGTTGCGGCCTTGCCGAGCCCGCCCTTCTGCGTGGGCTTCGCAGCCGAAAGCGGCAACCTGGAGGAGTACGCCCGCAAAAAGCGGGAGAAGAAGAAAATCCCCCTCATCGCGGCCAATCTGATTCAGGACGGCTTCGGCGGTGACGACAACCGGCTGGTGCTGGTGGATGACGCGGGAGTCCATCCCCTCACCCCCGGTGCCAAGGCGCTCCTGGCGCGGCAACTGGTGGAACATATCGCTCGACTTCTGGAAAAACGCTGATGCATCGTATCGACGTCCGCATTCTCGATCCCCGTCTGAAGGATTCGCCCCCCCATTACGCCACCCCGGGCTCGGCCGGGCTCGATCTGCGGGCCTGTCTGGAGGCGCCGCTCCACTTGCCTCCCGGCGGCACCATCCTGGTCCCCACAGGCATGGCCATCCATCTGGCCGACCCCGGCCTCGCCGCCATGATCCTGCCGCGCTCGGGGCTGGGGCACAAATACGGCATCGTGCTGGGCAACCTGGTCGGCCTGATCGATTCCGATTACCAGGGGGAGTTGATGGTTTCGGTGTGGAATCGGGGCAGGGAGTCCTTCACCCTCAATCCCCTCGATCGCATTGCCCAACTGGTGGTCGTTCCCGTCCTGCAAGTGGGCTTCAACGTGGTCGATGAATTCGACGTTTCGGTGCGCGGGACGGGGGGGTTCGGGAGTACCGGCAAGTCATGAGGGTGGGGCTGGCCGGGGTGCTGATCCTGGTGGCCGGGGCGGTGGCGGCCGCCGACGATGCCGAGTACGCCCGCGGCGAGGAACTGGTCATGGGGCGTTGCTTCCTGTGCCACGGCGTTTCCGGAGACAGTTCCAGCCCGCTTTATCCCAAGATTGCCGGTCAGCACCCGAGCTATCTCCACAAGCAGATGCGCAATTACCTTTCCGGAGAACGGGAAGGAACCGATATGCGCAAGGCCCTGGCCGGACTGGGCGACGCCGACCTCCGCGCCCTGGCGCTCTACTACAGCCGCCAGCCCACGACCCGGGGCAATTCCTCCTACCCGCAGATGCGCGAGGCGGGCGAGCGTCTATTCCGCGAGGGCAATCCCGCCACCGGCCTGAAGCCCTGCAAGGAATGCCATGGCGACGAAGGGGGCGGAACCGACAAGACGCCCCGCCTGGCCGGGCAGCACGCCCTGTATATCGAGACCCAGTTGAGTCTTTTCGAAGAGCGGCGACGCACCAACGACAACGAGAAGATGCACGACGTGGCCAAGCGCCTGTCCATTGACGAGATGCGGGCGGTGGCCGAATACCTGCGAGGACTTTGAACCTTGCCGCAAGTACCTGCCTTGGCAGCGCGCTTCCAGGCTGGGTATGCATCAGGCAGCATAGGTGTGGGTGCTCCAAACTGTTCCGCAATCTACTCCGGGAGAGCTAGCTGTTCAGTCCTGTAGCGCAGGATGAGCCAGAATATCCCTGTTTATCATCAGGTTATGAGCACGCGCCGGAAGCCACCAGGGTCGCCCACTCGGCGTCGGTGAACAGCCGGGAACTGGAAATGAAGGAGCGGCCTTCCGGACGGTCCAGGGAAAAGTCGCCGCCGCCGTGGCACTCCCTGACGTCGATGACGACCTGGGTGTGCTTGTAGAACGCGTACTGGGACTTGCTGATGTAGAAGGGGCAGCCGCCGATTTCGCCCAGGCACTCGTCGTTCGCCGAAACGATCAGATCCCCTGGCAGGAGGCAGTTGGCCGCACTGTTGTCGCAGCAGCCGCCGGATTGGTAAAACATGAGGGACGAGTTGTGCTTCTTCTTGAGGAATTCGATGAATTCCAGGGCTGACGGGGTGGCGATGACGCGATCGACCATGGGGGCCTCCGATAAAAAAGGGGGCGGTCGCCCGCCCCCTGGGATTGCCTAAGTTCAGGAATCTCCGCTTAGAAGAAGCCCAGCTTCTGCTCGGAGTAGCTGACGAGCAGGTTCTTGGTCTGCTGGTAGTGGTCGAGCATCATCTTGTGGGTCTCGCGGCCGATGCCGGATTCCTTGTAGCCGCCGAAGGCGGCGTGAGCCGGGTAGGCGTGGTAGCAGTTGGTCCACACCCGGCCGGCCTTGATGCCGCGGCCGACGCGGAAGGCGCGGTTGCCGTTGCGGCTCCAGACGCCGGAGCCGAGGCCGTAGATGGTGTCGTTGGCGATTTCCAGGGCGTGGGCTTCGTCCTTGAAGGTGGTCACGGCCAGCACGGGCCCGAAAATTTCTTCCTGGAAGATACGCATCTTGTTGTGGCCCTTGAACAGGGTCGGCTGGATGTAGTAACCCTCTGCGAGGTCGCCGCCCAGATGGGCGCGCTCGCCGCCGATCAGGCACTGGGCGCCTTCCTGCTTGCCGATGGCGAGGTATTCGCTGATCTTGTTGATCTGATCCATGGAAGCCTGGGCGCCGATCATGGTCTCGGTATCCAGCGGGCTACCTTGCTTGATGGCGGCGACACGGGGCAGAACGCGCTCGATGAACTTTTCGTAGATCGATTCCTGGATCAGGGCGCGGGACGGGCAGGTACAGACTTCGCCCTGGTTGAAGGCGAAGAGCACCATGCCTTCGATGGCCTTGTCGAGGAAACCGTCGTCGGCCGCCATCACGTCTTCGAAGAAGATGTTGGGGGACTTGCCGCCCAGTTCCAGGGTGGCGGGAATGAGGTTGTTGGCGGCGGCCTGGCCGATGATCTTGCCGGTGGCGGTGGAACCGGTGAAGGCGATCTTGGCGATGCGCTTGCTGGTGGCGAGCGGCATGCCGGCTTCGCGGCCAAAGCCGTTGATCACGTTCAGCACGCCCGGCGGCAGCAGGTCGGCGATCAGTTCGACCATGATCAGGATGGAGATGGGGGTCGATTCGGCCGGCTTGAGGACGATGCAGTTGCCGGCGCCGATGGCGGGAGCCAGCTTCCAGGCGGCCATGAGCAGCGGGAAGTTCCAGGGGATGATCTGGCCGACGACGCCCAGGGGTTCGTGGAAGTGATAGGCGACGGTGTTTTCGTCGATATCGGAGATGCCGCCTTCCTGGGCCCGCAGGCAGCCGGCGAAGTAGCGGAAATGGTCGGCGGCCAGGGGAACGTCGGCGGCCAGGGTTTCGCGGATGGGCTTGCCGTTGTCTACGGTCTCGGCGTAGGCCAGGGTTTCAAGGTTCTGCTCGATACGATCGGCGATCTTGAGGAGCAGGGTGGAACGTTCGATGGCGGAAGCGCGGCCCCACTTTTCGGCGGCGGTGTGAGCGGCGTCCAGGGCCAGTTCGACGTCTTCGGCGCTGGAACGGGCGGCCTTGGTGTAAACCTTGCCATTGATGGGGGTGATGACGTCGAAGTATTCGCCCTTGGTCGGGGCGACCCACTTGCCGCCAATGAAGTTATCGTACTTGGCCTTGTAGGCGATTTTGGCGCCAGCGGCGCCCGGTGCAGCGTAAAGCATGGTGTCTCCTTTTGAACGGTTCAGAGAGTGCCGTGAAACAGCTTTGTGCCAGTGGCAACGAACGTGCCAGACAAATTTGGAGCACTTTTTTTGAGCGGGTGCGGCAGGGGAATTCGAGTATGCTTGCCCGATGGGCGTCCATCTGAATTACCGCTTCGAACCCGGTACTGCGGCCATCCCCGGGGAGGAAGGCCTGCAACTCGAAAACCCGCTATTCCGCATCCTCGCCGCCGTGCGTGAAGGGGGGTCGATCAGCGGTGCCGCCAAGACCCTCGGCCTTTCCTATCGCTACGTGTGGGGCTTCCTCAAGGAGCAGGAAGCCGCCTTGGGCCGCCCCTTGCTGGCCGGCCGGGCGGGGCAGTCGGCGCGCCTATCCGAATTCGGTGAGCGACTGGTTTGGGCCGAGCGTCGCGCCCATGCCCGGCTGATGCCCCGGGCCGAGGAACTCGCCGCCCAGCTGGACAACGAACTTCTGCTGGCCGTCCGGCCGGAACTGCGGCCTCTTCTGGTGAGCACCAGCCACGACCTGCTTTTCTCGGCCCTGCGGGACCGGGTGCGGCAGCGGGCGGAGGTATTGCTGGAATTCGAATACCTGGGCAGCGCCAAGGCCCTGGATCGCCTCAACCGCGGAGAATGCGCCCTGGCGGGAGTGCATATGCCCCTGAACGATCTGCATCTCTGCCAGCGGGGGTCGGTCGTCCATTCGCGCATCGGCCGTCGCCTCAAGCTGGGCGACCACAAACTCATCCGCTTCGCCACCCGCAGCCAGGGCTTCATGGTGTCGCGGGGCAACCCCCTGGGCATCCGCTCGGTGGTGGACCTGCGCCGTCCCGGGGTGCGTTTCGTCAATCGCCAGGCCGGGTCGGGAACCCGGGTGCTCTTCGACGAATTTCTCGTGCAACACGGGGTGCCGGGCATGGCCATCGAGGGCTACGGCGACGTCGAAACCACCCATCTGGCCGTGGCCGCCTGCGTGGCGGCAGGGGTCGCCAACTGCGGCTTCGGCCTCGAGGCGGCGGCGGCCCGATTCGGCCTGGATTTCGTTCCCATGGTGGACGAGCAGTTCTTTCTCGTGTGCCACAAACCGGTGCTGGACAGCGCGCCGCTGCAGGCAATCCTGGAAGTGCTGCGCTCGGCCGAATTCCGTTCCCTGGCTTCTGCGGTCCCCGGCTATGCGGCCGACGAGGCCGGCCAGATCATATCCCTGCGGCGGACCCTGCCCTGGTATAAGTGAGGGCGGTGCTTTCCGCCTGAGAGCTTGTGAATAAATCTACTGCGCGATCCGATTGCTTCGTTGGGCGGTGTTCGCTCCTCGCCTATCCACTTGATATGTCTCGTCGCTGCGCTCCGTCCGCCTCGCACTCGGACCGCTCGCTACGATTTCTTCACAAGCTCTGAGGTTCAGGAACCGTCGCTCGGCCGGACCAGGCGGATATTCGGCGTCGCTTTCGGGAGGGGCGCTTCGGCGGCCAGGCGCTGGGCGAGATCCTGACTCAGCATGTCGATGCGGTGGAGATGGATCGAATCCCGCAGCACAGTGGCCACCAGATCGCCGACCGAGAGGTCGACGCCGCAGTCGAGGAAGGTCGTGGCGTGGAGGAGCGCGATGTGGGCCCAGGCTTCCGGGCTCAGCTTGGCAATGAATTCATCCCGGAATGAGTGCCGCGCGCTGGCCAGGCATTCGTCCATCAGACGCGATGGGTCGCCGACCTGGGGAAGCAGGAGGGCGAGCCTGATGCAGGCGCGTTGGCGCAATTCGTCCAGATCCATGTGCTTGCTCCCGGGGCGGCGACGGCAGGCCGATGGCGCCATGGTAGCGGCGCGCCGGGCGGGAGATCAATCGAATTGGCGGGCGTAGGCCGCGTCGTTGTATAGGCCTTCGCCGAAGCGCTCGCGACCGTATTCGGCAATGATGCGCTGGCCTTCCGGCGAGGCGACGAAATCGATGAAACGTTCCGCAGTATCGCGCCCCGCCGTGGCGCCCGGTGGTGCGACGATGGCGTGGTAGGTATTGACCAGAACCCGGTCGCCGCGGAAAAGGATGGTCAGGTCCGGAGCCACGCCCTTCTCCATGATCCAGGTGCTCGAATCGCTCATGAAGTAGGCCCTCTCGGCGTTGGCGCGCTTGAGGCTGGCGGTCATGAAGTCCTTGGTGACGATGTACCAGGGGCCCTGGGGTTCGACCCCGGCGGCCTTCCAGATCTGCATTTCCTTCTGGTGGGTGCCCGAATTGTCCCCCCGGGAAACGAAGGGGCCTCCGGCGGCGGCAACCTTGCGGTAAGCCTCCGCCGCACTGCGGGCAGCACCTATCCCGGCCGGATCGGCGGCGGGACCGACCAGACAGAACTCGTTCGAGCCGATCAGGGTCTTCTTCGCAGCCCAGCCGTCGGCGATGGCCTTGTCCACCTGGGCCGGGGCATGGACCATGACCATGTCCACCTTCCTGTCGCGCAGCAGGTTGAGTGACTGGCCGCTGCCGGCCTTGATCCATACCATGCGGGCGTCGGCCTGGCGGGCGAAGGCCTCGGCCAGGGTCTTCAGCAGGTCCAGTTCCCCCGGGCTGCCGGTGGCCAGGGAAAAACCGTGCTGGCCCGATCCGTAGACCGTCCCGCCTTCGTCGGCGGCCAGGGCGGGGATTCCCGGCATCAGCGCCGTAGCGGCGAGGAGCGCGAGCAGGAAACGCTTCATCGCCCGCATCACTTCCTGGCGTTGGGGAAGAAGAGCTGCTGGCCGTCGATCCTGTAGTCGGCGATGGTCTTCTGGCCCTCGGCGGAGACGACCCAATCGACGAACTGCTGAGCCAGGTTCGCCTTGACGTGGGGGTGCTTGGCCGGATTGACCAGAATCACGCCATATTGATTGAAAAGCCGCTGGTCGCCTTCGACGACGATGGTCAATTCCTGGCGATTCTTGAACGACAGCCAGGTGCCGCGGTCGGCCAGAAGGTAGGCGTTCATCGAAGCCGCGGTATTGAGGGCGGGGCCCATGCCGGAGCCGGTTTCCTTGTACCAGGGGCCCTTGGCCGCCTCGAGGTCGATGGCGGCGGCCTTCCACAAGCGCAATTCGGCGGCGTGGGTGCCGCTCTTGTCGCCCCGGGAGACGAAGGGCGCTTTGGCCGCCTCGACCTTCTTCAGGGCCTCGACGATGTCCTTGCCGCCGCTGACCTTGGCCGGATCGGCCTTGGGGCCCACCAGGACGAAGTCGTTGTACATGACTTCCTTGCGCTCGACGCCCCAGCCTTCGGCGATGAATTTCTCCTCGGCGGCCTTGTCGTGGACGAACACCACGTCGGCGTCGCCGCGCCGCGCCTGATCCAGCGCCTGACCGGTGCCCAGGGCCACCACGCGGACCTTGATCCCCGTCTTCTGCTCGAAGACCGGCAGCAGATGCTTGAAGAGGCCCGACTGCTCGGTGGATGTGGTGGACGACACGACGATGAATTTTTCCTCGGCCACCGCCGGCAGCGAAGCCAGGGAAAGGGCGGCAAGGGCGGAACATAACAGACGGCGCAGGGCGTTCAAGGCAATCTCCGGAAGGTTGGACGGTCCGCGCCGGCAAGGGGCGCAGCGGCCAAAAGTATGACTTGGCGGAGAGACCGGCAGGGAGGAAGGAGGCGTTGACCTATGCGGGACAGTGCATAGGTGGAGAATCGACCAATCGGCGCAGTATTCTCAAGACGGCCGCTGCTAGGGCATTGGCCGTGCCTGAATCCGGAACGCCGATCACCGCTTCAGAATTGGCGGCAGAAAAATGATGGAAAAGTTGCTGCGCTCAGGTTTGCGTCGCTCGTACGGGCTATCCAGGTGGACAGGGGCGCGAGTCAAGATTCCGTGGGGCCGTAGGTCGGCC
>JAEUNZ010000047.1:0-19440 GCA_016790965.1 Dechloromonas sp.
GGCCGAAGTGTTGTCTCTCCAACGTCTCCCCATCCTCAGTAGCAAGCATCAGGGTCCGTGGCGAGCGGGAATTCAGGACTCCCGCCCAGAAACGTAATTCTCTCCCCGGTTCATCGTGCTGGCGGCGAAGCGGCTGCGGTACTCGGCGGGCGTCATGCCGGTATGGCGCTTGAACAGGCTGCGGAAGAAGGCGACGTCCTGGTAGCCGATTCGGGCGCAGAGGGTCTGGATGGGTAGGCCGTCCCGTTCGAGCAGTTCCTTGGCGGCGGTCAGCCGCAGCAGTTGCTGGTATTCGCCGGGCATGTGTCCCGTGGCCGCCTGAAAGCGGCGGATGAAGTTGCGCGGGCTCATGCCGATGCGCTCGGCCAGGATCTCGATGGGCACGGTGCGGTTGAAGTGCTCATGGAGATATTCTTCGGCCTTGCGGATACGGTCGTCGCCGTGGGGTTTGGCCAGGGGCACGACGGCGTAGCCGGACTGGCAGTGGCGCGGCAGGCTGACCAGCATGGATTTGGCCGTCTGCAGGGCGATTTCGTGGCCGCAGAACTTGTCTACCAGGTACAGGCTCAGGTCGATGGAGGCGTACAGGCCGCCGCTGCAGCAGATGCGCCCGTCCTCGGTGACGAATTGTTCGGGATGCCAATCGACGCGGGGATAGCGCTGGCGGAAGGTCTCGACCACGGCCCAGTGGGTGGTGGCCTTGCGGCCGTCGAGGAGGCCGGCTTCGGCAAGGTAGCCGACCCCGGAGCAGATGCCCGCGACGTAGGCGCCCCGCTCATGGGCCTGCCGCAGCCAGGAGAGCAGGCTGGTGCGGGCGGCGATGGATTCCATCAGATCCCAGCCGGATGCCGGGAGGACGACGATGTCGGTGTGGGCGATGTCCTGCAGAGCGAATTCGGGCTTGAGCCCCAGGGAACAGAGGGAGGTGACGCTGTTGCCGTCGATGGAGGCCGTACGCACCCGGAACCGGGGCGCCAGGGTCTCGCCGCGCAGCCAGTGCCACAGCCGCCCGGCGGAGTGAAAGACTTCGATCGGCGCGATGGCCGTGGAGGCGTAGCCGCCTTCGAGCAGGATGACCGTCACGTCCAGGACGCCCGGGTCTTTCGGGGCAGGGGGTGGGGGCTTGCCGGTCCTAGCCATGGGCATTCTCTTCGGCGCCGGTGGCGGCCAGATCGAGCCAGCAGAAACGGCCTTGCGGTGCTTCAGCGAGCGGACCCATGCAGCGCTCTCCTTGCAATGCGCGCCCGCCGGGGAGCGGGCGCGCCGGGATGGTCAGGCGAATGCGGTCATCGGACTGATGACCCCGCGCACCTCGGTGACCTTGCTGGCCGGGAAGCCGCTCAGGCGGGCGTGTTCCTGGACCGAACCCTCGTCGTCGGCGAGGTAGATGCAGAAGGTCTTGTCGGCGACCACATAGGAATGCACCCACTGCACTTTCCCGCCCAGCTGGGCCAGGGCACCGTTGGAGGTGCCGGCGGCCCCCTTGAGCTGTTCCGGGTTGAGGGCGCCGACGCCGGGGATGTCGCGTTCGATCACATACTGTTTCATGGCACTACTCCTTCGATCACGTTGTAGGAGCGTTCACTATGGTCCGGCGTGCCGGCCGGGGGTAGATGACGTTTTGGACATTATAGAGGGGTGAAACTGCCAGGAGGTTTTTCCTCGCGAGGGGGCGTGGCGCGGGGACGGGTGGCGGGTTGTCGGGCCGTCCGGCGCCGCGGGCGGTGGTCTCTACGCTGCCTCGGCGGCCAGGGCGGCGTTTTGCCACAGTCGCTCGACCAGCAGTCCTCCAGGGCGCGGACCTTGGCGGAGGGTTCGTGGAGCGAGAGCAGCTTCGGTCCCCGCAGCCTGTGATTTATCATCTGCCAAGACGTCTGGATGGGGGAAGGCATGACCGACAATCGAGGGATGCGGGGCAATGGTCCGGCGTTGGCCGGCGTGCAGTTCTTCTTCACCCTGGGGTGGACGGTCTATGCCCTCTACCTGCCGGAGCTGCTCAACCAGGCGGGGATTGCGGCGAGCTGGCTGCCGGTGCTGCTGATGGCCGATCAGCTGATCTTTGCCGCCATGGACGTTGCCTTCGGCTCGGTCGCCGATCGGGTGGCTGACGGCTATCGCAGGCTGGCCCAGCTGCTGCTGTGGCTCACCACCGTCTCCGCCGGCGCTTTCCTGGCGCTGCCGATGCTGGCCGGGGTTTCTTCCGGCGGGTTGCTGGTGGTGCTGGTGGTCTGGGTCATCACGGCTTCCGTGGTACGGGTGCCGACCCTGGTGCTGCTGGCCAAACAGGCCAAGGCGGCGCAGCCCGGGCACCTCGTTGCCTGGTACGCCGGCGGCATGGCCCTGGCCTCGGCTTTGTCGCCCTTCGCCGGCGTGGCCTTGAAAGGGATCGACCCGCGGTTGCCCTTTGCCGTCTCCGCGCTCGCTTTGCTTGCCGCCGTAGGGGTCTTGCTGCGCGTCTCCGGCGGCCAGCCTCCCCAGCCACAAAGCGATGCGCTGCAGCCGATTGCCTTTGGCGCCTACCTGCCGTTGCTGCTCTTGCTCGGCATCGCCACCTTTGGCTTCCAGGTGCATGCCATGGTCAATGCCGGCCCGCTGTATCTCGCCCTTGCTGCCAAGGAGAGCCTGCCGTGGCTGATGCCGCTGCTCTGGGTGGGCTTCTTCGCGGCGCTGCTGGGCGTCGGGGGCCTGGTCAAACGGGGCGGCGCCCTGCCTGTGGCGGCGTCGGGCATCCTGCTGACTGCCTTGGCCAGCCATGGGGCGGTGGCGGCGCACGCGCTGGAAGGGCTGAACCTGGCGCAGGTGCTGGTGGGGGTCGGCTGGGCGCTGGCCTTTGTCGGACTTATGGAGCGGGCTTCAGCGGACGGCACCCGTGGCGCCGAGGGCGTTTTCATGGGCAGTTTCTTTGCAGTGACGGCAATCAGCAGCTTTGCCCGCATCGGCTTCGCCAAGTATTTCCTGCCGCACCTACAGGGAATTCAGTTTGAACTGCCGGCTGCCTTGCTGCTCGCCGCCGGCCTTCTCGCCGCCCTCTATGCAGGGGCGAGGCGGCAATCGCGGTAAGCGTGGCCTTAGCGAAACAGCCAGTCCGGAACGGCTCGTACAGAGCGGGGCATGATCAGGAGCAGGTCAGCGCTATTCCATCAGTCGGGCTGCCTGTTCGCGCAGGCCGGAGAGTTTCGTCTCGGCCACGCCTGGCGGAAAGCCGGCCGGCAATCGTCGGCGGATTTTATCGGCTGTCCCCTCCACGCCAGCGAGGACTTCTTCAATCAGGCGTGCTGCGCTGGCGGCGCCGAGGCCGACTTGTCGGGCCTGGGCGAGCCTGTGGCGGCGGTGGATTTTGTTGGCCAGGTAGTGGTCGGCGCTGCCGCGTACGGCCATGGTGAGGCGGGCTGTTTGCGGGGCGATCTGCCGTTTGCCTGGGCCGATGATGGGGTGGGCCGAGAGCATGTCGTAGAGTGGCGTGGCGCGTTAGCGGCCGCATGGCCTCGGCGATCAGGAAGGTGTCCAGCTCCGGATCGAGCCGCCGCGCCACCGATAACACTCCGGCCGGCGCCGCGCAATCGACGATCTCGGCGTCCTTGAAGACGTAGATGCCCAGCCTGAAACCCGCTTTGCGTGCCAGGGTACGATCCCCCGAAAGTGGCCTTGGCGCCCAAGCTCCATGCCCGGGCCGCCCGACGCAAGCCATTCTGGCGACCCGAAGTGGGGGCGGCTATTACGACATCCGTGATTCCGATCTAAGGGGAGAACTCCAAGGGGTGGGGATGCGGGGAACGGCATGAGGGTTGGTTTCGGACCGTGCTGACCGGCGCATCGAAGCGGCGGAACGCCTGCCATGGCGTCGTTCTTCGACCGTATTGCGGAGCCTGTGAAATTTCAGGCGCACCCCGAGCGGGCGCGGCTGGGCGTGATGAGCGGGGGAGAGGGGAATTTTCACGGGCCTTCAGCCGAAGCCACTGAACAAGACCCGGCGAATCCCCCTTGGACCCTGCCTACGGTATCCGCGTGATAGCATTACGCAGTCATAGGGGAGAGCCATGCGCACGGTAGTCGGTACTGGCAGGAACAAGAAGGGAAAATGGGCTTCACAGCGCGATCACCAGGGGCCACCGTTCCTTTCTGGATCTCGCCGCCCATTCTGCGACTGCGGTTGGCCATGATGGCCATTCCTCGCCAACACCGAAATAACGCGGGCCGCACCAAGCCTGGAGTGATCGGCGTAGCGGTACTTCTTTTAGTCTTGCTGTCGGGCTGCACCCTCATGAGCACCGACCGCCAGATCAGCTACGGCCTGGCGCACTTTAAAATGGGCCTGAACGGCCAGGCGATACCACCGTTGGTCTCTGCAGCAGCGGCACTGGAAAGAGAGAATCCCGCTGATCCGCGGTTGGTCGACGTGCTTATCGCACTGGGCACGATGGCCATGAGCGAGAAACGTTACGATTTCGCCGACAATTACTTTGCCGGAGCGCTGAAAGCAGCCGAGGGCCTGCAGCCCCCTGACCCTGTTCGTTTGCGCAACGCCTTGGTGAATCTGGGAATGTATTCCCTGACCCGGCAGCGACTCCAGGAGGCGGTGCCGCTTCTGACACGCGCCTCCACGCTATCCGAGAAATTTGAAAAGCGCGAATTCCACGCGATCGACCTCGATAACCTGGCAAGCGCCTACCAATCCCTTAAACAGATTGGGCGGGCGAACGAGTTGCAATCGACTGCCTTGCGCGTCGTGAATGACGTGACTGACGAAAGCATGCTCGCCAGAACCAAAGGCACGATTCTTCACAATCTCGCGGCGACCTACGAGGAATTGGGGCAAGACGCCGAGGCCGAGCAGACCTTCAAGAGTGCCCTGGCTGTCCTGATTTCGGGCGGAACATCGGTTGAGCCGTGGCGAGTGGAAACGGCCCGCAGGAGCTGGGCAAAATTTCTACGCAAGAAGGGCCGCGAGAAAGAGGCTCAGGCCATCGAAGCAAGGGCAGTCGAGCCAGTGGCCCGGTAGGGGAAGGCCAAGGCGAACCAATGCATCGCTTTCAGCAAGTCCCTCACGGCACGCAGCACACCACTCGTCCCACCTATGTGCACTCGCTACATTCCCCCTGATTTAGCAGCGCTGGAGCGTGCCTGGCATATCGGTCGCCACAATCAGCCGAAGTGGGCGAAGGAGGTTTTTCCGCGGGCTTTGGGGCCGTTCCTGCGCCTCGATGGGGCAGGGCAGCTTTCTCTTGTTGTCGGCAGTTGGGGCTTGGTGCCTTCCTGGTCCGCCACGCCGGTATTGAAATACGCTACGAGCAATTGCCGCGCCGAAGAGGCTGCGGGCAAGCCCACCTTCCGTGATGCCTGGCGGCGGGGGCAACGCTGCATCATCCCCGCCCAGTCTTTCGACGAGCCGTGCTGGGAGACGGGAAAGAACGTGTGGTGGCGTTTTCGCCGGGCTGATGGTCAGCCCTGGGGATTGGCCGGGCTGTGGAACACCTGGGTGGACCGGCAGAGCGGCGAGGTAGTCGAGACCTACACCATGCTCACCGTGAACGCCGACGCCCACCCGCTGATGGCCCGTATGCACAGGCCGGACCCGCGCTTGCCGGCGGAGCAGCAGGATAAGCGGAGCGTGGTGGCCATCGAGTCCGGAGCCGTGGAGCGCTGGTTGCAGGGGAGTTGGGAGGAGGCGGCGCCGTTACTGGTGCCGCCGGCGGCGGATGAGATCGAGGTAGGGCCCGCGTAGCCAGTCCTTCAGCGGGTGAGACCGTGCCTTGCGGCGTAGGCGAAGAAATCGGCCGGGTTGTGCAGGCCGAGCTTTTCGAAGACACGCGCCCGGTAGGTGGAGATGGTGTTGGCGGAAAGAGCCAGTTGCTGGGCGATCTGGGTCACGCTCCTGCCCTGGGCGAGCAGTTGCAGCACCTGGAATTCGCGGTTGGAGAGGGTTTCGTGGGGAGGCTTTTCGGCGGCGGCGTTCCCGCGCACGTCGTGGGCGAGCAGTTCGGCTACCGCGGGGGTGATATAGAGGCCGCCGCTGGCCACCTTGGCGATGGCGGCGTAGAGGATGTCCGGGCTGCAGCCCTTGTTGAGGTAGGCGTGGGCGCCGCTGCGCAGGGCACGCAGGGCGAACTGGTTCTCCGGATACACGGACAGCATGATGACCGCTACGCGGGGGAACTCGGCGTGCAGGGTCTTCAGGAGGTCAAGGCCGTCGCGCTCGCCGAGAGCGATGTCGAGGAGCACCACATCCACCGGCGCCGTGCGCAGTTGGCGCAGGGTGGTGGGGCCGTCCTCGGCTTCGGCGATGGCGCCGATGGCGGGGTTTTCGGAAAGGATCTGCCGCAGGCCGCGGCGGATGATCATGTGGTCGTCGACGATGAGGATGCGGATCATCCCGGGTCTCCCTCCAGGACGCCTGGCAGGCGTAGCACGACGGTGGTGCCTTCGCCCGGACTGCTGACGACGTCGAGTTTGCCGCCCAGGGCCAGGGTGCGCTCGCGCATGCCGAGGAGGCCGAAGGTACTGGGCTGCGGTGGGACGCGCATGCCTTGGCCGTTGTCGGCGATGGTGAGGACCAGGTCGCGGTCCTCGGCCGTGGCTTCGAGCCGCACCCGGGATGCCCGGGCATGACGCGAGACGTTGGTGAGAACCTCTTGGACGATGCGGTAGAGGGCGATTTCGGCGTCGCGGCCGAGGCGGCAGCGCTCGACCTGGGGCGGGCAGCGAAAGAGGCATTGCAGGCGGTTGCGGCGCTGGAAGTCCTGCAGCAGGCTTTCCAGGGCCGGCCAGAGGCCCAGGTGGTCGAGGACTCCCGGGCGCAGATCGTTCAGGATGCGGCGCATGGATTCCATGGCCTGGCTGCCGATGTCGAGCATGCCCTCCAACTTGGCGACCAGGGGGTCTTCAGCGGCAAGGCGCTGGCGCATCCAGCTCATGTCGAGTTGCAGGGCGGTGAGGGCAGCGCCAAGGTCGTCGTGGATGTCACGGGCCACGTGGCGGCGTTCTTCCTCGCGCAGGGTGTTCATGTGGGCCGAGAGGCGGCGCAGGGATTCGTGGGACTGGCGCAGATGGTCGTGGGCGGCGGTGAGTTCGGCGGTGCGTTCGCGCACGCGGCATTCCAGGGTGTCGTGGGCTTCCCGCAGGAGGGATTCAGTGCGCTTGCGCTCGGTGATGTCGTTGAACGTGACGACGGCGCCGACCACTGCGGTCCCGTCCCGGATGGGGTAGGAGGCGTATTCGGCCGCGAAGTGGGTGCCGTCCCGCCGCCACAGCACTTCGTCATCCACCCGCACCCCCTGGCCTTCGTGGAAGGCCTTGTAGATGCGGCATTCGTGCACCGGCATGAGCGTCGCGTCGGCGTGGGAGTGGTGGATGAGGTAGTGCATCGAGCGGCCGAGCACTTCGTCCGGGGTATAGCCCAGCAGCCTGGCGCCGGCTTCGTTGATGAAGATGCAACGGCCCTTGAGGTCGATGCCGTAGATGCCTTCGCCGGTGGATTCGAGAATCATCTCCAGCTGCCGGCGCCAGGCGGCGTGGTGGGAGAGGTTGTGGAGGTTGGCGAACATGGTTCCCCGGGTGGGCTGGCTACCGGCGGCCTCGGCGCGGAACCCTCAGGTGCGCAGGGCGAAAGCGAAAGTCGGCCGGGTAACCTTCAGTGATGGAAAAACGGGGGCCAGAGCCCCCGTTTGGTTGAATTACGCGAAGATCACTTGCCTTCCGGCTCGTCCTTCTTCTTGTCGTTGCCCGGAATGTAGGGCGACCAGGGAGCGGCCTTGACCGGGCCGGGGGTCTTCCAGACCACGTTGAACTGGCCGTCGGCCTTCACTTCGCCGATGAACACCGGCTTGTGCAGGTGGTGGTTCTTTTCGTCCATCTTCACTTCGAAGCCGGAGGGGGCCTTGAAGGTCTGGCCGGCCATGGCGGCGATGACCTTGTCGGTGTCGGTGCTCTTGGCCTTCTCGACGGCCTGCTTCCACATGTGGATGCCGATGTAGGTGGCTTCCATGGGGTCGTTGGTCACCACGGTCTTGGCGTTGGGCAACTTCTTGCTGATGGCCCAGTCCTTGTACATCTTGATGAACTTGGTGTTCTCGGCGTTCTTCAGGGACTGGAAGTAGTTCCAGGCGGCCAGGTGGCCCACCAGGGGCTTGGTGTCGACGCCGCGCAGCTCTTCTTCGCCCACGGAGAAGGCGACCACCGGTACGTCGGTGGCCTTCAGGCCGGCGTTGCCCAGTTCCTTGTAGAAAGGCACGTTGGAGTCGCCGTTGATGGTGGAGACGACGGCGGTCTTCTTGCCTTCGGCGGCGAACTTCTTGATCTTGGCGATGATGGTCTGGTAATCGCTGTGGCCGAAGGGGGTGTACTCCTCCATGATGTCGGCCTCGGCGACGCCCTTGGACTTCAGGAAGGCGCGCAGGATCTTGTTGGTGGTGCGGGGATAGACGTAGTCGGTGCCGAGCAGGACCCAGCGCTTGGCTTCGCCGCCGTCCTTGGACATCAGGTATTCGACGGCGGGGATGGCCTGCTGGTTGGGGGCGGCGCCGGTGTAGAAGACGTTCTTCTCGAGCTCTTCGCCTTCGTACTGGACCGGGTAGAAGAGCAGGCCGTTGAGTTCCTTGTAAACCGGCAGGACCGACTTGCGGGAGACGGAGGTCCAGCAGCCGAAGGTGACGGCGACCTTGTCCTTGGTCAGCAACTGGCGGGCCTTTTCGGCGAACAGGGGCCAGTTGGAAGCGGGGTCGACCACCACGGGTTCAAGCTTCTTGCCCATGACGCCACCGGCCTTGTTGATTTCCTCGATGGTCATCAGGGCGGTTTCCTTGAGGGCAGTCTCGGAAATGGCCATGGTGCCGGAGAGGGAGTGCAGGATGCCGACCTTGATGGTGTCGGCGGCGTGGGCGGCCATGCCGATGGAAGACAGGGCGGCGGCCAGGACGGTGGCCTGGATGAAATGACGGCGATTGCTCATGGAAGCTCCTCGGACATGGGATAAGCGGTTGAACTGCGCTGTTGCAGTGCAACGCCAATGTAAGGAGCCGGGTGGGGGCGGAGGAATACGTTAGATTGCGTAGCTCCGGGCCGGTGCGCGGCGAGCCCCGATTTGGTGCGGGGGGGGAGGCCCCCCTCCGCACGGACCGTTCAGTCCGATGTTCCGCCGCCGGATTTTTCGAGGATTTCCAGCAGGCGCAGGGCGTTGGCCCGATTGCGTTCCCGCGCGGCTTGGCGGGCTTCCGCATCGGCGTCCTGGGCACGGGAGGCTTCGAGCAGGGCTTCGCGCGGGGAAAGCCCGCCAAGAGCGGCGATCAGGGCTTGTTCGGTGGCGAGGTCGAGTTCTTCGGGCGAGGGGTCGTCTTGGGAATCAGCCATGGTTTCACGAGGAGGGGCCGAAAAAAGGCCCCACGAAATTCCGTGGGGCCCCGGGATGCCTGAGAGGCCGAAGGGATTAGCGGCCCTTCTTGGTCGCGGCGGTGACGTTGGCTTGGGCAGCGTCGGAGAATTGCTTGGCCAGGGCGTTCATGTTGCCGAAAGCGGAGTTGGCGGCGGCAATGGCGCTCTGGATCGCGGCGACGGCACCTTCGGAACCGGCGGGAGCGGACTTGGCGGCGAGGTCCACCAGGCCAGCGACGGACTTCTGGAAGTCACCGAACTGGGCTTCGACCAGCTTGGCCAGTTCCTGTTGGGTCTGGCTGGTGATTTCGTAGACCGAACGGGAGTAGGCGACGGCCTTATCCACGGCGGGCTGGGCCAGGGCAGCCTGGGCAGCCAGAGCGGCCTGGGGATCCTTGGCGGTCAGGACGGAACGGGCACCGGCGGCGGCGTCGTCGAGGGCGGCGCGGGAGGTGCTCAGGTTGAGGGCGGCAACGCGCTCGGCGGAAGCGAGGGCGGTGTTGGCGACGGCCAGGAGGGAATCAACGGTGGCCTTGTTGGCGGCGACGAGCTGCTCGGGGGTAACGGTCATGATGGGTTCCAATGCGAGAGATGAGGAGGGGTTGGAGTACGTAAATTGCTCAGTGCGGAACGGAGTATAGACGACTTTGGACGAAATTGGTGCACTGCAACAAAAATAATTTTTGTGGCCTTGTTTCGGCGCCACCGCGAATCCGCAAGGGCCATTCCTATGTGCCCCGCAGCTTGCCCAAGGCCAGATTGGCCGCTGCCGTGCGGGTTTCCACCCCAAGCTTCTCGAAGACGTGCTCCAGGTGCTTGTTTACGGTGCGGGGGCTGCTGCCCAGGATGTCGCCGATGTCCTTGCTGGTCTTGCCCTGGACGACCCAGTAGAGCACTTCGGCTTCCCGCTGGGTGAGGCGGAAGGCGGCGATGAGGGTTTCCACGGCAGCACCGTCGTTTTCTTCCCGCAGCACCACCAGCCATTCCTCTTCGCCGCTCTGGTCGTGGAAGCTGGCCAGCAGGCGGCGGCTGTCCTGGGCCAGGAGGAGTTGGGCCGCTTCTCGGCCTTCGCCGCGGGCCTTGAGGGCGGCGGCGATCCAGGCCAGCAGTTCTTCGGGGGCGACGGTCTCGGGGTTGCCGAAGTAGGCAGTGAGCAGCCGCCGGGCCAGGGGCGTCTGCCAGACGATGCGGCGGTCGGCGGCGCGCACGGCGACGGTAGCCTGGCCGAAGGCGTCCAGCGCCGTGCGGGCCTGACGCATCTGGCGGGCGCTGGCCATGTGGGCGGCGATGCGTGCCAGCACCTCGGCCGGGCGGATGGGCTTGGTGACGTAGTCGGCGCCACCGGCGGCGAAGGCGGCAACGACATGCTCGGTCTCGGTGAGGCCGGTCATGAAGACAATAGGGATGTGCTGGGTGGTGAAGTCGGCTTTCAGCCGCCGGGCGACTTCGAAGCCGTCCATGCCGGGCATGAGGGCGTCGAGGAGGATGACGTCGGGCAGGCTCTGGCGCGCCCGATGCAGGGCGGCCTCGCCGTGGGTGGCGACGAGCACGGTGTAGCCGGCGTCGTCCAGGGCGTCGTGGAGCAGGGAGAGATTTTCGGGCACGTCGTCCACGATGAGGACGATGTCGGAGAGGGGCCGGTCGGGGGAATTCATGGCGTGGGGGTGGCGCGGGTCTGGCGCAGGAGTTCCTTCATGGCGTCGAAGTCGAATTGTCGCGCAAGTTCGGCAAGCACCCGGGCGAACTCGGCGTGGCGGGCGTCGGCGGCGGCGATGGCGGCCAGCTTGTCGAGAATGCCGCGCAGGTAGCCCAGGTCGATCAATTGGTCGAGAGCAGCGAGTTCGGCTTCTCCCGGCGGCACCAGGGGTGGCGCTTCGGCGGCGTGGGCCGGGGCGGCGGGAGTGTCGGCGGTGAGCCACTCCAGTTCGAGGCGGCGCCCCAGACAGTCGAGGAGTTCGGCCAGCTTGAAGGGCTTGACGATGAATTCCTCCGGCCGCACGCCCACGTCGTTATCCAGGTGCTTGTCGAAGGCGTTGGCGGAAAGGACCACCACGGCGGCGTCGGAGAGGCGCTGCTGGCGCAGGCGGCGGATGGTCTCCCAGCCGTCGATGCCGGGCATGCCGAGGTCCATGAAGATGAGGTGGGGGTCGCAGCGGGGGGCGACGGCCAGGCACTCGTAGCCGCTGGCGGCTTCCTCGACCACGAAGCCGAGCGGTTCCAGGACGTGGCGCAACAACTGGCGGTCGTCGGCTTCGTTATCCACCACCAGGATGCGGCGGCGGGGGCCGCTGTAGCCGACGCGGTCGAGGCGGGGCAGTTCCTTGGCCGCCTGGGCGGAATGGACCCGGGGCAGAAAGAGGCGGATGCGGAATTCCGTGCCTTCGCCGGGGGTGCTGGCCACCTGCATCTCGCCCCCCATGAGGGAAACCAGCATGCGGGCGATGGTCAGCCCGACGCCGCTGCCGCCGGCCTGGGCCGTGCTGCCGCGGGTGAAGGGCTCGAAGATGCGCTCCAGATCCTGGGGCGGGATGCCGGGGCCGCTGTCGCGGATGGTGAAGGTGGCCATCTCCCGTCCGGTCTCCACGGCAAAGCGGATGCCGCCCCGCTGGGTGAATTTCACCGCATTGCCCAGGACGTTGATGAGAATCTGGCGCAGGCGCCGCTCGTCGGCCCGCAACACCGCCGGCAGTTCCCCGGCCGGTTCGTAGGCGAAGGAAAGCCCCTTGTTGCGGGCCTGCAGCTCGAACATGGCGACGATCTGGTGCAGGAATTCGGGGAAATCCATGGCCTTCACGTCGAGGGCCAGCTTGCCCCCCTCGATGCGGGCGATGTCCAGGGTGCCCTCGATCACCGACAGCAGGTGGTCGCCGGACTTGCGGATGACATTGACCGCCTGGCGTCGCTTGGGCGGGACGTCGGCGTCAGCCGCCAGAATTTGCGCGTAGCCCAGGATGCTGTTCAAGGGCGTGCGCAGTTCGTGGCTGATGGCGGTGATGTAGCGGCTCTTGGCCTGGTTGGCCTGGTCGGCGAGGCGCTTGGCTTCCTGCAGGGCGGCGTCGGTGCGCTGGTGGGATTCGATTTCCTGCATCAGCAATTGGGTCTGGCGGTTCGATTCCTCCTGGGCGACGCGGCGGCTTTCCTGGGTCAGCACCATCCACCAGGCGATGATGCCGGTGAGCAGCAGGAGGGCGGCGAAGACCTTGACGAAGCCGTCCCGCAACCGTTCCGCCACAGCGGCGTCCCCCGCCGGCAGGGCGAGGAGTTCGTGGGTGTAGAGCACCCCCAGGACCAGGGCAAGGACCGGCACGATGCCGGCCATGAGCAAGAGGTAGTGGCCCAGGCCCCGCTCCAGGAAGGGTCGGGCGGCCGGGGGCAGCAGGCGGCGGAGCAGGGCGTTCCACTGGGCGCCCAGGTGGGCTTCGGGCTTGCACAGGTCGTGGCAGCGGGCATCCAGGGAGCAGCAGAGGGAGCAGATGGCACCGGCGTAGGCGGGGCAGTGGGCCATGTCCTCGGCTTCGTATTCCCGTTCGCAGATCACGCAGCGCCCACCGGCGGGGGCGGCAGGGGCGGGGCTCACCCGGTAGTAGCGGCCCCCGGTGGCCCAGGCGATGAGGGGCGAGAGGACGAAGGCGGCCACCAGGGCGACGAAGGGGGCGTAGGGCTGGAGCCCGGGGCCGAGGAGGCCGACGAAGGCGGCGATGGCCAGCAGCGAGGCCACCGCCATGGCGCCGACCCCCACCGGATTGATGTCGTAGAGCCGGCTGCGCTTGAATTCCAGGCCGGGGGGCGCAAGGCCCAGGGGCTTGTTGATGACCAGGTCGGCCACCACGGCCGCCATCCAGGAAATGGCGATATTGGAGTAGAGCCCCAGCACCTGGCCCAAGGCCTGGAAGACCCCCAGCTCCATGAGCAGCAGGGCGATCAGGGTATTGAACACCACCCACACCACGCGCCCCGGGTGGCTGTGAGTGAGGCGGGAAAAGAAGTTGGACCAGGCCAGCGACCCGGCGTAGGCGTTGGTGACGTTGATCTTCAATTGCGACACGACCACGAAGAGGGCAGTGGCGGCGATGGCCAGGGTCGTGTTGGCGAAGACGTGGGAGAAGCCGATCAGGTACATCTGGTTGGGGTCCACCGCCTTGTCCGCCGGGCCGCCGTTGCGCAGCACCAGCCAGGCCAGCAGCGCCCCGCCAAGCATCTTGAGGATGCCCGGCACCACCCAACCGGGGCCGCCCACCACCACGCCTAACCACCAGCGGCGGCGCGAGGCCGGCGTTTTCTCAGGCATGAAGCGCAGGTAATCCACCTGCTCGCCCATCTGGGTCACCAGGGCGATGCCCACCGTCAGTGCCGCGCCGAACAGCCCCGGGTCGAAGACGGCGCCCCGGCCGTGTTCGCCGCCGTAGTGCCAAAGCCCGGCCAGGGCCGTCGGTTCTTCCAGGAAGACGAAGACGTAGGGCAGTACCAGCAGGAAGAGCCACAGGGGCTGGGTCCAGGCCTGCAGGCGGCTGATGGCCGTGACCCCGTGGGTGACCAGGGGAATCACCACCCCGGCGCAAAGCAGATAGCCCCAGGCCGGCGGAATGCCGAAGGCCAACTCCAGGGCGTAGGCCATGATGGCCGCTTCCAGGGCGAAGAAAATGAAGGTGAAGCTGGCATAGATGAGGGAAGTGACGGTGGAGCCGATGTAGCCGAAGCCGGCGCCACGAGTGAGCAGATCCATGTCCAGCCCGTGGCGGGCAGCGGCGATGCTCACCGGCAGGCCGAGGAGGAAGATGATCAAGCCGGTGGCCAGGATGGCCCAGAAAGCATTGATGAAGCCCGCCTGGACCAGCAGGGTCGCTCCCACCGCCTCCAGCACCAGGAAGGATGCCGCTCCGAAGGCCGTGTTGGCCACCCGCATTTCCGACCACTTGCGGAAGCTGCGCGGGGTGAAGCGCAGGGCGTAGTCTTCCAGGGTCTCGTCGGCGACCCAGGTGTTGTAGTCGCGTCGGATTTTGACCACGCGCTGGGCGGGGGGCGGGCTGGGCACGGAGGGGAGGCGAAAGATGAACGGTGAGGGCGCCATTTTAGCTGGGGGGAGCGGAAAGCCTGGGAGGCGACATGAAGTCCTCGAGCGGCTAGTCGTCAGTCGAATAGGTTCAGCTATGTTCGGCCCGCCCCGCATCACCGCTCGCTGTGTCGCTCATCCTCGCCAAAGCTTCGGCTTTGGCCGTGGTTCTCTTCGCGCCATCAAGGCGCGGATACGTGCCTCGGCATCGACGCAAACATATTTGATTGACCACTCGGCGCCTGATAACAATTTATTGACAAACATAATATCGATTCGTAGAATGTCGTACATCAGCAATCGATAATATACAAACATGTCCGAAACCACTGCCTTTGCCGTCGATGCCATGCGCCGCGCCGCCGGGGAGGCCACCGCCCTCCTGGGGGTGCTGGCCAACGAGAACCGGCTGCTCCTCCTGTGCCAGCTCTCCCAGGGCGAGCGTTCGGTGAGCGAACTGGAGAGTCTCCTGGACCTGCACCAGCCCAGCCTGTCGCAGCAGCTTTCCGTCCTGCGCGCCCAAGGGCTGGTCAGCACCCGCCGGGAAGGGAAGCGCATGTTCTACGCCATTGCCGACCCCCGGGTGCAGGCGCTGCTCGATACCCTTTACAGTCTTTTCTGCCCTCAGACGGACTGCGCCGGCCATGCGCCTTGATCTCCTCGATTCCGTCGGCGGCCAGGCCTTTGCCGGTGGTCTGCTCATCGGCCTGGCGGTGGCGCTCCTGCTGCTGCTCTCGGGCCGCATCGCCGGCGTGAGCGGCATCCTGGGCGGTGTCCTGCTGCCGGCCGGGAGGCGGGACTGGCTTTGGCGGGCGGCCTTCGTCGCCGGCCTGCTGCTTTCCCCCGTCCTGGTCGGGGCTCTGGCGACTCCTTCCGCCGTCACCGTCGAGGCACCCCTGGCCCTGCTGGTGGTGGCCGGCGTCCTGGTGGGTTTCGGTGCCCGTCTGGGTTCCGGCTGCACCAGCGGCCACGGCATCTGCGGCGTGGCGCGCCTGTCGCCCCGTTCCCTGGTGGCGACGGCGACCTTCATGGGGAGCGGATTTCTCACCGTTCTGCTCCTGCGTCACATCCTATGAACGCCCTCGGCGCGCTTGCGGTGGGACTTTTGTTCGGGGTCGGCCTCATCGTTTCCGGTATGAGCAATCCCGCCCGGGTGCAAGGGTTTCTCGACCTAGCCGGCGCCTGGGATCCTTCCCTGGCCTTCGTCATGGCCGGCGCCTTGCTGCCGGCGTCCCTCGCCTACCGCATCGCCCGGCAGCGCAAGGTGGCGCTCCTGGGCGAGCCCATGTGTCTCCCCGCTATCGGCCGGATCGACCGGCGCCTCCTGGCGGGGAGCGCCCTGTTCGGTGTCGGCTGGGGTCTGGCCGGCATTTGCCCTGGACCGGCCCTGGTCCTGGCCGGCGCGGGGTCATCCCCGGGCCTGGTGTTCCTGGGGGCGCTGGTGGGCGGGATTCTGCTCTTCGAGCTTCCCGCCAGAAAGCGCTGATTTTTTTCACCAACATATCAGTAAGCGTTAATTTACCAATACAAGAGGAAACCATGTACTCCGTCGATGTCTCCGAATCCCCCGTCATCACTGTCTCCGGCCAGCGGCATCAGGTGCGCTATGCGGTCGATGGCTCCCTCATGAATCCCCTGGAGGCTTTCTACGCCACCCTGGCGGGCTGCGCTGCGGTCTATGCCAAGAAGGCCTGCAAGGAAATCGGCCAATCGCCGGAGGGCATTCACATCGAGTGCCGCCCCATCGCCGGCCAAGGCGGCGCCGTGAGCCTGGGCCGCTTCAAGACCGACGTGCATTTTCCCGACCATTTCACGCCGGAGCAGCGCGCCCGGGTGCTGGAATCCATCGCCCACTGCGCGGTGAAGGAAATCGTCACCTCGGGCTGCGGGGTAGGGTTCAGCGTGGCCGAAGCGGCGTGAGGGCCGTCCTCCTGATGGGAGGGTCTCAGGCGAAGCGCGCCGCTAGCTCCGGGATGATGAGGCGGTGGCGCTTTGGCGGAACGCCAGCCTCCCGGTCGAAGCACCCGCCAACATAGACGGGCAGGGGGGCGTCGCGCATGGCGACGGAGTAAACCGTCAAGCCCAGGCGATGGGCGAGCCGCAGGGTGAAAGAACTCGTTGGTCACCGAAGCGGTCTGCTCCTCGCGGCGAGGGCTGGCAATGAAAAAGCCCCAAGGCGTCCGCCTTGGGGCTTCCCGGTCGAAAGGGCTCTGCCGGCCCTGCCCGCTTAGCCGCAGCTCCCCACCGCCCCGCAGGCGGTGCAGAAGTCGCAGCCGTCCTTGCGGATCATGGTGTGGTTGCCGCATTCGCCGCACAGCTTCCCCTGGGTGGGCAGGACGCTGTTGCTGGCGTCTTCCGGAGCCTTGAGGATGCCCATCTGCTGGAGCGGGAAACCTTCCTCGTCCAGGATGCCGAGCATGGCGTAACGGTGGATGATGAGGCGGGCGATGTAGGCCACCGTGGAGGGGAAGGTCTGCTGCTTGCGGGTTCCCGGGATGAAGGCCATGAAATGGCCCAGGGGCTCAGGGTAGTCCAGGAGCTTTCTGAGCTTCATGCCGATCCAGGCCGGGTCCAGGACGCGCATGTCCATGGAGAGCAGTTTGCACAGGCCGTCCAGGGCGCGCGGGTAATTGCCCGCCAGCCACATCGAGTAGGGGCGGGTGACGCCGTCGGGTAGGGTGATTTCCTTGAGGCCCAGGACGAAGTCTTCCTGGGTGGAGGCATTGCTGACGTCCACCGTCCAGGACAGGGTGCCATCGGTGCCGGTCTTCGGTTCCTTGATGCTGAACAGGGCATCCTTAACCGGCGTGGGGCCATCGTGCTTCAGGGAGCCCAACTGCTCGACCCGCCACTGGATGACCTGGGCCATGGCGGAAACCACCGAGGGCACGCGCTTACGCTCGCCGTAGGGGGGCATGGGCAGTTCGAAGGAATCGCCCGGGGTCTTGGCCAGGGCTTCCAGTTTCATTTCCAGCCAGCCGTGGTCGTTGGCGCGCATGTCCATGGACAGGGTCTTGGCGACGGCGCCTAGGCCGCGAGGTTCGGCGGGGCCGTTGGCCCATACCTCGAAGGGCCAGGTGCGGTCTTCCGATTCCACATGGCCGACGAAGAGGGCGAACTTGCCGATGGGCGAGTCGATCATGTAGGTCCAGCACAGGTTGCCTTCAGGAAGGCTGGGGCGACCCGGCCAGCGCAGGCTGGCGAGGACCGGAGCCGGCAGATCCTTGATCATCAGACGACGGTTGGCGTCGGTGGTGACGAAATCCTGGGGTGCCTTGGCGTCCGGGGCGGGAGCGGCCTCGGCCTTGGCAGGCTCGACGGAAAGCACCGAGCCCAGCACGCTGTTGGGCCGGTAGGTGGCCAGGCCCTTCAGGCCCGCTTTCCAGGCCTGCATGTAGAGGTCCTGGAAGTCGCTGTAGGGGTAGTCGGCGGGGACATTCACCGTCTTGGAAATGGAGGTGTCGATGAAGGGCGCCACGGCGGCGACCATGTCGGCGTGGGCCTTGGCGGAAATCTCCAGGGCGGTGACGAAATAATCGGGCAGTTTGCTCACGTCGCCGCCGATGTGCTTGTAGTAGCGCCAGGCGTAGTCCTCGACGGAATACTCCTTGAGGGTGCCGTCCTGCATGCGCTTCTTGCGGCTGTAGGTCCAGGAGAAGGGCGGTTCGATGCCGTTGGAGGCGTTGTCGGCGAAGGCCAGCGAAATGGTGCCGGTGGGGGCGATGGACAGCAGATGGCTGTTGCGCAGGCCGTGTTTTCTGACTTCGGTCTTGATGTCGTTGGGCAGGCGGGAAGCGAAATTGCCGCCGGAGAGGTACAACTCGGCATTGAAGAGGGGGAAGGCGCCCCGCTCTTTGGCCAGATCGACGGAATACAGATAGGCGGTGTCGCGCATGTATTCGGAAATGCGCGCCGCCATGGCACGGGCTTCAGGCTTGTCGTAGCGCAGGCGCAGCATGGCCAGAGCATCGCCCAGGCCGGTGTAGCCGAGGCCGACGCGGCGCTTGTTGGCGGCTTCTTGGGCCTGACGCTCCAGGGGCCAGTGGGTGGCGTCCAGGACGTTGTCCAGCATGCGGGTGGAGACGCGTACCACTTCGCCGAAGGCGTCGAAATCGAAACTGGCCTTGTCGGAGAAGGCGTCCTTGACGAACAAGGTCAGGTTGATGGACCCAAGGCAGCAGCAGCCGTAGGGGGGCAGGGGCTGCTCGGCGCAGGGGTTGGTGGCCTCGATCACTTCGCAGTAATTGAGGTTATTGTCCTTGTTCATGCGGTCCAGGAAGAGGATGCCTGGCTCGGCGTGGTCGTAGGTGGATTTCATCACCTGGTCCCACAGGTCGCGGGCCTTGACCTTGCGGTAGACCCACAGGCCGTCGTCCCGCTGGTAGGCCCCGGAGGACTTCATTTCCGCATTGGGCTCGGCGCGGTGCAGCAGTTCCACGTCGGCATCGCCGTCCACCGCCTGCATGAAGGCGTCGGAAACGCCGATGGAGATGTTGAAATTGGTCAGGTCGCCCTTGTCCTTGGCGTGGATGAAATCCTCGATGTCGGGGTGGTCGCAGCGCAGCACGCCCATCTGGGCACCGCGGCGGGCACCGGCGGACTCCACGGTCTCGCAGGAGCGGTCGAAGACGCGCATGTAGGAGACGGGGCCGGAGGCGCGGGACTGAGTGCCTTTCACGTGGGCGCCCTGGGGGCGGATGCTGGAAAAATCGTAGCCGACGCCGCCGCCGCGGCGCATGGTTTCTGCGGCCTGGGCGAGGGCGGTGTAGATGCCGGGCTTGCCATCGGTGGTTTCGACGATGGAATCGCCCACCGGCTGCACGAAGCAGTTGATGAGGGTGGCCTGCAGGTCGGTGCCGGCGGCGGAATTGATGCGGCCGGCAGGGACGAAGCCGTTTTCCTGAGCCCAGAGGAACTTGGCTTCCCACTGGGCCTGGTCCTTCTCCGCCTCGACCTGGGCCAGCGCCCAGGCGACCCGCTTGCGCACGTCGTGTACGTTGGTTTCCTTACCCTTGGCGTACTTCTCG